>JAEXGR010000082.1 GCA_023450745.1 Synergistota bacterium
CTTCACTGAAGGCGGTCACCGTCCGCACCGAGGACGAATGGCTGACCTCAAAGTCCGCGAGCTTTCTGTTGTAGAACTCATTTCCCGAGCCGATGATGAGGGCGTAGATTTTATCGGGCATGAAACGTTCCAGCGCCTCCAGCATGATATCGACGCCCTTTTGCTCCGTGAGGCGGCCGACGAATATTGTCAGGGGACGTCCGTCGTCCTCCCAGCCGCATGTCTCCATCAGCGCGCGGCGGCAGGTTTTTTTGCCGTCACGGTGGCTGAGGTCGTAATGCGCGGGCAGAAGCGGGTCCTTGCGCGGATTCCAGACGTCGTAGTCGATGCCGTTCAGGATGCCGCGCAGCTTGCCCTTGTTCGCCGACATTACGCCGTCGAGGCCGAAACCGCCGTCGTGAGTCTGGATGTCCCATGAGTAGCTGGGGCTTACGGTCGTGATCGCCTCCGAGGTGTTTAACGCGCCCTTCATGAGGTTGACGAGGCCGTAGAATTCAAGCGACACGGGGTCGAGCGCCGAGAAGGAATCGGGGGGGAACCCCCATCCGCTGAGGCACTCCTGCTGGAAAAGCCCCTGGTGCGCCATGTTGTGTATTGTATAGACGGTGTCAAAGTCTCCGGCCACAGCGGAGTAGTGGCGGTGCCAGCGCAGGGCGCTGGGGATGATCGCCGTGGGCCAGTCGTGCGCGTGGATGATCTGCGGCTTCCAGCGTGTCGCGCCGGAAAGCTCGAAGGCCGCGTATGAGAGGAAGATCATCGGTTCGGCGGTGGCGGCGTTCATCTCTTCCGGGTAGATGTTTTTGTTGGCGAAAAGTTCGTCGTTTTCTAAAATGTAGATGGGAAGGCCGTCGATACAGGCGCGCCAGACCTTGGCGGAGAGGGCGCGCCAGTTGAGCGCGGCCGAGACCGTGCCCAGCGGGCGGCTGGGGAGGGCGGACAGCTCGCGCGCCCTTTCCAGCACTCCGGGCCAGGCCGGCATCAGCACGCGCGCGTCGATGCCGTTTTTGCGGAGCGCCTTTGGCAGCGAGCCCACCACGTCGCCGAGGCCCCCCTTTTTCGCGAGGGGAGCGCACTCCGGCGACACATGCAGTATCTTTTGCACAAATTCGTTTCCTTTTTCCATTTTAATGTCCGCGGAATACGGTACCATAAGCCTTTTCACAGTATTCGTGCACCACCCTGTGTGTATTGAAGTAGCTAGCGTTCACTGCTATTGCGAATTTCATCATGCTTATCCATCTCTTGCGGTCGGTGTAATAGGCGGGGATGATCTTCTCTTCCAGCTTATTATAGAGGTCTACGGCGTCTTCCGCCTCGTTATACTCCACCAATCCGTTTTCCGTAGGCTCCGGCCCGATCGCCCAGCCGGTCTTGCCCTCGATGCAGCCCTCTATCCACCAGCCGTCGAGGACGGAAAAGTTCATGACTCCGTTGTGAACGCATTTCATGCCGCTCGTGCCGGAGGCCTCGCGCGGGCGAATCGGCGTGTTGAGCCAGATATCCACGCCCGAAGTGATAAACTTCGCGGGGCCCATGTTGTAGTTTTCGATAAAGACCACGGGCAGCTCCGCGCCGAGTTCCCTGGCGATGTTGTTTATCTTTTGCAGGATGGCCTTTCCCGGCTCGTCGTGCGGGTGCGCCTTGCCGGAGAAGACGAACTGCACCTTGCCCTTGCCGATCTCCACGAGACGCCGGATGTCGGTAAAGACGAGGTCCGCCCGCTTATAAGTCGCGGCGCGGCGCGCGAAGCCGATCGTCAGCACGTCGGGGTCAAGCTGCTGTCCCGTCTCTTCGAGGACGAAGGCGAGCAGCTTCATCTTCGCCGCCTGGTGCGCCTTCCATACCTCTTCGTCGGGGATGTGCAGGGCCTGCATCAGCCGCGAGGGGTCGTTCTTCCATCCGGGGATATAGGCGTCGTAGAGCTTGGCGAAGCTTGGCGAAGTCCAGGTCGGCGAATGGACGCCGTTCGTTATCCAGTCGATCGATTCGTCGCCGAACATCGCGCGGCTTACCAGCGCGTGTTTGTGCGAGACGCCGTTGACATAGCGAGAGAGCTTGAGCGCGAGGTCCGTCATCGAGAGGCCGTTGCCGCCGATGTGCTGGCGCAGTATGTGCGCGACGTCGCCGTCCATCACCTGGTCGATGAGGTCGTAAGAGAAGAAGTCGTGTCCCGCCGCTACCGGCGTGTGCGTCGTGAAGATGACCTGATTCCTGACCTTTTCGATGTCGCCGTAGCCCTGTTCGCGCAGAAGTTCGAGCGTGAGAAAGCCGGCGTGTCCCTCGTTGAGGTGGAAGGTCGAAATGTTGCGGTAGCCCATGTCGCGCAGCAGGCGCAGGCCGCCGATGCCGAGGATCAGCTCCTGGCAGAGACGGTATTTGTTGTCGCCGCCGTAAAGTTCCGCCGTCAGCTGCCGGTCTTCGGGGCCGTTTTCCGGCAGGTCGGTATCGAGGAAATAAATGGGCAGCGGGTGCTCGGTCTGTCCGACCAGCATGTAGCACCAGGCGCCTATCGTCACCGGCCGTCCGTTCATCGCGATCGTCACCCGGTTCGGCAGCTGGGTCATGAAATCGCGCGGGTTCCACTCCACGGGATATTCCGTTTGGCGACCGTCCTTGTTGATCTTCTGGGCGAAATATCCCTTTTTGTAAAGCAGCGTCATCGCCACCATCGGCACGCCGAGGTCGGCCGAGCTCTTTAAAATATCTCCCGCGAGCACCCCAAGGCCGCCGGAGTAGGTGGGTATCTCCGGCATGAGCGCGATTTCCATCGAGAAATAGGCGGTGTTTCTAAAGGCCGGATCATGCTCAAGCGTCGCGAGCAACGAGTTGGCAAGGTTTGTTCCGTAATTCATTCCGTTCATCTTCTCCGATCCGTCTGTATTTTGTTCGCTTTCCGTTTCCTGGCTCCGGTGTTCCTCCATGCGGGGCATGATGTCGCGCATGGCCACCGCGGCGGCGTTGGGCCGTTCCTTGGTGTTGCCGGCGGCCTTTCGGAGATCTTCCAGCAGCGGCTTGATAAACTCTCTCCCAGAGGCCGTCTCGGCCAGCTGCGCGGCGCGGACGGCGTACGAGATGATCTGCTTGGTCTCGACGCCGGCGATGTCGTTGAAGAACCAGGCGCACGAGGTGTATATAAACAGCCGCATACGTTCCATTTCTATCAGGTCCGTTATTCTGCCGGAGGCCTTCTCCGGGATATCGCCGAATCTCTCCGCCACAAAGGCGCTGTTGCGTTTCGCCCGTTCTTCCCCGCTGAGCGCGCGTCCGCATTTGTAGAGGTCTATAGCCTCGTTGCGCAGCTTCCAAGGGTCGCCGTAGACCGATATTTTTTCTTCGAACAGCTCGTCGACGGCGGCGGAGAGACGGTCAAAGGCTTCGCGCAGCGGGCCGCGCCATTTCTGATTCCAGCCCGGCTCTCCCCCCGTATGGCAGCCGCAGTCGCCGCGCCACCGCTCGACGCCGTGCGCGCAGGACCAGGAGGTGTCTTCTTCTATTATGCAGCTTGCCGTGGGCGGGTGTTTTGCCAGAAATTCTTCGATGGAGGGCAGGTTTATCCTCTCGTCGAGCGCCATCTGCTCAAACATGCGCGCGAGGGCCATCTCGCCGAATTTGTGATGGTGTCCGTAACTCTCTCCATCCGTCGCCGTCACCAGCAGGCGGTTTTCTCCTTCGGAGGCGGCGCGTACCGCGGCCTCTTTGAAGAGGTCCCCGTTATTGAGAAGTCCGCCGAAGGCGATGCCCTGCGCCAATCCGGCGTGATAGAAAATTATCGTGATCGAAAGCCCCGAGGGCAGTTCGCAGCGGTAGGGGCGCGTGACGTCGAGGTTTGCCCCTCTGGAGGTCAGCGCCGGCCCCGATTCTGTGATCACCGCCCGGCACTGATGCGGCGCAAGGATCGTAAACTCGATTCCGCACGCGGCCAGCGTCTCCAGCGTCGGTATATTGACGGCCGTTTCCGGCAGCCACATGCCCTTTGGCGCGCGCCCGAAACGGTATTTGAAATCCTCGACGCCCCAAACGGTCTGGGTGAGCCGGTCCCGCTCGGAGGCCAGCGGCATGATGATGTGGTTGTACGCCTGAGCGAGCGCCCGTGACTGTGATTCGATGAGCGTTTTATTGAGCGCCGGCGAATTTGCCTCTATCCATCTGTGGAGCGTGGGGCCGAAATCAAAACTCAGCCTTGAGTAGTTGTTGATCTCCGATTTGATGCGTCCGTCCATGCCCAGAATCCTGGCGCAGCTGTTTGGCAGATAACATTCGGAGCAGACGCGCTCGTTCCAGTCGTGCGCCGGGCTGGCGGTCGGGTCGCGCAGGACGGCTCCCGTCCAGGGGTCTTCACGCGGAGGCTGGTAGAAATGTCCGTGGATCGCGATATTTATCAAATGTGAGCCTCCCCAAAATATAATTGCCATAGAGCCATGGCATGATATGATTATACTATCAAGACGGGCTATTGGTCATAAGCTAATGTAAATATATGAATGAGTATCGAGGAGGAGAAGCCGTATGCTTGAAGATCTCTCTGCGCATGTACTGGATATTTCCGAAAACAGCACGATGGCCGGCGCCGACGAGGTGGAAATCACCATCAACGAAGACGAAAGGGAAGACCTGCTTCTCTTTTCGGTGAAAGACAACGGCCGCGGCATGAGCCCGGAGTTTGTCGCGAAGGTGACGGACCCGTTCACCACCACGAGGACGACGCGCCGCGTCGGTATGGGGCTGCCCTTTCTGCGCCAGTCGGCGGAGCTCTGCGGCGGCGCCCTGACGATCGATTCCACGGTGGGAGTCGGGACCACCATTACCGCGACATTCAAGTACGGCAGCGTCGACCGCCCGCCGCTCGGAGATATGCCCGCGACGATCATGACGTTGGTGATGGGCTCGCCCAATGTCCACTGGAAATACCGGCACCTCGTCAACGGACGCGAATTCCTGCTCGATACCGACGAAATAGTGGAGGCCCTTGACGGCGACCGCGAAATGCTTGCCACACCCGATGTCGGTCTTTGGCTGCGCGACAACATCCGCGAAGAGCTTGAGGCGCTGCGGTCCGGAGAGTAAGCTTTTGGCAGCAGCGGCATTTATACTTAATCTACCCTCATTTTTCCGCCGCGCCACTTGTTTTTTTCTGTTTCGGGGCTATAATTTAAGCCAGTAAACATTAGCAATTGCATTTACCCTGCTGGGTGCGTGTGATATGGGTTGAGTCTTGAGCCAACAACTAAACCCGTTTGGATCGTCTTCCGAAGGCGGCGGAGATACGTAAGTATCGACCAGGTTAAGCGGATACGCTCCGATATCCTTGATTAGGATCGGGTCAAGACCTCCCATACACGGCCTCGCGGGGTCTTTTTTTATTTTTGAAAGAGTTGTGCGCCGCTTACAAGACGCTGTCAGCCGCCGGTTTATTTTGCGGCGGAGCGAACGCTGTTTTCTTCGGCAGGCGTGATTTTGCTCCCTTTACTCTGAGGCAAAAATTCAAAAATTGCCCTCAATTGAGTTATAATATATTCGTGTCTGACTCTGCCCTTATGCGGAGCGGATAATGGCCGATTTGTTTGTTGGTTTATCGTATAGATTTTGGGAGGACGACATGTGCATAAAGGAGCCTTTTTGGAGCCCCGCGGGGGCCTCTGGATTTTTACTGGATTGGGACGGCGTAATCGCCGAGACTAAACTCGATTTTTCCGGCATTCGCGAAAAATACTACGGCGGACGCCGGGCGATGCTGCTTGAAGATGCCTGGACGCTCGCGCCGGACGCGCGCCGCGCCATGCTCAAAGAGCTGATGGCGCTGGAAATGGCGGGCGCGGAGAGGGCCGAGCCGGTGCCGGGCGCCTTTGAACTGCTTAAATGGCTGAATAAAAACGATATCCCCTATTGTATCCTGTCGCGCAATTGCCTGGATGTGATCAGGCGCGGCGCTGAAGTTATCGGTCTGGAGCTTCCGCCGCAGACGTGGGGAAGAGACAATATGGAGTGGGTCAAGCCCGACCCGCGCGCTTTGCTTGCGGCGGCCGCTGCGATCGGCGCCGAACCGCGGCGCTGCGTTTATGTAGGGGATTTCCTCTATGACCTTCAGGGAGCGCGGCGCGCGGGGATGCGCGCGGTGCTGGTGCAGCGGGACGAGCCCGCGTGGAACTGCTGGGCCGACGTGACCTATCCGCTGATGACCGACTTGACAGCGGCGCTGGACGCGCCAGTTCCGCTCGTCCCGTGGGAGTACCGCGAGATATTCGCCAAGAAGGGGGAACGGTGGCTGCACAACGCCGCCTCATTTACCTTTGCCGTGCCCTCCGACCCCTCCCCAACGACCGACTGCTGGCTGGCGCGCGCCGCCTCGCTTGGCGTCGGAGGCTTTTATGTCGCCCCCGAGAAGATATTTTCCCCGGAGGACTGGAAAAAGAATCCCTCCTTCGACATCTCCGCGATGGGACGCAAATGGGCCGAGGTCGTAAAAGACTTTCTCGCCCCGCGCT
This sequence comes from Synergistota bacterium, assembly GCA_023450745.1. Lineage (GTDB taxonomy): Bacteria > Synergistota > Synergistia > Synergistales > Synergistaceae > Cloacibacillus. The sequence goes on from JAEXGR010000082.1 coordinate 6,483, forward strand.
ATCCTTGCGCAAAGGTCGTTACGGAGTGCGAAGCGCCGCTCAACGCGCCGAAGAACTCCCTTGACATAATGCGCTTTATAGAACGTAAAAAAGTCTGACGATGGCGGAATCAAACCTTTTCGTAACCGGCGGAGAGGAGAATATCAGCTTTGAGGTGCCGCTTGCGGAGCGTATGCGGCCGCGCACCCTCGACGAGTACGCGGGACAGCGGCATATTTTAGCGCCCGGAAAGGCGCTGCGCAGCATGCTCGACGGAGGCAAGGCTCCCAGCTGTATTCTCTACGGGCCTCCCGGCGTCGGGAAGACGACGTTGGTCCGCCTCATCGCGCGCGTCACGGGGCGCGTGCTGCTGGAGATCAACGCGGTCAGCGCGAAGGTCGAAACGCTGCGCGATCTTGTGGAGCGCGCGCGCGGCGAAAAAAAACTTTCCGCCCGTTCCGCGATCGCCTTCGTCGACGAAATATACCATTTTAACAGCAAACAGCAGAATGTCCTGCTGCCGGCGGTCGAGACGGGAGATCTCATCCTCATTGGCACGACGACGGAGAACCCCTGGTTCGAGATAAACAAGACCCTGCTCTCGCGCATGGTCGTCTATACCCTTGAGCCGCTCGGCAGCGAAGACATCTGCGAGCTGCTGGCGCGCGCTCTGAAGGACGCGGAGCGCGGCCTTGGCCGTTTCGGCGTGCGGGCGGAGAGAGAGACGATCGAAAGAATAGCGGCGCTCTCCGGCGGAGACGCCCGCCAGGCGCTGACGCGGCTGGAAACCGCCGTGTCGGCCGCGGCGATGGGCGGAGGCTCCCTGCTGACCGACGAGATTGTCGCGCAGAGTACCGGAGCGGCCGCCCAGCGGTACGACAGAAGTTCAAACGATCATTACGCCGTCATCTCCGCCCTCATAAAAAGCATGCGCGGCTCGGACCCCGACGCGGCGCTTTACTGGCTCGCGCGGATGCTTGAGGGCGGAGACGACGTCCGCTTCATTACGCGCCGCCTCTGTATATTCGCCGCGGAAGACGTCGGCCTTGCGGACCCGATGGCCCTCGTGCTCGCGCAGAACGCCGCCGCGGCAGTGGACCGCGTCGGTATGCCCGAGGCGAACCTGATACTCGGCGAGGCCGTCGTCTACCTCGCTTCGGCGCCGAAGAGCAACAGCGCCTACCTGGCGATCAAGGCGGCGCAGCAAAACGTTCGCGAGGGAAAAATAATGGAGGTGCCGAGCCATCTGCGCAACGACGGCGAGGGATATGTCTATCCGCATGACAGCCCGAGCCACTGGGTGCCGCAGGCCTACATGCCCGAGGTTCGCCGCTTCTACTTCCCCGGCAAACTGGGCGCGGAGGCGCGCATAGAAGAACGTCTGAAACGGCTGTGGAAGAGGTTTTCCGCCGATACGGAGGAGAAGCCGGATAAAAAAGAGGGCTGAGCGGCCGCCCCGCGCAAACGACGAAAAATAAACGGCGCCCGCATCCTGAGGAGACGATGCGGGCGCCGTTTATTTTTCGTCTGCCGGTCGCGGTTATTTTTTGGACGCGGCGTCTACTTTTAAAGAGAGAAGATAAATGACGTCCGAGAGCCGGTTGAGGAACTGATATCCCTTTTCCTCCAGTTTTCCCTCGCGGAAAAGCGGCGTCGCTGTGCGCTCGGCGCGGCGCGCTATCGTGCGGGCCAGATGCAGCGCGGAGCCGCAGCGGGTATCGCCGGGGCGGACGAAGGTCATGCCTCCCTCGGGCAGCGCTTCCGTGACGCGCGCCGCCATATTTTCCATGATTGCCGGGTCCGGCGCGGGGTAATCGCACTTCGCGTAATAGGCCATCGCCCCGAAGAGGTAGTCCTCAATGAAATAAATATCCTGCGCCGTCTTCTCGTCGTCGCAGAAGGCGCGTGCCATCCCCAGCGCCGCCTGACATTCATCGATCGTACCGTAGAGCTCGACGACCGGATCGTCCTTCGCAATTCGCTCGCCGTTTGCCAGCGAGGTAGTTCCCTTATCTCCGCCTTTGGTGATCACGTTGAAATGCGCCATCTCTCTACTTACCTCCGTGGTCGTGATGATGTCCGCCGCAGCCGTCCGCGCGGACGCCGGCCTCTTCGTCGCCGCAGCCGCTCGCGCAGGAATCGCAGTCCCCGCAGTGGCAGCTGCATTCGTGCTGTGATTTAAAAGCCACGCGCAGCGTCGCCTCCATAAAAAACTCTTCCGGCAGCGTCTGGCAGACGTCGCCTCCGAAGCTCGTAAATGTGCGGCAGGGGAACTCCATCCCCTCCGCCGTACGGCACTCGCCGCAGGGGGTGAAATCCAGTTCGAGCATCAGAAGGTTCTCGATCGGCGTTTCCGGGGTGTCCGCCTCTTCGCATTCTATCGTCACCATATTTGCCATCATAAGGTTGTCCTGCGTCGGCTCGTCCATGATGACCTTGCGCAGCTTGAGCTTGAAGCCCAGCGGAATCAGCTTCGGCGCCATGCGTGAGCCGAACTTCATTAGATTTTCCCATGTTTCGACCCACGGTGTGGGTTCGATGTCTTTCATTGTATAGTGTGCCAGAGTGATGATCTTCACATCGGAGCCTCCTGACTATATGATAAACTTCACATATTATATTACATTACCGCCCCATATGGCGGGAAAACGTATGAAAGATTGCTGTCGGCGCCGCCGGACGGTGCAGCTTTGCGCGCCGCGGGAAAATAACGCGTCAGGATGAATTTTCACAAAAATAAATTTGCCGGTTGCCCTGAGGCCGGTCATGAGATAAAATTACATGGTCCAATGCCGGAGTGGCGGAATGGCAGACGCAGCGGACTCAAAATCCGCCGAGGGTAAACCTCGTGGGGGTTCGACCCCCCCCTCCGGCACCAGATATATAAATCCAAGTCAAAAAAACCACCAAAAAGTAAATCAAAAATCCCTGTGATAGACAGGGGTTTTTGTTGTTTTAAACCTTGCGGCGCGGTTTCTTTGCTCTGCGGCACGAAAGGATTTTGACGGCGTCACGCAGAGCTGCTGCGGAGGGCTTTTGGACGGATGCAGGCGAAGGGCGAGGCCCGGGCCAAGGACACAATGTTGGCACGATGAGTTATCTAGATATGTAATTAAATATATTGACATAGTGCGCATAATGCATATAATTTTAATTACATGGAGGTGATTAGTATGCCTGCAACCAATGTCAATATCAGGATGGACGAAGATCTTAAGAGGGATATGGAGCGCACCTGTTATGAGCTGGGAATGAATATGACGACGGCGATCACGATTTTTGCGCGCAAGATGAGCCGCGAGGGGCGCATTCCGTTTGAGGTCTCAATTGATCCGTTTTACAGCCGCTCCAATATGGCGGCTCTGCGCGAGTCCGCCGCTCAAGCTAGGGCGGGGAACGTTGTGGTGAGGTCGATGGAGGAGCTTGAGGAGATGGCGCGTGAATAGGATTGCCTTTTCTGCCGCAGGCTGGGAGGAGTATCTTGCGTGGCAGCTGCGTGATAAAAAGACGCTGGCGAAGATCAACGTGCTGCTGAAGGATATCGGTCGTAACGGCCCTCTTGCCGGTAGTGGGAAGCCTGAGGCGCTGACCGGCAATTTGAGCGGCAGGTTCAGCCGGAGTATCAATGAGGCCGATCGGCTGGTTTATGAAATGGGCGACGACGGGTCTATCGTGGTGCTGCAATGTAAGGGGCATTACGGCGATAGGTAAAAAGGTGAAAATTTTATAGTATTGCGAAGGGCCATTTCCGGTGGGAGCGCCCAGCCGGTCGAGGTCGGGGCCGGGGGCGCAGGAAGCGGGGCGTCCTTGAACGCGCCGCCGTCCGTTATGCAACCTTCTGTCGTCGCCGAGGCTCGCTCGCGTTTTCCCAATGAGACGCGGGGGCTGGCGGGTGAACAGGTTATGGCGAAGCTGATGCAGTATAAATAGTTTGCTATAATTGAACGGTTGCCGCAACTCCATTCCTGGCGACGGGAAGGAGGTGGCTTATGTGGAATACGTTCTCTCTTTCATCGTGTCTGTCGCGGCGATAGTAGTAGGATACTATCTCTGTAAGTGGCTGGACAGGTAGCACGAGCGGCGGCGTAGCCACAAAAAAGCGGGTCGAGGTAGGATCTCGGCCCGCTTGCTTATGTGAAACACATTCTCTTTCGTCACTATATTCTAGCACATCACGGCGCGCCGTCAAGGCTGGTGCGTTGTTTCATGGGGGCGGCGGTATGCCCAGTGAAGGTTTTAGGAGTTCGCGCGGCGGTTATGCCAGTCAATAACTATATGCTTTCCAAACATTATATAGTTATGCTGCCAATGGATGGTTTGCCGTTTTCAGAGCGCCTGATCTGGCGGGCGGCGATATGCTAAAATATCCTGACCATGGGAAAAGGCGTTTTTGTTAAAGAAGAGGCCGGGATTTTTACCGTATCGGATGGGGTGATACAGATGCTGCTGAATAATAAAAAATATGAGATAGACATGTGCAGCGGGGCGATTTTGCCGAAGATGCTTCTCTTTGCGATTCCGCTGATGTGTTCCAGTATATTGCAGCTGCTCTTCAACGCGGCGGATATTATCGTCGTCGGCCGCTACGCGGGCGATAATTCGCTCGCCGCGGTCGGCTCGAATACCTCTCTTATCGGGCTGCTGACAAATCTTTTTATCGGGCTTTCCATTGGGACCAACGTCCTCGCGGCGCGCTATTATGGCGCGAAGGCGGAGGACGACCTGGCCAAGACGGTCCACACCTCGATGGTGCTTGGGATCGCAAGCGGCGTTCTGCTGTCGGTGCTCGGCATCGCCGGCGCGCGAAAGATCCTCATCTGGATGCGGACTCCCGAAGAGGTGCTGGACCTCGCCACGCTTTATCTGGTCATCTATTTTCTCGGCATGACGGCGGTCATGGTCTACAATTTCGGCAGCGCGATCCTGCGGGCCGTCGGCGATACGCGGCGTCCGCTCTATTTTCTCGTCGTCGCCGGTATAATAAACGTCGTCCTGAACCTTTTCTTCGTCATTAATCTGCGCCTCGGCGTCGCGGGCGTGGCGATTGCGACGGTCATTTCACAGTGCGTATCGGCGCTGCTGGTCGTTCGCTGCCTGCTGCGCGAGGGCGGAGGGATTCGGCTGGTTCCCTCGCGGATGCGGATAGACAGGGAGAAGCTGATACAGATCTTGAAAATCGGCCTTCCCGCCGGGGTTCAGGGGATTCTTTTTTCCCTTTCAAATGTCGTCATCCAGTCCTCGATCAACTCCTTCGGCGCGGTGGTGATGGCGGGGAACTCCGCCGCGGCGAACATCGAACTCTTTGTCTATTTCGCGATGAACGCCTTTTATCAGGCCATCATCTCTTTCACGAGCCAGAATTACGGCGCCGGGCGCATCAAGCGCCTCTATGAGGTGCTTTTGCGCGGACAGCTCTGCATCGTCGTCACAGGCGGACTGCTGGGCGCGCTCGTCGTTATTTTCGGGCGCACGCTGCTTGGCGTGTATTCTTCGAGCGACGCGGTGATCAGCGCCGGCATGAGACGGCTGTGGATCTTGTGCAGCACCTACGCCCTCTGCGGCATGATGGACGGGATGGTGGGGACGCTGCGCGGCATCGGCTATTCGGTGCTGCCGACGGTCGTCACGCTGCTGGGGGCCTGCGGGCTGCGCCTGGTCTGGATCGCGACGCTCTTTCAGGCTGAGGCCTTCCACACCGTTACGACGGTGTATCTTTCATATCCAGTTTCGTGGGCGGTCACCTTCGGCGTGCACGTCCTCTGCTTCCGGTGGATCATGACGAGGCGGCTGCTGGCGAGGAAGCTCTAGCCGCCGCGGTCGTACTTTCGCAATATTTTCTGCCGAAAACCTCACCAAAGGAAATTTTTTGTCAGGTTGTGTCTATTACAAACGCGGATATTATGGTAAAATCCTTATGCATCCCGGTCAATAAAGACGGAAAATTTAAGAGGAGGTTTTTGCATGCGCAAACTATTCGCAGTATTGGCAATTATGCTCTTGGCTCTCCCCGCTTTCGCCGCCGACACGATCAAAATCGGTGAAATAGCCACGGTCACCGGAGACTTCGCCGCCTATGGCGTCGCCGAAGTCGAGGCCGTTAAGATGGCTGTCAGCGAGATCAACGCCAAAGGCGGAGTTCTCGGGAAGAAGCTCGAGGTAATAATGTATGACTGCCGCACGCGCAACGAAGACATGGTGAACGCAGCCCGCCGCCTGGTCCAGCAGGACAAGGTCGTCGCGGCTATCGGCCCCAGCGGCTCCGGCCTCTGTATCGCGGCCTCCCCGGTATTTAATCAGGGCAAAGTGCCCCACATCGGAACCCTTCCGACAAACCCGAACGTGACGGTCGATGAAAAGGGCAAAGTAAAGCCCTACAACTTCCGCATCTGCTTCCTCGATCCCTACCAGGGAAAGATTCTCGCCGTATTTGCGGCAAACGACCTTAAAGCGAAGAAGGCCGCGATACTTTACGACGTATCGAGCGACTATTCGCACGGACTGCGCGAGTTCTTTACGAAGAGCTTCAAGGCCGCCGGAGGCAAGATCGTCGCTGACGAAGGCCACCGCGGTGAAGACGTCGACTTCCGCGCCCAGCTGACGAAGATCAAGCAGTCGAACCCCGACGTGCTCGTTCTGCCGACCATGGGCAAGTGCACGCCTCTCTCCGTCAAGCAGGCGCGTGAGATGGGCATCGACGTTCCCATCATCGGCGGCGACGGATACGGCGACTTCATGTGGGAGATCACCGGCAAAGAGGCGATGAAGAACACCTTCTGGGTGAGCCACGTCGCCAAGGAAGACCCCGCGCTGAAAGATTTCTTCGCGAAGTACAAGAAGCAGGCCGGCACGGAGTGCCAGGAGTTTATGAACGCGGTCATGGCTTATGACTCGGTCTACTGGCTCGCGGATGCGATCAAGCGCGCGAACAGCACCGACCCCGTCAAAGTGCGCGACGCTCTTGAAAAGACAAAGGGCCTCCAGCTGATGCACACGAAGCTGACGATGGACGAATTCCACAACCCGAAGGACAAGGACGGATTCATCCTTGAGGCGAAGGACGGCAAAGCGGTGTTCTTCAAGAAGATCAGACCGAACGACTAAAATTTAAAATATTGCAATATAAACGGAGCCCGGGGCACTTTTTGTCCCCCGGGCTTCGTTTCATATATGCGGCGGGAAATCACGATTTAAGTAAAAATACGGGGCGGGCTTTTTGATCATTTTTGTAGTTGCTTCAATAAAATTCTGTTATTATGGGTACAAATCCCATCTCACGCCCGAAGGAGGCCCGCTTTATGGATAACGTCAACGCCCTTATCCTTTTCGTCTCGCTCATACTGCTTTTTTGCATCGCATTCAGCCGCTTTCTTACCAAGGCGGGCATCCCGGTGCTTGTATTCTTCATCTTCGCGGGGATGCTGATGGGGTCGGACGGCGTCGGGGGCATCTATTTTGACAACGCCGCCGCCGCGAGCAGCATCGGAAACTTCGCGATCTGCTACATCCTCTTTGCCGGCGGCATGGCGACGAGCTGGAAATCAGCAAAAGACGTGCTGGCCCCCGGGGTGCTGCTCGCCACGGCCGGCGTCCTCATTACCGCCGTGCTGGTAGCCGTTGCCGCCCATTTTCTCGTCGGGCTCACCTGGCTCCAGGGGCTGCTGCTCGGTTCGGTCGTCTCCTGCACCGACGCCGCCTCGGTCTTTTCCATCCTGCGCTCGAACAACCTGAACCTCAAAGCGCCGCTGGCGCCGATGCTAGAGCTCGAGAGCAGCAGCAACGACCCCACCGCCTACATGCTTACGATAACGATCATCAGCCTCATGACCGTGCCGGACCGGGGCTTTTTCAGCTTTGTAATGATGTTTGTGATGCAGTTTGCCATCGGCGGGGCTCTGGGGTTTGCCTTCGGCTACGCCGGCGCCTGGGTGACGAACCGTATAAAGGTCAACAGCGACGGCCTCTATCCCGTCGTCGCGGCGACGCTGGCCGCCCTCATCTATTCGGCGGTGCAGATATTGCACGGCAACGGATTCCTCGGCATCTACATCGCCGGGATGGTGATGGGAAATGTGAAGCTGGTCCATAAGGTGTCGCTGGTGCGCTTCTTCGACGGCTTCTCCTGGCTGATGCAGATATTGGTCTTCGTCACGCTCGGCCTGCTCGTCTTCCCCTCGCAGCTGCCCTCCGTCTGGCTGCCGGCGCTGACGATATCGGCCATGCTGATGTTCTTCATTCGCCCCGCGGCGGTTTTTCTCACGCTGCTTCCCTTCAAATATTCCAAGAAGGCGCAGCTGCTGGTGTCGTGGGTCGGGCTCCGGGGGGCCTCGTCGATCGTCTTCGCCACCTACGCGCTCACAAACAACCTGCCGAACGCGGACGTCATTTTTAACATGGTATTCTTCATTTCGCTGACCTCGGTAATCCTCCAGGGGTCGCTGCTCGCGCCGGTGGCCTCGCTGCTCGACCAGCTGGACCGCGAGGACAAGACGCTCGTCTCGCGCGGCTTCACCGACTATGAGGAAGAGATGCAGGGAACGCTCTACGAGCTGTGTGCCGGCGAGGGGGCTTCCGCCGTCGGGCTGACGGTGCAGGAGATGAAATTTCCCGAGAGCGTCCGCATCATGCTCATCCGGCGCGGCGGCGGCACCATCACCCCTACCGGCAAGACGCAGATCAAAGAGGGCGACATGCTGATGGTGACGACGGAGAATACGGACGCGCTGCTGACTCTGAAGGGGCGGCTCGGCCTTTCGTAAAAAAGCGAAAAATAAAACGGCCCTCCCGAGGCGACGCCTTTCAGGGGGCCGTTTTTATATTTATCCCCGGAGCCTTAAAGCCCCATTTCCCTCTTGACCTCGCTGAAAGCGGCGATCGCCCGGTCGAGATCTTCTTTGGTGTGGGCCGCGGAGACCTGGGTGCGCACCCGCGCCTTGCCCTGCGGGACGACGGGATAGAAGAACCCCGTCACGTAAACGCCCTTCTCAAGCAGGCGCGAGGCGAATTCCGCGGCGACCTTCGCGTCGTAAAGCATGATCGGCACTATCGGGTGCGTCCCCGGGAGGATGTCAAAGCCCAGCGCCGCCATTTTTTTACGGAAATATTCCGTATTGGCGTGTACCCGGTCGCGGTATTCGGTGGACTCCTCGAGCATCTCGATCACCGCGAGCGAAGCGCCGCAGATGGCGGGGGCGACGGTGTTCGAGAAGAGATAGGGGCGGCTGCGCTGCCGCAGCATCTCTACTATTTCGTGCTTTGCGCTCACATAGCCGCCGGAGGCGCCGCCGAGGGCTTTGCCGAGGGTGCCGGTGATGATGTCGACGCGTCCCATGACGCCGCAGTATTCGTGCGTGCCGCGTCCGCGTTCGCCCATAAAGCCGACGGCGTGGCTGTCGTCGACCATCACGAGGGCGTCATATTCGTCGGCAAGGCCGCAGATGCCCTTGAGGTTCGCGATATAGCCGTCCATCGAAAAGACGCCGTCGGTGACGATGAGCTTGATATCCGCGCCCGCCGCCTTCGCCGCCTCGAGCTGCTCGCGGAGCGAATCCATGTCATTGTTGCGGTAGCGGAACTTCTTTGCCTTGCAGAGGCGCACGCCGTCGATGATGCTCGCGTGGTTCAGCTCGTCGCTGATGATCGCGTCCTTGTCGGAGAACAGCGGCTCGAAGACGCCGCCGTTGGCGTCGAAGCAGGAAGAATAGAGAATCGTATCCTCCATGCCGAGGAAACGGCTGACCGCCGCCTCGAGGTCCTTGTGAATCTGCTGCGTGCCGCAGATGAAGCGCACGGAGGCGAGGCCGTAGCCCCAGCGGTCATAGGCCGCCTTCGCCGCCTCGATGACGCGCGCGTTGTCGGCGAGTCCCAGGTAGTTATTGGCGCACATGTTGACGACGCCGCTTTTGGCGGTCGTGTCGATCACGTCGCGCTGCGGCGTCGTGATGATGCGTTCGTTCTTGTAAAGGCCGTCGGCCTTAATCTTCTCTATCTCTGCTGCGATCTTTTTGATTGCCGTTTTCATTCTTTGCCACTGCCGCCTTTCTTAAAGGTTCTGCCAGTCGAGGACGACCTTGCCCGACTGGCCGGAATTCATCGCCGCGAAGCCCTTTTCAAAGTCCCGCACGTCGAAACGGTGCGTGATGACGCGGCTGATCTCGAGGCCGCTCTGGAGCATCGTCGTCATCTTGTACCAGGTTTCATACATTTCACGTCCGTAGATGCCCTTTATCGTCAGGCCGTTGAAGATCACCTTGTCCCAATCGATAACCGTTCCCGGCTTTACGAGCCCGAGCAGCGCGATCTTGCCGCTGTTGTGCATCACGTCGACCATGCCGGAGAAGGCCTGCGGACTGCCGGACATCTCCAGTCCGACGTCGAAGCCCTCCTTCATGCCGAGCTCGCGCATTACGTCGCGCAGGTCCTCCCTGTCGGCGCGCACGGTGCGCGTCGCGCCGAGCTGCTTGGCCAGGTCGAGGCGATAGTCGTTGAGGTCGCTGACGACGACGTTGCGCGCGCCGACATGGCGGCAGATTGCGGCGGCCATCATGCCGATGGGGCCCGCGCCCGTAATCAGCACGTCCTCACCGATGAGGTCGAACTGCAGCGCCGTGTGGGTGGCGTTGCCCAGCGGGTCGAAGCAGGAGATGATGTCGTCGGGGATATCGGGGGCGCAGCGCCAGACGTTCGTCGTCGGAATCGAGAGATACTGCGCAAAGGCGCCGTCGCGGTTTACGCCGACGCCGATCGTGTGCGGGCAGTAATGGCGGCGTCCGGCGAGACAGTTGCGGCACTCGCCGCAGACGATATGTCCCTCCCCGGAGACGCGTTCGCCGATCTTCCAGCCGCGCACGTGGCTGCCGAGCTCGACGATCTCGCCGACATACTCGTGGCCGATCGTCATCGGCGTCTTGATGGTCTTCTGAGACCATTCGTCCCAGTTATAGATATGGAGGTCGGTGCCGCAGATGGACGTCTTCTTTATCTTTATCAGAACGTCGTTGGGGCCCGGCCGGGGAATATCGACCTCGCGCATCCACAGGCCGGCCGCCGGTTTTTCTTTGACAAGAGCAAGCATTTTTCCCTTCATATTCGTCACTCCTTCAAGCTGTTTTAAATGTTTATTCGTGGAACGGTAAAATCAGAACCATTTCCCTGAGCATAGTTATTGAATAGTTACTAATATACTCTAAGCGCCTGGAAATTTCAAATTGACAGAGCGATTCTATTATGGATTGACCGATTGATGGCCGCGGGCGGCCCCATGTTTTTATTAAATGACTTGAGGCGCGTTTATCCTGAATAAATGCTGGACAAATTTGCCATGTAAGTGTTATTATTTTACGTTGGCTAGAATAATCGCCGGTTGAAAAATTCAATGGCGCGAAGCTTTCAGGAAGCATACTAAACCGAGAGGAACATATAAAATGCAGGACTCTTCAAAGATAAGAAATATCGCTATCATCGCCCATATCGACCATGGCAAGACAACGCTCATAGACGGCATCTTCAAAGCGGCGCACCTTTTCCGCGACAACCAGGTGATGGAAGAGCGCGTGATGGACGCGGGAAACCTCGAACGCGAGCGCGGTATCACGATCAAAGCCAAACACTGCACGGTCGAATGGGGCGGCTATAAGATAAATATCGTCGACACCCCGGGACACGCGGATTTCTCGGGCGAGGTCGAAAGAGTCCTCTCGATGGTGGATTCCGTCCTGCTGCTCGTCGACGCGAACGAAGGGCCGATGCCGCAGACCCGCTACGTCCTGATGCGCGCGCTGAAGCTCGGACTCAAACCGATCGTGATCGTCAACAAGGTCGACCGTCCGAACGCCGAGCCCGACGTGGCGCTCGACAAAACCTTCGACCTTTTCATCGAGCTCGGCGCGACAGAGGAACAGTGCGATTTCGCCGTGCTCTACGGCTCCGGCCTTCAGGGCTGGTTCGTCGACGACCTCGGCAAGCACGAGGATAACTCGAAGGCCGGTATGGACGACCTTTTCAAAACGATAATCGAGCGCGTCCCGGCGCCCCGGGCGGAGATGGACAAACCCTTCCTCATGCAGGTCTGCACCCTCTCCTGGAGCGAGTACTTAGGACGCATCGGCTGCGGCAGGATCTTGCAGGGCACGCTGCGCAAGGGCGACCGCATCCTGCGCACCCACACGCGCTGGACCGATTACGAACAGACCAATTGGGAGGTCGTCTCCACCGACACCTCCTCCTGTACGCACCTCTATGTGACCAGAGGGCTGGACCGCGCCGAAGTAGAGGCGGTCGGGGCCGGCGACATCGTTTGGTTCACGGGACCGGCGAATATAGACCTCGGCGACACGATGAGCGCTCCGGAAATCGGCAGCCAGATCATTCCGCCGCTCGATATAGAGGAGCCGACGGTCTCCATGTTTTTTATCGTAAACACCAGTCCCTTCGCGGGGCAGGACGGCAACGCCATCACGCTGCGCCAGCTCAAGGCGCGCATCGAGCGTGAGACGAAGACGGACCCCGCGCTGCGCATGGAGGACCTCGGACGCCCCGACGGCGTCAAGGTCTCCGGCCGCGGCGAGCTCCATCTCGGCATCCTCATTGAAGAAATCCGCCGCGAAGGTTCAGAGGTCTGCGTGTCGCGCCCGGAGGTCATCGTGCAGCATGACGCGCGCGGCCGCACGCTCGAACCGATGGAGGAGGTCATCATCGACGTTCCCGAGGAGTATCAGGGCGTCGTCATCCAGAAGCTCGCGCAGCGCAAAGGCGAGCTGAAGAATATGGAAAACGGCGGCACGGGCGTACTGCGCCTTGCGTTCCGCATACCGACGCGCGGCCTTATCGGCTACCGGGGCGAATTCCTCACCGATACCCGCGGGCTCGGCATTCTCGCCTCGCGTTTCGTCGGCTACGGCGAATGGGTCGGCGAGATAAACGCGCGTTCGCGCGGTTCGCTCGTCAGCATGGACAGCGGTACGGCGACGAGCTACGCGCTGGAAAACCTCCAGGAGCGCGGGACGCTCTTCATCAAGCCGGGAGACCCGATATACAACGGACAGGTGGTCGGCGAGAGCTCGCGCGGCAAGGACATTCCCTGCAACCCGAGCAAACGCAAGCAGCAGACGAACCACCGTTCGGCGACCAAGGATATGATGACGGTGCTCGACGTGCCGCGCCCGGTTACGGTCGACTCGGCGCTGGAGTGGATCAGTGACGACGAGCTGGTTGAGGTGACGCCGCTTTCGGTGCGCATCCGCAAGACCATCCTGGACGCCGACCAGCGTAAAAAGGCCCGCATCCAGGCCGGGATAAACGACGCGGACGAGGACTAGTAAATGATACGGGAACTGATCCCTTACCGCGACTTTGAGCGGGACGAGGTCTTTGCCTGCGTTACGGGGCTCGTAAAGAGCGCGGGGCAGATAGACGACGCGTCGCTTGCGGAGAGCGCCGCGTGGTACTGCGACTGCGTCGCGAAGATGGCCGCGGCGGCGGAGAAGTCCGGCATTGCGGGAAATATCTGGCAGACGTGGCTTGCGATGCTCGTGGCGGAAAACGAAAATCCCTTTTCCCTCGCGCACGAACGCCGCGGGCCGCTTGGCGGCACCATGTGCGAGCTTGCGGCGCGGGACGCTGAGACGCTGTTCGATTATATGCGCTGCGACCTCAAAGGCCTCGAGGCGGAGCTTGGCGTCGACCTCATCGGCCGCCTTGACGGATTTATGCCGCTGCCGGCGGGGCCGGTCTCGTTTGAACGCATCGCCGGCGCCGTGATCGGGGAGCTTGCCGCCGCGATGGCCCAAGCGAAGACCCCGGCGCAGCTGTATGAGACAATCACCGCCTTTTACCGCGCGCACGGCGTCGGTAAATTCGCCCTTTACGGCGGTTTTCGCTGGGAGGCTCATTCGCGCGAGATCGTTCCCGCAATCCCGCTGGAGGAGATAACGCTCTCCGACCTCGTCGGTTACGAGGAACAAAAAAAGACCGTCGTGGACAACACCGTCGCTTTCCTTGAGGGTCGCCCGGCCAACAACGTGCTGCTCTACGGAGAGGGCGGCACCGGCAAGTCTTCAACGATAAAGGCGCTGCTCAACGAGTACGCGCCGCGCGGACTGCGTATGATAGAGGTATATAAACACCAGATAAACGACCTGGAGACGATCCTGGAGGAGATAAAACGGCGCAACTACAAATTTATCCTCTTTATGGACGACCTGTCATTTGAGCAGTTTGAGGTCGAATACAAATTCCTCAAGGCCTTCATCGAGGGCGGCATCGAAAAGCGCCCCGACAACGTCCTGATCTACGCCACCTCCAACCGCCGCCATCTCATGAAAGAGACCTGGGGCGACCGTCTGGATAAGGACGACGATATGCACGAATCGGAGACGATGCAGGAAAAGATGTCGCTTGTCGACCGTTTCGGGCTGCTGATACGCTATTTCTCGCCCGAGCAGAAAGAATACCTGCACATCGTCCGCAGCCTCGCCGCCGAATATGGCGTTTCGATGCCCGACGAGGAGCTGGAACGCGGCGCGATCCGCTGGGAGCTTAAACACGGCGGCTTTTCCGGCAGGAGCGCGCGCCAGTATGTGGAATTTCTCGCGGGTCAAAAGTAAATAAAATCTGACTGCCGGCGGGGCGTCCCGTCAGCAACCGTCACGGGGCAGCCGCAGCGCGGCCGCCTCTTTTATTTCTAGCTGGAGCAGGGCCGCCTGCGCCGCCAAAAAGGCGTTATCCACAAGCTGGGAGAGGGCGCGCGAAAAATCGCGCCGCCGTCCCGCGCGGAGGCTTTCCGCCGTCATGGCGGCAAGCTTCGCGAAATCCTTCAGCTCAATGCCGTGAAGCTCTATCAGCCGCAGCGGGTAGAGCCATATCAGGCGGTCCGCTATTTTAGAGTAGATCTCCTTGATCGCCGCGCTGTCCGACGCGCGGCAGATAAGGGCCAGCGCCTCGCTGATCGTTAAAAATTCCCTGCCGCCCCGGAGGTCGTCTTCGACGGCGTCCGTCACCCTCTGGAGCCCCTCTTCCGTAAAGAAGGGAAACGCCTCGTAGGAGACGTTTTCTATCGTCAGCGCCAAAATATGCAGCAGCTGGAGCCCAAAGAGAAACTGGCCGCGAAAGACGCCGGCGTCGATCTTCACGGCGCGCCGCGCCGCCTCCGTGCCGAATACCCGCGTGCCCCTTCTGTTTTGCGTCTCCGTGACGCCGATGGCGTTCAGCAGCTTGATCGTCCTGCGGACCGTTATTTCGGAGAGCCCCAGCGAAGCCGCGAGCTCCGGGACGGGCGGCAGCCAGCGGCCGGGATACTTTCTCGTGTCGATTCTATAAAGCAGGTCGACGGCGGCGGAGTAAAGATGCCGCTCCTGTTCCGCGTATACCCGCCAGTCAAAAGATATCCTGCCGGTGGCCCTCCCGCGCGCGGCGGCGTCCAGATAGTCGTTCATGCTCCGGCAGTAAGAACCGGCAAGTTCGTAGAAAAGGTCCTCAGCCCGCGCGGTATCGCCAGCCTCCACGGCCGCTGCGATATCGTGAAAAAGCTGGGGCGGCATATATTCAGCCCAGTGGCGTTCCCGGTTGTTTACATGCGCGCCCGCGTCGTCTCCCGAAAAGGCGGCGTGCACGAAGTTGCTGAGTTCGCAGACGAGGTGCAGCAGCACGGGGTCGCCCAGCTGTTTGATAAAAAAAGCGGTGAATTCAAAGACCGCGCCGCAATTGTCATTTTCAATCTCGCTGATGACGGGAGCCAGACTTTTCAGCGCGCCCGCCTCGAGACAGCGCGCGCCTTGGGCAAGCACGGGCGGGAGAAAGTAGCTCATCGCTCCGTACATATCCCTTATGGCGGCCGCGCGGTCGTAAAGCTCGTTCCGGTTCCGCCCGCATGCGTCGTTCCAGCGGACGGTGGCCGTCCTGCCGGGCGAAAGCGTAATATAGCCGTCGTTTTTTAAAGTCTGCAGCGCCTTTCTTGCCGTACTGAAAGAAATATTGAAGATCTCGGATATTTCCAGCGCCGCCGGAAGAGGCTCTCCCCTTTGGTACAGGCCGCTTTCTATCTGGGTGCGGTAAAATCTGTATATCAGACGGTACAGTCCCTGAATATCGCTCATTTTGCCCCTTCTTTCGTCATGCGTATAGTTTACCATATCGCATTTACAGAAAAATTAAATAGCTGTAGTTGATAATAAAGATATATATATGATAATATAGTGGTGCATTTATCGATAAATTGCATTATTTGATAAAACAAGGTGGGTTAATTGCGCAGAACTTAATACTGATAATGGAGGAACCGCTGATGCCAACTAACAGAATAAAGGTGGAGACCGGCAACCATGCCGCGATTATGGAATCGGTGAAGAGGCTCGCCGCCTCTTCAAAACAGCCGCTGGTAGTGATAGACGGAGGCGGCGAGGTGCTTTATGTAAATGACCCGGGAGAAAAGGCCATCAAGATGAGGGGGCGTTCGCCGCTGATGCGTAAATTGCTGTCTTTTTTCAGCCCCGTTACATACCTGGCTCATAACGATAATTTTTTCGCGATAGAAAGTATCGCTGATTTTCGAGCGAAAGACAGCTCTCTGCATATCTGCCTGATACGTTCATAGCCGTATTTCTGATTCGGCCGCCGGCAGAAGACGATAATATAAACTATCTTATAGGTAAAAGTTTATACTTTTTGGTTCCTGGCAAATACCGGCCGGCAGTTCTATGTTCGTAAATATTGCTGATATATCTGCAATAAATATATGATATCGGCTCTTTTCAAAGTTCAGAAAAAATGTTAGACTTACCTCATCAACGATAAAAATAAACAAATGAGTTCAAGTGGTTCATTTATATCATGAGGAGGAAAAGAAAAATGCTCAGCACACAGCAGATCATCGACAAGACCAACAAACTTGGCGCGCACAACTATCACCCGAAAGACGTGGTTATCGTCGAAGGTGAAGGCGTAATCGTCCGCGACCCCGAGGGCCGCGAATATTTCGACATGCTCTCTGCCTATTCGGCGCTCAACTTTGGTCACCGCCATCCGGAGATAGTGGCGGCGGCAAAGGAGCAGCTCGACAAGGTGACGCTTACTTCGCGCGCGTTCCATAACGCCGTACTCTGCGACTTCTACGAAAAACTCTGCGCCCTGACGGGCAAGGAGATGATCCTCCCCATGAACACCGGCGCGGAGGCCGTGGAGACCGCGCTCAAGACGGCGCGCCGCTGGGGCGCTGAGGTTAAGGGCGTGGAAAACGGCAAGCAGGAGATCATCGTCTGCGAAAACAACTTCCACGGCCGCACGATCGCCATCATCAGCTTCTCGACGGACCCCGACGCGCGCGTCAACTACGGTCCCTACTGCGAGGGCTTCAAGGTTATCAAATACGGCGACGCGAAGGCGCTCGAGGCGGCCATCACGCCGAATACCGTCGCCTTCATGGCGGAGCCGATACAGGGCGAGGCCGGAATCATCACGCCTCCCAAAGGATACCTCAAAGAGGTGCGCGAGATCTGCACGAAGCACAACATCCTCTTCATCGCCGACGAAGTCCAGACCGGATTCGCCCGCACGGGAAGAATGTTCGCCTGCAATTTTGAAGACGTCGAGCCCGACATTTTCATCCTTGGCAAGGCCCTCGGCGGCGGCGTGATGCCGATCTCGGCGGTGGCGGCCAACAAAGACATTCTCGGCGTATTCACCCCCGGGACCCATGGCTCGACCTTCGGCGGCAACCCCTTAGCCTGCGCGGTTTCGATCAAGGCGATGGAGATCCTTGTCAGAGACGATTATTCAAAGCAGGCCGAGGAGAAGGGCAACTATTTCATGCGGAGGCTCCGCGAAATAGACAACCCCGAGATCATCGACGTGCGCGGCTCCGGCCTTCTCATCGGCGTCGAGTTCTCCGTCTCCGCCGCGGCCTATGTTAAAAAACTCATCGCAAACGGCGTGCTGGCGAAGGAGACCCACGAGCGCACGATTCGCTTCGCGCCGCCGATCGTCATCACCTACGAGCAGATCGACAAGGCTATAGAGGGCATCAAAAAGGCCTTCGCGAAGTAAGAGCGGATCTAAGCGGGCAATATAAAAACGACAAAACGCAGGACCTCCTTGCCGGGGGTCCTTTGTTTTGTCCGCCTCAGATGTTAAAATTAATCGCTGATTTTAAATATGGAAGGTGTTATCGATGACGGTAAACGCAACACTTGGCTTTATAGGCACGGGCGGCATCACCTCTTTTCTCGTGCGCGGGCTTTGCTCCGCGCCGGAATTCACGGGAAAGGTGATTCTTTCGGTGCATAAAAACGGCGAAAAGGCGGAGGCCCTGCGGGCGCTCTTTCCGGAACGAATCACTATTTCCCGCTCGAATCAGGAGGTTGCGGACCTCTCCAACGTCGTCTTTATCGCGGTGCTTCCCAAGCAGCATGAGGCGGTCGCGGGGGGAGTGACCTTCAGGCCCGAACACCGAATCGTCCACGTTACCGGCGGCGTGAAGCTGGAAAGCTCGCTGGCGCTTTACGCGCCCGCGCAAAGCGCGGTGCGCGCAATCCCGCTGCCTTTCGCGGCCAGAAGGATGGGGCCGACGCTCTTTTACGGCAAAGACCCTCTTTGCCGCGAGCTGTTCTCCATGCTGGGCACTATCGTGGAGGTAAAGACGGAAAAAGAGCTTGAGGTGCTTGGCCCGATGACCGGGATGATGGTGCCCTATTACGGCCTGATCGCCGCGTATGTGAAATGGGGCATGGAAAAGGGGCTCTCTTTCCGGACGATGCTGGATTATTCCTGTTACATGAACGAGGCGCTCTCATCCTTCATGCGCACCGACTGCACGGAAGACGTGGAAGCCTTCCTGACGGACAACTCGACGCCGGGCGGCGTCAATGAACTGGGGCTGCGCCTGCTTCGCGAGCGGGGCGTCTATGACCGGTGGTCCGATGTGCTCGAGGATGTCTACGACCGCTATAATTCAATGGGAAACAATACCGGAGAAAAATGATAGCCGCACCCCAAAGCGCGGCGCCTTTCTCCGGCGGGCGGGCCGGCGTTTGAACATGCTTGATTTTTTCGCGTATGCTATAATGCTTGGCTATAGACATGGCACGATTGATGCCAAACCGGCCCTGGCGGCTGAAAGGGTGATTTCCGTATGAGGATTAAGCGTGACGCCGTAACTCCCAAAAGCGTTTTTGCCGCCGTATTTCTCGGGACCTTTCTGACGGTGCTCGCGGTCGGGGCGGCCTATGTAAATAATAAATTCAAGATGGAATGCGCCCAGATGGAGCAGCTCGTCGCGATCAAATCCAACAAGGTGAACGACGTCATCTGTAAGCTGCTCTATAAAACGCAGATTCTCTCGGCCCTGGTGATTCAGAACAACGGGGAAATCGCGGACTTTGAGAAGGTGGCCGCCACCATCGTGGACGACCCCTCCATCAGAAACGTTCTTCTGGCTCCCGGCGGCGTGGTGGCTCACGTCTATCCGCTCAAAGGCAACGAGGGCGTGCTTGGCCTCAATTATTTTTCCGACGGCAAGGGCAATATCGAGGCGGCGCGGGCCAAAGAGGCGGGACGCTTAGTGCTCGGCGGCCCCTTTGACCTCGTGCAGGGAGGACAGGCGCTTGTCGGGCGGCTTCCCGTCTATACCGGCGGGGACGGAACCGAGAAAAACTTCTGGGGCTTGGTCTCCGTCACCCTCAACTACCCCGAGGCGCTGAACGGCGCGGAGCTCGACCAGCTGAAAACTCAGGGCTTTGCCTTTGAGATCTGGCGGATAAATCCCGATGATGGCCAACGGCAGGTCATCGCTCACAGCAATTATGAGTACGACGGCCATGCGAAGTATGTCGAAAGGCCGCTGAACATCCTCAACGCGGAATGGTTCTTCCGGCTTTCGCCGATCCGGCGCTACCACCAGTACCCCGAAACCTGGATGTTTTTATTCGTGGGATTGCTGATGAGCTGGCTCATCGCTTCGCTGGTGCTCCATAACTATGACCTCAAGAAGATCAGAACGGACCTTGAATATCTGACGGTCAAGGACATCCTCACCGGCGCGCTGAACCGGCGGGGGCTTTTCAAGGAGCTGGGCGAGCTTATCGCCCGGACAAAGGGGGAATTCCTCCTCTGCTATATCGACCTCAATAAGTTTAAAAAGGTGAACGACACCTATGGGCACCTGGCGGGCGACAGGGTGCTGGAACATTTCGCCTCCGTGGTGATCAATTCCCTGAGCGCCGGCAGCATTTTCGCGCGGATCGGCGGCGACGAGTTCATCCTGGTCTTTGAGGATACCGGCGACCGCGCCGCCGCCGAGGCCTTCTTCGAGAAAATTGCCGCGATGCTTGCCGGTTCGTTATATGTCGGGGAGCCGCCCGTGAGGCTTGACGTGACTTTCAGCGTGGGAATGGCCGCCTACCCGTCGCAGGCGAAAGACATCGACGGTCTGATCGCCTGCGCCGACAGGGCGATGTACAAGGATAAAAATCAGGAATAGTATATTGCCGCCGCGCGGGCGAACGATAAAAAAAGCGGGCCCCGCCTTTTCCGCGGCCCGCTTTTTTGACGCCTTCAGAGCTTATAGGCGGAATTCGACCGGCGTCAGCGCCTCGTTGGGACAGAGTCCGTAGCAGAGGCCGCAGCCGGTGCATTTTTCCGTGTCGATGGCGATGCCTTCCCGCGTCATGGATATCGCCTGGTAGCCGGAATCGCGGCAGCTGACGACGCATTTGCCGCAGCAGCTGCACTTCATGAGGTCGCAGCGGGGCTTGAAGAGGCGTCCCCTGTCAATATCCGCGTGGGGGACGATGTTGGCGAGCGCCCTGCCGCGGAAGGCCGCGATATTTTCAAAGCCCATGCGCTCCATATAGGCGGAGAGGCCGCCGCAAAGGCCGCCGATGACGCCGTAGCCGTGCTCCATGACGGCGGAGCATATTTGCAGGGTGGAGGCCCCCGCGAGGATGAACTCCGCAGCGTCGTGCCAGTCGTAGATGCCGCCGCTTCCTGAGATTGGAATTGGCACGGCGCGCGCGATTTCGAGCACCGAGCGCAGCGCGATCGGCTTGATCACGCGGCCGGAGAGGCCGCCCGCCGTGCCGACGCCGCCGGCGTTCAGGCGGGGGCGGAAGTTTTCCAGGTCTATTCCCGGCATCGAGCTGACCGTGTTGATGGCGCAGACCGCCTTCGCCCCGTATTGTTCCGAAAGCGCGGCGGCGTAGACGATGTCCGAAAGCGCGGTGAGCTTGGCGATCAGTGGCAGTTTCGTCGCCTCTTTTACCCAGCCGAGGATCTCTTTGATCTTCGCGGGGTTGCCGCCGATGCTTACGCCGCTGCCGATTTCGCTGCATCCGTGGGGGCAGGAGAAGTTGAGTTCGATCGCGTCGGCCCCCGCGAGCTCGCAGTCCGCCGCCGCGCGCTGCCATTTTTCCTTGATCGGCGCGTGCCCGTAGAGAATGCTGGCGACGACGGCGCGGTCGGGCCACCGTTTTTTCAGGAAGGAGATGTCCTCGCAGGATTCTTCGTTTGTCTTTTGCGAGGTCAGCTCGATGTTCATGTATCCGAAGACCACGTTTTTAAAGGCGCCGCCCCTTCCGCGGACGGGGAAGATGCGCGGCGACACGTCCCTGACCTCGCTGCCTTCGGTTCCGGTGTACTGCGTCAGGGTTTTGATCACCGCCCCGCCCCAACCGGCCTTGAAGGCGCGGTCGATCATTTCCCGGTCTCGCGCCGGCGGCGCGGAGGCGAGCATGAAGGGGTTGGGCATTTCGGTTCCCAGGAAATTTGTGCGCAGGTTTTCTTTCATCGGTCAGCCCTCCGTGGCTTGCTCTTGATATACGGAAATAAAAATATGGTGCGCTGATTGATTATCGCGTAATCCCCCGAAAAACGGGATATAACAAGAGGCCGTCTCCTGCAGAGGCGGCCTCTTGCGCGGCAGCGGCGTTCTTTATTCTTTGACGCAGGGCAGCGCGACCGTCAGCGCCGAATTGAAGTTCAGTTCGACTTCGTCGCCCGTGCCGTACCGCGCGGCTCCGGGGAAATAGTTCTCCATGACGGAGACCGGCGCGCCGTTTTCCAGCGTCACCATGTATTCCATGCGGTCGCCGCTGAATACGGCGCTGGTCACTTTGCCGGCGACGATGCCGCCCCGCCCCTCTTTGAGCGTGACCGCCTCCGGGCGCAGGATCAGCGATATCCGGCTGCCGGCGGCGTAGGCGGCGTCGGCGATGAGCTTCACCGTCAGCAGGCGTTCGCCGATTCTCATCACGCCTTGCTCCGCGCTCTTTCGTGCCTCTAGCGTGCCGGCGATCGCGTTCGCCTGGCCGATGAAGTCGGCGACGAAGAGCGTGCGCGGATGTGTGTAGATGTCGAAGGGCGAGCCGATTTGCTCCACTTTGCCGCGGTTCATGACCATGATGCGGTCGGCCATCGTCAGCGCCTCTTTTTGGTCGTGCGTTACGTAGAGGCAGGTGATGTCGAGCTGCTTTTGAATATTGCGGATCTCCGTGCGCATGTGGAGGCGGAGCTTCGCGTCGAGGTTGGAGAGCGGTTCGTCCATCAGCAGCACCTTCGGGCGCATTACGAGGACGCGCGCGAGCGCGACGCGCTGCTGTTCTCCGCCGGACAGCTGGTTCGGGTAGCGCCTCTCCGTGCCCTGGAGGCCGACCATTTCCAGCGCCTCGCCGACCTTTCGCTTGATGTCGGCGGGGTTCTCGGAGCGCATTTTCAGGCCGTAGGCGACATTGTCGCCGATCGTCATGTGCGGGAAGAGCGCGTAATTCTGGAAGACGAAGCCGATCTCGCGCCGGTTGACCATTACCTCCGTAACGTCCGTCCCGTCGATGAGGATGCGTCCCGTGGTCGGCGTTTCAAAGCCGGCCACCATGCGCAGCGTCGTCGTCTTGCCGCAGCCGGAGGGGCCGAGAAAGGTGACGAGCTCGCCGCCCTTTACCTCAAGGTCCACCCGCTCGACGGCGTCGAATTTTACGCCGTCTTTGATAAAGGTCTTGGTTATATCTTTAAGATGCAGATCTACAGCCATTACAGATTTCCTCCCTGCCCCCTGTAGTTGTAGCCGGCGGCCCGCACGAGGAGCGTCAGCATGCCGTTGAAGACGAACACAAGCAAAATGAGCACCACCGAGAAGGCGCAGGCGTTGCCGAACTGCAGCTCGGTCATGCATTCCAATATTCTCGCGGTGAGCAGCGACCAGCTCACGGAGACGAGGAAGATTGTCGCGCTGATCGCCGTCATCGAATGGATGAAGAGGTATTTCATTCCCGCGATCAGCGCGGGGATGACGAGCGGCAGCGTGATGTTCCTGAAGGTGCCGATCGACGAGGCTCCGAGGCTCAGCGAGGCCTCTTCCAGCGAGGGGTCTATCTGGTGCAGCGAGGCGATGACGGAGCGTATCCCCGCCGAGTCGTAACGGAAGACGTAGGCCGCGACGAGGATTGACATCGTGCCCGTCAGCACCAGCGGCTGGCTGTTGAAGGCGATGATATAGGCGATGCCGACCACCGTTCCCGGCAGCGCGAAGTTAAGCAGCGAGACGACCTCCATCAGGCCGTTTGCGGGAAAGGACTTTCTCTGGGTGACATAGGCGATCGATACCGCGAGCAGGCCGCCGATCGGCGTCGCGATGCAGGCGATGATGAGCGTGTCGATCATCGCTTTGCGCCCGTGGTTGAAGACGTAGGCGAAGCTCTCCCAGGTAAAGCTGTTGTCGAGCCCCCAGGCCTTGGTGAAGGCCCCCATCACGATCAGCGCGTAAAGGAAGAGGATGAAGGCGATGACCGCGGCGCAGATTGCGAGCACCGCCGCCTCGCCCGCCGTGCCGATGCCCTTTATCTTCGTCTGCGCGCCGGATTTGCCGCTTACGGTGACGTAGCTCTTGCGGCTCACCCAGAAGCGCTGCAAGACGAAGACGAGCAGCGCGGGGACCAGCAGCGCGAAGGAGAGCGCCGCGCCGCCCTTAAGGTCGTACATGCCGGTTATCTGCAAATAGGCCTGCGTCGGCAGCACGGGGAACTGATGTCCCGCGAGCACGAGCGGCGTCGCGAAGTCCGCGAGCGAGCAGGCAAATAACAGCAGTATCGAGTTCGCGATCGCCGGCATCGTCAGCGGCAGCGTCACCGTGCGGAATACGCGGAAATGGGAGCCGCCGAGCGAGAGCCCCGCGTCCTCCAGATTGGGGTCGATGCAGGCAAGCACCGAGGTGATCGTGAGGAAGGCGACGGGGAAATAGGTGAGCGACTCTGAAATCCAGGTCCCCCAGAAGCCGTATATGTTGAAATCGGGAATGCCGAAAAATTTCAGGATGATGCCGTTCGGCCCCAGCGAGAGCGTCAGCGCGATGCTGCTCGTAAAGGGCGGCGAGATCAGCGGCAGTACGGTGACGGCGGCGATGAACCATCTTAGGGGGGCGGGGAGGCTTATCCGCGTCACGGCCAGCGCGAAGACGAAGCCGAGGAAGGTCCCCATCACGGCGACCGCGACGGCCAGCCAGATGCTGTTGACGAAGGCGAGGCGGTCGTAGCTGTTGGAAAAGACGAGGGTGAGATTGGCGAGCGAGAGCCGCCCGTCGACGACGAAGGTCGTGAGCAGCAGCTTGACGAAGGGATATATGACAAAGAGCCCCAGCGCGAGCCAGAGCGTGGCGACTACCGGTATCAGCGCCGGGTCGCGTTTCATTGAAGAGGAGGAAGTCATTTTTTTGAACTCCTTTGCTGTACGAGAAAGGGCTGTGTGAAAGCCTTCGCCCCCCACAGCCCTTAAAAAACGAAAAACTAACGGATTACTTCGTTGATCCAGCGTTCGACGTAAGCCTTGCGCTTGTCGCCCTTATGCTCGGCTCCGACCTTGAGGAGCTTTACCTTTGACATGTCGAGCGCCGGGCTGGTGATCTTCACGCCCTTGACGACGGGGATGTAGTTGATCTTCTGATCGACGAAGAACTGTCCCAGCTTGGGGCTCGTCGCCCAGTCGATGAACTTTTTCGCCTCTTCGGGGTTCTTCGCGCCGGCGATCATGCCCGTGGCTTCGATGCCGAAGGTCACGCCCTCTTTCGGGTAGGTGATGACGACGGGGTAGCCCTGCTGCTGGATGTCGAGCGCGTCAACAAGATAGAATATGCCGCTGGCGGCCTGTCCCTGGGCGATCGGCATCGCGCCGCCGGCGCCGCTCTTTGTGTATAGCTGGACGTTCTTGTGCAGCTTCTTCTGATAATCGAAGGCTTTGTCTACGCCGTAGACGCCGATGAGGCTGTAGATACGCTCCGTCGCCGTGCCCGAGGTGCGGGCGTCGGCCATCTGCAGGCCGTTTTTATAGGCGGGGTCCAGAAGGTCCTGCCACGAATCGGGGCTCTTGAGGTTGTTCTTCTTGAGGAAATCCGTATTGGTAAGGAAGCAGAGGGGGATGAGGCCGATGCCGGTCCAGTGGTTGCCGGGGTCTCTGTATTCCGCGGGGGTCAGCTTCTGCTCCTTGGGAACATAGACGGCGAAGACGTTGTCCTTCTGTCCCGCCGTGTAGATATCGGCCGGGCCGCCGAGGAGGACGTCTACCTGCGGGTTGTTCTTTTCCGCTACGAGGCGGGCGAGCGCTTCGCCGGAGGAGAAGCGGATGAAGTTGACCTTGATGCCGGTGTCTTTCGTAAACCGCTCAAAGACCTTCGAGGCATACTTTTCCGGCATGACCGTATAGGCGTTGAGCGTCGCCGCCAGCGCGCCGGTGCAGACGGTGAAGACGAGAGCCAGCGCCATGAGAAGAGATACCGCTTTACGACTGTTGTACATAAAACCACTCCCAGTGATATTGTTTGCCCCTGTAACGGGCGGACGTAACTAAAGCGTAACGTTACGCTTCGGTTATGCTTGAAATGATACCATTTTATTACTAAAATAAAAGCCTTTTTTGAGCCATTCCATATTGCCGCATAAAAACCCCGTAAAAGTTAATCACTATTACGCATGGCGTGAGCTTGCCCGCGGGAGAAAATATAGACGGTTTGCTGCTGAATGGCATAGAAGGCCTTGGGTATTGGTGTATAATATTACCTTGTGCGGTGAATTCTTCTGTGAGTGGAACAAAACGGCATGGATTTGATAATAATAAGGAGATTGCGATGAGAACGATAAAAAGAGCAAAGAACGGACGGCGCGCCTTCACGCTGGTGGAGCTGCTGATCGTGGTGATAATTATCGGCATTCTGGCGGGACTGATGTTGGTCGCTTCCGGCCCCGCGACAAGGAGCGCGGAGGACGCGAGGGCTATAAACGACATCGCCGTGATAAAAAAAGCCATCATGGTGGCGCTCTCCGAGACCGGCGTTTCCAAAAACCAGCTGATTATCCGCATGCAGAATGGCGGCGTGACGGTCACGCAACCGGGAACATCCAACAAACAAAAAGAGGCGTTGGCAAAGAACATCGAAGCCGCTTTTGACGCCGGTACTGCGGCGCGGGATTTTAACGTCGCCTATGACAAGGACGGGACCTTTTCACTGAGCTATTCCCCAAAGCGCGGGGATTATTATCCCCGTTATTATATTTCGGCAGAGTACAGCGGCAGCGACATATACTGTCTTGACAGCGCCAGTTCCTCTCCCAGGCTTGTAAAATCATTCAAATAGGCGCGCGGACGGCGGCAGAGCCGCCGCTTTCGCGCGCCTATTCGTACTTCAATTCGCTCTTCCCGCCGCGGTTCTTCTCCAGGATCATCGCGCGGATGAGGTATGCCCGGCTGACGCTGCCGACATAAATTCCGTTCTCGTCGACGACGGGGCAGACCTTGAAATGGCGGCGGATCATCTCGGTGGCGACGGCAAAATCGCTGTCGTCCTTCTTGAAGCAGACGACGTTTTTCTGCATGATGCCCGCGACGCTCTTATAGCGGATGGCGGCGAAGCGTTTCGCGAACTGTCCGTAATCGGGCAGAAAGGCGGCGTTTTTCAGCGTCGTTATATAGCCCGGCAGACACTTTTTGATGATATCTTCCTCGCTTACGAACCCGCATACCCTGCCGTCGTCGGAGAGTACCGGCAGCCCCGTGCGGCAGTGGCGGAGGATCAGCTCGATCGCCTTTTCAATCGTGTCGTCCTCGCGAAGCACCACCATGTCCTTATTTATCAGCTCGCCTATCTTCAATATTCTTCCCCCTGTCGTCGTTTTCAAATCAAATTATACTACAGAGCGCTAAATCCAGAGGACCCTGCCGATCCACAGCAGAGCGGCGGAGGATATGAGCAGCGAAATAAATACGACCCGCAGCCCGATTTTTGAGAAGGCGGCGAAGGGAATGTCGATTCCCTCTTTCGCCGCGAAGTCCGCGACGACGGCGTTCGCCGCCGCTCCGAAGTAGGTGCCGTTTCCTCCAAGGCAGGCCCCGAGGGCCAGCGCCCAGTAGAGCGGCCCCGCGGGGATGGCGGCCGCCTGGGCCATCGACTCGATGATGTGCACGAAGATCGCGGTGAAGGCGATGTTGTTGATAAAGGCGCAGGAGAGGCCGGATATCCACAAGATGCCGAGCAGCATCAACAGCGGGTTGCCGGCGAGAAGGACCGTCAGCAGCTTCGAGGCCTCCTCGATGACGCCGGTTGCCTTCAGCCCTCCCGCCATGATGAAAAGGGAGAGGAAGTATATTATCGTCGGCCACTCCACCTCGTTGTGGATTATCGTTCCCTCGTCAAGCAGCGATATCGCGAGCAGCACCCCGGCGGCGGTGAGGGCGACGACCGAGGCCTCTATGTGGAAGATGCGGTGCATGGTGAAGCCGACCAGCACCAGCGCGATGACGGCCACGGATTTGATCATCAGCGGTCTGTTGATGATCAGCTTTGACTCGTCGACCTCGCAGAGGCGCTTGGCGGCTTCCGGGTCGGATATCATCTCTTTCTTATAATAGAAGCTTACGTAAGCCGTCACCGCGCAGAGGATGAAGACGGCCACCGGCGCGATGACGACGATGAAATCGTTGAACGAAAATCCCGCGACGGAGGCGATGATCATATTCGGGGGGTCGCCGATGAGCGTCGCCGTGCCGCCGATGTTGGAGGCGAACAGCTCCATCATCAGCAGCGGCAGCGGGTTCATCGCGATGAGCTCGCACAGCGAAAGCACGACGGGAGTCACCAGCAGCACGGTCGTGACGTTGTCGAGAAAGGCGGACAGCGCCGCCGTCAGCAGCGAAATTATCCAGAAAATCAACAGCGGCCTGCCGCCGGTGATCTTGATCGCCTTGACCGCGAGATACTGAAAAAGCCCGCTCTTTGAAAGAATGCCGACGACGATCATCATACCGACCAAGAGGCCGACGGTATTGTGGTCGATCGCCTTGACCGCCTCTTCCGACGACAGCAGGCCGCTCGCCACCATCACGGAGGCCCCGAGCAGGGAGGCCGTGGCCGTCTTCATTTTGCCGGTTGCGGCGAGAACTATCGTACCCAGAAAAATTGTTAGCGCCGCCCAAGACTGTAAAGTCATATCTCTTCCCCCTTAAAAAATAGCTCAGCAACGGAAATGCTTATATTTTTAACAAAAGCCGTTTCTTCACTTTTTAGAAAACGGAAGGGAATATACGCCCTGCCCCCAGAAAATACAACCCTGAAAACAGATAGTCGATATATTGAGACTATGTGGAATATTTGTGAAACGAAATAAAAATAGCAAACCCCTCCGGTCGCAACCCGGAGGGGGATAATTGTAATCTAAAAACTGAAAATTAGCTTCTATTTATGCTGTTTCCGGCGGTAGATAACGACATAAATCACAACCAGTACGGCGCAGGCGGCGATGAGCCCGAAGCTGATCTTCTTGACCTCCTGGTGAATAAGCTCCTGATTGCTGCCGAGGAAATAGCCGACGAGGGCGAGAATCACGACCCAAATGCCCGAGCCCAGCGCGGTATAGAAGGAGAACTGCGCAAGCGGCATCCTCGCGAGGCCGGCGGGCAGCGAGATATACTGGCGGATTACCGGCAGCAGCCTGCCGGTGAAGGTGCTTATATGTCCGTGGCGGGCGAAGAAGACTTCCGCCTTGTCGAGCGATTCGCGCGTGACGAAAAAGTATTTGCCGTACTTTTCAAAGATCGGGCGTCCCCAGCGGACGGCGATCCAGTAATTGAAGAGGCCGCCCAAGATACTGCCCGCGATGCCGCTGAGGATCACGAGGAAGATATTCATTTCGCCCTTCCAGGCGAGATACCCCGCGGGAGGGACCACTACCTCGCTGGGAAACGGGAAGAAGGACGACTCAAGAAACATAAGCCCGACGATCCCCGGATATCCCATGTGACCGATGACCTCCACCAGCCAGTGTATGAGGCTCCCGAAAATTTCAACGCCGCCGCTGAAAAAAGATGATATTGCCTCCAACGCAAAACTCCTCTCATGATTCTCATAGTTTTTTTACACGGTAAAAAGATATACTCAAAGGTGATAAAAGTCTATAGCGGCCGGCGCAAACGCGTGAAAAAATCTCCGCCGCGCACGGCGTCGCCAGGGCGGGAGATAACCTTTTGCGCGTTTGTCCCGTCCAGTCGTTTGAAACCTTTGCCTCTTTGCGCTAAAATGCAACATGGAAGAGAAGTGTTTTTATGATTGCAAAGGATGGAGGAGTCATATTGCTTCCGCTACCGAAACTTGCGCTTGTGATAGCAGGTAATTTTTCCGCGGACGAGGAAAACGCCGACCCCGGGGTCCTGCTGGGCTATCTGCCGGAGGAGCTCGCGCGCTGCTGTGAGATAAAAGAATGGAGCTGCCAGCCGAGCACGCACTATTCCATGTCGATGACGCTTGCGATGGAGGAGATGTTTGAATCGCTCGTCGCCGAGGGCTACACCGGCATCATCACCGTCTGCGGCAGCGGCGTAATGGAAGAGATGGCCTATCTGGTCAACCTCCTCTGGCAGCACCCGGAACCGGTGATCTTCGCCAACCTCATGGTGCAGGGCCGGGCCGGGCTGAAAGAGGGGCTCATAAACCTGCACTGCTCGGTGCTTGCCGCGACCTCTCCCGAAGCGAGGGAGAAAGGCGTGCTTCTCTGCTCCAGCGGCGAACTGTTCGACGCCGACGAAGTGACGCTCGTGGACCCGAGCTCGCCGGACAGCGCCTTTCAGTCGCCCGAAAAGGGATCGGTGGGGAAGATGCTTAACGGAGAGATCAAATTTTTCCGTGACCCCCGGCGGCCCTCTTTTCTGGCGCGGAGGCCGAAGGAGCTGCCGTACGTTGAGATAATGTGGGCTTCGCTCGGCGGCGGCGACAGCCTTTTTTCCTCTCTGGCGTCCAACAGGGAGCTCGGCGGCCTGATACTGGCCGGCTTCGGCGCGGGCAACGTCCCGCCGTCGTGGGTGCCGCCCGTGCGCAATATCCTGCGGCGGCGCATCCCCGTGGCGATAACCTCCCGTTGTTTCCAGTGCCACGTACATAAAACGAACGATTTTGAGGGCTCATTTGAAAAACTTACGGAAATGGGGGTAATGTCGGGCGGCAGGCTCAACCCGCTCAAGGCGCGCATCCGCATGTCCCTGGGGATATCGGCGGGACTCACCGAGAACGGCCTCAGCCTCTACATGCTGAACCAGCCCGTCAGCGACGACATAAACGCTTTATATAAATGAAAATATACTGTTTAACGCTTGGCTGCGCGAAAAACCGAGTGGACGGCGAATGCCTCGCCGGAGCGCTCGCCGCCGCGGGCCACGTGCTCGTACCGGCGGTAGAGGAGGCCGAATGCGCGCTGGTAAATACCTGCGGCTTCATCCGCCCCGCGGTGGAGGAGAGCATCGCCGCCATTCTGGACCTTGAAGAGCTCAAAAAAAATAAAAAACTGCAAAAGATCGGCGTCGTGGGCTGCCTTGTGAACAGGTACGAGAGAGACCTTCCCTCGGAGGTGCCGCTGGTGGACTTCTGGGCGAAAACCGAGGACTGGAAATTCGTCCTCGAACAGCTCAAGACCCCCGGGGACGACGAGCGCCATCGGGGGACGCTGCCCTCGTCGTCAAAATATACCCGCTACCTGAAGATAAGCGAGGGCTGCGGCAATCACTGCACGTACTGCGCCATTCCCGGCATCCGCGGACCTCTGCGCAGCCTGCCGGCGGCGGTGATCGTGAAAGAGGCCCAGCAGCTCGTCTCGGAGGGCGCGCGCGAGCTCTGCGTGGTTGGGCAGGACCTCACCGTCTACGGGACGGATATTGACGGCCGTCCCCGCCTCACAGAGTTGCTCGACGACCTTGAAAGCTCGCTGCCGCGCGACGTCTGGATAAGACTGCTGTATCTGCACCCCTCGCGGGTTAACCGCGCGCTTCTTGAGCGCGTCGCGGCGGGGCGGCAGCTCCTTCCCTACCTTGACATCCCCGTACAGCATGGCGACCCGGAGATACTGGCGGCGATGAACCGCGGCATCGCGCCTGACGCCCTTCGCGCGATCTTCCGCACGGCGCGCGAAATAAATCCGGATTTTGCGCTGCGCACCACCTGCATGGTCGGCTTCCCCGGGGAGACGAAACGGCGCTTTGACAACCTGATGGACTTTGTCAGAGAGGTAAAGTTTGACCGGATGGGGGCCTTTACCTTCTTCCCCGAAGAGGGCACCGCGGCGGCGGCGATGGCCGGCCAGGTGTCCGAACGGACGAAAGACGGGCGTCTTGGCGAGCTTATGCGCCTTCAGGAAGAGATATCCTTTGAGCGCCAGCAGCAGTTTGTCGGCCGGGAATTAAAGGTCTTGGTGGAGAAAGTCGCCGGGGAAGAAAAATACGCCGAGGGCCGCTCCTTCCGGGAAGCGCCCGAGGTGGACGGCATAATAGAGATACGCAACATTAGGGAAGATCTGAAAGAGGGCGACATCATCACCCTGCGCGTTACAGAGGCGATGCCGCACGACATGACAGGAGAAGAGATATGATACTGACCCCGGAAATGAAGACCTGGTATGGAATGATAGCCACCTTCGGCACCCTCGGACGCTACTCGAAGATGCCGGGCACCCTGGGCTCGCTGGCCGGCACCGCGCTGTGGCTGCTGTTTGGAGGCATACCGCTTGCGGCTATCGCGGCCGTGGCGGCCGTCGGCTGCTACGCCGCCGATAAATACGAGCGGGCCGCGGAGCGCGAAGACCCGGGGGAGGTCGTCATCGACGAGGTCGTCGGCGTGTGGATATCCTCCTGGGGCTTCGACCTGACCTACGCGGTGGTCGCGCTCTTCCTCTTTCGCATCGTCGATATAACGAAGCCCTTTCCCATCAAAGAATTTGAAAAGCTTCCCGGCGGAGTCGGCATCATGGCCGACGACATCGCGGGCGGCGTGATCGTAAACCTGCTCCTGCGCTTTATACACTGGTTCCTCTTCGCGGGCGGGCTGACGGCGGTTTTGGGGATGATTGGCAAATGACGGAAAAGCTCGACGTCCTTGCCGCCGGCGTGATCAAAAACTTCCGTGAGCGCGGCCTTTCGCTTGCGCTCGCCGAATCGTGCACCGGCGGAATGATCGCCGCCGCTCTGACCGGCGTCCCCGGGGCCTCCGACATCTTTTGGGGATCGGCCGTCACATACATAAACGGCGCGAAAGAGCGAATCCTGGGAGTATCCCCCGTCACCCTGGAAAAACATGGCGCGGTCAGCGAAGAGTGCGCCCGGGAGATGGCGGAGGGCGCGCGCCGGATATACGACGCCGGCGTTGCGATGAGCGTGACCGGTATCGCGGGCCCCGGAGGCGGTTCGGAGCTGAAACCGGTCGGGACGGTCTGGTTCGGCTTCAGCTCGCGGGAAGGGACGGAAGCCTTCCGCTGCCGTTTTGACGGAGACCGCTTTGCGGTCCGCCGCCAGACCGCGGAACGGGTCCTGACCTTCCTGCTCGAAAAATGCGCCTCCCAAGAGGGGCGCGGCGGAGGCGCGGCATAATGGGAGGCTGAATCCCTCCGCTCGCGGGAAGGCTCCTGCGTACATTCACCTGCATAAAGCTGCCGCAGGAACACCTGGAGGCCCTCGGCGGCTGGCTCGCCGCCAGGAAAAAAGGCGGGGACGGCATAAGGTGGGTAGCGCCGCAAACTATCCACATAACCCTTAAATTCTGCGGCGAAATACATCCTGAAATGATAGAGGCGATGGCGGGGCTGCTGAAAAAAGAGAACCTCGGCGGCCCGCTGGAGCTGTCCGTATCCGGCGTCGGCGGCTTTCCGAAGCTCAGCGCTCCGAGAATCATCTGGACCGGCATTGGCGGCGATATCGCGGGGCTGAAAAAACTTCAGCAAAAGACGGAAGACTGCGCCTTTCGCTGCGGCGTGGCGAAAGAATGGAAAAAATTCTCGCCGCACATCACCTTAGGACGCCGCAATGAACAGGGGCCGCTTGCCGCCGAGACGCTCAAGTCCATCGAAAAAGACGCGATAGAGCTTCCGGCCTGGAGCGTAAAAGAGATCGTCATGATGAAAAGCGAGCTTACCCCCAAAGGCCCGATCTACACGCCGCTTGAATATTTTGCGCTGGGCGGTCGCTGAACGGCGGCGCGGGCGCAAAGGACAAACATTCGCGCGTGTTTGACGGTTGTCGTGAGCGATGCTGCCATAGAGGCCAAACTCTGATATAATTGTCAATGGAATCAAAAAGTAAAAATTTAGAAAAATTGGAGGCATAGAGATGGCAAAAAAAGCACCGGTAACCAAAGACGACGTATTGGCGCAGGCGCTTGGCGAAATCAGGGGAAAATTCGGCGAGGGCTCCATCATGCGTCTTGGCGACGAGGTACAGCACGCGGTAGAGGTCATCCCCAGCGGCATCCTTCCCCTTGACGTCGCTCTGGGCATCGGCGGCGTGCCGCGCGGCCGTGTTGTGGAAATATTCGGACCGGAGGGCGGCGGAAAGACCACCATTGCCCTGCACATACTTGCCGAGGCGCAGAAGGCCGGGGGAATCGCCGCCTTCATCGACGCGGAACACGCTCTGGACCCGCGCCTGGCGGCGTCGCTGGGAGTAGACACGGCAAACCTTTACCTCTCACAGCCGGACAGCGGCGAGCAGGCTTTCTATATACTTGACACCCTTGTGCGCAGCGGCGCGCTCGACCTGGTCGTCGTCGACTCGGTGGCGGCGCTCACGCCGCAGGCGGAAATAGACGGAAAAATGGGAGAGGGCAGCAATCAGGTCGGTCTCCACGCGCGGCTCATGAGCTACGCGCTGCGCCGTCTCACCTCGGCCATCGCCAAAAGCAAAACGACCGTCATCTTCATCAACCAGCTGCGCGCGCAGATAAGCTCCGGATACAGCCAGGGGCCGACGGAGACCACGACCGGCGGCCGCGCGCTGAAATTCTACAGCTCCGTCAGAATAGAAGTACGGCGCGGCAAGCAGGTCACCCAGGGAGACGTCATCATCGGACACGAACTTTACATCAAAGTAGTCAAAAACAAACAGGCGCCCCCCTTCCGGACGGCGCACACCACATTGATCTACGGCAAAGGCGTGCCGAAAGGGATGGCGGTCCTTGATATGGCGCTCGACCGCGAAGTCATGAAACGCAGAGGCTCGTGGATCGCCTATAAAGGCGAAAGCATCGGACAGGGCAAAGAGACCGTCGCCTCCTACATCGAAGAACATCCCGAACTCATGGATGAAATAACCAAAGAGGTCCTGCGCAAGGTGGCGGAAGGGCTTGGCCTGGTCGACGAACCGCAGCACGAAGAGCCGGAAGATTCAGCTTTGGTGGATAACGTCGAGGCGCTTCTCGAAGAAGGCGTGCTCAAACTGGACATAACGGAAGAACCCGAGCCCGGCGAATAGCACATTTTTATTAAGGCTGTCCGAAAAAAATAAAAAAAATACGTAAAATCTGCGGCGTTATTTTCTGGTGAAATAACGCCGTTCTTCATAAATGTCAATTAACTGCCCAACAATAAAACTCTAAAAGCATCTATAGTCTTGTAAAGAATACAACTAGATTTCTTAATTATGTAAACCTGCTGCTGTGTATGCGTTGACATAATTTTTTCGCATGATATACTTTCTCTTGCACCATTCAGGGAGGCGTTGCCTCTTAGAAAAAGTGCAACGCACCATGACAAAAAGAATAACGAGAAAGCAAAAGCGACATACGCCGAAAGGACGGTCAATTGCCGGAGATTCTGCAGGAGACGGACCTTGAGGCGTGTGTATTTGAAGAACAAAAAAGTCAGCGAGAAGTAAGCACGCTAGGAATCAAACGGAGAGTTTGATCCTGGCTCAGG
>JAEXGR010000065.1 GCA_023450745.1 Synergistota bacterium
TACTCGCTTTTCTCTTGTTTTTCTTTGCCTTTTTAATATTTCCCTGTCGCTGGTTTTATATTATTCAGACTAAACGCAACTGCTTGCGTTTAGTCTGACCAGGTTGCATTTACTTTGAGGATTGACCCTATTTTTCATATTAGAGAAAGCGGGCGGTTATTATCACAAAATAGGCGATAATACAAATTGTAGAAAATGATTTTATATGTTAGACTAATATTAAAGAAATTGTAAGATAAATATAATTAATACAGATAAGGAGCGACTCAGAATGAATTGTTATCAGATTATGGCAGTAAGAATTTATAATCGCGACAAAAGCGCTGTTGAAGTACAGCGAGTGCTTACCGAGTACGGGTGCTCGATTCTGACAAGGCTGGGGCTCCACGACCAGTCTACGCCAGGAACATGCTCCCCCGCCGGGCTTCTTGTGCTCCAGCTTTGCTGCTGCAACGAGACTTCAAAGGAGCTCGAGGGCAAGCTCAACGCGCTCGACGGCGTCAAGGCGCGGCTGGTGGATCTTTCGGATTAATGATTTTTGCCAAAGGATGGGCAGAGAAGCCGGAAGAATCTCCCGGCTTTTCTGCCCCATTTTATTTTGAGGAGGCGACGGGATGTATCTGGGGGAAGTTGAAATTTTATGCAGGCTGCTGCTGGCCGCTCTTTTAGGCGCCGTATTCGGTATAGAGCGCAAGCACCGGAATAAGCCGATAGGCGCGCGCACCCATATACTGATCTCCCTCGCCGCCTGCACCGTGGCGATCATCTCGTCTTACGGATTCACGGAGCTGGCATTTTCTTACCCGCACGAAGTCAGCGTGAGGACAGACCCGGCGCGTCTCATGGTGGGGATGCTGACCGGCATTGGATTTTTGGGCGCGGGAATAATCTATAAGAGTCCGCACGGAGACATAAAGGGCATCACAACGGCCGCCGAGGTCTACCTTATGGCCGTCCTTGGCATCGGCGCCGGGCTTGGCCTCTACATGCTCTCGATCTCGACGGCGATGCTGGCCTACGTCACCCTCATATGTTCGGAAGATACGCTGGCCTGCCTCAAAGAGAAGTATTACATCCCGCTTAAGCTTTGGTGTGAAAGACTTCTTCGTCGCCGGCGCTCCAGGGAGGAGTGACGATGCAGAGAAACTCCAGCCTCTCTTCTTCGCCGTTGACGACAAATTGTTCGGCGCCCGGCGGAACGGCGACGCAGCTTCCCGCCTCAAGGACGATACTTTCACCGTCAATATGGAGCACGGCTTTGCCGGAGAGAATGACATACGTCTCGGAAGATTTGACGAGCCGGTGAGACAGCGTGCGCCCGCCGGCCTCGATATGGGCATGAGCGAGCGAATAGCTGCTGTAGGGAAGCGCCAGATTTCGCGGGTGCAGGACCTCCGCGAGTTCGCAGCGGTCTCCCGCGGTGAAATGTTTTTCTTTAAGCATATTCCTAACGATCACTTTGTTCATTTTTGTAATATACGCTCCCTCCGCCTTTTTTATGACATACAGACTCTTTGCACGGATAGAAAAAGGGTCCCCGGCGGAAAGCCGAGAACCCTGAATTACCAATGGTGGACGATAGAAGAATTGAACTTCTGACCTCTTCCGTGTCAACCGCTCAAAAAAAACTATTTGTTTTCGTGAAGTTTTATTAAGTATAGTTAAGTCCGGTTATAGCGCGTTTGATTCATAATGGTGAGAATCACTAGAAATCACCAAAAATCATCGGGGATAACTAAAACTATACGCAAAAAATACACGGGGGCAAATATCATGCTAAAAATTAAACTTACAACTGAAATTATAAACAACCTTTCAAGCGGCGATAAAACCAACATTCTCGTCGCTGATGAGAAGATTCGCGGGCTTTTCGTTCGTGTATACCAAAACGGCTCTAAATCATTTGTTATTCAAAAATTCGTCCGGAAGCGGCGGGTTTTTCAGACTTTGGGGCCGGTCGGAGAGCTTT
This sequence comes from Synergistota bacterium, assembly GCA_023450745.1. GTDB lineage: Bacteria > Synergistota > Synergistia > Synergistales > Synergistaceae > Cloacibacillus. Next base: position 1,970 of record JAEXGR010000065.1, read on the forward strand.
CTCTCTCGCAAGCGAGACGACAGGCGGAAACGCTAATTGCCAACGCCCATATAGGCAGAATAATCTTGGACGAAGAAAAAGAGATGAATCAGGCCGACAACAAAGACGCCATCCGGCTGAAGGAAGTATATGCTCTTTGGCTTGCGGACGCCCAACGCCGGAATGAGGTCAAAAAATCCACAAAAAATTGTTTCACGGGACTTTCTGGACTGCACAATGTTCGCGTTCGTGACATAACGGCAGAGAAGATTCATGCCTGGGAAACGGAAAAGATGTCTTCCGGGACAAAAAATGCCAGCATAAACCGGATGAGAACGGCGCTAAAATCTCTTCTGGTCTGGGGCAAAGAGAATAACATAATTTCCCAAAAATACGTAATTCCCGAAATGAAACGGCTCTCCGAGTACGGAAGCGAAAAAGAGCGGCGCGGGCTGACGGACGAAGAGCTCAAGGCATTTTTTGAGGGTCTGGCGAAATGGGAAGAAGAAAATCCCCAAAAAGGATATCTACGCCCGATAATTCTCTTTCTTCTTAATACCGGCTTCCGGCCGGGCTCTGTTTGCGGTCTTGAGTGGCGAGACGTCGACCTTCATGAACGAAAGTGCTATCTTCGTCCCGAAAATGTCAAAACTCGCAAGGGGCTTACAATGGCGCTTTCCGCCGTTGCCGTCGAGATTATACGTGCTCTCCCTCAGGGACGCCCGACGGAAAAGGTCTTCACGCAATATAGTTCTGAACATATCTGCAAGAAAATTAAAGAAGTTTTTATACTCGCGGGAATGCCCGAAAAAACCGCCTACTGGCTCCGGCATAATTACGCCTGCAGTCTTTATGTGGCGGGCGCCACGCCTACTGAGCTAATGTTTCAGATGGGGCATAAAAATTTCGCGACGACAAAAAGATACATAAAACCCGACATAAAGCACCAGTTGGCGGTTGCGGACAAAGTTTGTTTCTTGCCTGAAGGGGGTGAGAAAATGAAGGAATAATGAATGTTCCGCGCGCGAATGAAAAATCAATCTATATAGGAGGAAAGAAGAGAATGAAAGAAGAAACGATTGTAGAAGAACCCGAATATACAGAACAGGAAAAGATTGAAGACCTCGCCTTTTTCGCCGCTTTGGATTTGTTGCGAGGTTACGACTTTTTCTTTCCGGACGCGCGCTATTTTGTTCCCGTCGCCTTCTGGGAGGCCATGCTGGAAGAGATAGAGGCAGGGCGAATGTACAAGTACACGGAAGTTTTGACGCCGGACACTGTTCAACACTGCGTGTATCGAATCGAAAGCATAGAAACGCAAGGATGGGATAGCAACGTATACCTGCGGTCGGATAGCGAAATAAAACAAAAAATAGAAAGCAGTGTTTTTTTGCATGGCTTCCTTTTGCCCGACCCACACGACAATATCTTCATTGTCGGCAATCCCAAGCATACGGAAATGTTGGCAAAAACTATTCTCGCAAGTTTCGAGATGGAGGGGAAAAGGGAGGTAAAGGGGCGATCGCTCGCCGCGAACTTGAAAATGACTTTGGAAATCGCAAAAAGATACCCGGAAAAGTACGATATTGACAAGATGTATGCGGGATATTGGAGCAAAATTGAAGGGCTAAAATTCTAGGAGGAAAGAAAATAATGACGAACGAAATAACAAACACAAGACAGCTTTACCACGGTGCTCTCGACGTCGACCAATTCAGGTTGGAGCTAGAACGTCTCAATTTTTTTGGTTCCCTGCCGCTGTATCTTTGCGTAGAGCCGAAAAAAGCCACGACAGAGTTCTTTATTCCGCTTCCTGAAATTTGGGAAGAGGCACAAAGTAACAACGGAATCACGCGCGACCTGCTGAAAAGAGGTGTTTTCCGCTTGGCGGAAATAGAAACCCGCGACGACTTTTATCCCGGTGAGGTTACGGCGCTCGAGTTCCGGAACGAACGGCAGAAACTCCGAATGAACTTTCTTGACTTCTTCTATGCGTTTTTCGAGGATAAAGCGAAAACAACTATTTTTGTGCTAAAGACTGAATTAAATTACAAAATGAAAATTATTTACGCGCAAAAGTTAAAAAAGTCGCCGTTAGCCGCTAAGACGCTTTGGGGGTGGGAAGGGAAAGATATCGACGCAAGGATGTATTCGCATATGCTATGGAGGCCTTTTATCCGAGGTAATTTTGACGATTTTTACACATATTACTGGGACAATCGTTATAATGGGTGTTGCCTTGACCGCCCGCTAAAAAAATGGCTTGCAAAAAGAAGACCCGACCTCGTCCTCAGAAATGCCTCTACGAAGCCGGGTACCGAAAAGAGACGACTATCGGCAACAATTAGTATATATGGCTTAAGATTTATTGTCAAATGATAAGCAAAAAGCAAGCGGGGCGAAAGACTACCCCGCTTTTTTTTGTGCAAAAAAAAGAAAGCCCCTCGCGTGAGAATGCGCGAGAGGCCCCGCAGGAGAAATGTTCTTGCTTTGTGTTTCAATCTCTTTAAGAGTTTAACGGAACGGAAATACAATACCGTGAGTCCTTTCAATCTCTTCTTTCAATCTCTTTAAGAGCACGTCCATCACCATCGACAACAACAATATACTTAAGAGAGCCGCGAGAAAACAAGTCCCGAATATAAGAAAAACCAAAGACATAAAAAGCGGGTAGGGGGGAGAGAGAGGCTTCTCTCTCCAATACCCCAAAAAGCAACGGGGCGAAAATCCGCCCCGCTTTTTCCTACCTCTCCTCTCTCGGCGCGCGCTCTTCGGCAGCGCTTTTTCCTTTCTTTCGTTCTCTTTTGGCGTCGTCTTCGTCGTCGTTCGCCGTGATAATTTTCTGGCGGCGCGTTTCCAACTTGTCTAAAAAGTGCTCGAACTCGGCGCCTTCAAGATTGATAATTATCTCGCGTAATTTCTGGAGCTCGTCCGCCAGAATGGCTTTTTCGGAAGCAGGCGGCCAATTATTTTCGACCGTGCGCGTAACGGCACGATGGAAATCCATGGCGGCTGAAGCATCTGCATATTGGCCGAGCATGATGTCGTAGTCGCGAAAAAATTGCGTTGCGAGAACATACTTCGTGATGGCACGGACTTGTTCGGCGAGCGTAGACGAGAATACAATCGGCGCCACTATTTCAGCTTCAGGCGTGTTTTCGCAACGAAATTCCAACGTCCATGCGGGGAACTTTCCGGACGCTTTTATGGCGATTGTTTCTGCGCGAGTGGCCGCTATATAATCCTCGGCGGTGCGCTCTAACGCTTCCTTCCTGCGGACATACGGGTCTGTCATTTTCATATTTCGTTTCCTCCTAGGATAATGATATTTTTAATATCCGGCTACATAAACATAAGTGTCGTGAGCGGCTACATTATTGTAAGCGTGTTTAAAACCTAACCGGAACCATGTTGTGGTTCTGGTTGGAAAAAACAATTCGTTGAAGTCATTGTCTTGCGAATTGGTGTAATTGGCCACTAGTACATAAGAGGTGGTGCTCATTGGGACGAGCAAATGAACGGTTGCCCAGCTTATGCAAGAAACATACGGAACATAATACCCTTGTTCCTTAAACCCGTCGCTCCAAACCCGATACCAATTGTTCCCGCTCCGTCCTGTTTGCGTTATTGTTGCGGCTCCCCTCGCCGCCGCCAATATCTGCGCGACAGTATAACCGCCTACGGTACTTGAATTTCCGGCACTACCCGCGCTTCCGGCACTAGTCGCGTAATTCGCACTGCTGGCGCTAGTCGCGCTTCCGGCGCTAGTCGCGTAATTCGCGTTGCTTGCGCTTCCTGCATTTGTCGCATACCCCGCGCTGGCGGCATAAGTCGCGCGCGCGGCCTCCGTCGCAATCCCGGCTTGGAATGCCCTTGTTGCGGTTGTCGCGATTTGGGCGTATTTCGCCATTTCCGCGCTTCCAACAGTCATATTCGGCGCCGACAGCGGCAATCTTGCGGCGTCAATTGTGCCGGTCAAGCGCGCGGCGTTCAAAGACGTGACATTCAAAACGACGTCTTTTGTTCCGTCGACCGCAACGCCGGCGGCGATCGCCCCACCGGAAAGCGCTATTTTTCGTGCGGTCGCCCATTTTCCCGCCGACGAAACAGCCTGACTAGCGATATTTTCCGCAGTAATAAAAGAGTACCAAGAAGAGCGGTTCAGAGGCTGATATCGCGGTATTCCGTTCGCTCCGATTTGGATTTTCGCGCCCGCGCCGCTCGAAAGCTGAAGTTCTTTTGCCGCTACAACCGTCTTCGCGGTCAGGCTCGAGACGTTTTCAACATCGCCTCCCGCGCCCTGAAAGTGTAGCCGTGCGCCCTCGCCAAGCGTGACCTCTTTTCCCGAAAACACGGTTGATTGCCCGTCTGGTGTTGTGCCATCCCTCCGCACGTACTCCGACATGAGCGTCCCGGCCGCGAGCGCGTCCGCAGGGCGTGTGACCGGAATCGTTATTTTCGTGCCCGAAACTGCCGCCATAGGAAGGAACATCGTCACCTTTTCCGCCGCCGCCGCGCCGCCGCGCGAGCTTGCGACGGTGACGACGAGCCGGAAAGAATTATCGCGAGCGGCGGGCATGTTCGTTTCCGCAAAAGTGAAGCCGCTCGGCGTTTCTCCGCCGACCTGATTCTTTATCTCGGTCGCAGTCGGCCATTTCGGCGCGGGCTGGTTTTTCGGGTCGCGCGCGTAGGCGGCGGCGCGGTCCGTCCAGACTGACCAATATACGAGCTTTCGCGCCTGAATCACGCCGGCGATTATTCGCGCTTGATTTGTCGGTTCGCCCGACGCCGAAGGCCCAATGTCGCCCGCGAGCGCTGGGAAAGAAAAGAGAAGCGTGAGAACGCCGGCGGCCATAAATAATATAGATAGTTTCCTTTTTTCCATGTCTGTCTCCTCCTGCAGTGTTGTTGTGATACATACAGAATATATAGATATAGTCAGCGTTTTCCCAAAAAAACAGCGTTGTTGTGCGGGATTTTTCGCAAGCCCTCCGGCTCGCGCGTGAAAAGGGACGAGGACAGGGCGAAAGTGAATTGTATAGAGTGCGCGTGCAATATGATAGTTTATTTGTATTTAAATAAGTACAGAATTATTTTCTGCTTGACATTTATGAAATATCATATTTTGAGCTATGAAGTGCTGGTAACAGAGGGTTTGTAAAGATTAGACAATCATAAACTATACTAATAATATTTCAGATTGATTAATTCGGCTCAACCTTCACGCAATTGAGCCGAATGTTTTTAAAGAAGAGAAAATGAACAATAGAATATTAACGCTGATTAAGGAAATTTTAACACGCAATCGCGAGCTTGTCGACGGGCGGGTTGGGGTTGGCGGGGCCAAACAGGAGCCCGCCGCCTTTGGTTTGCGCATTAGAGCGGCGCGGGTTTGGGGTTGCGGCGCTCTGCTTTAAGGCGTCCACGTCCGCACGAATTTTGCGGAGGTGGGACACGTCGCATGCTCCACGGCGACGGGGCAGGCTTGCTTTTGGGCTGTGGGGCTCGGTTTTCGAAAGGGAAAAGCTTCCGTAGGGCGAAAAGCCCGAAGGAAGTATTTCCCGCACTCGAAAACCGGTCTTTTTCCGCGACTTTGGCGGAAAATGACCATTGTGTTGACCTTGTGCGCCGTGAAAACGGCGCATATCTTTGTTTTTTTGGTTTTGTTTTTTGAATTTGTGTATATTCGGAGAGAGAGGACACAATTTGAAAAATTGGGACGAAATGGAGGAATAATACATGGGTTTGGGTCTGGGATTGCGAAGAGAGGCAATAGATATAGAAGAAGATGGGCCGAATTTGTCAGCTTGCGAAGAGAGGCTCGAAGCGTTCGAGGATGGCGAGAAGCCCAACGGCGCTGACGGGCGGGAGGCGCGGCGGCTTTGGATTGTGAGCGGGCGAGGACAAATGTTAGACGGGGACGAACGCGAATATTGCGAGGTCGTTTTTCGAGAGCGGCCAAAGGACGCGCCGGAGGGATGGACGCGAGAAGCGCCCGAAGCCGAAAAAGAAATACCCTTACCGGTTCGGGACTGGTCTGACGAAATCGACATCGACGTGGCCGCAGATATAGTGAACGAGGTGTTTGAAAAGCTCCCGTACTGGAAGCCAAAAATCGACAAAATGAGGGACAAAGAATTTGTTCGAAAGGATTGGGAAAAGATGGCCACATCGACCAGACACGAATACGAGAAAAATTTGAGACGGCTCGACAAAGAAATCTGCGAAGGAAAATACACGGATACAGATATCTTGTGCATGCTTTTGTCGACCGCACATAACCGGAGCAGAAGCCGCTTTTTTGCCGAGAGGTCTCTTCTTCAAACGTGGGCGGAGCAAAACGGAAGGGAAGACCTGAAAAAATTGATAAACAGCCTTCCGGCTTGGGTCGATATAAAACGCCGCTTCGGAGACAAACCCAAATTTATATCGGACAAAACGCGCGAGCGGCAGAAGTCCGTAATCCCTGCAGAGTTAATTTCTGCACTTTCGCGGACGCTTCCGAAAGAGAAAAATCAGAATTTGGCGCCGATTTTCCTCCTCCTTTCGGGCGCGAGGTGCTCCGAGTTACCTTCTGTGAATTTGTTCACAAATACCGACGGAAGCGCTGTGATAAGAATAGAAAATTCCAAGCTCGGTTGCGCGCGAAAAAACGCGCCCAAATTCCGCCGGATAGAGTATGCCGCCGGGACAGAAGAAGCGAGACAGTTGGGAGCGCTGGCGGAAAAATTCGGACAGAAACCGTTTGCCAATATCAACGTCGCGACTTTTCGCTCGAATTTCAGGGCGGCTCGAAGAAAGATAGAGAAGGAAAATCCGGGGGTTCACCTGCCGGACGTCCACAGTTTTCGTCACGCTTTTGCGACAGTAGAGAGGGAGCGCGTGGCGGCGGAAATGAGGCAACTTTACGGGGATTGTTGGAAGGCGGACGCTGATTTGAGGGAAGGCGCAACGAAAGAGCTTTCGCGGCGGCTCGGCCATCAAGACCGAAGAATGACGGCGATTTATGGGAAATAGAGGGGATTTCTCCCCCCTCTATTTTTTTATGACTGTTTCTCCCGCTCCCGCACGAAGCAAACTGGCCGCCGCGCTATATCCAGCCGACGCCGGCAATATGGAAAGCGTCATAGCGGCCCCCGAAAGCGTAGCCGTGGAAAGTGAATCACAAATGTAGGGGATGCGCGTCACGGCGTAAAAATAGACAAAGGACATAATCATGAACGCGAGAAAACCCGAATCGAGAAAAACGACGGATAGAGCTACCCCCAAAACGGAAAAAATGGCGGCCATCGGCAAATAGAAAAGAAGCGTTACAAAATTTCTCACGAGGGCGGCGAGGTAGTTTTGGAACAGTGGGAAAATGGAGAGACCTATCATTATGGGGGCGAAAACGATGGTTATGCACATAGCGACATCTGCGAGCACCAAAATGACGGGCGCGACAACGACGTTGATTATAGCCACGACGCGAGAGACGACAAAGGCAAAGAGTTGCGACCAGTCTAGACCCATTTCTACAATTATCGCGCGCCACAATGAAACCGGTTCGGTAACGTGAAACTCTTTAATTCGCAGAATTTCTTCTACAGCGGCAGTAATATCGAACCCTGCCGGAATTATCGCGTCCGCGACAAGTTCCGACATTTGTAGAAGCACGAACGCCGCAGGACGACAGAACCAGATGAGAAGAAAACAACAAAGGAAATTAAAAAACAGCGCAAAGAAACTTTCAATTCCGACGTTCTGTCCGATAACGATTCGGTAACAAAGGGTCGCAAACGAACAGAGGAAAAAAATACATAGAAGATAGACGCCTATCGTTCGCGTTCTTTCGAACAAAGACCCCCGAAAGATACCGGACGCTTCTATTTCCTGTATTTGTTCCGCCTGTATCTGAATAATTTGGTCGTTCATCCAGTTTTCCGGCAACCGGTCGCCGCGCCGGGCATCTTGCGCAAAAAGAAATTCCTCCTGCGAGACCGTACTCCGGAAATAGTCGGCGAATCCTGACAAGTCTACTCCGTCTATCGCCGCACGAGTTATGGCCCAACGGCTGATTTGGAACGGTTCGCCACCGGATTTGACTGCCGCTTCCACTTCCGACTTAAGATGAATTGGTTCCGCTTCGGCAGTAAAAGCGAAAGCCGAGAACAAAAGAAGACAAAGGGCGCAAAATAGTATTTTCTTCAAATTAATTTCCTCCTGTGGGTGGGTGTAAAACTTAACTGACAAATGTCGACTTAAAGAATGTGTGAATTGTGTTTTGCTTTTTGGGGGTTTGGGAGGTCTCTTCTCTCCTCCCTTCTACCGCTTTCGTTTTTTGATTTTTGAACTGGCGTGGGGGAATCTTTTTCCCACGCGCCCTTTTAAGTCTTTTAAGACTTTTAGGAAAAAAAAGAGGCGATTTACCCAGTCGTAGTCAGGTTCAATTTTTAGGGGTGTGGGTAGATATACCCAGTTCTGTGGGTAGACATACCCAGTTCTGTGGGTAGACATACCCAGTTCAGACCGTTTGTGAAATGGCTGTTTTATTATTTGGACGGGTAATTGTGAACTTACCATCAGAATTCTGAACCACTGTATATCCATAGTTTTGAAGCTCGTCGAGGGCGGGTAACAACTGCTCGCTTTTCCATTTGCGTCGACTAAAAGAATTATGAATGTGTGATTTTGGTTTTTGGGGGTTTGGGAGGAAGTTCCTCCTCCTCCCTCCTCCTTTCTTTTGCGCTTTTGATTGAGATGCCTTATTGTCTAAAAACCTTATATATTAAAACCATATATGTCGCGCACACAAAACGTTAAATTCCCCTCTGATACGATGTGTTTTCACGAGGTGTACCGGTTACAGTAAGTACGATTTGGTTACAGTAAGTACGATTTTGGTTACAGTTAGTACAATCGACCCCCGATAAACCCGCTCATACGAACAACTTTTTTTGTACCATGAAACGACCCTATATCTGTATCCGTGTACCACTGTTGAACAATCCGCTCCCCTAAAAGGGGATTACGGGGTCATTTTCCGGTGCGTCCTCTTCTCTGAAATCGCAAGTAGATATAGATTCCCCTTTCTTCTCGGCGCGAGCCAGGCGGCGCTTTTGATTCCTCTGTTTTCTTTTTTGCGCCTCCTCCTCTTCGGCAGCGCCTTCGCCTTCGACAAGAGACGGCTTTTCTTTCTCTTCTCTTTCGGCAGCGTCCTTTCCTCTTTTTCTAACCAACGTCAAATCTGCCACACCCGCGCCCTTTTTGAAGTTCGATAACTGAAACATCCACGAGGAATGAGAAGCCTTCAGCGCGGCATTTATTTCGTCAACCGCCGCCGCGACACGGGTCTTAAAAACTTTTTGCTCCGCGATTTGTGACCCGCAAAGAGAAGAGAGGAAAGGATAACTATACTTCGTGAAGAATTCTTTCTTTCCTCCCGCCGTTCCTGTCGTCGAAGCGGGAAACATTGTTGAGTTCGCAAATGAGTACAACCACTGCGCTAGAAAATTCGACCGCAGGCGCCGCAAAACTTCCCAATCTTCGGAGTTGAAACGACCAGGAAGAAACAAAGTCTGTATTTCTGGGGCGAGAGAAACGAAAACCGTAGAACTCGCTTTTATATCGGCTATCGTTGCTTTCTTCTTCCCGTTCTCCACAAACGAAAATGAATTTACGAGGTGGCCAACGAAATGATATGTTTTGGGCTGGTGCGTTTTCGTCGCCCACGTATAGGAGACGTCGACAACGCCGGAGACAAGCCTCTGAAGAGCGGCGACAAAAATCTGTGCGTTTTTATTCCCCTCTTGGAGAGCTAAGAGCTTTAAAACGTCCTTGACCGGAAATTGAAACTCTGTCCGACCCCGCCGGTAATAGCATAGCGTCAAAATAGCCTGAAAAACGCGCTTCTCTCCTTGCGTGAGCTCTTCGCCAGAGAATAGAATCGTTATATCTTTCGTGGAAAAGACGGTTTCTTTGTTCAGAAAGGCCCTTTTTCCCCTCTGTCGGGTCGAAAAGAGAGCAGAACGGGAAAGAACGGCCGGAAAACCCACTTTTCCGGGATACCAGCGAAGCCGGATATATTTCCGCGCCGTTTCTTCTGTTTGCTCTTCTATCTCCGTTTCTTCTATCTCTATATCCGCTTCAACATCCTCACTCTTTTCTTCTTTCTCCTCGCCATAATCCATCCCAATTAAATCGATATCAAATCCGCTTCCGCTTCCAAAGTCAAAATCGTTTTCTTCGTCAAAAATGCTCATATTATTTTCCTCCGTTAGTTTGTAGGTAATCTGGTAAGCCGCAGGTAATCAAGAGCATTCCGGCACGCCGCCCCGCACTCCTCGCGTCGACAACCAAGCTTGTCACAACTCCACGGGTTCCAGGGGGCGGAAAATAACGCCGCAAGAGCTTTCTCTTCCCCGGGCCACTTTTGAATGTCCAACTGCGACATTACGAGCCAAGAAGCGACGCCCCGCTCCCCGTGGTGGCGAAATAACGCGCGTCCTGCAGAAAGCCACTGTTCTCGCGTCCAACTCTTGGAAGAGAAGAGCGGGCAGTATTTTGTCGCTAGTTCTGGGTTCTCTATGCCCGAATACAGTATATTTTCGGCTTTTCTTTCCACAATATACGCACGGCAATTCCATCCACCTCGGCCCGGTTTGCGATTCTGGAATCCAGGCGCGCGAAGTATGCGTGCAGGGTCGGCTACCGTTTTGTCGGCGCCAGTCAGGATTGCGCGCCGCTTCACCTCTGCGCAAATTTCCGCGACGCTTCGATTGTCGCCGTCTGGGAGCCGCCAGAAAAACTGCCATCGCGCCTCCGAGGTCGACACCGCGAGATTTGGCGCGGGAATATCGCCCCACGGTTCGCCTCTCAAAAACGCTTCCATGGCGGGGACCGGAGTGTCGAAATCTGCCCAAATCGCGCGTGCGTGAGATATGTTGGCGGCTTTTCGGGACGTGGCGGCGGCGTGGAGCGGACAAACTGAAAAGTATATGCTGTGCCCGGCGTTATTCCTCCGCTTCAAGGACGCTAGAACGGGCGTAGAGAGCAATTCTTCCCGTTTCCCGAATACTTGTACCGTTTTGGCGTACTTGGACGCCGTTCCGAGGCCATTGGGGACGGCCACGACGCAAAGTCTGTCGTTTGGGCGAAAAAGACCTCCGAGCTCGGCACGGAAAAAGCTATATAGAGATATTTCTTTCATTCCGTTGCCACCTCGCAATCCCGCACCCACGCACGCAAATCGTCTACACGGTAGACAACTTTCCGCCCAACTTTGTAATACCTCGGCGGTTTCTTTCCGTCTCGATTAACTTGCCCGTCATATCTCCAGCGCTTCAGCGTTACCGGAGCCACACCGAGAAATTCCGCCGCTTCTTCCGTCTTCAGGTATCCAGATATCATTATTATTTCCTCCTAGAATTTTTATGACCGCTTCCGAAATCCGATTGACAAGCTTCCGAAAAGCCGGTACCCTTGTTTCTAGGAAGAATATATTTAAAGAGTAGCTCGGAAAACAAATAGGAATTTTGAGAGTTTTTCTGGAATCGTAAAAAAATACACGGAAAAATACACGGGGTTGGGAAGATACAAAAAAAGGCCCTCTAGCGAAACGCTAGAAAGCCTTTGTACGACCGAAAAAAAGAAATGGTGGACGATAGAGGAATCGGACCTCTGACCTCTTCCGTGTCAAGGAAGCGTTCTACCTCTGAACTAATCGTCCGTGACCTGACAGGAAAGAATTCTACCGTGGAATCTCTTTTCTGTCAACTACCTTCGCAAAATTCTTTTTCCCATTATTTTATCGTCATTTCTCCGCGCTACACGTATGGCGCGATAATGAATCTTTCTTTTGGATTTCGCCTGACCTCTATCGCGATGCCGGCCTTTACCGCTTTCGCGTCTCGGCCCGCCAGCCGCGCGGGCGAAAAAAGAAAGCGGCGCAGGACGGGACGGGGTTTTACGCAAAACGATTTATTTGGTGCTGAGGCCTCCAAAAGCTCTCTTTCTGACCCAGAGGAAGCAGGCGACATGGGCGGCGAAGGTTACCGCCCAGGAGACGGGATATGAGACGTAGACCGTCGCTACGCTGTACAGGGCCGGTATGTGAAGCAGGGCCGATATCCAGGCAAGGCGCAGGACGCAGACGCCGAGCAGCGTCACGACCGTCGGCAGCACGGAGTATCCCATTCCGCGCATGACGCCGCCCATCCCCTCCATCAAACCGCAGATCGCGTACATCGAGGCGATCAGCTTCATCCGCTCCATACCGGCGGCGATGACCGCCTCGCTGGAGGAATATATGCCCAGCAAGGTGTGCCCGAAGACAGTGGCGGCTACCCCCAGCACGCCGCCGGTGAGCGCGCTGCAGATCAGCCCTGTCTTCAGCACTTTATTGACTCTGTCGAATTTGCCCGCTCCCATATTCTGGCCGGTAAACGATATGATCGCCTGATAGAAAGCCTCCGTGGAAAAATAGACGAACATCTCGATGCTGTCGGAGGCACAGCTGCCGGCCATGACTACGGCGCCGAACGAATTTATGTAGGACTGGATGACGACGTTGGAGATGGAGAAAAGAACGCCCTGCAAACCGGCGGGAACGCCTATCCGCAGCATTTTCAGGAGGTTCCCGATATCGATGCGCGCCGCGTGCGGCGTAAAGCGCAGCGCTCCGCTCTCATGAAACAGGCAGCGCAACACGAGCGCCGCCGAGATGCACTGCGCGATGACCGTCGCGATCGCGACCCCCGCCACGCCGAGACGGAGATAGATGACGAAGAAGAGGTTCAGGACGACGTTAACCACCCCGGCAAACGAAAGGTAAAGAAGCGGACGGCGGGTGTCGCCGACGGCGCGCAGGATCGCGCTGCCGAAGTTGTAGATCATCATCGGCGTCATGCCGAAAAAATAGATGACGAGATAAAGCGTGGCCAGTCCGAGCACTTCCGGCGGCGTCTGCATCATGACGAGAACCTTGCGCGCGAAGACGATGCCTAAGACCGTCAGTAAAACGCCGCTCAGCAGGGCCACGACGATGGAGGTGGAGACCGTTCTGGAGATGCCCGCCTCGTCTTTGGAGCCGTAATACCGCGATACGAGAACGTTCGTTCCGATGGAGATGCCGATGAAGAGGTTTGTCATCAAGCTGATAAGGGCGGAGTTGGAGCCGACCGCCGCAAGAGAGTTGTCTCCCGCGTAACGCCCTACGACGATGATGTCCGCCGTGTTGAAGAGCAGCTGGAGAATGCTTGTAAACATAAGCGGTATCGCAAACAGCAGCATCTTCGGCAATATCCGGCCGCTGCACATGTTTATCGTGTATTTGCTCTTTCCGCCTCTGTTCTGGTTGATGACCCTGCCTCTGGATAAAAACATTTGACGCCTCTCCCGTTGTGATAATTGCCATCTGAATATCCTACATATCCACGGCGAGAGCATTCTAACATTTAATATTTATTTTGCAAGATTTTTGCATGTTTTGGGCATGGTTTTTTACAGAAGCTTAAAGGTCCTCCAACGCGCGGGACGCCTTTACGCGCCTCCCATATCCATCTCCAGATAGATCATATCTTTTAGTTGTATCCCATCTTCAAATATTGGGTGGTCATAGTTGTCGATAAAAAAGTTTTTTACGCGGTGGCTCTCCCGGAAACCGCAGTTTTTATAGAAAGATATCGTAAGCGGAGTCTCGCCCGTGCCGACCAACAGCCGGCGGCAGCGGCGGCCGTATCTGGCGCGCACGAATTCGATCATCTTCCGTCCGTAGCCCCGCCGCTGATATCGCGGCTTCACGGCGAGGTTTTTTATCTCGCAGGCTCCCCCGTCCTCTTCCGTCACCACGCAGACGGCACGCAGTCCGCCGTCGTCAAGGGCGAAGAGCTCGCCGCGCCACAGATACCTGTCTATCATGTCCTGCTGTTCGTCGGCGAGCAGCAGCAGTTCGAGGTATTTTCTCTTATCCTTTTCTTCAATAAGTTCGATTTTCACGCTGCCAACCTCCCCTTGGAAAGATCACGCCAGCGGCTCGAGGCTCTTTTTCATTATCGCCAGCGCCGCTTTCGGCTCTACCTGCGCCAGAAGGCCCATCGCGTAAAGCGCGTATCGCCCGTCCGCGTAAAGCCTCGCCGCCGCCGGCAGCAAGACGTCCCCGTCGGCGGGGGCTTTTAACACCTCTTTCAGGGCCGCCGCCGGGTCGTCGTCGTTTAAGAGCGGACCTCCGGTGCCAATGACGGTTTTCACCGCGCTGAGGTTTTTGCCGCGCTGAAGCAGCTTGCAGCCCGCCGAGGCGGTGCGTTCCAGACAGCCCGCGTGGCGTCTTGCCGCCGCCCGCACGCAGCAGGCCGCGAGCGCGGAATCCACACGCCTTTCGCCGCTGTCGCCGGGCGCTGGCAGAAAGGCGTTGTCAACTACTCTGCGCGTTACCGCCTCGGAGGCAAAGGCTTCAGAAACGCGCGCGCGCGCCGCGATTTTTGCCATTCCAGCCTCTTTCGCCGCCAGCGCCGCGGATTCGCGCACTCCGAGGTCTCCCTCCACCGTGCGCTTAGCGAACGCTTCCGCCGCTCCCGTGATACGCGCGCCGTCATAGGGGCGCTGCTCCGCGAAAGAATGGACGTCGGTCGTCGCGCCGCCAACGTCAAGAATAATCAAATCACCAATACCCTTTTCTCCGTGGCATCCCCGCGAGAGGAGCGCCCCCGCGGCGAGCACCGCCGCCGGCGTGGGCATCAGAATGCCGTCCAGCATTCCGCGCACGCCCTCCAGTCCCTTCATGTCGACGATGCGTTTGAGGAAGATGTCGCGGACGATCCCTTCGGCCATCGCGGTGTTCAGCTCACCGACGGCGGGAATGATATTGTCGGCGATGAAGCATTCTTTCCCGCCGGCGGCGAGCAGGGCGCGCACCCTCGCGGCGGCAAAGCTGTTGCCGGCGTATATCACCGGAATTTGCAGAGGGCTGGCCGCCAGGACGGAGGCGTTGTGCAGCAGCGCCTCTTCGCTGCCGCGTTCATAGCCGCCGCAAAAGAGAATTATTTCGACCTTTTCTGCGGCGAGCCCCTTAAGGTCGGCCGCCTTTATCTTTCCGGCGATCGTGGCGAGTATCCGGCCGCCCGCGCCGAAAGCGGCGCTGCGGCCGGCGGTAACGCTCAGGCTGCGGCTGAGGCCGATAACGGCGATCCGAAGGCCGCCGGCGGCGCTTGACGAGGCGAGCTTCAGCGCGCCGTCAAACTCTCCCGCCGAAAGGACCGTCCTTGCCATATCCAGACACCGGCGCAGGCCAACTCGCGCGTCGCTCTTCACGGTAGAGGCGGCGCTCCCGCTGAAAAGAATCCGCTCTTCACGCAAAGAGACTACCGCCACTTTCGTGCGCGTGCTGCCAAAGTCGAGCAGCACCGCTTTTCTATCTTGCGGCATAGATATCCTTTACTGTGGAGATTATCTTGTCCATGTCGTTATCGCAGTTGACGCCCAGGGATTTCAGCTCTTCGGTGACGTCCGCGGCCAGCGAACCGCCCGCCATATTTTCATTCAGCAAGCCGCCTAAGATGAGGACCGCCTCCGTCCCCGCCGCTTTCATTTTTTCTGTGAGCTCTTTCGCATAGCTGAGCGCAATGCCGTTGTAGGTGCTCAGCGCCACCGCCCGGGCCTCAGTCTCAATCAGCGTATCCACGATCTCGTCGGGCGTCACATAGCTTCCGAGGTCGAAGACGGCGGCCCCCGCCTCTGTGAGCAGCGTCTTGACGATCTCTTTGCCATAATCGTGGATATCCGTAGAGCCGACAACCACCTTCTCGCCGGAAAGTCCGGCGGCCGGCGCGTCGCCGAGTCGCGCAAGCGCCTCCTCTTTTTTAGCGCTGAGGTTTTTTATCATATCCGTGGGGCGCACGGGCACCCTTGCGCCGGCGGGGTCCAGCTCTCCGGCGCCAAAGTTGTCCTCCAGCTGGCGCGGGCCGATGGCCTTCAGCGCCGCAAAGATCTCTCCCGGATGATTTATGTCCACGCCAAGATCGTCAAGGGCGTTCATCATCCGTTCAAAAAATATTTTGCCGCAGAAGATATAGAGATCCCGCTCGGCGTTGACCCTTTCCCAGTTGATGAAGGGGGCCATGAACTTTGACTTTTCGATCATCATATCGACGGTAAGATGGCCGTCTACAATCTCCTGCGCCGTCGGAATACGCACCGCCTCCGTTACAGGCACCGAAGCCACGGCGTGTCCCGTCGGCGTATGGCGCTGGAAGATGGCGTCCGCCAGCGAGAAGGAGGCCAACGCGCCGTAGTTCCGCTGGTAATCGAGGCCGTAATCCACCGTGTTGCCAAATATCATCGTGCCAGGCGTGTGATGCTTGTTGAGCTTTTCCATTACGGAGTGGATTATGATCCTTCCCATGGGATCGCTGAAAAGATTCCCATAGGCAAAAGCCATCCGCGCGCCGAGCAGGTCTTCGACGAGGTGGCGCTCCATCATCGCCCAGCCCGTGATGCTGGACAGGTCGCGGAACTGGTTGCCGAAACCGTCGTCCATGTTGGAGTGAACGATCGTCCCCTCCACCTTTCCCATCAGCATGAAAGCGGTCAGCGAGTTCACCGTGCGCTCATATTCCAACTCAACGCCCGGATATTCATAGGTGAAATAGTGCGAGACGTTGCCGATCGAGGTCACGCCCGCATTGAGCGCGAAGACGGTATTCTCCAGCGCGTTCGGCGAGCCGATCATATGGTCGGACATGTGCGGCTGCACGGGGACGATCTGCCCCAGCGCCGCCCACTCCTCCGGCGTGTTGAGGACCAGCCCTGTGCCCTTGGGCAGCCTGCTGCGGTATTCCGCGGGGACGCCCATCACCCAGTCAAGGATGAAGCCGAAGCGGGTAATGTAACTGCCGCGCCGCTTCAGTTCGTTATAGATGAATTCGATATTCTTTGCCGTCTCGTCCCAGGAGTTCCAGCCGACGTGAGAATGCTTGGAGATCGCGCCCTCTGCGATCGCCCGGCGCTTATATTCCGCTTCGCTTTTGACGCCATGCTCCTTAAAAAAAAGCGTCTCGCCCACCGTTATCCCCTTCGCGAGCTTCGAGGCCTCGGCCTCTATCGCGGATAACGGCGGCAGATCTTTCCATTCAAACCTTTTATTAAATTTTATTTCCAACACAACCACATCCCAATATGAAATCGCGTGAACTAGATTTTATACTCTTTCCCCAAATTAGCAAAGAAAAATGACCGAAACATCCAGTCGTTCCGGTCATTTTCAAAATATTCTTACCGTTTGACGCCGGCTTCCGGGGGGGTGCGCACCTCGCGAAGCTCTTGGGTCCTGGCGATCTCCGCGAGCACCGCCGGGTCGGACGAGGCAAGGTAGTTGCTGACCGCCGGGTAGGCGAACTTGATCCCCGCCTCCGTGTAGCGCTTATGCAGCTCCTCGCGGAACCGGTAGCCCACCCGCCATTGATAGCCCGGCGCGGTCTTTATGAAACAGCGGAATTTGACGCCGTTCTGCGCGTATTCGGTGATGCCGTTGAAGGTGGGGTTCGGAAATATCTTCGGGTCTCCTTGATTAACGGTCTCGTCGGCAAGCTCCATCAGGATTCTCTTCGCCTCGCTGTAGTCGCCCTCATAGGGTATCGTCACGTAGATCGCGGTGTAGGACCAGTCTTTCGTGTAATTTATAACGTCCTGGATGGTGCTGTTGGGAATTATTATCAGGTTCCCTTCGAGGCTGCGCAGGCGCGTGAGACGCAGGGTGAAGTGCTCTACCGTACCCTGATAATCCCCGATCTGGATCCAGTCGTTGACGTTGTATTGGTCCTCCACGATTATCAGCACGCCGTTGATGAAGTCGCGGATAAGGTTCTGCGCCGCGAGGGAAATTCCCAGTCCGGCGATGCCGATACCGGCGAGGATGGGCTTGATGTTTATGCCGATGGCGCTCAATATCGCAAAGCACATCACCATGGCAAGCAGCACGCGCAGCATCTGAGTGGTGAGCTGCCGCAGCGTAGACATGCGATACATGAGCCAGGCGCTGCGTATCTCATCGTCCTTGTAGACGGTGTTCTTCGCGCGCTCGGCGGCCGCCCTGAAGATGTGCGCCATAAGATATGGTATCGCCTTGTCGAGCAGATACCAGACAAGGAGGAGAAAGAGAAGGAACAGGATTGTGGCCATGTTCTTCAAAAGGAGCTCAAAGAACATCTCTCCCTTATATTCAAGAAACTGTTTGTGATAACCGGTAATAGCGTCCATAAAATAAATTTCCTCTTCTAAGTTGTTTTACGTCTCTTATATTGTAACCGATAGCGAAGAGGGAAAATCGGTATTATATCCATAAAAACGAGCCGGCAATTAAAAAAATCGCCGGCCCGCCTGTGTCGCTTTCTTTTTAAGGTTAAGATTCTGCTATTTCGCGGCGTTCTCCGCGGGCTTCTCCTCCGCGGGGGCGTCCGGAGTCTTGGGCGCGGGCGCGGCGGGAATGCCGCCAAGGTTCTCAAGGGCCTTCTCGTTGATTTCGACCTTTACCTTTTTCCGAAGGTCCTCAAGCTCTTTTGTGATGTAGCTCATCTGGAGGCGCTGCACGATCTCGTCCTTCGCCTCTTCGTATGTGAGCTGCTTTGAGGGGCGGCGTTCGAGGACTTCGAGCACATGCCAGCCGAGGTCCGTCTTCACGGGGCCGACAAGCGAGTTCGGGCGCGCCTTCTCTACCGCTTTGTCGATCGCTTCCGGCATCACGCCCTTCTCCATCCAGCCGAGGTCGCCGCCGCGGGCCGCGGTGTTCGTGTCGCGGCTGTATTTTTCGGCGGTCTTCGCGAAATCCTTATCCTTGAAGATATCGAGGATCGCGTTGTTGGCGTCTTTTTCCTCCGAAGTCAGGATATGGCGGAGGTGAGTGGCGGCCGCCTGCACAAATTCTCCTTTATGCTCCGCATAGTATTTCTTCATCGCCTTGTCGCTCATGTCCCAGTTTTTGCTGATCTCCTGGAGGTAGGCCTCAAGAAGGAGCTGCATCCGCTGCCATTTGATCTTAAGCGCCACATCGCTGCGGTCGGCGAGGCCGCTGATCCGCGCGCCCTCGGCAAAGAGCATCGCGTCGGCCATCTGTTTTACCATCTCGACGCGCTCGGGAAGGGTCGCCTGGGTGAGCATGAGGCCGACCATCATGGGGTTGCCTCCCGCGGTGCTCTGGAGCACCTCGACCACCTCGCCAGGCTTCAGCGATTCGTTACCGACGACTACCGCCGTTTCTTCAGCGGCGGCGAAAGCCGAGACGGCCATCGCGGAGACGGAGAAGGCGACGGCCGCCCCCATGACAAGTTTCTTTCTTAATGACATTTGAAGTTCCTCCTTGAGTTATGATTAAACTTTCTCTCAACTCGCAATATGCTACCATAAAAAATAAAATTCGCGGGCGGTTAATTTACCGCCCCCGAATTTTTCTCGCTAATTTTTACCGCAAATCTGGAAATTCAGCGATTCTCCGTCGCGGCTTATCGCTATTTTGTCGCCGCTTGCGATATTTCCCTCAAGCAGGCGATTTGAAATCTCATCCTCGATCATCTTCTGGATCGTGCGCCGGAGCGGGCGCGCGCCGTATTTGGGGTCGTAGCCCCTTTCGAGAATGAGCTTCTTCGCCTCGTCGTCAAGCTCGATATCGATATGATTATCATGGGCGCGCTTCTTGACCTCCGCAAGCATGATCTCGACGATCTTCACAAGCTCCGGACGTCCCAGCGGCTCAAAGACCAGGATTTCGTCTATGCGGTTGAGGAATTCCGGCCGAAAGGCCTTCTTCGCCGCCTCCCGCACCGTATCCTTCATACGCCGGGCGTCGGCGGCGCCCCGCTCTTCCGCGCCGCCAAAGCCAAGGGCGCGCCCCCCCATGTTGTCCGAGACGCCGACGTTGCTCGTCATGATCACAACGCAGTTTCGGAAATCGCTGACATGGCCGTGGCCGTCGGTAAGCCGTCCGTCCTCGAGCAGCTGCAGCAGCATATTGAAGACGTCGGGATGCGCCTTTTCTATCTCGTCAAAAAGCACGACCGAATAGGGCTTGCGGCGGATGGCCTCCGTCAGCTTGCCGCCCTCCTCAAAGCCGACATACCCCGGCGGCGCGCCGATAAGCTTGGCGGCCTCGTGGCGCTCCATATATTCGCTCATATCCATGCGGATCATCGCCTCTTCGCTCCCGAAGAGAAATTCGGCGAGCGACCGCGCAAGCTCTGTCTTGCCGACTCCCGTCGGACCGAGGAAGAGGAAGCTGCCGACCGGCCGCTTGGGGTCCTTCATGCCGCTCCGCGCGCGGCGCACCGCGCGCGCTACCGCGTGAAGCGCCTCCTCCTGCCCGACCATGCGGCGCTTGAGTTCGTCCTCCATGCGCAGCAGGCGGCGGCTCTCCTCCTCGGTGAGCTGCGTTACTGGAATGCCGGTGCTCTCGGCGACTATGGAGGCGATATCCTCCGGCTTTATCTCCGGCGTAATCTTGTTGCGCGACTCCGTCCATTCCCGGCGCCACTGCTCGCTCTGTTCCTTCGCCTTACGCTCCTCGTCGCGCAGATAAGCGGCCTTTTCAAACTCCTGAGAGGCGGCCGCCTCCTCCTTTTCTTTGCGAAGGTCGTCGATACTGCGCTCAAGCGCCTTAAGTTCTTCGGGGATCTCAAGAGTGTTGATGCGCGCGCGCGCCGAAGCCTCGTCGATGAGGTCGATCGCCTTATCGGGGAGGAACCTGTCCGTTATATAACGTTTGGAGAGCGCCGCCGCCGTTTCAAGGGCCTCGTCGGTGATGCGCACCCGATGGTGTCCCTCGTAGCAGTCGCGCAGCCCTTTAAGGATCAGCACCGTCTCCTCCTCCGAGGGCTCGTCTACCTGCACCGGCTGGAAGCGGCGCTCCAGCGCGGCGTCCTTCTCGATATATTTACGGTATTCGTTTATCGTCGTCGCGCCGATCACTTGGAACTCTCCACGGGAAAGGCTCGGCTTGAGGATGTTGGCCGCATCCACGGCCCCCTCCGCGCCGCCGGCGCCGACGATCGTGTGGATCTCGTCGATAAAAAGGATGATATTCTTCGTCTCGCGGATCTCCTTCACAAGCCGCCGCATACGCTCTTCAAACTCGCCGCGGTATTTCGTGCCCGCGACGAGATTCGCGACGTTGAGCTGCATTACGCGCTTATCCTTGAGAATCTCGGGGATATCGCCGGTGAAAATTCTCTGCGCGAGCCCCTCGGCAACGGCGGTCTTGCCGACGCCGGGCTCGCCGATGAGCACCGGATTGTTTTTCGTGCGGCGCGAAAGGATCTGCACCACGCGCTGAATCTCCTTTGCGCGTCCGATAACGGGGTCAAGCTCGCCGTTCTTGGCCATCAGCGTAAGGTCGATGGCAAGCTGGTCCACCGTCGGCGTCTTTGAAGGGGCGGCCGCGCGCGGCCTGCTTCGCGGGTCCTCGGGCTGACGCGGCGCCTGCGGGGCGCGCTCCGCGGACATTCCGCCAAGCAGCTCCGCGACAAGGCGGCGGCACTCCTCAAGCGCAAGCCCGTGCGAGACCAGAAGCTGCGAGGCCAATCCCTCTCCCTCGGCGAGGATGGCGAGGAAGATGTGTTCCGTACCGATGTAGTTCAGCCCCATCCGGCGGGCCTCACGCATCGCCAGGTCCATCACGCACTTGGCGCGCGGGCTCATCGGAAGGTCGATCTGTCCGTAGCGCGGCGTTCCTACGCCGGCGACCTGCTCGATCTCCTTCACGAGCGTCTCCGGCGTCAGATCGTAATCCGCCAGAATTTTCGTTATGAGGCCGTCGTTATCATAGAGCAGTCCCAGCAGGATGTGCTCTGTGCCGATCACCTCATGCCCCATGCGCAGGGCCTCTTTATGCGCAAGCTGGAAGACGCGCTTGCCCCGTTCCGTAAAATTGTGCCACATTATAATTCACTGCCCTGAGTCATATTTGATTTTTTGAGCTCCGCCATCCGGTCGCGGAGCTGCGCCGCGTATTCGTAATTTTCCGACTTAACGGCCTCTTCCATCTTTTTTGAGAGCTCCGCAAGCTCTTCTTCCGCGGTCATCACGCTCGCGGCGCTCTCCCGCGGCTCGTCTTCCCCTTTCGCAGCCGGTTCTCCGGCAAAGGGCCTCTCAAACATAGAGTCCGGCAGCACCCCGCCGCAGTGCGGACAGACGCGCCGTTCCCTCTTCTTCGTGTACGCTCCCCGCAGCGCGGGCAGCACAAGCTCCTTGAAAGCCTCCTCAATATCCATCAGCCCTTCGACAGAGAAGGACATTTTCATCAGGTTCGAGACGTCGTCCAGATGCAGATGGGTTTCCGCGCATTCCCGGCAGAGGTGTTGCACATGCCGCTCCCCGTTTACCACATTGACAAGGTGAATTTCCGCGCGCTTTACTTTACACTGTTCGCATAACATGGCAACGCCTCCTAACTAAGCGCAAGGCTTGTAAGTAATTTCTTCAGCAGGTCGGCCCTCATGATCTCGCGCTTGTAGATTGAGATATCATACAGGGTGCGCCCATACTCCTCCTGACTCCGCAGGGCTACCTCGATAAGGAGCCTCTCGCGGGCCGATATCAGCTTCCTGTTTTGCAGATTCATCAGAAGCCGCTTGGACTCCTGTTCGGATATTTTATTGCCGATGAGGTCCTCAAGGTGCAGCACCTCTTCGTCGCAGTTTTTAAATGTCAGCTGCACCACCCTTATGTAGCCGTGGCCGCCGCGCTGGCTCTCGACCAGAAAGCCGTTTTCCGGCGCGAACCTGCTTCTCAGGACATAATTTATCTGACTCGGAACACATTCAAAGAGCTCCGCAAGGTCTTTCCGGCGAAGTGAAATGGTGCCGCCGCCATTCTCTTCAAGGAGCTGTCCTATATACTCTTCTATCTTCCTCGTAAGACTTGATGATGCCACAGTCCTCACTCCGTTTCTCTGATCGTGGACAAAAGCCCGCCTGAATTTAACCAATGATGATTATATATTAATGGTCAATATAAGTCAATCATAGTCAGGAGCGCGGCGAAGGCCAGAAAGGTTGCCGCGAAGCCGAAATAAGCGTAATCAGGGGAACCGCCCGCGAACGGTTCCCCTGAGTTTATATTTTAGCGCCGCGGCTGCGGGCTTTATATCGCCGCCGGCAGGGCGGGTAATTTTACCGCGACGCCGCGCCGATTGTTAATGATTCGCCGCTGCCGCCGCGCCCTACGCAAAAAAGACAGCTCGGCGAGACGGACAACCGCAAAAGCCTATTGGGGCGCGTCAACATTCTCCTGATGCCGCAGCTAAGGTTTTCTCTTTATCAGCGGCAGCAAAAACAGCGCGAGGATTCCCCAGCCCGCGTTACAGCCGCCGCCTGAGTCGCCGCCTTCGAACTTAAAACTGACAAGCTCCGCGCCGTTGCTTCTGCCTAGCGGCGTGTGCGGCGAATAGACCATGAGCTTCATTCCGTCTGGCCGGTGCGCCGCGTTGGGGGTAAAGTCCATCTCAAGGCCGTCCAGCCGGTTGATGTCGAACATGGGAATCGTCCGCCCCGCGATCAGGCCGCCGCCATCCGTCACGAGCGCAAATTTCAGGCCGCGGATAAAACGTTTTTTACCAGCCTCCGGCGAATAGCCTTTGACGTCAAACTTTACCCGCAGCTTCGTGTCGCGCGGGAGCGCGCCGTTATCCAGGGGTTCGCCCAAAGTGCCGTCGTCTTTTATCTCACGCACTTCAATATTCAGGGCGGACATCGCCGCCGCCTGCGGCGTCTCTTCCTGTTTGTAAACACCCACCAGTATGTGCCCCGCGTCGTTCGCGGCGCTCAGCTGCGTTTCCTTCGGCGTCAGCCTCACGTGCAGGTACGCGAGCATCTCGCTGGCGGGAGCCTGCCAGATAAAGGTGTCGTCATATATCCAGTTGTCGAGCGCTTCGTCGCCGCTGAGCACGTTCTCCCTGCCGGGAATGATCACGCCGGGGCTGATTTCCGCGGTAATATCGTATGAGGCGAGCGAGACGGCCTTGGTGATATCAGGCGCTTCGGATACTCCCGCTATCTCCTGCAGCAGGTACTCCACATGGATGGGGTCTTTCACGTCCACAAAGCTGTAATTCACGACGCGCAGCGCGCATCTCACCTGCGAGTCGGCGGATACCGCGCGGCCGGGAATCTGTTCCGCGAGAAAACTCCTGTTCGTTATCGGGTCGGGCGTTCCGGAAGCGTTTTTGAGCGTCAGGCCGCCGCGTATCGCGTGCCTGTTGGGAGCGGTACTCTCTTTGCGCGTGGAAGTGTTGTCCACGCGGAACGGCAGCACGAGCCCGGGGTCGGGGGTCTGGCGGTATGGGGAGCTTCCGCCCCAGAGTTTCGAGTTGGCGTTTTTTAAAGCGCTGACGGCGTAGGAGGTGCAGAGCGTCCCGTCGCCGCGCGTGTAATAGCTGATATCCCCCCAGAAATTCTGGTCCGCGAGGGTAAAGCCGCCGTCGCCAATATAATCGGCCGCGCCCGGCCAGTCAACGGTGACGCTGTTCATTTTAGAGAGGTTGCTGGCAGTCACGTGCGAATAGTTATAGACTCCGTCGAAATTAAGCGCGTAAGATAAGTAAACCCCTCCAGCATTGGGGCTATCCTTCACATTAAAAGCGGCTTGCGGAGAGATCGTCATACTGCCGCCAAGCGAAAGCGTGTTATCGGCCATGAACGCGCTGGCGGTCTTCTCGTCCACCGTTATCTGACAGCTCGCCGTATCCGGATTGCCAAAGAGCTGGCGAGTGGCGTAAGCCAGCACGCGGCCGCCAACTGTTTCGTCAGGATAATAGGCCGTGCCCTTCAACTCTCGCGGATAGGTGAAGATATTGTAGTTGTCGTGCAGCGGCTCGTACCATTCGACGCTGCGCCCCGGAGTGGGGAAAAAGCTGTCTCCCGTCTCTTGCGGCACCACATACTGAACGAACATCTGGTCGCCGCTTACTGTCGTCCTGTCCGCCGACGGGTATATCACCGGATAACGCCACATGGAATAGTCGTTGATACGACTGAATATTTGGTCGTCCTTCTCCGCTGAGGCGTCCAATTTTATCGTCAACGATGACGATTTATCCCCGGTGCCTTCAAGCGCTATTTTATC
Organism: Synergistota bacterium; assembly: GCA_023450745.1. Lineage (GTDB taxonomy): Bacteria > Synergistota > Synergistia > Synergistales > Synergistaceae > Cloacibacillus. The sequence continues at coordinate 27,026 of JAEXGR010000065.1, forward strand.
CCCAATATGCGCCGTAACGTCAAAAATTGGCGGAGCGCCCATCTGGCGGCCTGAAACGCCCATTGATTCAGAATATCCGAAATCCATATTTCCGGCGTGCGTAACCGACGTCGTCTCGCTCGTCCCGGAGGATGAGGATATCTTTGTGCGGTAGCCCGACAGCCACGCGAAGGCGTCATAGACGGCGTCGCCGATTTTGTCCCAATGCTTTGGCGGCGCCTGCGCCTCCATAAGCTCTTCCACGTCTCCCGTGATGTAGAAGATTGTCGGCACGCCTAAGACGACGCTTTCCCTGTCAGAATCGACGGCGGCCGCAACCGGCACGGCATCGGTTTGCAGCATCGCCCGCGTTTTCACCCCGCTGCCGAGCTTCGCCAGCGTGCCATCCGCACTGCCGCTTAAGATGGCCCATTTGAGATCGGCCTTGCCGCTTCCCCCTTCGGCTTTGCCCATCATCAAAACGGCTATCTGCTTCGGAATACCCGCGTTCGCCGTGATTATAGACTGCGAGGTATCGATATCCATATGGAAAAGCCCCGTCGCAAGCGAATACTTGTTATACGTTGTGTCCGGCTCCCAGCCAAGTTTGTCTCTGGTGTTATATTCGGACGCGTCGCCTAAGATGATCCCGTTATCCCCGTCCTTAAGGACCCTGTGTACCCAGAGATTAAGATCCTTCCTTTCATCGAGCGCCTGATCTCCCTTCATGTAAGCCCAGAGCAGCTCCGCCGAACCGTCGCCGTCCAAGTCGGCTAACGCGGCGTGAATCGGCGGCATGTGCTCGTAAATATAAGGGACATAAACATTCCGAAGTTCTCTGCTGAATATGTCGGCAAAACCATTTCCGTCCCAGCGCTTCAGCGATATGTGCATATCCGACGGCGACAACCCCGAGTCCGACCTTGAACCAAACGTCGCGAGCTCGTCCCTGCCGTCATTGTCCACGTCGCCGGCCGCAAGTCCCACACCGTCCCAGTAACTCACCCAGGTGCAGAATTCGCCGTCGTACTTTTTAGCAAAGGTAAAGGGAGCAGCGCCGGAGCCGGCGCCGATTTTGTACATCACCAGCATGTCCGAGCGCCCCATCTCAAAGAGGTCGGCGGGCCTCGCCTTCGTAAAGACGAGCGCGGCCTCCGCCGCTCCGTCTCCGTCAAAATCCCCCAGCGTCATTCTCAGACAGTTCGGCATAGTTAAGCAAAAGTTTGCGGCGGCACTATACCAGTCCGTCGTGCTGAAGGCAGAACACTGATCCACCGGAACCGAGGCCGTTATGGGATTGCCCTCGCAGAGCGATTTGCCGTCTACGATAGCGAGCATCGCCTTCGTTTCAGCAAAATTGCCGTTGCCGGACGGATTATGGACATAGCTTAAGATGTAGTCCGAGTAACCGTCGCCGTTCCAGTCATAGGCGCAGACTTCGTGCGCGAGACTTCTGTCCATTTTCATAAATTTTTCGCTAGAAAAAATATCCATCTCGTAGCGATAGACGGGTTTCGGCAGGTCTTTAAGCTCAATGAACCTGTCGCCGCCGCGGCTCGCGTCATTTTGGTCAACAAGTTGGATAAAGATAGAGGTCTTGTTTAAATCGTCTCTGTCGCGAACAAGATATGTGCTGCAGATGACGCTCTTGGGCAGGTTGTCGTAAGAGACGGCGCCGTAGAACTCTTTATCCAGCGTAAAATTCTCACGCACGGTGCCCGCGGTCGAGCCCATGCCAAAGATAAACCAGTCTCCGCCAAGGTCGGCGCCGTACTCTTCTCCGGTCTCCGACAAATTATCCTCCACGTCCGCGGACTGGCCGCGCCAGGTCTTTGTCCGGTGCGTGTTGTCTGGCTCCTGGTGCGTGATGATTATGCGGCTCTTTTTCACGATGAGCGCGTCGCTGCTGGTCGCGCCGCCAAGCGGTTCGATCAAATTCCAGAGCTCATAATCCTCGGCCGTGGAAAAGCCCGTAAAAAGACACGCGAGAGCGGCAATTATCAAAGCGAGGCATAATAATTTCGGTTTCAAAACTTACCATCTCCTTTGAAAATGTATTTCCACTTTTCATCTTATCAGGCGCCTGACCTCCGCTCGCAGAAGTGGTCGAAACAGACACATAAGTGGTTAACCGGGAGCTTTTACGTTATAATGAAAATATGCTTTGACCCTGTAATCAGCGGGAAGGAAATATTAGGCGCAATGCGTATCGCAATTATTGACGACTTCGCGCCAGAGCGCGCGGATATACGCTCGGCGATAGAAAAATACTGCGGCGATAGAGACTTTGACTGCGAGTTCTCGGAGTTCGACAGCGCGGAGGCATTGTTTGACGCTTTCACACCGGGGCTGTTTGACGCGGTTTTTCTTGATATTTACATGAGCGGCGTCACCGGCATCGAGGCGGCGAAACGCCTATACCGGCTTGACCCCGAATGCGCCGCCGCGCTCTTCACCAGCAGCGCCGCCCATACGCTCGCGGGGTACGGCGTGCACGCCGTCGGCTACATCTTAAAGCCGCTGAGGGAAAATATTCCCTCTCTTTACAGCGCCCTTGATTTCATCACGGCACGGCTTGCAAAAAACAGGGCGGCAATTGACGTGGAAACAGAATTCGGCGTCCAACGGCTGAGCTTTAGAAACATCGTGCAGATGAATTCCACGGGCCGTTTTGCCGTGATGCGCCTTTACGGCAAAACAGTGAAGCTCTGCGGAACCTACGGCCTTTACGCGCCGCTGCTGCTTGCGGACGCAAGATTTCTTGAGTGTTATAACAAGGTCATCGTCAATATGGATTATATTGAAAAACGCAGCGAGTCCGGAGACTTCATCACCGTAACCGGCGAGCTTGTCCCGATAAGCAGGCGCAGAAAAAGCGAAGTCCTCAAAAAATACATGACATATTTTCTCGCCAGAGGAAATCTTTGATGGACCTCCTGCTCCCATTCTGCATAGCCTGCGTCCAGGTTCCGGGGGCGCTGCTGCGGTACGCGCCGTTCGCCTCCATTCTCGGACGCGACGGCAGCGCGCGGCTCTTCCGTTGCTACACGGCCCTCTTTTTCGTGGAATTCTTGCTGCTCTGCCGATTCACCGCCTCTTACCCGGTCACGCTGGAGACCTACAAGATCATCCTCTTTCTGGCCAAAATTTCTTATTTTACGATCAGCTGCTTTTTTCTGCGCGGCATGTTCTATCAAAATTTTTTCATCTTCGGACTGCAGGGGATTTACACCTTCATCATACATTCGTTCGTAGCCTTCGCGATCACCAACCTGGGGCTGGGAGCCGACGCGCAGTCAAGAATGATATACCAGAGCGCAGGTTACATCCTGCTCTTTTCCGCCTGCGTCTGTCCGGTATGGAAAAACCTGCGGAAGAGCTTCACTCTCTTCATGCTCACTTACAAACGCTACTACTGGAACGTCTTCTGGTTCGTCCCGGTGGCGCTCGGCACAAGCAACGTGCTCCTTACCATGCTTAACAAGGAACTCATCAACACTTGGCAGGAGCTGGCCTCGAGAGTGATCACAGGAATAGCGGCCTTCGCCGTCTGGCGGATGGTGATTCTCGATTTTAAAGAGCTCGAGGAAAAGGTGGAACTTGTGCATATCAATAAACTGCTGAACATGCGGCAGAACGCCATCAGCGAGCAGGCGGAGCTGATAAGGGAAAACGAAAAAAGAATGCAGATCCTGCGGCACGACATGCGCCACAACATTCGGATACTGTCGTCCCTCATAGAATCGGGCGACCGGCAGGCGGCGCTTGCGTTCCTGCGCAACGCCGATCAAGACGTCCTCCGCGGGCAAAGCGCGCAATACTGCGAAGACGATAATATCAACGCCGCGCTCATCGTCTATCTGAATATCGCCAAGGAGAGGGGAGCCGTCGTCGAGTGCCGCGCCGACGTGCCGCGCTCGATCGGCGGCGGCAGCCGCGACATCGCGATCCTCACGGCAAATTTGCTTGAGAACGCGGCGCGCGCGCTGGAGAAAGAACCCGCCAACAGACGCCGCCTCTCCGTTAAGCTAATGTATCGCGACCATAAACTGGGGATAGAGATCCTCAACAGCTGTACGCGCAAGATCGCCTTTTCGCAGGACGGATACCCGATCGCGTTTGATGAGGGGCACGGGACGGGATTTTCATCGATCCGGGCCATCGTCGAAAAATACGGCGCGGAGATGATCTGTGAACAGCGTGACGGCCTTTTCTCCGTGACGTGCCTTTTTTACCTGTAAGGACGCATAAAACTGGCGCCGCCTTTGCAGGCGGCGTCAGTTTTATGCTGTCTTTACCAGTGTTCGTTACTTTTTAAGGGCGTTGATCACGTCCTGAGTGAGATCGATGCCGCCGTAATAGACGAGCACCTTATTTACCACGATCGTGACGCCCTTCTGCTTCGCGACCTTCGCGATTGTATCGTTTACCTCTTTGAGCACGGGGTTCATGAGTTTCGCCTCTTCTTCCCGCATCTCAAGCTGGAGGTTCTGGACTATCGTGCTCTTTTTCTTCTCGTCGCTCTCTTTGTCAAAGGCCGCTTTCGCCGCGTTCGACTTCTTCTTGCCAAGCTCGTCAAGCTGCTTCTGAGCCTGCTGGAACTTCGAGAACTGCTGCAGCACTCCCATGTCGTCCACGTAACCTACCTTATCGTCAGCCGCGTAAGAGATCGCGCCAAACGCGAAAAGCGCTGCTATAGCAAGCAGTAATGCCGCTGTTTTCTTCACCTTATTACCTCCCGCTTGATTGCAAATATCACCGATGTTTTTAACTTCAATGACGCACAGAGAAATTTTATCTCGCGAAGCGAATCTTGTCCATAGCGGAGCGAGATATTCAAACGCCGGCGCTGGGAAATGAGCCCCTCCTTTTCCCTATAATCCGCTTTCCTGTGTTAATATTTAACGCGTAAAAAACGCTGCGAAGGAGAATGGACTATGTCTGCTGATACCGTCGTCTTTGGAACCGTCTTTATGGACTGCAAGGGCTTTGCCGCCTACCGTTACGACCCGCTGGGGAGAAATGTCGGCGCGGTCAGATTCATCCACGGCGGAGTGGGACGCAACGTCGCGGAAAATCTTGCTTCGCTCGGCGCTAAGGTGTCGTTCGTCTCGTCTGTCGACGATAACGGCCTCGGTCTCGAGGTGTTAAATCGCCTGCGGGAGGCGGGTATCGACGTCAGCCGCGTGAAACGCGCCGCCGCGTCAGGCATGGGGCTCTGGCTGGCGATCATGGACCAAAACGGAGACCTCGCCGCCTCCATTTCGCAGATGCCCAACCTCTCCCTTATCGAAGAGATCGTCAGGAACGAGGGCGGCGAGATCGTCGCCGGCTGTAAAAATATCATCCTCGAGCTTGACCTCAACGACTATATTTCCACGTCCATCCTCGCGCTCGCAAAGCGATACAACAAGAAAGTTTACGGAATAACCGGGAATATGGAGGTCATTCTCCGCAACCGCTCCCTGCTTGCAGGGCTTGAATGCTACATCTGCAACGAGGCGGAGGCCGGGCGGCTTCTTGAGCGGGAGATCCCCGCGCGCGAGCCGGAAAAGGTCCTCTCGCTGCTTGGCGGCTACGTCGACGCGAACGGCTTGAAATCGATGGTCGTGACGCTCGGCGAATATGGCGCCGTCTATTATGACGCCCTTTCGGGAGACAGGGGATTCTGCCCCGCCATTCCGACAAAGGTGACGGACTCCAGCGGCGCGGGCGACGCCTTTTTCTCCGGCGCCACCGAGGCGCTGATCAGGGGACTTTCGCTGCGTCAGGCCGTGGGTTACGGGACGAAGCTCGCCTCGTGGACGATAGAGGTGGCGGAACCGACGCGCACGCCGCTGCCGGAGGCTCTCTTTTAATCTATTCGATAAAGGGCGTTGCTCCACTGCGTCCCGAGACCGGCCCAGATGACCCGCAGTCCCGTGAACTCTTCTATAAAGCGGATGTAGCCCTGCGCCTGATGAGGCAGCAGGTTAAAGTCTGTGCATCCCGGCAGCTCTTCGCGCCAGCCCTCCAGCGAGACGTATACCGCCTCCGCGGACTCGGCTTCTCTGGCGGACAGGTCGCCTCCCGTGCGCAGCGTACCGCCGATCATGTAGCCGGTGCATATTTTCAGTTCGTCTATTCCCGTAAGGACGTCGAGCTTCGTGACCGCGAGCAGGTCCGCGCCGTTGATTTGGGCGGCATATTTGAGCGCGGGCAGGTCGAGCCAGCCGACTCTGCGCGGCGTATCGCCAATTTTGTCATATTCGTTGCCGCGCGTCCTGATAAAGGCGGCGACGGCGCTTTTATCCTCGGTGATGAAGGGCCCGGGGCCGCTCTTTGTGCAGTAGGCCTTCGCGGCGCCGATTATCCGCAGCGAATCGCCGTGCCTGAGACCGGTGGAGAGGAATGCCGCCGGCGCGATGGTGCTTCCCGGCATCACGTATGGATAGATGCCGCAGCTGAGGTCGTTGAGGCTGCCGTCGCAGCCCTCGAACAGCGTGCCGATATTGCTTTCGACCGCCTTTGAGACGGCCTCCTCCACCGGGCCGATGTAGGGAATGAGCCGCTGTCCCTCTTTCATTATCTTCGCGAAGAGTTTGTCTGCGTCAAGCGGTTTTTCGTTGTAGATCTTTTGGAAGTATTCGTTTTTTATCGAAAGGTTCAGCTCCAGCCTCTCCCGCAGCAGTTCCGGAGCGAGCAGGTCGCCCGCCCTTATCCCCAGACGGCGCACGTCGTCCGTGACCGCGTGTCCGTAGCCGCGCTGTTCCATCGTGCGGTTCAGACCATGTCCGAGAAGCCGGCCCGCGAGCACGTCGAGCCTTTTGTGGTAGTCGAGGATCAGCGGGCATCGGGAGCTGATCAGCAGCCGCGCGCGGAATATGCCCGCGTCCTTTAAGGCGGCGATCTCCTCCGAGATTTTTTCCAGGTCAAGCGCGACTCCGTGCGTTATCACACAGAGTTTTCCCCCATGGTGGATGCCGCAGGGCAGATAGTCGAGCGTGAAGCGTTCCCCGCCGGCGGTTATCTGGTGACCGCCGGTGGCGGAGCCATGAAAGCGCACGATGACCTCCGAGCGGTTGGCAAAGAAATCCAGCAGCTTGTCCTTGCCCTCATGCCCCCACTGCAGGCCGGTTATGATGTTGTTCTCAGAGGAGATCATCAGCTTTCCCCTTCCGGAGCGCCCTCTTTGATGAGCTCGAGCATCTCCGGCGCCGTCACAAGCTTCACGGGCAGGTTTTTATAATTTTTGGCGAGCTCTTCGAGGAACATCACCGTCGAGGGGCGGAAGTGACATATTACCACCAGCGCGCCGCGTTTTTGCGCGTTTTTCACGATCTCGCGAAAGCGGGCCGCGATGGCGTTTTTATCGGCGGTATTGTCAAGAAAGCCGCGGTTCTGCAAGGCCTCTACCCCCGCCGAGAGCGCCGCCGCGTAGGCGACGCTTTTGCCGGAAGTACGGCTGTCGACGAAGATCAGCCCCCGTCTTTTAAGCTCCGCCATGACCGGCTCCATCAGCACGGCGTCCGCGGTGGCGAGCGAGCCGCGGTGATTGTTCAGCCCGATCGCTCCGGGCAGGGAATCGAGAGCCGCGGCGGTCTTCTGGCGGACGGAATCCGCGCTCATGCCCTTCCCGATGATATATTGGGCGCCGTCCTTGTCCACCTCAGCCTGCATCGGCAGGTGGAGCAGATAGGGGACGCCTCGCGACGCGGCAAGCGCCGCGGTCTCTTTCGAGTAACGCTGATAGGGGATGATGGCCCAGGTAAGCGGCATGTCCAGCGCCGCGACGCGCTTCGTGTATTCCATCTGCCCGCCGCCGTCGTCGACGATCAGCGCAAGCAGAGGCACAGGGCCGCTGTATTTCATTTCTGCGGGCCGCGCCGGCGGCGGGGCCTGCTCAACCGGTTTTGCGGCCCCGTCGGGAGAGAACGCCGCGGCGTCGGGCGAAAGGATAAGCGGCGTATCTTTTTTCGTTCCCTCGTTTACCCCGGCATCCTGACTGGCGGCGCTCCCCGCCTTTACCGCGACATCCTGATGCCGCGATCGTTCAAGTGTTTTGCCGCTGTCGTAACAGAACCACGCAAGCGCGCCGGCAAGCGCGGCGATAATGACCGCCAGCGCCGCCGCCTTTTTGATGATGCCGCCGCCCCGTTTTCTGTAGTGTCTACCCATCAGGGCGCCGTCCTATTTTTTCTCTTTGATCTTCTGCTTGAGCACGCCAAGCGCCTTCTGGAACTGCTTGTCATTCTTTTTGTCCTTTTTAGGCTCGCCGTCCACTTTGATGTCCGGCTGTAATCCCTTGTGGTCTATGACAAACCCGGACGGCGTGTGATAACGCGCGATCGTCACATAGATGCCGGAACCGTCCGGCAGGTTGAAGAGCGTCTGGACCGAACCTTTGCCGAAGGTCTTCATCCCGACGATGGTGCCGCGTTTGTGATCCTTCACCGCGCCGGCGAATATTTCCGCCGCGCTCGCGCTGCCCTCGTTGACAAGCACCACGAGCGGCAGGTCGTTGGCGCGTCCCTCTTTTACGTAGAGCGTGTCGTTGGCTTTCTCAAAGCGCCCCTTCATGCCGACGACCATGCCTTTGGGGACGAACTGCGAGGTAACGTCCACACAGACGTCAAGGAGCCCGCCGGGGTTGTTGCGGAGGTCCATGATGACGCCTCTGGCCTTTTTATCCATCGCCTTTTTGAGGGCCGCGCGCAGCTCCTCGTCCGTCTTGAGGTTGAAGTGGTTGAGCTTTATGTAGGCGATGCCGTCGTTAAGCATCTCCAGACGCACTGTCTTGATCTTGATTATCTCGCGTACGATCTTCACCGGAATCAGCTTGTCGACATTCTTGCGGCGAATCTGAATCGTGACAGGCTTTCCCGCGGGGCCGCGCAGAAGCTTCACGACTTCGTCGCTGTCCATCCCCATGACGTTTTTGTCGTCGACTTTGATGATCTCGTCAAGCGGCTTGACGCCCGCGCGGTCGGCGGGCGTGTCTTCGATCGGGGCGATGACGATCGTCCGCCCGTCGCGCGAGGCCATGTAGATGCCGAGGCCGCCGTACTCGCCCTCCATCTCCATGTTTTCCTCTTCAAGCGCTTTGGGCTCCACAAAGCGCGTATAGGGGTCGTCAAGCGACTCGACCAGCCCCTTAAGCGCGCCATAATACATCTTCGTGTCGTCAACCTTGCCCTTTTTATCGCCGTCCACCTGATAGGTGGAGAGCGCGAGCTTCACCTGTTTGATTATCGCCAGCTGCTGCGGGGTGAAGGGCAGGCTCTTCTCCCAATCGGCCCCGACGGCCTGAGGGATCATATAAAGGGACGCGCAGATAAGTATCCCTATCAGCACCCCCGCGGCGACGTTCAAGATCTTGGATTTCAAATTTATCACATGCCTTTCTTCAGTCTTTGTCTTCTACCTGAGGTATTTCATCGGATTCACCGCGTTGCCGTTCACGCGCACCTCAAAGTGGAGGTGGTTTCCGGTGGCGACGCCGGTGGAGCCGACCCGTCCGATCACCGTCTGACGGGAGACCTTCGCGTCCTCCGTCGTCTCTATTTTAGAGAGGTGCGCGTAGACGGTGGTGAGGTCGCCGCCGTGGTCGATTATTACAACCTGACCGTAGCCGCGCATCCACCCCGTGTAGAGGACCTCTCCCGGGTCCGCGGCCTTTACGGGCGTCCCCTTCGGAGCGCTTATATCGAGCCCCGTATGGGTGACCTTCGTTTTAAAGACCGGGTGCACGCGCGTGCCGAACTGGCTGGAGATCGTTCCCTGCACGGGCCACGCGAGCCGTCCGCCCTTATAGTAGTTCGGCGTCGGTCTGACGGTCTTCCCCTGCTTCCGGTTCGCCTCGTCGCGCAGGCGCTTCTTCTCGGCGAGCAGCTTCTTGATCGCCGCCTGCATCTCCTGCGAAGCGCGCAGCAGTTCGGCCTGCTCGGCCATGAAGAGCTTTTTATCCTTGCGTACTTTGGCAAGCAGCGCGTTGCGCTCGTCGGCGGCGCTCTTCAGCTCTTTGTTCTGCTGCTTCAGCTCGTTGTTCTGGCCTTTGAGACGCAGGTGCTCCTTGCGCAGCTCCTCCTGGGTCATCGTCAGCCGCCGTTTCTGTTCGACAAGGTCGTTGATGAGCTTCTGGTCCTGCTCCGCGATCTTTCCAAGCAGATAGGAGTTGGCGAGCGCGTCCTCCGCGCCCTGCGAGGAGAGCAGAAGGTTGAACTCGGCGACGCCGCCGTATTTGTAGATATTTATCAGCCGTTTTTTGAGGATCTCCTGAGCCGCGCCGATATTTTTATTCGCCTCTTTTATATTGTTCGCCAGCACGAATATATTGTTCTGTACCTTTTTCATCTTGAGGCTCACGACGTTGACCTTCTGCTGGGTCACCGTGATCTTCTGGCTCAGGACGCCGATCTGCTGCGTGACGTTTTTCTCCTGACGCTGTTTCTCTTTGATGTTTCGGTTTACCTTCGACATCTGGCTCTGTATTTTTTGGAATTCCCGCTCCTGCTGCTTAATTTCCGCCTCAATCTGAGCCGCCGTCTTCGGCGCGGCGAAGGCCGAAAGCGGCGCGCAAAGCAGCGCCGCCACAGACAATAGCGCGATCAGCCGGATTTTTTTCGCATAGACGCCCATAAACATCACCGCGGCGCTGCTAAAGCGGCTTGGCCGCCTTCCTGATAAATTTCTCCACCGCGATGAGGCTGGCAAAGAGGCTTACCACGGTCCCGCAGCAGATGAGGACGAGGCTGAGCTTCGCCAGCAGGCGCGGCGATTCGATAAAGGTCAGGAAGGGCAGCATGTCTTTCAGGCAGTCCACCGTGCGGAAATAAGAATATCCCAGCGCCGCGGAGGCAACGAGCGCCCCCGTCAGTCCGAGGATGAATCCCTGAATGACGAAGGGGAAGGCGACGTACGTCGAGGTCGCGCCCACCTTCATCATCACGTCTATCTCCGAGGCGCGGGAGTAGACCGCGATCCTGATCGTATTGAAGAGCACGACGCCGCTGGCCGCGAGAGCGACGATGAGCATCACGATGGAAAAACGCTCGACAAAGTTCGACAGCCGCGTGAGCTTTTCGGCGACGTGTCCCGCGTAGACGATATCCTCCACGTCGGGAACCGCCATCAGCATTCGCGCGGTATCCGAAACTTCGGAGGCGCGGCTCACCCGCACCTCGATACTCGCCGGCAGGGGATTTGCGCCAAGCAGCGTCACCGCGTTTGCCTGATTGCCAAGGCGGGCGCGCAGCCGTTCAAGCGCGGCCTCTTTGGTGATTATTTTGACGCTCCTCACGTTGCGCATCGCCTTTATGCTTTTCGCGGCGGCCGTCAGATCGGTATCGGGCTTCATGTAGGCCTGTATCGAGAGCTGGTTCTCCATCGTGCCGATCACGTTTCTGATGTTAAGGATAAAGAGCATCGTCGCCCCGATCACGAAAAACACGGCCATCGCGGTAAAGACCGTGAGCAGGCTCATGCCAAAATGGCGCCATACGAGCCGCCACCCGTCTCTTATGATATATTTAACACGTGACATCGGCCTCGTAGCCTCCTTCCTTATCGTCGCGAACGATACGGCCGCGTCTGATCTCAATGACGCGGTGTCTGTAGGCGTTGACGAGAGACTGATTATGAGTCGCCATGAGGACCGTGGTCCCGGCGGCGTTGATGTCCAGCATGAGCTGCATGATCTCATCGGCCGTGTGACTGTCAAGGTTTCCCGTCGGCTCGTCGGCCAATATCAGCGACGGCTCGTTGACGATCGCGCGCGCGATGGCCAGCCGCTGCTGTTCGCCGCCGGAAAGCTGCGGCGGGTAAAGGTTTCTGCGCCTCCAAATGCCGACGGTCTTCAGCACGTCGGCAACGCGCTCTTCTATCTCTTTCGACGGCACCCCCATCACTTCAAGGACGAAGGAGACGTTTTCAAAGGCGGTGATGTTGGGCAGCAGGCTGAAATCCTGAAAGATCACGCCGATATCGCGGCGGAAGAGGGCCAGCTCAAAACGGCCGATCTTCCTCAAGGCGCGCCCGCCCACGCTGATATGGCCCCGCGAGGGAACCACTTCGCGAAATATGCAGCGCATCAGCGTCGTTTTGCCAGATCCCGTCTCACCCACGAGATAGACGAACTCGCCGCGGTCGATATTAAGATAGACGTCTTCCAATGCGACAATATCCGGCTCGAATATCTTGGAGACGCCGGAAAATTTTATATCCATGTTTCAATTACCTCCTGCGCAGCGCCCACGCCTGAGCGGACGCGTCGACAATCTCTTTCCAGGTCAGTCCGTAGTACTCGCGAAGCTCTTCGGGAGTACCGCTGTTTACAAATTGATCCTCCACCGCGACGCAGCGCAGCGGCACCGGGTAGGTCCTCCCAAGGCATTCCGCGACGGCTCCGAAAAGGCCGCCGATGTTGCCGTGTTCTTCCGCCACGACGCAGCATCCAGTCCGGCGAACGGAGGAGAGAAGGACGCTCTCAGGGAAGGGTTTCAAGCTGTAGCAGTCGATAACCTCCGCGCTGATGTTCTGCCGTTCCAGCTGCTCCGCGGCGAGCAGGGCCTGGCTGACCATGATACCACAGGCACATATCGTTACGCCAGTTCCGCCGCGCAATATCCGCGCGCCGCCGAGCCGAAACGATTCCCCGTAGGCGTCGTCAAGGGCCGGCGCCGGCGTGCAGCCAAGCCTGATGTAGAAGGGCGTATCTGTGTTTTCGCTCCTCTCGATGATGCCTTTGATGGCGGCCGCGTCGGAGGGGATAAAGACGTTCATATTGGGAATGGTACGCATCAGGGCGAGGTCTTCAAGCAGTTGCACCGGCGCGCCCTCGTGGGCGCACGACAGACCGCCGTTTAACGCAGCAATGCGTACCGGAAGCTTCGGCAGCGCTATCGCTTCGCGGATATGGGCGTAGCCGCGCCCCGCAAGCTCCGCCACCCGGCCCAGCAGCCAGGGTTTTTTGCCGGCTATCGCCTTCCCGGCGGCCCGCATAAGGGCGCTTTCCGCGGAGGCTTTAGTAGGGATGAATTTTTCCGGAGGCAGTTTGTCAAAGAGCTCCGTCTCCGTCGCCTCTTCGGTCGCCAGCAGGATAAAATCTTCGTGATTCAGCGCGTATTCAGTGATAAGCTCACCGAACGCGGCAAAGGTCGATATTTTTTCGTTAGTGCTCATTGGACTTTACCTCCAATTCTTCCAATGCCTGGTCAAGCTCTCCCATGCTCAGAGAGTGGACGGTCTCCGACAGTCCCGCGTCGGAGACGGAGAGGCCGAGTTTGCCGGCGGTGGAGACAAAGAGCGCCTTCGGCCCGCCGCCGCTGAAGCCAAAGGAGTTGCAGGCCTCCTCAAGGGAGCGGAAGTCTTCCGACACGGCCGCTCTGACCTCCCACCCGCCGGCGGCAAGCAGCGCCATATTTTTTTCATCCGTCGCCGCTCTGCCTCCGGCGCCCGCTCCGCGCGAGGCGATAACGGCCATGAGGTTGGGAACGCGGCAGCCGCCGATGCGCCGCATTTCCTTGACAAATTCTTCGGACATAAAAGAAACTCCGGCCGTCAGAAAGACGACGCGCGGGCTTCCCTCCCCCGCAAAGAGCTCCTCCGCGAGGGCGGCGGCCATCGCGGCCGCCGGCTGCACCGTAAGACAGGGCGCGTCGATGCCCGGCGTTCTTTTGAAATCCGGCAGCGCCTGAAGCATCGCGCCCAGGCGGCGGTAGTGCCACAGATGTTCCCTCTCAAAAAAGCCGCGGCGAGCCAGCACCGCGTAAAGCGCGGGAACGGCGGCGGGAATATTTATGATGAACCGGTCCCGGTCGGCCCGGCGCGGCTCGGAGGGGACGAGAAGCAGCTCCTCCCAGTAAAGGTATACAAGCAGCTCCGCCGCGGAGATCGACGTCTCAAAGGGTCCGGAGCGCGCCAGCCCCACCATGCGCAGGATATCCTTTCGCACTTCGGCGGCTATCGATTTCAGCTCTTCAATTCTTTCATTGTCCATAAACATCACCTAAAACACTGCGCAGTCCCGCCGTGAATTTTTCACGCACCGTCTCGCGGGCCTCGCTCAGCGCAATATCCTCCGCGCCGCCGCGGAGGCCGACGGACCCGTCGTCTATCATCCCGATATTATAACGCATACAGAACCCGGAGACCTTGGGGTCGTAAGCGCAGCCGGCCGCGGGGACCCCCGCCAGCCGGCAAAGCACGAGAAAATGCAGCCTCATCCCTACCGCTCCCGACGCGTCGCGGGCGGCGGCGGAAAAATCCTCAATGTTTCTCACCGTTATTATATCTCGTATCTTTATATATTGCAGATCTTGCAGCCTGGCGATCTCCGCCGCGTCCTCGCCGGAAAGAGCCACGCCGCGAACCTCCCAGCCGTTTGCCTCGGCGAGAGTGCGGCAGCGTTCCGCCGCCGCGCGCGCGAGCGCCTCATGCCCCGGGCGCGCGTTGAACAGGAGCCACGGTTTTTGGGGCGCGTTTTTTTCGGGCCTGAGCGACATGACCAGGTCCGGTATGAACTCGGCGCGGAGGCCAAGCTCGCCAGTCTTTTTCAGCGAAGCTTCGTCCCGCACGCTGAGATGGGAACAGAGCGACAGGGACAGGCGGGTGACGATATGGGCCGCCTTTGAGTTAAGCGGCCCCACAGACTGCCCCTCCGCCCATATCTTAAGCCCGCACGCCTTCGCGGCCAGCATCACCGCGCAATAGTAGAGGCAGGAGCGAAGGCTGGTACTGTCCTGAAAAAGCCCGCCGCCGCCTAAAAGCAGCGTGCGGCTCTTGGCGCACGCCTTCACCGCCGCGGACATCTTCCAGCGGTTAAAGGCGCGAACGCCTAATTTTTTCTCACTGTCGGCGGGCGAAGCTGAAAGAATCGCGATTCTCTCCCGCTTTACGCCGGCCTCGCGCAATAAGGCAACCGCGGCTTCGGCAAGCAGCTCGTCGCCGAGGTTGCCAAAGCCGTAATATCCGAGCAGGAGGACGTCAAATTCTTTTTTCAATTTTCTCTTTTCCAGAAGCGCTAAAGGCTCTTGGCAAATCTCCGCCAGAGCGGGATAACGGCCAGGTGCAGCGCCGCCACGCCGGCCGCGCCGAGCAGCAGTCCGAGCCACCAGCCGTTGAGGACGCGGATTACGCTGAGGTAAAGAAGCGTATGGAAATGACAGAAGGTGTTTACCGCCGAGCAGAAGGCAAGCGCCGCCGCAATGCGCACCGCCTCGCGGTAGTGGGGGATATAGTCGTTACGCACGAGATACCAGTAGAGGACGAGCGCCGGATACCCGATGAGAAACTCTTTCGTGCGCGGGCGCACCACCATCACCCGCTCCATGAAGTCGCGGAATGCGACTTCCAACGCGGGAACGTTTGAAACGTTATCGCTGCGCAGGGCCATCACCAGCAGCGCGAGCAGCATGACGCCTATCAGCACCAGCTCCCCCCAAATGGCGGGCCGCACGACGATCTCGCCGATCGCCTCCGGGTGCACGCGCCGCGTCAGGTCGTGGAAAAGCAGCAGCAGCGGCGGCAGAAGCAGCGTGAGCTTGACGCCCGAGAATGGGGTGAGCCGCAGCGCCGCGGCGGAGGTCCCGTAGAAGGAGGCGATCGCAAGCCCGCCGGCGATGACGATCAGCAGGCCGGTCACCGCGCCCCTGACGCGCCGGTCTGCACTTTCAAGCGCCGTAAGCGCCCCCTCGGCGGCCGCAAACGCGCCGCATAAACCGCCCAGCAGCTTCGCGGCAAGAGATATCTTCCACATCGCCCCGCCGAGCAAAAAGGCGGCGGCAAAGAGGACGAGGGCCTGCGCCGGCTTGACGCCGGCGTTCTCCCTGCCCGTAAGCCGCGACGCATAGAACCAGAGGGTAAAGACTAGCACCAATCCGCAGGCGGCGGCTCCCGCCGCGGGCGCGGGCCAGGAGGGGATCGGCGCGGGCCAGCCCAGATGATAGCCTCGCGCCGCCAGCGCCTCCTTATAGGAGGCCAGGTCCTGCGTGAATATCTCCAGGCGTCCGCCCATCTGCAAATCGTAAGGGTGAACCATAATAAAACGAATGGAGCGCTCATGGACCGCCCTGATGAATCTGTCCGTGATCGAGCCGCGGTTTATATTACGCGAGATTATCTCGTCGCGTGTGAGGCTGTGCATCGGAATGACCAGCCGGCCGACCTTCGCCGCGAGCTGCGGCACGCCTATCTGCTTGACAAATTCCACCTGCGAGAGCGTGATCCCCTTATCCTTCATCACCGCGGCGAGCGGCCCGATCTCCGGATAGCCGGGGGCGATCAGCCCCGCGGGGATGATGTTCCGTATCAGGGGGAAACGGTCCGTGAGAAAGAGAAAAGCCGCGGCGACGTTCCGGCCGGAGGCGGGAGTGCAGGGACCGGGGCGGAAAAGCACCGGGATGTCGTTTGCCGAAGCGAACTCTAGCGCGGTGATATCGGGGACGAAGGCGGAAAACTTAAACTCCTCCACCGTGCCGGGCAGCAGGATGATGTTGTATTCGGGACCGGCGATCAGCTCGGAATCCGGGAGTTTCGTCTTGATATATTTATAGAGGACGTCCGCGTAAGAGAGTTTCGTCGGATACCGCAGGACCGCCCGGTTCGGAGACTTCTCCGCCTCTGCGGCGTCAAGCAGCAGCGAGGCCGAGCCAAAACGCAGCGGCAGCGGATTGTGAATCGCGAGCTCGTCGCCGGTATATTCGGAGACGGCCATTCCCATCACGCCGAGCGCGTGTATCTCGCTCCACACCGCGGCGGGCCGCTCCGAGCCCTGATAGGCAAGCGAGGCGATGTCTTTATATTCCGTAATAAAGGCGACGGTCTTGTTGGAGTTTTCCGCGCGCAGGCGCGCCGAGAGTCCGGCCAGCGCCAATACCATCGCCAGCAGCAGGGCTGCGTACATCAATGTGCGTCTATTCATCTTATCCATGGTGATTCCTCCATTGTTCCGCAAGCGTAATCCCCAGCTCCGCGAACATTTTGCTGACGCAAAACAGCGGAAGGCCGACAACGTTGAAATAACAACCTTCGACCCGCTCCACAAGGAGCGTGCCTCTTTCCTGTATCGCATAGGCTCCGGCTTTATCCAGGCTCTCCCCCAAGGCGACATAGGCCGCCGCGTCCGCTTCCGAAAGCGGGCGGAAGGTGACGCGCGTCTCCTCCGCGCGAATGAGCTTACGCCCATCCGGCGCGAGAAGGGCGACGCCGGTAAAGACGGAATGGGTGCGCCCGGAGAGCTCCGCGATCATCGCGGCGGCCTCCGCTTCGCCGCGCGGCTTGCCGAGTATCCGCCCGTCTACGGCGACGACCGTATCCGCCCCCAGTACCCAGTTTCCGGGAAAACGCGCGGCGACGTCGGAGGCCTTCTCGTCAGCAAGACGCCGCACAAGGCAGTCAGGCGATTCGCCGGATACCTCCTTCTCGTCAATCAGGGAGGGTACTACCGTAAAGTCCCAGCCAAGTCCGGCGAGCAGCTCGCGCCGCCGCGGGCTGCCGGACGCCAATATCAGCCCGGTCATCGCGTGATGACGATACCGGTGACCGCGCCGAGCAGCGTGCCTAAATTAAGCTTCAGCGCGAAGAGGAAGCCGGCCCGCACCATCACCAAGTCTATCTGACGTATGTCTATCGTGAAATCGACGACGTTGGCAAAGAGCACCGCCGTCGCGGGGAAACGCTGGAAAAACAACCCCAGCCACGTTCCCAGTATCATACAGAGCAGGATCACGCCCCAGCGAACGGATGAATTTTTAATAAACGACATCTCACCATACCCCCAGGCAGGTCACGCCGATGGCCGACAGCCCCGCGACAAGGCAGTATATGCCGAAGAACCACCATTTTGAGGCGATCACGAGTTTTTTAAGGATAAACAGCGATAGAAGCCCGCTGCCAAAGGCGCAGAGGGCCCCCAAAAACCAACCGGCAGGCAGGGTAGAGACGAAATTATGCCACCCGCCTATTTCAAGCGCCTGCACGAGCGTGGCTCCGATTATCGCCGGGATTGAAAGAAGGAATGAGAAGCGGAAGGCCGACTCTTTGGAAAGCCCCGCGGCAAGCCCCGCCATAATGGTCATGCCGGAACGGGAGATTCCCGGCATCACGGCGATGCCCTGCGCGATGCCGACGTAGACGCCGTCCATCAGCGCCACCCGGCCGCAGCCCTTGCTGATCCAGCGCGAGGCCACCAGCAGGACGCCGGTGACGACGAGGCCGATTCCCACCATCAAAGAGTTCAGCGAAGCCTCCTCCGCAAATCCCTTAAGCCCGAAGCCGATGACGCCGGTTATCAGCGTCCCGAGGATCACCGCCCAGCCGACGGACCAACCCGGCTTCTTGCGGGCGTCGGCGTTTACAAAACCGGCGCACCACTGCGCAAGGAATGTAAAGATGTCCGAGAAAAAAAACAGGATCGTGGCAAGCGTCGTGGAAACGTGCAGCACGAGGTCATAATTCAGCGGCGGCAGCTCGATTCCGAGAAATATCTTTGCGAGGGCAAGGTGCCCGGAGCTGCTGACCGGCAGAAATTCGGTAAGGCCCTGTACAAAACCAAGAATTATCACATCAACGTTCATTATCGGCACCTCAAACTTTTACTGTTTTTGTGGTATGGTGGAGCCTCTCTATGTCGAATACCACCATCGCCAGATTGTTCGCGTGGTCGCCCACGCGCTCAAGATTGCTCAGGATGTCTATGAATATCACCCCGGCTCCGGGACTGCATCCGCCGGCGTTCAGCCGCGCGATGTGCTGGGAGCGCAGAGTTTTTTCCATGTAGTCTATACGTTCCTCAAGCGCCAGCACCTCTTTCGCAAGCGCGGGATTCTCATCCTCAAGAGCCTGGATGCTCTTTGTCAGGGCGGAGATGACGAGCTCGAACATTTCGTTGCCCTCTTCCAGCGCCACCCGCGAAAGGGTCAGCTTGTGATCCTGAAGATACTGGTACATCTCCACAAGGTTCGTCGCGTGGTCGCCGATCCTCTCCACATCCCCCACCGCGTTGGTACAGGAGTTCAGCAGCAGGGAGAGGTCCGTAGACAGCCCCGTCTGCCCCGTCTCCGTCGAGTAGCGGACTATCTCGTGGGTCATCTCGTTGACGTTGAGCTCCGCGCGCCCGACCTCGTCGACAAGCTTTTCGTTGTTTTCGATCAGGATGCGGCGGCAGCTGTCTATCATCTGCAGCGTCAGGCTCGCAAGGCGGATCATCTCCTTGCGCACCGCGTCCACAGCGGCGGCCCGCGAGGCGGTGATCAGCACGGGGTTCAAGTAGATGGTTCCCGTCGTCGCCGCGTTTTTGTCATCCGGAATGATTCTGCGGATGAATTTCGCGTATTGTGAAACGAAGGGCAAGAACATGAAGGCGATAATAATGTTGAAGATCGTATGCGCGTTTGCCACCTGCCGCGAAATGGTCGTCGCCGTCTGCTCGATAAGCAGCGTGTACATCGGCAGCACCATCAGTATGGCGACCGTTCCGAGTATCTTGATCATGACGTGCGCCGCCGCCGCCTGCTTCGCCGCACGGTTGGCTCCCATCGAGGCGATCACCGCCGTGATCGTCGTGCCGATGTTGTCGCCGAGAATGATGACGATGGCGGTTTGCAGCGGGATGACTCCCTGCGCCGCGACGGCCATCGTCAGCCCCACGGTCGCCGAGCTCGATTGTACGATCAGCGTGATTATCAGTCCCGCCATGAAGGCCAGGATGGGATGGCTGCCGAAGGCCGTAAGCAGGTCGGGGCGTTCCTTCAGAAAACTCAGCGGCTCCTGCATCATATTCATTCCGATGAAAAGCAGCGCGAAGCCGATTATGCCGACGCCTATCTGTTTACGGCGCTTCTTGTGGCAGAGGATGCAGATCGCGGCGCCCACCAGCGCGCAGATGTAGGCGACGTTCGTAATGTCAAAGGCGATCAGCTGTCCCGTAACGGTCGTACCGATGTTGGCGCCCAAAATGACGCCGATCGCCTGCGTCAGCGTCATGAAGCCGACGTCGACGAAGCTGACCACCATAACTGTCGTAGCGCTGCTGCTTTGCAGGATGGATGTGACCAGCGTGCCCACCATCAGACCCTTGACCGGCGTGCCGGTAAGTGAGCCGATAAGCTTTCTGAGACGGTCTCCGGCAATTATCTGCAGGGAATCCCCCATAATTATGATGCCGTAGATGAGAATTCCTACTCCAGCAAATACCTGAAGAACAGCGCTTACAGACATAAAGAATCTCTCCTCAATTTTTATGCGGCTTGAAAGCCGCATAAATTGTATTTCATTATTATTTTACGTATGTAACCAGAGGAATGATGGTGGGATAATTGCGAGAACTTCTCGCAAACACCTCACGGATCCTCTTGCGTATCTCTGTCGGGAGCGTCTCCTTCTTTGCCCCCGGCACACGCGCAAACTGCTTCACCGCGTTGAGCACCGCGCCCTCCAGCTCGCGGAAGGTGCTGCCGTCGTCCGCGGAATATACGCTTCCCCTGGTCTGTATCTGCACCGGAGCCGCGGGGCGCATCTCCTTATCCAGAATCACCGACACGACGACGAGGCCGTTCTCGGCCATCTCCCGGCGTTCGCGCAGGATGCTGCCCTCGAACTCGCCGAGGACCACGCCGTCGATGAGCACAGGGCCCGCCTGGACGTGTCCCGTTATTTCAGCCCGCGCGGAGCCGCGGAATTTGAGCATGTCGCCGTTTTGCAGAATAAAGGTATTTTTTGCCGCGACGCCCATCTCCCTGGCAAGCTGCGCGTGGCGTACCAGGTGGCGGTACTCCCCGTGGCAGGGAACGAAAAACTTCGGGCGCGTGAGGCTCATCATCAGCATGAGCTCGTCGCGCGACGCGTGTCCCGAGACATGTATCTTTTCTTCACGTTCATATATAACCTCGGCGCCGCAGGCAAAAAGGCGGTTCACCGTCTGACTGACAAGTTTTTCGTTGCCGGGAATAGGCGTAGCGGAGATGATGACGAGGTCTTTTGAGCCCAGCTTCACCTGACGGTGCGCTCCGCGGCTCATCAGCACCAGTCCGGAAAAGGGTTCCCCCTGGCTCCCCGTCGTCAGGACGACGACGCGGTTGTCCGGAAGGTTGTCCGCCTCCTGCGGCGAGATTATGATGCCCTCCGGTATCTCGATGTAGCCCAGCTTGTCGGCGAGCTCCACGTTGGCGATCATGCTGCGCCCCACGAGCACCACCTTGCGGTTGAAGCGCGCGGCCGTCGCGATGATCATGCGGCTCCGGTTAAGGTTGCTCGCAAAGGTCGCCACGACGATGCGTTTATCCTTATAGAGACGGAACAGGCGCTCGAAGGTCTGACCGATCACCTTTTCCGAGGGCGTCGCGCCCTGTTTTTCAACATTGGTGGAGTCGGACATCAGCAGAAGCACCCCCTCGTCTCCGAGACGCGCGAGGGCGCTGTAATCCGAGCGGTTGCCGTCTATCGGCGTCGGGTCGAACTTGAAGTCGCCGGTATGTACGACGACCCCCGCGGGCGTGTAGACCGCCAGCGCGTTCGCGTCAGGGATCGAATGGCACATCTGAATGAATTCCACTTCGAAACAGCCGGCTTTGACCCTGTCTCCGGGGCAGGTATAACGAAAATCAGGTACATAGCCGGTCTTCGCGTCGATCATTTTGTTCTCGATAAGGCCGCCGGCAAGCCTCGAACAGTATACGGGGACGTCTATGCGCGGCAGCACGAACGGCAGCGCGCCGATGTGGTCCTCGTGTCCGTGGGTAATGAAGATGCCCCTGATCTTTGATTTATTCTCCATGAGGAACTCGATATCGGGAATCACGAAATCTATCCCCAGCATATCCTCCTCCGGAAATTTAAGCCCGCAATCGACGATGATGTAATCGTCACCATAGCCGAATACCGTTAGGTTTTTGCCGATCTCGCCCATTCCGCCAAGCGGACAGACAAACAGGTCGGACTCTTTGATTCTGCGTTTACGCGAATTACTCTTCTTTTTTTCGGGATCAGCCATTAATACAACTCCCCTCCAATATATTATCGTATCACGAGTTCTGATATTGAGCCATAGTTTTATCTTAGCTATTTGAGCTTTTTTGGCAATGTTTTTATGCGTGAACAAAAAACCCCGCATTCCGTCCAAAACACCAAAAGGACCGCTGCGAGAGCGGTCCTTTTGGTTATATATTTGGCAGTCCCTAGGAGATTCGAACTCCTGTTAACGGGCTGAGAACCCGCCGTCCTGGGCCCCTAGACGAAGGGACCACATCGCAATGATAGTGGCTGGGGTACAAGGATTTGAACCTCGATTACCTGATCCAGAGTCAGGCGTGCTGCCGTTGCACCATACCCCAATTGGGCCGAACGGGGAATATTATATAGGAATTTCAGATATTGTCA
>JAEXGR010000077.1 GCA_023450745.1 Synergistota bacterium
TGCCGGAAGCGGCATATGCAAATATATGCTACTACCCAGCGGTGGAATTTTCTTGATAAGCAACTGCGGGATATAACCGATACGGTGAGAGTGACCCGCAGCCACTTGGCGCACCCATTTACCCGCATTTGTACGGTCTACACCTATGATGCGGTAGAATATGATATGGCTTTCAGTAATCCGCAGTACCCGCTTGCCGCCATTGATGCAAGGGTGTACTGTCAAACTGATGCAGACCGTAACCGATATGATACGCAGCAGCTTATTGATAATATGCTGCAAGCGGACTATATCAGCGATGAAGAAATTCTACGCAACAGGGGAGAACTGCAGCCGGAAGTTACCGGCGAGATCTCCAACCGCAGCAAGCGCCGGATTCGTAAAAACAAAATTGCATAAAGATGCCCCCAGCTTATTCGCTGGGGGTAGTTGTTTTATGGCGGTTGTTCCTTTTGAGTTTTTTAATTAGTTTGTCACCTTCGTAAAAAAGGAATACTAATACTGCGAGTTTGAGCAGTCCTACGCAAATATTGATAAATAGTTGTAATGCAGTATTCATATTCTATTGCTCCTTTCTGGCACTTTGGGCTTCTTTTAGCTTTATTGTCAAAAAGTCTATTTCCTGCCGTTGTTTAGATATAACTCTGTTACGGTCTGCAATGTCTTTTTCATAGTCAACAATTTTCTGCTTGATTTCCTGCTTGCGGTCTGCGGCCTTGGCCGATTGTATACCTATAATGATGCACATGATAAATATAATGGCCAGCGCTACAAAAAATAGTACTTGATAGGTTGACCATACGCTAAACCCGATAAAACCCATAATATTGCCCCTTTCTTCCTCTCTACGCTAAATCTACCACATATC
Source organism: Synergistota bacterium (assembly GCA_023450745.1). GTDB lineage: Bacteria > Synergistota > Synergistia > Synergistales > Synergistaceae > Cloacibacillus. The sequence continues at coordinate 869 of JAEXGR010000077.1, forward strand.
CCACAAAAAGTAAATAGGGGAGCGCTGGCGGGCGCAGCTATCCGTCAGCGCTGTGTTTGCAAAAATGCATGGCATAGCAGATTTGGCAAGGGTAATGTGGAGATTTGCGCAGCAAATACTACCGACCTTGCCGAAGCTGATATGCCATGCAATGGTCATTATCAGATGCAAGGGAGAAATTATGTGAATATTGGTGCCGCATTAGAAACCATCGGGTGCGGCGGGTGACTTAATTTAGCGAAATTTTTTGATAAATCAAAATAGGGGATTGACAAAAGAGTGTGAATTTGTTATTGTGTGTTTAAGGAAATGCCATTTCGCTAAATAAAAATTTAGCGAAATAAGTGGAGGCGCAATAACATAATACAAGCAATATCGATTATATAAAGAAAAGCCCAGTGTAAACTGGGCTTTTTGCTATGTCATTCTTTATTTACTTTTTTGAGCAAAGTATTGATATAGGTTACATTTTAGCATTCCATTATAGAGCTTACGCTTTTTATCTGCTTTTCTGCCAAAGCTTTGCTCGAAATTTTCCGCTGATGAAATGATGTAATAGGCTGTCTGCTGAGATGGCTGAAATACATTACCCATCGTTTGGTATAGCTTTGTCAAATCTTCGCCATTCATTAAGCGCTCGCCATATGGCGGATTTGTCACGACCAATGACTTTCGATCTGGAATCGTGAAATTTTTAACATCCGTCTTTTCTAACCGTATTAGTCCGGAAATACCAGCACGGCGTGCATTTGCTTCAGCAATCTCCAGTGAATCTTGGCTGATATCGCTGCCGAAAGCAGTAAATTCTATGTCTTTGCGGATTTTTCCTATCGCCTCTTCCCTACTCGTTTGCCATATTTTAGACGGTAAGCTATCCCATTTTTCTGCTGCAAAGCGGCGGTAAATGCCAGGGGCAATATTTTTGGCTTTATAGGCTGCTTCGATCAAAAATGTACCTGAGCCGCAGAACGGATCATACAGCTGTGTATCCGGGTATATTCGTGCAATATCCAGGATTCCAGCCGCTAGAGTTTCCCGAATTGGGGCAAGATTTGCAACTTTACGGTAGCCACGCTTGTGCAGTGCCATGCCACTGGTATCCAGCATTATGGTGGCAATATCCTTATTAATTGAAAATTGTATCTGGATAGTTGGGCCGGATTCCTCCAGCCAGGCAACACCATATTTACGGGAAAGACGCTTGACCGCAGCCTTTTTGATGATGGATTGGCAGTCCGGAACACTATGGAGCTGTGAATTTAGACTCCATCCCTTAACTGGAAAAGCGTCTTTCTTGCCAATATACTCTTCAAAGGGGATTTTTTCTGCGCCATCAATGAGCTGCTGGAATGTGACAGCCTGAAAGCTTTCCAGGACAATGAGAACTCGCTCGGCAGTGCGCAGATTTAGGTTAGCCCGGGCGATCCCCTCCGCATCAGCGGTGAATTCTACTCGGCCATCGGTAACAGAGATGTCCTCAAAACCAAGGCGTTTTAGTTCGCCGCTTAGGACGCTTTCCAGGCCAAATAGGCAGGGAGCACATAGTTTATATAATTGATTTATCATGATGAGATTTGTCCTTTCCCGTAAAAAGCGGTGGGAAGCCAGCTTGCTTCCCACCGGTGATCACTTTACTTTATTCGATTCCGATGAGGGGGTGCCGTTTAGTCATCCAATGGCTGCAATAGACCATAGTTGCCATCCTTGCGGCGATAAACTACATTGATTTCGCCAGTTTCCGGGCTGCGGAACAGGAAGAAAGTATGTCCCAACATATTCATCTGCAGGATGGCTTCTTCTGCATCCATGGTTTCCACATGGAACTTCTTGGTCTTCACCAACTCGGTAGCAGGAACAACTTCTTCCTCCAGAACATCAGCTGTACCGAACGCTGTAAAATCCATTGCGGATTTGAGACGCTTTTCCAGGCGCTCTTTGTTGCGGACAATCTGTTTCTGCAGAACATCCAATACTAGGTCCAAAGAAGTTTGGCGGTCATCAGAGGTGCGTTCAGCGCGGAAGAACATACCGTGGGACTGAATGGTCACTTCAACGGTTTCATCCTCATTGTGGTTGGTCACAATGATATTTACCACAGGATCGTCATCAAAAAACTTGCCGAGCTTCTTCAGGCGCTTTTCGGCATATTCCTTAAAGCTGTCACGAATCACGGTCTTTTTGCCAATGTAATTGACGGTCATGATGGTCACTCCTTGCTTGTATGGTATGAAGATCGGTTTCCCTTTCTCCTGGCTATATTATACCAAGCAGACAAGAAATTTGCAATAGAAACTATGCAGTTTTGTTAAAAACTTCTCAATTCGTACAAATGCCGTCTACAAATACAGCATTTGGCTTTACTAGCAAATCGATAGGATCACGGTCAAATATCAGCAAATCAGCTCGCTTTCCTACTGTGATGGAACCAACCTGGTCAGATACACCGGCGGCTTCCGCAGAACGAATTGTGAGAGCTTCTAGAGCCTTTTGCCAGGGTAAACCATCGATTACCGCAATTTTAGCGGAAGCAGCCAGCAGGTCGATTGGAAAAACAAGTGCATCGGTATTAAAAGCGACAGGAACACCGGCTTCGGATAGTCTAGCGGCGTTATAACGCTCTTGATTGCGTAGCTCTGGTTTGGTTCGGGCGGAGATGATGGGACCGACTGAGGCGGCATAGCCGCTGTCATGCAGGGCTTCCGTGACCAAGTGGCCTTCGGTACAGTGGATGATGACTGCATCAAGATCAAATTCTTTGGCAATGCGGATGGCTGTGCAGATATCATCGGCCCGATGGGCATGGAAATGTGCTTTGATTTTGTGCTCCAGTACCGGCAGCAAGGCTTCGCACTTCATATCAAATTCGGGCGGATCGGTATCTTCATCTTCTTTGGATTTTTGCAAATCTTGCTGATAGCGTTTTGCCTTCATCAGCTGTTCCCGAATGACCGATGCGATGGCCATACGGGTGGCAGGTGTTTCTTCTTTGCCGTTATACACTTTTTTAGGGTTTTCGCCCAGGGCAAATTTCATGGCAGAGGGAGCCTTCAGCACCATTTTATCGATGTAGCTGCCAGTGGTATGCAGTACACACACCTGACCGGCAATGGGATTGGCACTGCCGGGACCTACGGAAACGGTGGTAATACCGTATTCCAGAGCCTCCTGAAAGGCACGGTCCAGCGGGTTAACAGCATCAATGGCTCGAATCTGCGGGGTGGAGGGGTCGGTCATTTCATTGGTATCATCCCCCTCAAAATCCAGACCACTTTCCCAAATGCCGATATGGCAATGAGAATCGATAAAGCCCGGAGTGACTAAACAGCCTGCAGCATCATACAGTTCTGCTTCATCACCACGATAGATACCCTCCCCTACCTCGGCGATTTTACCGTTTTTGATAACAATATAGCCGCTTTCTATGATTTGGCCGTGATCACAGGTGTTTATTTTTGCATTGATAATGACCATGTATTCAGCAACATCCTTTCAGTGAAATAAAAAGAGCCGGCGTGCTGTGCTGCCGGTCGGCTCTTGATATGCAATTATTTCTTTGATCGACGGTTATTGCCGCCGCGGCGGGTATCCATTACCCGGCTTAAATCGGACATCTTATCATCGCTGGTACGCTTGAAGCGTGCCATCATATCTTCAAAGGCATCTCCTGTAGCAGGCGTATAGGGCTTGGGAGGCTGATAGACATAGGTATTATTCCCGCGGGGGCCACGGCTATCCCGGTTTTCTCGCTGACCATCACGGCTGCGATTTTGCTGGGGCTTTGGCTCCGGTGGCAATAGTGCCTTAATGGAAAGGGCGATTTTATGATTCTCGTTGATGGCTACCACCTTGGCCTTGACACTGTCCCCTACTTTTAGGTGTTCATTGATGTCCTTGACATAAGTATTTGCTACTTCCGAGATATGTACCATCCCGGAGCCGCCACCATCAATATTAATGAACGCGCCAAAATTGGTGATCTTGCTGACCTTTCCTTCAACTACGGTGCCTACACTCAGCTGCATCTATGGTTGTTCCTCCAGAATTGGTTAGATTACGGGACTACGACATAAACATTTTCTTCAGGATCGCAGTAGTCATTTTCGCCGCGCGCTTCCTGGTTCAAATAGTAATCGCTATTTTCCAGCATACGGTCTATTTCGTCATTTTCGGCCTGTTGACTGGCCACGCGCTGTTGTGCGTCGGCCAGTTCGTTTTTCATCTGGGCAGCCTGCACACGGCCTTTCACAAAATACACCGCAATGAGCAGTACGAGAAAAACGATGATGAGACTTAGAATGCGGTTGGTCTGTTTGATGGTCAGGTGCTTTTTCATTCCCGTTTTCCTCCATACTGTTTTTGGATACTTTATTATACAACAGCCACCGGGACTTTTTCAAGCTGTTTTTAGGTGTTTTCCTCTTGATAGTGGATTTTTTACAGACAGTGGATATGGAATGAAAAAGCCGCTGGGCCAAAGTGATGATCGGACTCAATAAAAAAGAAAAAACACGGTGGACCATCAGCAGTAGCCAGTTAAAAAAACGGATTACCAACCGGCTGACTGTATTGTGGTACAGCAACCAGCCGATAATAACACCAAGGATGATGAAGTAACGCAAGCGGCCGGCCGATTCCATGAGTAGATAGTTGAATAGCAAGACTCCGAACAGAAGAAAATAGAGAATATCAAGGATAACATGGGGTTGTGCTTGCGCGGGAAATAATCCGCGAATAGTGTAGAATGCATCATAAAGCAAACTGAGCAATGTACCAAGCAGCAGCGACTGCAAAAACTGTATAACAGGAGGAACTGCGGATATCAGTGTCACGCCGGAACATTCCCCCTTTAGCGGAACAGACGGCCGAAAAAGCCGCTGGATTGCGGTTGGTTATCGGTATAAGTTAGGCTGATGATCTCTCCTTCCAAAGAAAGATCGCCGCTTTCCACATCGATGCGGTTGATGTGCAGGTCATAACCGTGGATAATGAGTTCGCCCAGTTCGGTGGCTAAGGCTACGGTTTCTTCATCAAAGCTCTCTACATCAGTCACCCCGCTGACAGAAAGCCGCTTTCGATCTTCAATTACGAGGGTGTGAGGAGCACTCATTGCAGTAGAGCTCATGTCTTTCATGCGTTCCATTTTTTGTCCCCCTTTTTATAAAATGGTGAGATCTTGCTACACTATATGCGGTGGCTGGACAAAATATCCGGGAAAAGAAAAGCCTGAGGTTTTTGAAACCTCAGGTCTTATTCTTTATAGAAATGTTTCATGAAACATTTTGAAGGCAATTTACCCGAAAAAGCTGATTTGACTGCTTTCTGGTAGAGAGGCCAGTGAACCATGCTCCCGGAGCAGATCGATGACCGTTTTACTGACGCCGGCACGGGTTGTCAAGTCATCGATGGAAAGGTAAGGACCTTTCTTCCCGGCTTCCGCCAAGGAGGTGGCAGCGGCTGCGCCCAATCCTTTTAACGCTGTAAATGGTAAGCGCAGTTTATCCCCTTCTAGACGATATAATGTTGCATCAGATTGATACAAATCCACGGGAAGCAGCTCAATTCCACGCAAAAGCATCTCATAAGTTACCTGCAGTGTTTCCAACTGGTCGCTCTCCTTCTGGGAGATATCATTCCCCTTAGCTGTGAGCGACAAGATCTTTTGCTTTACAGCTGCGGGCCCAAGGATAGCTGTATTGGCGTCGAAGTCATCTCCGCGTGAGGTGAAATATACAGCATAGAATTCCCGCGGGCGGTAGACCTTGAACCATCCTAAACGGACGGCAGCGATAACATAGGCTGCGGCGTGCGCCTTCGGGAACATATACTGGATTTTGAGACAACTATCAATATACCACTGCGGAACATTATGAGCCAACATATCCTGCTTCATTTCATCGGTCAGCAGTTTGGGGGCTTTACCTTTACGGGTGATTTCCATAATCTTAAAGGCGAGCTTGGGTTCCATCCCATGGTGCAGCAGGTATGTCATTATGCTATCACGAGTACCGATTACTTCGGAAATAGTACAGGTGCCGTTGCGGATCAGGTCCTGTGCATTGCCCAACCAAACAGCGGTGCCGTGGGAAAGCCCGGAGATTTGCAGCAGATCAGAGAAGGTTTTTGGCTTTGCTTCCAGCAGCATTCCGCGTACAAACCCAGTACCCATTTCCGGCAGAGCCAGTGTGCCATTGGCAATGCCGATATCATCCAGTGTGATTCCAAGCGCTTCACAGGATGTGAACAGCGTATAAACTGCCGGATCATTGGTAGGGGTATCATTGATTTTAAGCCCCGTATAATCCTCCAAATGCTTGTATAGTGTTGGTACAACATGCCCCAGTTCATCCAGCTTGAGGATAGTATCATGGAGTGAGTGGAAATCGAAATGGGTGGTGATGATATCGGAGTTTGGATCATCGGCCGGGTGCTGCACTGGACAGAAATCGTAGACCTCATAGTCATTGGGAATAACGACCATGCCACCGGGATGTTGGCCAGTGGTGCGCTTGACACCGGTGCAGCCTTGGATCAGTCGATTTTCTTCGGCATTGGTGACAGTTTGGCCGCGCTCCTCCAGGAAATGCTTAACATAGCCAAAAGCGGTCTTATCCTTAACGGTACTGATAGTACCTGCTTTGAACACATGGTCACGGCCAAATAGTTCTTCGGTATACCGGTGGGCACGGGACTGATATTCATTGGCAAAGTTAAGATCGATATCCGGTTCTTTATCGCCATCAAAGCCCAGGAAAGTCTCAAATGGGATCTCGTGACCATCCTGGTACATCTCTATCCCGCAGTTCGGACATTTTTTATGGGGAAGGTCAAATCCGGAACCATAGCTGCCATCAGTGATAAATTCGCTGTGCTTGCACTTACGGCAAAGATAATGCGGCGCCAGCGGGTTGACCTCCGAAATGCCTGCCATAGTAGCTACAAATGAGGAACCGACCGATCCACGGGAACCGACCTGATAGCCTTCCTCATTGGAACGGTAAATAAGCTTTTGGGCGATCATATACAGCACTGCAAAGCCGTGTTTGGTAATAGAATCCAACTCGCGATTCAGGCGCTTCTCCACAATCTCTGGCAGGGGGTCGCCGTACATTTCCTTGGCGCGGGTAGTGGTAATGCGAATCAGATCCTCTTCCGAGCCTGGAATGCTGGGCGGGAATGTGCCTTTTGGAATTGGACGAACATATTCCACGCTTTCGGCAATTTTGCGGGGGTTATCAATAACGATTTCCCGCGCGGTCTCATCTGGCAGATAATCAAATTCCTTCAGCATCTGGTCAGTTGTACGGAAGAAGAGTGGTGCCTGATTATCCGCATCCTTAAAGCCCATCCCAGCCATCAGGATTTCCCGAAAGCGAGCATCTTTCTGTTCCATAAAGTGAACATCACCGGTGGCAACGACCGGAATACCAAGCTGTTTGCCGAGTTTAAGTACAGTGATATTGAAGTTCTGAATGTCCTTTTCACTGCGGACCTCTCCATCCCGTACCATGAACATATTATTACCTAGGGGCTGGATCTCCAAATAATCGTAAAAAGAAGCGATATCGCAAAGCTCAGTCCATTTCTTCCCTTCCCGGATTGCTTTATAGAGTTCGCCGGCTTCACAGGCGGAGCCAACCAACAGTCCCTCCCGGTATTTTACCAGCAGACTCTTAGGAATTCGAGGCTTTTTATGGAAGTATTCCAAATGAGAGGCGGAGATTATCTTGTAGAGGTTTTTAAGGCCAACTTGATTTTGCACTAGCAGAACAATATGGTAGGGATGAGTTTTGGTGTTGTTCTGCTGGCCAATGGAGTGATTAATCTCCGACACCATAGTAATCTTCTTTTCTGCAACCAGTTCGTCCAGCATCTTGAGGAAGATCTCGGCAAGTACGCGGGCATCGTCATCGGCACGATGATGGTGCTTCTGTTCCACACCCATATGCTCCGCTAGGGTATCCAACTTGTGTTTTCTCAGTTCCGGATACATGGCACGGCCCATCACCAGGGTGTCTATCTGCACCGGGTCCTCTTCCCTGCCACAGCGACGGATGGCTGTCCGCAAAAAGCCCATATCGAAATCTGCATTGTGGGCGACAAAGATATCACAGCCATCACAGAAATGGAAAAACTGTTCTAGCGCTTCGCTTTCGGTGGGGGCACCGGCCACCATCTCATTGGTGATACTGGTAAGTCGGGTAATTTCGGGTGAAATGGCTTTTTCGGGGTCGACAAAGGTATCAAATGAGTCGATGATCTGGCCGTTTTCTACCTTAACCGCACCAATTTCGATGATGCGCTCACTGGCGTTAGAGAGACCAGTGGTTTCCAGATCGAATACAATATATCGACCATCGATTACTGCGTCTGTTTGGCCCTTTACGGCGGGCAGCATGTCATTGATGAAATAGCCTTCGACGCCATAAATCGCCTTAAACTCAGGATCATCCTTCCGAATCTTATCAACAGCGTTCATGACTTCTGGGAAGGCCTGCACCACGCCGTGGTCGGTAATGGCGATGGCCGGATGCCCCCATTCATGGGCACGGTATACCAACTGTTCTGCCGGGGTTACGGCATCCATGGCTGACATGGTGGTGTGCAGATGCAGCTCTACACGCTTTACTGGGGCGTCATCGGTGATAATGTTCTTCTTGACGGTGTTGATATTGCGAGGACGCATGACCATATCGCGGTCATATTTATCGTAGGAAATATCGCCTTGGATCAGGATCGTGTCACCGACACTGATGGCTTCCAACTTGGCCTTATTGCCAATCTCATCAAATATTTTGAGATTGATGGAGCCGGTATAATCGGTGATCGCGATACTCATGATGAAGTGGTTATTATCCCGAGTGATGCGGCTTTCCGTAGAAAAAACATCACCCCAAATAACCGCTGAACCGGTATCCAGCGCCAAATTGGAAATGGGCATGGGGGAACCTTTAATGAGACGGTAATTGCCTACAGGCTTTTTGCTGCTTTCCTCATAAGGGGTATCCGCTTTTTCTCGCTTAGGGGTATGGGGTTTGGGAGATGTCTTTGGCGCTGCAGGAGCAAAAGCGCTCTCTTCCTGTAGTGGCTTCGACAAAGGAGTAGCATCTTCCCACGGAGGTGCCTCTTCCGGAATTGGAGGAATCTCCGGGATATAGTCATCTACTACAGTTGGTCTCGGATCTATGGGTTTCAGCTCGTAATCCGGAACGGGAATAAAACTAACCTGCGGCCGTATACCAAATAACGCTTCTGCTTGTGCGGCAATTTTCCCTGGCAAAGCAAGTGGCTCCAGAAATGTCACCATTTGTTCCGGCAGCC
>JAEXGR010000033.1 GCA_023450745.1 Synergistota bacterium
TGCCTGGAGACAACAGCACATTTGAAGTCAAACTCATCGCGCCGATCGCGATGCAGGAAGGACTTCGCTTCGCAGTGCGCGAAGGCGGCCGTACAGTCGGCGCCGGCGTCGTCACTGAGATCATCGCGTAACCCCGGAGGGGAATATTTTGGCAAAGAAAATTCGTATAAAACTTAAGGCATTCGACCACCGCGTACTCGACGCCTCCGCGACGCAGATCGCCGATACGGCGCAGCGTACCGGCGCCAGAGTATCAGGTCCCGTGCCCCTGCCGACCGAGGTCAACCGCTACTGCGTGCTCACCTCGCCGCACGTCGACAAGGATGCGCGCGACCAGTACGAGATCAGGACGCACAAGCGTCTGATCGATATAATAGACCCAACGCAGAAGACGATGGAGGCTCTGATGGAGCTGAATCTGCCCTCTGGTGTGGATATACAGATTAAACTTTAGCAGTTTTAATCTGAAAAAGGAGTGAAACGTTAATGAGTATGGGGATTCTGGGCCGCAAGGTAGGGATGACCCAGGTCTTCGACGAAAACGGCAAGGCGGTACCTGTAACAGTTATTGAAGCAGGCCCTTGCACGATCGTTGAAATCCGGACACCTGAAAAGAACAGTTACAGCGCAGTGCAGCTCGGCCTCGGAGATGTGAAGCCCTCTAAGGTGACAAAGCCGATGAAGGGTTACTTCGAGAAGCAGAGCGTAGCGCCCAGGCGCTGGCTGAGGGAGTTCCGCGTGGACGACACGACGGGCTACCAGGTGGGACAGGAGATCACCGTTTCTCTGTTCCAGAATGGCGAAGTTGTTGACGTAATCGGAGTCAGCAAAGGTAAGGGAACCGCGGGCGTAATGAAGCGCCACGGCTTCGGCGGCACGCCGGCGAGCCATGGTCACTCGGTAACACACCGTCACCCCGGTTCAATCGGATGCAGCAGCTTTCCCGGCCGTGTAATGAAGGGCCGGAGAATGGCGGGTCACATGGGCAGCGAGCGTGTCACGACGAAAAACCTCAAGGTTTTCGGAATTGACGAAGAGAACAACCTCATCCTTATCGAGGGTCCTGTTCCCGGAGCGCGCGACGGTCTTGTAATGATCCGCAAAACAGCGTAGTAGGGAGGCAGAAGACGATGCCTGTAGTAAAAGAAGTTAATTTCAAAGGCGAGGTTATCGGAGACGTAACGCTTTCCGATGCCGTCTTCGGAGCCCCGGTCCATGTGCCGGCCATGCATCAGGTTGTGGTCGCGCATCTGGCTAACTGCCGTGTTGGTACGCACAACACCAAAGACCGCGGAGATGTCCGCGGCGGCGGTAAGAAGCCCTGGAGACAGAAGCACACAGGCCGCGCGCGTGCCGGCAGCTCACGTTCACCGTTGTGGGTGGGCGGCGGAGTCGCTCATGGCCCGCATCCGCGTGACTACCACCAGAAGGTGAATAAGAAGGTTCGCCGCATCGCCATTCGCAGCGCGCTCACATTGAAGGTCCAGGCGGACAACATGCTTGTGATCGACAACTTTGGGCTTGAAGCTCCGAAGACGAAGAGCATGATCGAGTTCCTCTCCGCGATACAGAGCGGCAAGAAGCCTCTCCTCGTACTCCACGAGACGAACATGGCTGTCGTGAAGTCGGCGGCGAATATCCCCGGCGCTTACGTGCAGCACGTAGACAGCGTAAACGTCTACGACCTTCTGAACCATGACCAGCTGATCGTAACTCCGGAAGCGGTTAAAAAGCTCGAGGAGGTATTCGGTTAATGAACGCGATAGCATATGATATAATAGTTCGGCCCATCATAACGGAGAAGACAAGCCGTCAGATGGAACTGGGACAGTATACTTTTGAAGTGCTCCCAAAGGCGAATAAGGTAGAAATACGCAAAGCCGTCGAAGAGGTCTTCAAGGTCAAGGTTGTCAAGGTAAACACGATCCAGGTCCGTTCCAAGCCAAAGCGGATGGGTGCCTTTTTGGGTCGTTCACGTTCCTGGAAGAAGGCCGTCGTCACTCTCGCAAAGGGTGAGAAGATCGCTTTCTTTGAGGGCGCAAGCGCCTAGGCAGAAAGGGGAAACATCTAATGGGAATCAAGAAATATCGTCCCACTACGCCCAGCCGCCGTCACATGGCGACGCCCGATTTTTCTGAAATCACAAAGGCGAAGCCGGAACGCAGTCTGGTAGTATCACTCTCGCAGTCAGCGGGACGCAACAGCAACGGCCGCGTAACAATGCGCCACCGCGGCGGGCGCGGCAGAATCAAGTACCGTATCGTGGATTTCAAGCGCGATAAGTTTGGCGTCCCCGGCAAGGTGACGGCGATCGAATACGATCCCAACCGTTCGGCGCGTATCGCGCTCATCTCCTACAAAGACGGCGAGAAGAGATATATCCTTGCTCCTATCGGCCTTAACGTGGGAGACACGGTCTTTGCCGGCGAAGGCTCGGACATTCGCCCCGGAAACGCCCTTAAGCTTAAGGACATCCCGGTCGGTACGGTCATCCACAATGTAGAGCTCGAGCCGGGACGCGGCGGCGTAATGGTACGCTCAGCGGGGACTTCGGCGCAGCTCATGGCCAAAGAGGGCAAATACGCCTTCGTGCGTATGCCGTCGGGCGAACTTCGCCTCGTACTCCTGGAGTGCATGGCGACCGTCGGCCAGGTGGGCAACGAAGATCACGAGAACGTAGTCTCAGGTAAAGCAGGAAGAACACGCTGGCTTGGCATTCGTCCGCATATCCGCGGCATGATCCAGAACCCTGTCGACCATCCGATGGGCGGAGGCGAAGGCAAGAGCAAGTCGCATAAACATCCTGTCTCGCCGTGGGGCACTCCGGCAAAGGGTTACCGTACCCGCAAGCGTAAGCCGTCGGATAAGTTCATCGTCCGCCGCCGCAAGAAGTAACCCGAGTTTGTAGGAGGGAATTTAAGATGGCTCGTTCACTAAAGAAAGGACCCTACGTAGACGTCAAACTTCTCCGCAGGGTAGAGGACATGAACGAATCGGGCAAGAAAGTGGTCATCAAGAGCTGGGCTCGCGCCTGCTCGATCACGCCTGAAATGGTCGGTCATACGATCGCCGTGCACAACGGCCGCATTCATGTACCTGTTTACATCAGCGACAATATGATAGGACATAAGCTCGGCGAGTTTGCTCCTACCCGTAAGTTCGGCGGACATGCCGGACAGGAACGTTCCACAAAGGTAAAGAAGTAGGAGGACGCGAAGTATGGAAGTAAAAGCATCGGCAAAACAGCTCCGTGTTTCCGCAAACAAAGTCCGCAGAGTCCTGGCGCTCGTCAGAGGAAAAAATGCCTCGGAGGCGCTTATGATTCTCAAATACACTCCCAATAAGCCGGCCAGGTATGCGGAGAAGGTGCTTAAGAGCGCCGTCGCGAATGCTGAGCACAACCACGGCCTTGATATGGACAAACTCATCGTCAAGACCGCCACGGCAGATCAGGGAGCATACATGAAGCGCTTCCGCCCCGTATCGATGGGCCGCGCTCATGCGTTCAGACATCACACGTGCCATATCACCATGGTCGTGTGTGAGAAATAAGGAGGGGTCGAACGGTGGGTCAGAAAGTTCACCCGGTAGGTTATAGACTTGGCGTTATCTACGATTGGGAATCCCGCTGGTACGCTGACGGAAAGAAATATGCGAAGTATCTTCATAAGGACCTCGAGCTCAGGAACTGGATCAAGAAGCGTTGGGCCCAGGCCGGCGTGAGCCGTGTGGAGATTGAGCGTATAGGCGATGTCATGCGTTTCACAGTTTGGACCGCCCGGCCTGGTGTCGTAATTGGCAAGCAGGGAGCAGAGATACAGGCGGTTCGTGAGGAACTACAGGCTATGACCGGCAACCGGGTCATGATAAACATCCAAGAGATGAAGAACCCTGACGTGGAGGCGCAAGTCGTCGCCGAAGGCGTCGCCTCATCCCTGGAGCGCAGAATCAGCTTCCGCCGCGCGATGAAGCAGTCGATCTTCCGCGCGATGAAATCGGGAGCCAAGGGAATCAAGATCCAGTGCGCGGGCCGTCTCGGCGGCGCCGAAATAGCGCGCACGGAGTGGTACCTTGAAGGCCAGCTTCCCCTTTCGACACTGAGGGCCGACATCGATTACGGCTTCGCCGAAGCGCGCACGATTTACGGCGTCATCGGCATCAAGGTGTGGATATACAAAGGCGAAGTTATGGAGCGCAAGCCCATTTTCGAGGCCGAGCCCGTATCAAAGGAGAGGGGGTAAGATCCAATGCTTTCTCCGAAAAGAGTAAAATACCGCAAGCCCCACCTGACGGCCCTTCGCGGCTACAGCAAAGGCGCGACGGAGGTAGACTTCGGCGAGTTTGGACTTCAGGCCTGTGAAAACGGCTGGATCACGGCACGCCAGATAGAGGCGGTTCGTGTAGCCATCAGCCGTAAGATGAAAAAGGGCGGAAAGATCTGGATCAGAATATTCCCGGACCGTCCCGTAACAGAGAAGCCTCTTGAAACTCGTATGGGTAAAGGTAAGGGAAACGTGGAATACTGGACCGCAGCCGTAAAGCGCGGACGCGTTATGTTTGAAATTGCAGGAGTGCCGCGTGAAGTCGCCGAACAGGCTTTCCGCACGGCATCGTTCAAACTGCCCATCAAGGTCAAAATGTTAACCCGAGAGGGAGCAGGTGAATAGTTATGGATCCCAAGGAACTTCGAGATCTCAGCGTATCTGAGCTTAAAGATAAGCACAAGCAGTATAAGGAAGAGCTGTTCAACCTCCGTTTTCAGAATGCGATCGGACAGTTGAGCAATTCGGGACGCATTAAGGATGTAAAGAAGACTATCGCCCGTATTCTTACCGTCATCACCGAAAAAGAGATGGGCATAGATCATTCAGGAGCAAGGAGGTAACCGACGATGGAAGAGCGTACAGCACATCGTAAAGTCCGTACCGGAACAGTGGTTAGCGACAAGATGGAAAAGACCATCGTCGTGCGCGTAGACCGTATGGCGAAGCACTCTCTCTACGGCAAGCCCGTTCTCCGTTCTAAGAAATTCATGGCTCATGACGAGACCAACGACTGCCGCATGGGCGACACCGTCAAGATAGGCGAGACCCGTCCCCTGAGCGCGAGAAAGCGCTGGGAAGTTCTTGAAATAGTTGAAAGAGCTCCTATCCTCGGCGTCGCTGAAGAGGAGGCCGAGTAGTTATGATTCAGCTGCGTACAGTACTTAACGTAGCCGACAATTCCGGCGCAAAGAAAATCCTCTGCGTCCAGGTTAAGGGCGGCAGCTTCCGCAAGGTGGGCACCGTCGGCGATGTTATCGTAGGCGCCGTTCGCGAAGCGGCCCCCAACGCCAACATCAAGAAGGGTGACGTCGTGAAGGCCGTCATCGTCAGGACGAAGAAAGAGATCCGCCGCAAGGATGGCTCTTACGTGCGTTTTGACGATAACGCGGCCGTTGTCATTGACAATAACGGCGACCCCAGAGGAACACGTATATTTGGTCCTGTAGCAAGGGAACTGAGAGAAAAGAAGTATATGCGTATCGTCTCTCTGGCGCCCGAAGTAGTGTAGGGGGTAACCTGCCATGTCTAAAATGAGAATCAAAAAGGGAGACCGCGTGCGCGTCATCTCCGGAAAAGACGCCGGCAAAGAGGGCAAGATCCTTAAGAGGAACATCGACAAGGATACGGTCGTCGTGGAAAACGTAAACTTCGTTACCAAGAGCGTCCGTCCGACCCAGAAGGATCCCCGCGGCGGACTCGTCAAGAAAGAGGCAGCTCTTTCCGCATCAAAGGTAATGCTGGTCTGCCCGAAGTGCGGCAAAGCGACCCGCGTCGGCCGCGCCTTCCTTGACGATGGTAAGAAGGTCCGTATCTGCAAGCAGTGCGGCGAAATCATCGATAAGGCATAATGGGGAGGGACAACGAAAATGACTCCGCGTCTTTTAACAAAATACACTGAAGAAGTCCTTCCTCGTCTGAACGAGCAGTTCCAGTATAAGAACGTCATGGAAATTCCGCGCCTCGTTAAAGTCGTGATCAACATCGGCGTCAACGAAGCGAAGCTGGATCAGAAGTACATGGACGCCTCGATCAACGAGCTGACCATAATTTCAGGCCAGAAGCCGATGATGAAGCGCGCGAAGAAATCCATCGCCGGATTTAAGGTCCGCGAAGGGATGCCCGTGGCGTGCGCGGTAACTCTGAGAAGCGACAGAATGTGGGAATTCGTCGATCGCCTTTTTAGCATCGCGCTTCCCCGCATCAAGGACTTCCAGGGAATATCGAAGAGGGGCTTCGACGGCAGAGGCAACTTCAACCTCGGCCTTAAAGAGCAGCTTCTCTTCCCTGAAATCGATTACGATAAGGTCATCCGTCAGCGCGGTATGAACATCACGTTCGTGACCACCGCGAAGACCGATGAGGAAGCCCAGGCGCTCTTAAAAGAGCTGGGCATGCCCTTCGCCCGTTAGGAAGGAGAAGCAAATGGCCCGTAAAAGTATGGTGAACAAGGCCAAAGAAGAGCCGAAGTTC
>JAEXGR010000054.1 GCA_023450745.1 Synergistota bacterium
CGTCGTCGTCGTCTTACCTGCATCTATATGCGCAGCTATTCCTATATTGCGCACTGTACTTAAGTCGATGCCCTGCATCGTCAACACCACCAAACTAAATCAAGATTTGTAATATTTTCCACTACCAGCGGTAATGGGCGAACGCACGGTTGGCTTCCGCCATGCGGTGCGTGTCTTCACGCTTCTTAACCGAACCGCCCTCACCCTTGCAGGCGTCGCCGAGTTCGCGCGCGAGGCGCTCTACCATCGGGATTCCCTTGCGCGAGCGAGAGAAGTTGATTATCCAGCGGATTGCCAGGGCCTGCGCCCTGTCGGGCTTCACTTCGACGGGGACCTGATAGGTCGCGCCGCCGACGCGGCGAGGACGAACCTCGACCAGCGGGCGAACGTTTGCCATCGCCTTCTCAAAGACTTCGGCAGGCTCAAGGTTAAGTCTGCCTCCGGCCAGATCCAGTGCTCCGTACAAAATTCTCTCCGCCGTGCTCTTCTTGCCGTCGAGCATCAGGCAGTTGATGAACTTCGTGATCGCGGGGCTCGCGTAGACTGAATCGGGCGGTGTAATACGTTTTTTTACATGACCTTTACGCGGCATAAAAACTACCTCCCATTAAAGTTATTTCGGTCTGCGGGCTCCATAGAGCGAACGGCTCTGGCGACGGTTCTCGACTCCGCCGCAGTCAAGCGTACCTCTGACTATGTGATAACGGACGCCAGGCAGGTCCTTTACACGGCCTCCGCGAACAAGTACGACTGAGTGTTCCTGAAGGTTGTGTCCGACTCCCGGTATATAAGCTGTAACTTCGATTCCGTTTGTAAGGCGCACACGGGCGACCTTACGAAGAGCAGAGTTCGGCTTCTTAGGAGTTACCGTGTAGACGCGGGTGCAGACACCGCGGCGCTGGGGGTTCTCCTGAAGAGCAGGCGCGCTTGAGCGACGTCTCTTTTCCTCTCTGCCGTTACGAATAAGCTGGCTGATTGTTGGCAAATAGCTCCCTCCTTCCCTTAGTAATGATTATTTCTACTTTTTAAGAATCGCCGCGACCGCCGTTTTTCTCGTCAGGGCGCAGGCTCTTCCTAGTTGTTGTGAATCCTCCGCGTTTTCGACGGGGATATTCCGCTCTTGTGAGGCAGCCCTTATTTTCGCCGCCAGTTTTTCATCGGCATCCTTCGCGAGAAAAACTTTTAACGCCTCGTCTCTGCCGATCTTGCGTAAAACGCTGTTCAATCCCGCGCATCTCGGCGAGGAGGCCAACTCATTTAAGGGCACACTAACACCTCCTGTGCATAGTCGCACCGACATATAATAACAGCGGAGGGCGCACGTGTCAATAAACTGCGTGCCCTCCGCCGTTAATTTGCTTAAAATATTTTTCCGAAGAAAGATACTTTACAGCTTTTTTTTATTTTGGGCCGGAAAAACGCCCCGGCCGCGCTAAGCTAATCTTTAAAGGAGGCCTCCATGAGCTCGAGTTCCGAGGAGGGAGCTTCCTGCGCCTCTTTTATCTCAACCTTGCGGTGACGCTCGATGCCGGTCCCCGCGGGGATGAGCAGCCCGATGATCACGTTCTCCTTGAGGCCGACCAAGCTGTCGACGTCGCCCCTTACCGCGGCGGCGGCAAGTACCTGCGCCGTCTGCTGGAAGGAGGCTGCGGAGAGGAAGCTGTCCGTGGCGAGCGCCGCCTTGGTAACGCCGTGCACGACGGGACGCCACTGCGGTTCTTCGCGGAGCCGGCGGACAAAGGAGACTCTCTGGAGCAGCTTCTTGTACTCCGAAGCGGCGGCCTTCGCGCGCAGCGTGATGCTGCCGGCGGCGGACGCCGCGATCTTCTCAAGCACGGAGCTCGTGATCTCCTGCGCCGCGTCGGCTACGATATCGCCATTTTCGTCGGTCACGGGCTCAAGCAGGATCTTGCCCAGCGCCCGCTCCGTAAGCAGAAGCTTGATGATGCGTTCTTTGGTGATGATCATGTCGTCGCACTCCACGCCGGAGATCGCGCCTTCGACGAGGCCGCGGACTACGGAGCCGTCTATCACGTGCGGGATATCCTCGATCACCTCTCCGTCGGCATTGATCGCCTGGGTGATCGCTTTGCCGAAGAAGTGTTCGATCAGGACGTGGTGCATCGCGTCCGTGAGGTTGATCACCTCGGGGGCCTTCCACAGCTTTATCTGGCGGATGTTGTGGCTCTTAAGCTGCGCGATGGCTTCGTCGTCAAGCAGCGAGTCCACCTTGATGATGACCTTGCCGCCATCCTCGACGTCCGCCGCGAACCACGACTTTTCCTTGCTTCCCTCGAGAAGGTTCATGTCGCGGATGAAGAGCGGCTTCGGCGGGCAGCTGACAATCGCGGCAAGGTCCGCGGAGGCAAGCCTCGTGCCCGCCGCGACGAGCGTCTCTCCGCTCTCGGGCGATACGAAGTCCTCGATGATCTCAAGGCCCTCCATCGAACGCCTGAAGTTCGCGTCTCCGATGATCACGCGCACCGGTCCCTCTTCGTCCTCGATGATTATCTCCGTGGCGGGGCTTCCGGGCTGCAGCAGCTCAGAAAGGCCCTCTCTGGTAAAGACCGCCTCTCTTGCACCGCCCTCCGGTGCCGCCTCTCCGGGAACATCGACGAACTTGTAATCCTTCAGGAAGCTGTAGGATTCGTTCAGCGAGTCGTCGTTTTCTTGCTTGATTTCGGTTATTGAATTTTCAAGGTCCTCTTTCCAGACAAGCTCACCGGAGACGAAGGCGCTGTCGCCCTCCTTCACCACGCGAACGCGGTTGACCGGCGCGACTTTGCGGAGGATCGTCTCTATATGCTTGTCGTTGATCGAAACGCCCTGCGAACGGTAAACCTCCTGGATGCCGTCGAGCAGGTAGTGCTGCACGGCCTCCAGCCCCTCGACCTCCAGCAGCTGCTGCGGGTCGATGTATCCCTCGGTGAGCAGCATTCCCTTGGTGATCTGGCAGCCCTCTTCCACTCCCGAAAGGAGGTTCTGAGAGGCGGGGATGTTGTAGGAGATGCGCTCTTCGGTGCCGTCCTCGGCCTGCTTGGCGATAATGAGCTTGTGCTTGCCGTCCATCTCGCGAATCTCAACCAGCGTACCGGTATCCTCGGCAAGTATCGCGACCTTCTTCGGGCGGCGGACCTCAAAGAGCTGCTCTATGCGCGGCAGACCCTGCGTGATGTCCTCTCCCGTGAACTGACGCACGCCTCCCGTGTGGAAGGTGCGCATCGTGAGCTGCGTGCCGGGTTCGCCGATCGACTGCGCCGCGACGACGCCGACGGATTCGCCGATGGCGACCTTTTTGCGCGTCGCGAGGTCGCGCCCGTAGCAGGCGCGGCAGATTCCGTGGCGAAGTCCGCAGGTAAGCGGGCTGCGCACCCAGACGGAGGTGATGCCGAGCGATTCTATATATTTGGCCTTTTCAATGCTGATCTCTTCGTTTCTCTCAAGCAGCAGCCCGCCGGTCTCCGGATTCTTGACGTCCGCCACGCTTATACGGCCGGCGAGGCGTTCAGACATCGGGATGGTCGCCTTGCCGTCCTGCTGAAGCAGCGGACGGATCTCGACGCCGCTGTGCGTGCCGCAGTCTTCGTCCATGACGATAAGGTCCTGCGCGACGTCGACGAGGCGGCGCGTCAGATAACCGGACTTGGCGGTACGGAGAGCCGTGTCCGCGAGTCCCTTTCGGGCGCCGTGCGTGGAGATGAAGTATTCCAGCGTGTTGAGCCCCTCTTTAAAGTTCGCGACGATCGGGTAGCGGATGATGCGTCCCGACGGGTCAGCCATCAGTCCGCGGATACCCGCCATCTGGGCCACCTGGCCGCGCGAGCCGCGGGCTCCCGAGTCGACCATGATGCGCAGCGGATTAGTCAGCTGCATGCTGTCCATGATCTTGTCGGCGATGCGGCGTCCGGCGTCCGACCAGAGGATATCCTTCTGGCGCATGTATTCATCCTCGGTGAGGATACCCATTTCATACTGGCTGGTAAGATCCTCTTCCTGAACGAGCGTAACGTCGAGTATCTCCTTCTTTTCTTTCGGCACGATGACGTCGCCGACTCCGAGGCTGATGCCGCTGACCGTAGACCAGCGGTAGCCGAGCGTCTTTATCGCGTCGAGCATCTCGACCATGCCGGTCTGTCCGACCTTGTCGTAGGCTTCGTCGAGGAGCTTGCCCATTTCCTTCTTGTTTATGGTCTCGTTCTTATAGCGGAAACCCGGGTGCAGCGCGCAGTTGAAGAGCACGCGGCCCGGCGAGGTTTCAATCCATTTCCCATCGCTCGTCTCGCACTCCCACGCCGGGTCTTTCATGAGGCGTATCTTGGAGTTGACGTGTACAAGCTCGTGGTCGAGCGCCGAGAGGACGTCCTCCGTGTCGCGGAAGTACATGCCTTCGCCCTTGAGTCCCTCCCTGACGGTGGTCAGGTAATAGACTCCGAGGATGATGTCCTGCGTCGGCGTGACAACCGGCTTGCCGCTCGCGGGCGAGAGCAGGTTATTCGAGGAGAGCATGAGCACGCGGGCCTCGGTCTGCGCCTCCAGCGAAAGCGGTACGTGGACGGCCATCTGGTCTCCGTCGAAGTCGGCGTTGAAGGCCGTGCAGACGAGCGGGTGGAGGCGGATCGCCTTGCCTTCGATCAGCACCGGCTCAAAGGCCTGGATGCCGAGACGGTGCAGCGTCGGGGCGCGGTTCAGCATTACGGGGTGGTCTTTGATGATCCCCTCCAGAATGCCCCACACCTCGTCGCGACCGCGCTCGATGAAACGGCGCGCGCTCTTGACGTTCGGCGCGAGTCCGCTCTCGACGAGCTTATGCATGACAAAGGGCTTGAAGAGCTCAAGCGCCATCTGCTTCGGAAGCCCACACTGGTATATCTTGAGGTGCGGCCCGATGACAATGACGGAGCGGCCCGAATAGTCGACGCGCTTGCCGAGCAGGTTCTGACGGAAGCGCCCCTTCTTGCCGCGCAGCAGGTCCGTGAGGCTCTTGAGCGGGCGGTTGCCGGCCCCGAGCACGGCCTTGCCGCGGCGTCCGTTGTCTATGAGGGCGTCGACGGACTCCTGAAGCATTCTCTTTTCGTTGCGCACGATGATCTCAGGCGCTTTGAGCTCCTGAAGCTTGCGCAGACGGTTGTTGCGGTTTATGACCCTGCGGTAAAGGTCGTTCAGGTCGGAGGTCGCAAAGCGGCCGCCGTCAAGCTGCACCATCGGACGGAGATCCGGCGGGATGACGGGCAGGACGGAGAGAACCATCCACTCCGGGCGCGAATCGCTCTTGCGGAAATCTTCCGCCACCTGCAGGCGCTTGATAAGCTTACGCTTCTTCTGTCCAGAGCACTCGGCGATCTCCTCGCGGAGCTGGTCGACGAGCGTGCTGATATCTATCTGGCAGAGCAGCGTATAGACGCCCTCGGCGCCGATTCCGGCCTGGAAGCCCTTGTCATAAGCGGCGCAGATGACCTCTTCGCGCTCAAGGACGATATCACCGCGCACGAAGGGAGAGTCCCCTCCCTCGATGACGATGTAGCAGGGGTCCTCGATCGTCTCCGTCTCCTCCGCGGTCTGGAAACGCTTCGGGTATTTCTGCGAATAGAGGCGGAACTCGCTCTCCGAAATGACGTCGTTCTTCGCGAAGGGCAAACGCACGACGGCGGTGACGATATAGGCCTCCTGGTTGTTGAGCACGGCGCGTTCGGCCTTGAGCTCGGGAGCGCGCGCCAGCATCACTTTTTTCTTCGTATCGGAGACCATTTCGACGCTGTTCTCGGCGTCGTCTTCCTTATATACGCGGAAGGCCGGCTCTACCTTGAAGAGGTCGTCGCCGTAGTCGCTGCGGAAACGGCTCACCTGGGCCGCCGTGACGATATCGCCCTCGTCGACGGGAACCTCCTCCACCTTCGTGATGCGATAGGCCTCTTCGGCCTTGAATTTCGGGTCGTAGAAGCGGTGGATACGCTCCTCCGAGGCCGACATCAGCGAACCGCGGCGCGCGAGGTCTATCCGCCGTCCCTCGTTTACCACCTTGTAGACCTTTTCACGGCGGCGCGTCGGGGCGAAGTAGACTACCTTTTCAAGCTCCTTTGTCGAGGCGCCCAACAGCAGGCTGAGGCGGCTCGGAATGCCGCGCAGATACCAGATATGGACGACGGGCGCGGCGAGCTCGATGTGCCCCATCTTCTCGCGGCGGACGCGGTTGTCGGTGACTTCGACGCCGCAGCGCTCGCAGACGACGCCCCGGAACTTCGGGCCGCTGCGCTTATACTTGCCGCAGGCGCACTCGTAGCTTCTGATGGGACCAAAGATGCGTTCGCAGAAAAGACCGTCCTTTTCCGGACGCAGCGACCGGTAGTTTATGGTCTCCGGTTTCTTGACCTCGCCGCTGGAGAGTTCCCTGACTCTCTCGGGAGAGGAAAGTTTCATTCTTACTCCGGCGATTTCATGACTCACATTTGCCATTAGTCTTCATCCTCCTGCTCACCGGTCTGTAGATCGCTTTCAAATAAATCGTCGCTCAGGATGGCGGCGTCTTTCTCCTCGTCGGTCTCGTGCAACTCAAGTCCGCTGTACTCCACCGCGCTCTCGTGGAAGAGGTCGTTCACGCCGCCGGCGGCCTTGGCCGGCAGCGCGGCGTCGTCGTGCGCGAATACCGCGTCAAGGTCGTCCACCGTCGCGTCGGGTTTGAACGAGACGTGGCGCGGGCCTCTTTCTTCGTCGTCGTCATTCAGGACCAGCTCACCGAAGCTGCCGTCGGCGTACATGATCTCCACGTCGAGGGCCAGCCCCTGAAGCTCCTTGATCAGGACGCGGAAGGATTCCGGCACTCCCGGCTTGGCGAGGTTCTCGCCCTTCACAATGCGCTCGTAGGTCTTGAGGCGTCCGCGGATGTCGTCGGACTTCACCGTCAGCATCTCCTGCAGCATGTGAGCGGCGCCGTATCCCTCGAGGGCCCAGACTTCCATCTCTCCGAAGCGCTGGCCGCCGAACTGCGTCTTACCTCCGAGCGGCTGCTGCGTGATAAGGCTGTACGGCCCGATCGAACGCGCGTGGATCTTGTCGTCCACAAGGTGTATCAGCTTTAACATATACATGACGCCGACCATGACCTGGTTCGCCATCGGTTCGCCGGTACGGCCGTCGTAGATCGTTATCTTGCAGTCGTCGCGCATCTCTGGATACCGGTTTTCCTGTATCCATTTGACGTCGTCCGCGATATCCTCCGCCGTCGCCGATTCAAAGACCGGCGTCACCACCTTATAGCCCCTCTGCAAAGCGACAAAGCCGAGCATCGTCTCAAGGACCTGGCCAAGGTTCATGCGGCTCGGGACTCCGAGCGGATTGAGCACCACGTCGACCGGCGTGCCGTCCGAGAGGTAGGGCATATCCTCTTCCGCCATGATGCGGGAGACGACGCCCTTATTGCCGTGGCGTCCGGCCATCTTGTCGCCCTCCGTGATCTTGCGGAACTGCGCGACGTAGACCTTCACGACTTCGTTCACGCCGGGGCTCAGGTCCTCGCTGTTCTTCTCGCGGCTGAGGCGTTTGATCTCAACGACCTTGCCGCCTTCGCCGTGCGGAACGCGCAGAGAGGTGTCGCGCACCTCGCGGGCCTTTTCGCCGAAGATCGCGCGAAGCAGCTTCTCTTCCGGCGACTGGTCAGATTCGCCCTTCGGCGTCACCTTGCCGACGAGAATATCTCCGGCCTTGACCTCCGCGCCCACGCGGACGATTCCGTCCTCGTCGAGATTTTTCAGCGCGTCCTCGCCGACGTTCGGGATATCGCGGGATATCTCTTCGGGGCCGAGTTTCGTATCGCGCGATTCGACCTCATATTCTTCTATATGTATCGAAGTATAATAGTCTTCTTTCACCAGCTTCTGAGAGAGCAGGATCGCGTCTTCAAAGTTATAGCCCTCCCACGAAACGAAGGCGACGACGACGTTGCGTCCGAGAGCCAGTTCGCCCTGGTCGCAGGCCTGCCCGTCCCCGATGATCTCGCCCGCGTCGACATGCTGGCCCGTATAGACGAGCGGACGCTGATGGATGACCGTCCCCTGGTTTGAGCGGCGGAACTTCGGCATGTGATACTCGTCGTGCCCGCCGTCGTCGGTCCTGATGACGATCCGGTCGGCGTCGACGTAGGCCACCGTCCCCGCCCGGCGCGAGACGACGCAGGAGCCCGAGTCCTTCGCGATACGGTGCTCGATGCCTGTGCCGACCACGGGAGAATCCGGGAAGACGAGCGGGACCGCCTGGCGCTGCATGTTGGAACCCATCAGCGCGCGGTTCGCGTCGTCGTGCTCGAGAAAGGGAATCAGGGCCGTCGAAATGGAGACGATCTGCTTCGGCGAGATGTCGAGGTAATCGAGCTCCTTCGGGTCTATCTCTATCGTATTGTCATGGTGACGGACGTAGATGCCGCCGGTCGAGGAGGGAAGGACGTTGCCCTCGTCATCCATCGGCAGGTCGGCGCGTCCGACATAGTATTCGTCTTCATCGTCGGCCGAGAGGTAGACGATCTCCTCCGTGACCTTGCCGTCGACCACCTTCCGGCGCGGGCAGACGAGGAAGCCGTATTCGTTGATACGGGCGAAGGTCGCCAGCGAGGTGACGAGGCCGATGTTCGGGCCTTCAGGCGTCTCGATCGGGCAGACGCGTCCGTAGTGCGTATGGTGGACGTCGCGCGCCTCGAATCCCGCGCGCTCGCGGGAAAGGCCGCCGGGGCCGAGGGCGGAAAGCCTGCGCCTGTGCGTCAGCTCCGCGAGCGGGTTCGTCTGGTCCATAAACTGCGAAAGCTGCCCGGAGCCGAAGAACTCGCGCAGCGCCGCCGAGATCGGGCGCACGTTGATGAGATCCTTCGCCATCGCCGTCGCGAGGTCCGGCGTCGTCGTCATACGCTCGCGCGCGATACGCTCCATGCGCAGCAGCCCGATACGGACCTGGTTCTGGAGCAGCTCGCCGACGGCGCGCACGCGGCGGTTGCCGAGGTGGTCGATATCGTCCATATGCTCGTTGCCGTCGCGGATGCGGATCAGTCCTTTGATTATCGCCACGATATCGGTGACCGTCAGCAGCCTCTCCGTATTCGGAATGTCCAGCTGCAGGCGGCGGTTTATCTTGTAGCGTCCCACGCGCCCGAGGTTGTACCGCCGGGAGTCGAAGAAGATGCTCTGTATATACTCGCGGGCGTTCTCCATACGCGCCGGTTCGTTGGGGCGCAGCTTGCGGAAAAGCTCAAGCATCGCCGCGTCCGGCGTGTCGGTATTGTCGCGCTCTATCGTCACGGCGAGGGCGGGGTCGATGTCCCAGACCCAGACCTTGGTGCGCCCGTGATTCCAGAGCACCTCCATGTGCTCCTTCGTCAGGCGCGTGTTCTTGCGGATCTCTACCGCGCCTGAGCCGTCGCTGGCAAGGACGTCTTCCGCGAGCAGCATGCCGCGCACGTCGTCGTCAACGAGGTCCTTTTCGGCCTCCTTGCCGTCGAAGAGCGAGATTATCTCATCCGTGCTCTGAATGCCGAAGGCTCTCAGCATCATCGTCACCGGAATTTTCTTGCGGTTGTCTATCTTCACGGAGAGCACGTCCCCGGGGGCGAGGTCATACTCGATCCACGCGCCGCGGTCGGGGATCAGCTTCGCCACGAAGGTCTCCTGCCCCGGAATGCCAAGATCCGCGCTGTAATAGACGCCGGCCGAACGGGCCAGCTGATTTACAACGACACGCTCGGTGCCGTTAATGATAAAGGTTCCCCTCTCCGTCATCGCGGGGAAGTCGCCGAGATAAATTTCTTCTTCCTTGATTTCGCCGGTCTTCTTGTTTATCAGGCGGATCGTCGCCCGCAGCGGTCTCGACCACGTAAGGTCCCGGCTGCGAGCCTCATCCAGACTGATAGGCACTGGATCGACATAATATCTGACAAATTCCAAAGCAAAGGAACCGTCGTAGCTCTCGATGGGGAATATCTCATCGAAAAGCTCCTGCAGCCCCTGCGAAGCGCGCATATCAGGCTCCCTGTCGGCCTGAAAGAACCACTGGTATGAGTTGCGCTGTACCTCAACCAGATCTGGCAGTGCGATCAAATTTTTCTCTTTGCCAAAAACTACCCGCCGTTCAAATGCTTTACCCGAAGTCTGTTTAACCTGCATGGGAGCATCCTCCCCATTCGAGAATATGATGAGAATGTACAATCGTACAAATGGAAATTATAACAAAAAAGCGACAGCTGTCAATAGACAGACGTCGCCTGTTTAAACTCTTTTGTTATATTCAGTTGAAGCGCGGTTGCCCGACAGGCGATATTATGAATCAACCATCGGCGTTTTGTCAAGCGGCAGCGCAACTTTTGCCCTGCCCGCGCCCTTTTTCGCGTCTGTTTGCGCGCGCCGCGCGCAAGGCCGCCCTCCCAAAACGGGCGCGGGGCAAAGAATCTTCTGCCGCCCCGCGCCGCCTTTCTCTGATGCGTTTGTCAGAAATTACCTTTTCCTTTTCAAGGTCAGGGGAACCAGCGCCAACAGCGCCAGCGCCGCCGCGCCCGCGCTGCACCCGCCGGACGAACCGCCGCCGGAGGGCGTGGATTCCGGTGACGCGAAGGCCTTGACGCAGACGTTCACGCCGCCCGGCTTACCGTCGCCGTTCGCTGCGTCAGGGTCGGAGACGTCCGTGAATGTCTCGCCGTCGACAGAGACCCAGCTCTGCCCTTTGGCGCTTTTGGCCATCTCCGAGTAGCCGGCCTGATATTTTTCACAGGGTATAACATAGGGGGTCAGCCCCTCAATCTCAAAGGTCTTTACCACAACGGAGAACTTTTCACCCTTCTTCACGTTCACCGCCTTGTCAAAGACAACGGTGTGATAGCCGGGCGCGGAAATGACCGCCGTCTTTGTCGCTCTCAGCGTCCCGTCGACGGGAGATTCCTGACAACCCGTATAGACGCTGATCTCACACCGCTGGTTCGGCGCGGAGGTGTAGAACGAGGCGGAATGAAGCGCGTCGCCGCCCTCCGCCGTGAAGACGTTTGCGAACCATACGGGGACGGGAGCGTCCTCCGTACCGACTGCCGGCACGGACGGCAATTCCTCGCCCATGTCCGCGTATGACATAAAGCTTACGAGCCCCAGCGGGTCATACTGATATATCCTTTCGCTCGCGGGCGCGGGTTCCGTCACATACGCTACGCCGTCGCAAATGGTGCGCTCCTCATACGAGACATAGAAGTATCCTTCCTGGCCGAAGCCGCTTCCCCAGCTGTTTCTGACGATCCAGGCCCCGTTCGCCTCCGGTCGCCCTTCTTCCAAAAAATTCTCTTTCGCATAGTCGTCGTCCCAGCCGACGATCGTCACGGCGTGGCCCGTCCCCTGGTAGGGCTGGCCGGTGTAATAGGCGCCGGTCGTCTCCGACAGGTAGTCATCCGCGTAGTCTATTCCCACGGAGACCGCGCCGTATTCTTTGATCGCCCGCTTCACCATCTCTCGCCTGCTGTCGCTGATGGGAACCTCCCTCACATTAAGGCTGCCGAGGTAAAGCGCGTCGGTAAGCTTATAGCTCCTTTTTATCTCGCCCGGGTCGTAGACGTCCTCATTGCGCGTCGGCGTAAAAGACTGGGCGTCGGTCACAGATCCGGTGCCCCGCGACAGCAGCGCCACGGCCTTCCAGTCGTCGCCGCCGGAATCGTAATACATCTCGCCAGGCTCTTCTGGATCGGGAACATGCGTAAAAGACCAGTCTGAAGAGGCCGGCATGTAAGCATGATAGGTGAGATACCACTCGGAGAGGCGGATATCGTGTGAAACATATCCCCGGTTGATCAGATAAGATTCCGTCGCGGCCATGGCGCTGTGCGTCCAGCAGTTGCCGAACGGCTTCTGATCACGCACCGGCGGCATTTTTTCGCGCAGGTCGTAGGAGACGCCAAGAGCCGCCTCCTCGTTCCGCGCCTGGGACTGTCTGCCGTCAATGCTGTAATACGCCTTGTCCAGATGGCGCCAGTTTATGGGAGAGGGTGCGTAGCCATAATTCGGTTTTTGAGTTACGGAGAGCGCCTTAGCACCTGCCGCGGCGTCACGGGCCTCGCGCCATTTTACAAAATCCGGGTTCAGCGGCGCGGCCTTGAGCGCCGCCGCGGCCGGGGCGGCCTGCGCGAGAGCGGTAATCAGTATCATTATCGCAAAGACGATAGCTGTTCTTTGGAAAATTTTACCCACAATGTTACCTCTTTCTTTTCTGCCAAACAACATAATAGTTAACATAACGCGCTGTTTTCACTTACTATCATATAATAGCTTAAAAAAATCCCTCCTATTTCATACAATAAAACAACTAATGCGCCTTCCTGTGCATTTCAGTCTTTTCACCTAATTTTATAAGTGAGAGCATTTGTTCTACTGATGAGCATCATCATATGATCCTTATAGAAATTAGTAAAGATATTTTTTAAACACAAATGTTTTATTACCAGAGGCCTATGGAATTTCGTGGTCTTCCTCCGAAAATAAAAATGGCACAGGGAGGAACAGCTCAAATGGAAAAAATCAGAGAACTTCGTCTATTGAAGAAAATGACGCAGGAGCAGCTGGCCGAGGCTGCCGACCTCTCCGTCGGATATATCTCGGCGTTGGAAAACGGTAAAAAATCACCGTCATTGAAAAGGCTGGAAAAGATCGCCGGCGTTCTGGGGGTGACGTCAACGTCTTTATTTGACGAAACAGCCGAGCCGCCCGCGCAGTGCCCTTTTATGAAGGACGGCAAGTGGTGCGCGCCGGCGGCCGAACTCGACGACATATCGAAGGAAATCTGCGCGCTTTTGCGCGGAGTACCGCTGGAGACAAAGATAAAGATCCTCAGTTATGCCAAAGATATGAAGCGGCTCTCCGACCTCTCGCCCAAGAGAGGCTGAACGGCACATAAAAAGGCGGAGGCGGGAAATATCTTCCGCGCCTCCGCTATGCCGTCAGCCTTTACTCCGCTCCCCGTTTCTTCGCCGGCGGCCTAAATCTGCGCCCGCTTCATGCTTCATCGATATTAAGCGCGTCCGGCAGGAGATACGGCGTGCCGGCGCCGCGTTTTTTACGCAAAGAAACCGCTTTTTGCGGCCCGCGGAGATTATTTAAGCGAAAACTCCGTATAAACGGAACAGCTGACTGAAATCGTTCCCGGGTAAAGCTCTGTGGGCGACGCCTCCGCGGACAGGGCCGCTTTGCTGTACATCATGGGCGAAGCTTCGTTCTGCCGGTTTACCCGGGACGCCCCGCCGGCGTTTCCGATATCGGCGCGCACCAGAGCGCCTAAAGTTCTGCCGCCGGCCGCCGCTACGACCGCAGCTTTCTCGCGCGCGTCAGCTACCGCGTCCTTCAACAGCGCGCGCGATATCCCGTCCCTGTCCGACAGGCCGAAGTTAAGGCTGTGTACCGAGGCGGAAGCCAGCGCGATCGCGTCGTCCATAACGGAGCTGAGACGGCTGAGATCCCTGACGGTGACGTTGACCGTAGCTGTGGCTGTATAGCCGCGTTTTACCCGTTTGTCTTTGACATATTCGTAGCGCGGACTAAAATAATAACCGGAGGTTTTGATATCCTTACCGGCAATTTTCTGCGACGACAGCGATTTTTTCAAAATCTCAATCCTGCCCGCCAAAGCGTTCCGCGCAGTTTCCGCGCTGGCGGCGTTTTCCTCGAGCGCAAATGAAATGTTGGCCATATCCGCCGCCGCCTCCGTGACCGCGGCCCCGGTAACGGTTATCACCTCGAGCCTCGCCGCGCCGTCAGCCGCGGACGAAGACCGCGGCATCGCCAGCATAATCGCGCCTGCCAGCAGCATGACGCACAACAGTCTGTTTGTTTGCATTTAAAAAACTCCTTTCATATTTGCGGCCGCAAGAAACGGCCCCGCCTGAAAAATGACGCGGGCACATACGGCCGCTGCGTTTAAATGATAACCCAATACGGAGATGAAAACATCCGGGCGGCCTTAAACTGACAAAGCACGGCTTTGCGCTTAAGACTGCCCGGACGGCAAAAGGCCGCGTCAGCGTTCCATATCCGATTACGAAAGAGGCTGCGGCTTTCTTAAATCAGGAATTTTTGGCGTGCTCCTCGGCCTCGCGGAGCAGTTTTTTGTAGATCGCCGAACAATAGAGCGCGCCGAGCGGGTTGTGCGCGAGGACTCTGTCTTTGGCGGCCAGCGGGACCACCGGCGCCTGAGAATATTTTATGAAGAGCGCGTCGTGGCCGACGCAGAGGCCGAGCATCAGGTTGAGGTCGGTCCCCGCCTCGTTGAGCACCGCGGCCTGCTCGATCGGGTTGCAGGAGATCGGGCCGACTTTGTCGCCCTCCTTCGCGCCCATCTCGGCCTTGGGCACGCCGCAGACTTTGCAGTTCACGCTCGCGATCTCAAAATAGTTTTCCAGTATCAGCGAGAGCCTGGCCGCCTCTTCCGAAAGGGCGGCGCAGAAGGCGAGGCCGAGCTTCTTGTATCCCATCTTTTGGGAAAAAAGGATTACCTCCTGAATTCGGTTGACCTCTCCGTAATATTCCGCCTCCACCTCTGAGGCGGCGCGCATCATGCGCCGGTCTTCCGGGTCGGCGTAAAGCGCCGCGGCGTCGCAGGCGGTGCAGGCCATCCCCTCGCGGCAGGGCTTTTCCGTACAGCGGTCACATCTCATCTATCACACATCTCCCTCATATTTTTTCATATCCGCGGGCAGCGGCGCGGTCACGGCGGCGCCGCGCAGCGCCGCCGGCAGCCCGGCGTCCGCGGGAAATATTATCGTCCTCGCGTGAAGCAGCGGGCGTTTCGCGCCGCGGCCGCTTCCGTATTTGGCGTCCCCCACTATCGGATGGCCGATCGCGGCAAGATGGACGCGCGCCTGGTGGGGGCGGCCTGTCACGAGCTCGGCCTCGACTACGCTCAGCGCGCCGGCTGCCGCAAGCCTTCTATATAATGTGAGGGCCGCCTGTCCGTCTTTGTCGGGACGGACGGTGTTCGCGGCGCTGTCTTTTAAAAGCGGCAGGTCTACGCGCCCCGATTCATCGGCTACGCCCTCGACTACGGCATGGTAGAGTTTTCTTATTTGGCGCTCGCGTATCAGCTCCGCTAAGTGGCGCTGCGCCGCGCCGGTGAGCGCGATTATCACCGCGCCCGTGGTGTTGCGGTCCAGCCGCTGCGCCGTCGCCGGGCGGTAATCGCTGCGGCTCCAGCCAAGCTCGGCGAGCGCGCGCGTGATCAGGGAATCCCCGCCTTTTACGTCGGGCTGTGTCAGCAGCCCCGCCGGTTTATTCACAACCCAGAGATAATCGTCCCGGTAGAGGGTCTCCAGCGGCGGTTTTTTTACGCAAGCCCCGCCGGCGCTCCGCGTCTCCGGCGCGCCGGCCTGTTCTTCCCAAGGCACGTAGAGGCGCTGCCCCTCTTCAAAGCGCGCGTCGGCCTTCGTTTTTTTTCCGTCAAGACGCACCTCGCCCGTGCGGACCGCTTTCATGATCGCGCCGAGCGGCACCTGCGGCCAGAGGGTGCGCAACACACGGTCGACGCGGCGTCCATCGTTGTCCGCGGAAATCACAAGCTCCGCGCCCATTTTATCTCTTCCAGAACCGGCGCTGCGTCGAGTTGTTCCAAGCCGATATCGGCTGATCGTCCGTCAGGTTTTTCACGGAGTCGTTCCAGCAGAACATCCGGAAATCCAGCTCGTCGGCCGAGGAGACGATCATCGCCTCCGGCGTCGCGGGCACTACGGGCGAGCCGTATTCGCGCTGGCCGTGGTGGGAGAGCAGTATGTGGCCGAGGTGCATGCGCGTCTTTTCTCCGAGCCCGTAACGCTCCGCCAGCTCGTTAAAGCGCAGGTAGCCCTGCGCCACATGGTCGAGCAGAGCCCCTTCGACCGTCATCTCCGGCACCGATATCATCCGGTATGAATCCAGCTTGCCGATGTCGTGCAGCAACGCCCCCGCGACGACCATGTCGGTGTCGACGTCGTAGCCCGCGGCCCGCATCGACAGGGCCATCGATTGCGCGCACTCCGCGACGGAAAGCGTATGTTCAAGCAGCCCGTTGGCATAGGCGTGATGGTGGCTCACCGCCGCCGGCCAGTCGCGAAAACGGCTCCACAGCTCTCCGGCAAACACTTTGCGCAAGAAATCTCCGGCCTCGCCGCCGCAGTTTTTGACGAGCGCGTCAAAACGGGCGGTCAGCTCTTCTATCGGGATCGGCGAACGCGGGAGAAAGCCCGCGGGCGGATATTTTTCCTGGTTGAGCAGCGTGAGCTTGTTGAAGTTGAACTGCAACAGTCCGCGGTATTCCGCGACCTTGCCGTTTATACCGACGGTCTTCCCCACAAGCTGCAATATCTTCTCCGCCGGCAGGCGGTCGTCGGCGCTCTGCGGCTCGGCCGCGGATTTATCAAGCCACTGCGCGTCCGACCAGACCTTTGCCTCGATGTTTCCCAAGGAATCGGAGACTGTCACATCGTAATACGGCTTGCCGTTTTTATCGCTTTTCTGCGAGAGGGCGCTGACGACAAAGATCGCCTTAAATAGGCTGCCCGCGGGGAGTTTTCGCACCTCCTGGCTGTTGAGCAGCAGGTTAGCAGTCATCGTTTCATCTTCCTTCCATGTAAAGCAAAATCATACATCGCTTATGATATCATCTTTTTCCGCCATCTCGCCCTATATTCTTAATAATTCCCGGGCAAAGGCCAGGCGTCCCTATCCGCACGCATGAAAGGCCGTCCTCCGCGCCGCTGCCGCCGGACCGCGCAGTCATAGCCGAAGAGGCCCGTTGTACGGACAATTAATACATCAGTCCGCCGGACCACATACTTTAGGCAAAACGTGTATAATACGGTTATACCTTACTTTGGAGGGATTTTTCTATGAGCACAGTAAATTGGGACACAAGACTTTCAGAGATAGCGTTAAATGTAAAGCCGTCGCCGATACGCGCGCTTCTTAAGTATACCAAGACTCCCGGCGTCATCTCCTTCGCCGGCGGTAATCCCGACCCCGCGGTCTTTCCCGTGGCGGAGTTCGCCGAGGCCTCTCAGATTCTGAGCCGCGAGGGCAAGGATGTTTTGCAGTACGGCGCCACCAACGGCTATGAACCCCTCAAAGAATATATCTCGAAGTGGATGGCGCCGCGCATGGGCCGCGAGACGAAGGCCGACGAGATGCTGATCACGACCGGCTCGCAGGAGGGCATGGACCTTCTCTGTTCCGTGCTGCTCAACGACGGCGACACGATCATCGTCGAAGGGCCGACCTACCCCGGGGCGCTGCACGCGATGCGCAACCGCGGCGCGCGCTTCCTCTCCGTGCCCTGCGACAAGGACGGCCTCTGCGTCGACCTGCTGCCCGCGGTCATCGAGCAGGGACGCAAGGACGGACATAAAATCAAGTTCATCTACTCGATCGTCAACTTTCAGAATCCCTCCGGCGCGACGCTCACCAAAGAACGCCGCGTGAAGCTGCTGGAGATCGCCGAGAAGTACGACCTGGTCATCTTCGAGGACGACCCCTACGGACACCTCCGCTATAACGGCGAGCACGTGCCGACGATCTTCTCGATGGACAAGAGCGGCCGCGTCGTCTACGCCTGCTCCTTCTCCAAGATACTGGCCCCCGGGACGCGCGTGGCCTGGATCGTCGGCGCCCCCGAGCTCATCCAGAAGATGGTAATGATCAAACAGGGCACCAACCTCTGCACGAGCGTCGTCTCACAAGCCATCGTCTATGAGTACTGCCGCCTCGGACACCTTGACGGCTTCCTGCCGAAGATCATCGCCCACTACGCCAAGAAACGCGACGCGATGGACGCCGCCTTCAAGAAGCACCTGCCGGCGAATACGCTCTACCACACGCCGGAGGGCGGATTCTTCTTCTGGCTCCAGGTGCCGGGCGTCGATTCAACCAAGCTCTTCATGAAGGCCGTCGAACACGGCGTCGCCTTCGTCACCGGCCCGTCGTTCTACGCCGAAGAGGGCAAAGGGCTCGATTATATGCGCACCTGCTTCACCTTCGCGCAGCCTGAGCAGATCGAAGAGGGCGCAAAACGCCTCGCCGCGGCGATCAAGGAGCTTTAAACCCGCGGTCCCATAGCGCAAGACAAACGCCGGAGGGCTTCCGCCCTCCGGTTTTTTTATTTACATCGCGCCCCCGCGATGTTAGACTAAAAATTCCAAAGGCCGGAACGACGGCGTCCGGCTCATATTACAAAACAGGATACAGGAGCGCATAAGATGTCAGAAGAGATTATCACCGCGCTGGGCACCGCCTGGGGAGAGGGCGGCATCGCGATCGTCAGGGTCTCGGGCGAGGGAAGCTCCGCGCTTGTCGACAGGATATTCCGCGCGAAGCGGCGCTTTTTTGAGCAGCCCGCGCGCTACATGACGCTTGGCGCGCTGCACGCGGAAGACGGAACCGTCTTTGACGAGGTGCTTGCGGTGCGCTTTGAATGCGGGAACAGCTACACCGGCGAGGAGAGCGCGGAGATACACTGCCACGGCGGCGCGCTCTCGGCGCAGCGCTGTATCGAGGAGCTCTGTTCGCTCGGGGCGCGGGTGGCGCTGCCGGGCGAGTTTACGCGGCGGGCTTTCATAAACGGCCGCATCGACCTCGCGCAGGCGGAGGCGGTCGCGGGCATCATCAAGGCGCGCAGCGACGAGGCGCTGACGGCCTCCGCAAGGTCCCTGCAAGGGGCGTTCACGGAGAACATCCGGGCGCTCATGGGCAGGCTGACGGAGCTGACGGCGGCGCTGGAGGTAGACCTGGACTTCCCCGAGGAGGGCGAGGGCTTCATTAGCGAAGAGGAGAGCGCGAAACGCATAAAAGAGCTCTCCGCCGAATGCGCGGAACTGACCTCCCGCTGCCGCGGCGGCATGCTGCTGCGAGACGGCATCCGCGCGGCGATCATCGGACGGCCGAATGTGGGGAAATCCTCGCTGCTCAACGCGCTGCTTGCGGAAAACCGTGCGATCGTCACCGCGACGCCGGGCACGACGCGCGACAGTATAGAGGAGACCTTCATCTATAAAGGGCTGCCGATACGAATAATCGACACCGCCGGCATCCGCGAGACGAACGACGAGATCGAGGCGATCGGCGTACGGCGCTCGATAAAATCCATGGAGGAGGCCGACATCGTCCTGCGGGTCATCGACGGCGCGGATACGGCCGCCGATGAGGAGGAGCTGCCCGTCGCCAAGAGGCAGATCGTTATCCTCAACAAAAGCGACCTTCCCGCGAAGGTGACGGAGGCGGAGATCGCGGCGCGTTTTCCCGACGCTCCGCGCATTTCGATATCGGCCGTCCGCGGCCTCGGCCTCGACGAGTTGAAGGAGCTCATCGTCAGGACGGCATTATCCGGCGGGGATCTCTCGGGGGGCTACTCCGTCACCGCGCGCCAAATGGAGTGCCTTGCCAGAACAAAGGAGGCCGTTGACGCCGCCGGCGAAGCGCTCGGCGCGGGCGCGGGCGGCGACCTCGTCCTCTCCTGCCTCGCGGAGGCCAGAGGGCAGCTCTCCTCGCTGCTCGGTCTTGACGCGAGCGAAGAGCTGCTTGATAAGATCTTCAGCAGCTTCTGTGTCGGCAAATAGTCCCCTTTCGCGGGCCGATGGGCGGCGTTTCCGCCGCGGCAGATATATCAGCCTCGGAAAAAAGATGCTCTCGGATTAATTTTCAGATAAGAATGAAACAATTTATAGAAAACGACGTAAAAATATATCGCATTTCGGCGGAAAGCGGCGCCGCGCTCACGGCAAGCTGCGCGGCGGCCGCGCGTCAATTGGAAGCGGACGCCGGGCGGCGCGCGCTGTTTTTCGCCCACCCCTCGGAAGGTCCCTGCCGAAGGGCCTTTGCCGCTTCGGAAAGAGAAGAGATCATCGCGGCCTTGCGGGCAGATATCCCGCAGCAGACGGCGAAAAAGCCAAAACTCATCTTCGCGATGCCCGGCCAGGGGTCCGCGGGGCCGGTGCCGGCGGAGTACCTCTGCGCGGCGCTGCCGGTCTTCCGGGAGTATGTGGAGCGCGCGCAGCGCCGCCTGGAGCGGCATGTACGCCTCTCCGTGAAGGGACTTCTTGCGCGCGGCAAGGCGCGCAGCAGCATGGAAGAGCAGCTGTTTGTCTTTATATACGGGACCGCGCTCGCGATGCAGTACCGGGAATGGGGCGCGGAGCCGGACATGATCGCCGCTCATTCTCTCGGCGAGCTGTCGGCGATGGCGGTCTGTGAAATGACCTCCTATGAGGAGATGCTGGACTTCGTCTGCCGGCGGGCGCTCATCATCGATTCCCTCGCGGAGTCGGGCGCGATGGCCCACGTCGCGGGGGATTTCGCGCGCGTCCGCCGGATGACGGCGGCCTACGGCGGAAAACTTTCCCTCGCCGCGGTCAACAGCCGCGAATCCGTCGTCGTCTCTGGCGACGCGAAGGCGCTTTCCGCCTTTGAAAGAGAGCTGGACCGAATACCGCTGGCGCACAAACGGCTGCGCGTGCCGAAGGCGGCTCATTCCGCCGTGATGGAGCCGGCGCTTGCGCCGATCGCGGCGCTCGCCTTTCCCTCTGTTCGCGACGGCAGATTCCCGCTTTACTCATCGGTAAGCGGCGGCGCGCTCACCGCGCCCGAAGCGGAGGCTCCCGCGTGGCGTATCCGCCACTGCCGCGAGACGGCGCGCTTCGACCTGGCCATAGCCGCGCTCGCAAAGCCGCTCCGCGGGCATGAGGCCGTTGCCGTCGAATTCGGCGTCCACCGCGTGCTCGCGGCGGCGGGGATGAAGGCGATACCCGGGAGCAAATGGTACGGCGCCTCCACCATGTCCCGTTATCATGAAAACCGCTCTCAGGAATATTGTTTCAAACGGGGGATCATGGAAACCGCCGCGGCGCTCTATGAACGAAATCTGCTAAAACAAATTTCAACGATATTTCATTGACAAATAACTGATTAAACACTATTTTGTATATAATAAAAGAATAAACTAAATCCACGCCAAAGACAGGAAGTTATGGTAATATATCAGATGAATAATGTACAGAGGAGGATGAGATCATGGAGCGGCCGCAAAAAACTCTCAGGCACACGGCATGGTCTTTGGTCGCGTTCGTCATGCTCCTCTCTTTCCTCGGAAGCTTCGACGGGGCGGGCGACCCCTACCGGGCGGCTTTCGGCGGCAGCTGGAACGAATCGGCCGCCTCTGTGGACCAAATCATTCAAAACGGCGGGCCAGCCGTGCTCTCCGCCCTGCAGTCCTTTATGCAGACCGGGCGCAAAATGGCAAGGGACGAGCTGGGCGGCTTCGCCATCTCATCCTTCTGCGCCGAGCTTGGCTCTTTCCAGGACACGCGGCGCCTGCCTCAGCTTACGGCAGAAAACTTCCCCCTTGAAGAACGCTATATAAACACCGTTAAAAAGCTGGAATAAGACTCCCTCATCGATAGACGTCAAGTACAAGAAGGGCTGGTAATATATCAGCCTCAGTTTTCCTGTCTTTTCTGAAAGGAGTCTTTATAATGGCAGCCAATTCCGAACGCCTTGAAATGGCGGAGCTTCTGGACGATGAAATAACCAGCGTCCGCAAGCCGGCTAATTTTTTCGATAAGATCACTGTCAGCTTCTATTCCGTCGTGTGCTTCTGCATGTCGATGCTGCTCGTCCTCATCATCAGCGCGGCGACGATCATGCGCTATTTTCTTCAGATGGACCTTTACGGTTACGAAGAATGGGTCAAAATATTCGCCTTCTGGCTCTATTTTATGGGAGCCGGATACGGCGCGTTCGCGGGCACTCACGTTTCGGCGGACCTTGTGCAATCCTACATGCGCGAGAGCCGGACGAAGGATGCCGTCATCTTCATCCGCACCGTCATCACCTTCGGCGTGACGCTGCTCTTTACGTGGTACGGCTGGGAATTTTTCATCTTTGGGTTCATGGGCCCTCTAGGCACCTTCGTCGCGCTGCCGCGGACCGTAGCGTGGCGCATCCCCCTGTGGACGGCCTATGTATCGATCTTCTTAGGGCTTCTCTCGATGTCGTGGTATTTCATGCTTGAGATGATCGCGGCGGGCAAAAAGCTCTTCCTAAAAGGAGGAAATCTCTCATGATTTATGTCGCGCTTGTCATCCTTATACTCTCTCTCACCATCGGCGTGCCGGTCCCGGTAAGCTTCATGGCCTCCTGCGCGTGGCTCATCTTCTTCGGCGGCCCCGACGGCGCGGGATACCAGGCCACGCAGCTTCTCCCCTACGGCTTCACCCAAATGAACTCCGTCTCCCTCATCGCTATCGCGATGTTCATCCTCGCGGGCGGCATCATGGAACGCGGAAAGATCGCCGAAAAGCTCATTGACATGGTAGACGTCTTCGTCGGCCATATCAAGGGCGGACTGGGCATCGTCGCCGTCGTCTCCTGCGCCGTCTTCGGCTCCATCTGCGGCGCGGCCTGCGCCACCCTCTCCTGCATCGGCGCGATCATGTTCCCGCGCCTCCGTCAGGGCGGCTATCCGATGGGACACGCCTGCGCGCTGATGGCGAACGCCTCGCTGCTCGGCCTTCTCATCCCCCCGAACGCGACGCTCATCATCTTCGCCTGGATCAGCGGCATCTCCGTCCTCGCCTGCTTCCTCTCCACGGTGGGCCCCGGAATAATCACGATCATCCTCCTCAGCGCCATCAACGTCTGGATGCTGCGCAACAATAAAGAGGTCTTCGTGGAGATAAAGCGCTCGGGCAAAGAGCGCAGGGAGATGTTCATGAAGCGCGGACGCCTCGCCATTCCGGCGCTCGTCATGCCGGTAATGGTCCTCGGCGGCATCTACGGCGGCGTCATGACGACGACCGAAGCCTCGGCCCTCGCGGTGCTCTACTGCATTCCCATCGGCCTCTTCGTCTACAAGGGGCTCACCTGGAAAACCCTCTTCAACATCATCGTCGAGAGCGCGATTACGACCGGCGTCATCATGGTCATGCTCTACTCCGTCTCGATGCTTTCGCGCCTCTACATCCTTGAAGACCTGCCGGGCCGCGTGCTGCACCTCTTCTACTCGATTTCGACCAACCCCATCGTCGTCATGATGATGATCAACGTCTTCCTCGTGCTGATGGGGATGCTGATGGACGACATCAGCGTCGTCGTGCTCACCACGCCGATCCTGCTGCCGATCATCATGGACCTCGGCTTCAACCCCGTCCACTACGCTGCGATCGTCGGCGTCAACACCGCGCTCGGCTGCATCACGCCGCCCGCAGCTCCGGTCCTCTACCTCAGCGGACGAGTGGGGGGCGCGCCGATAAACGAAATCATGAGTCCGGCGCTGAAGTTCATGGTGCTCTGCTGGGTGCCGGTGCTTCTCGTAACGGCCTACATCCCGAAGGTCGTGCTCGCGCTGCCGCACTTCGTGCTGGGAGTTCCCTGGTAAGCGCCCGCCGGAATATCTCACTGCCAACCGCAAGGAGCCGCTCAGGCAGATGGGCGGCTCCTTTTTTGTCTCCCGCGCCTCCGGCGGCCCCGTTTACGTTATAATATGCCTGTTTATTTCCTTAAATCATTCGCATTTTTGTCTACGGAGGGCGCTCATGAAAATAATCCATCTCTCGGACCTGCACCTCGGCAAACGGGTCAATGAATTTTCGTTATTGGAAGATCAGCGCTATATCCTAGGGCAGATCCTGAAAATAATCGAAGAGGAATCTCCGCAGGCGGTGCTTATCGCGGGCGACGTCTACGACAAGACCGTCCCCCCGGCGGAGGCGGTGACGCTCTTTGACAGCTTTATCAGCAGGCTGTCGGCGCTTAGGACAAACGTCATTATTATCAGCGGCAACCACGACTCGCCGGAGAGGCTGTCCTTCGGCGCGGCGGTCATGGCGAAAGGGGGAATCCATATCGCCCCCGTCTGCTGCGGAAAACTATCCGCCCTCACGCTGGAGGATGAATTCGGCCCCGTCCGTTTTCACATGTATCCCTTTGTGAAGCCGGCGCAGGCCCGCGCCTTTTTCCCCGACGAAGAAATCAGCGACGCGCGCCAAGCGGCGGAGCGCATCTTAAAGGACGCGTGCGCGGACGACGGCGGCAGGGACGTCTGCGTCGCGCATCTGTTCGTCGCCGGAAGCTCCCGCTGCGACTCGGAAGACGCCGTCGCCGGCGGCCTGGACGCGGTAGACGCGGAACTTTTTCACCGCTTCGATTATACCGCGCTTGGACACCTTCACGGACCGCAGCAGTTTTGCGGCGGACGCGTGCGCTACTGCGGCTCGCCGCTCAAATATTCATTCTCAGAGGCCGCTCACAATAAATCGCTGACGGTGGCGGAGCTGCGCGAAAAAGGCTCGCTTTCCATCCGCACAGTGCCGCTCGTCCCCCTGCGCGACATGCGCGAGATCCGCGGCGCCTACGACGAACTTACCGACCGTTCCTTCTACGACGGGCTGAATCGGGAGGACTACTTCCACATCACGCTGACGGACGAAAACGACATCTTCGAGGCGGCGGCGAAACTGCGCGTCATCTATCCCCGCCTCATGCGGCTCGACTACGACAACCGCCGCACGCGCGCCGGAACGGACGGGCCGCCCGCCCGCGGCGTAGAAAACAAGACGCCGCTCGCACTCTTCGGCGAACTCTACGAAAAGCAAAACGGAGCGGCGATGACGGCAGAGCAGGCCGAGTATCTTTCCGCAATGATAGATAAAGTCTGGGGTGACGCGCAGTGAGACCGCTGAAACTGACGCTGTCGGCCTTCGGCCCCTTTAAGAAAGAGACCGTAATCGACCTGGAAAAGCTCGGCACCGAAGGGCTTTACCTCATCTGCGGCGACACTGGGGCGGGAAAGACGACGATCTTCGACGGCATCGCCTACGCCCTCTACGGGGCGGCCAGCGGCGACACCCGCGCCGCCGACATGTTCCGCAGCGAATACGCCGCCGAAGACACGCCCACCTTCGCCGAACTGGTCTTCCTCTTTGACGGCAAAGAATATACCGTCAAACGCAGCCCCGCCTACAAAAAGCCTAAGAAGAGGGGCGGCGGCTACACGAACGCCCTGCCAGGCGCCGAGCTGCGCCTTCCCGACGGCTCCGTAAAAAGCGGCGTCACAACGGTCACAAACGCGATAAAGGACCTGCTGGGGCTCGACCGAGAGCAGTTTTCCCAGATAGCGATGATCGCGCAGGGCGAATTTCTCAAGATGCTGCTGGCCTCGACGGACGACCGCGGCGCGCTGCTCTCCATGCTGCTGAAAACAAAGCTCTATCAGACGCTGCAGGCCAGGCTGAAAGAAGAGGCCGCGGCGTGCGAAAGGGAGTGCGGAAAGAGGCGCGAGGCGCTCCTCCAATACATAAACGGCGTCGAGCAGATAGAGGGAGCGCCGCGCGCCGCGCTGGACGAAGCGGCCGCCGCCTCACCCGCCGCCGTCTTGAAAACCGTCAAAGAGATAATCGAAGCGGACGAAGAAAACGTGCGCCGGCTAGCGGCAGAAACGGCGGCCGCCGAAGAGGAGGCCGCCCGGCTCAACGCCGCAAGGACGCGCGCCGAAGCGAGGAAAATGACGGAAGAAAACCTCCGCGCGGCAAAAAAACGCCTTGAGGAGAGGGAGGCCACGCTCTCGCAGCTGACGGCGGCACTCGAGGCCGAGGAGGCCCGCGCCGGTGAGCGTCTGGCGTTAAGCGCCGAAATCGCGGCGCTGGAAGCCGAACTTCCATCATACGACGAGCTGGAAGAGCGGCGCGCGATACATGAAGCCGAAAAAGCAAAAGTTGCCGCGGACAAGAGGGTCTTCGCCAAGCAGCGGGAAGAGCTGAAAAAGATGACGGAAGCCATCGAAGCGCTGAAAAACGAGCAGCTCGCCGTTAAGGACGCGCCGTCAAAAAAGGCCGCTTTCGAGGCCGAACTTGCGGCGGCCTCGGCCCGCCGCGACGAGGCCGCCGCCATAAAGGAGTCGGCGGAACGGCTCCTAAAGCTGGAAGAGGAGCTGACCGCCGGGAAAAATTCATGGGAGGCCCGCCGCAAAGCCCATGAGAAAGAGGAAAAGGAGCGCGCCAGGCAGCTCGCCGCCGAAAAAGAGGCGCTGGAAAAACTCAAAAAGGAGGCGGCGCAAGCCGCCGGGGCGGAGCTGACCCTCGAGAGGGCGGAGAATCGAAAAAGGGAGGCGGAAAACGCGGCGGCACAGCTCTTGGCCTTTGAGACAAGGCTGGATAAATACGCCGCGTGCGCCGCCGCGCTGGAAAAGGCGCAG
Organism: Synergistota bacterium; assembly: GCA_023450745.1. Lineage (GTDB taxonomy): Bacteria > Synergistota > Synergistia > Synergistales > Synergistaceae > Cloacibacillus. The sequence continues at coordinate 26,197 of JAEXGR010000054.1, forward strand.
AAACAAGTCCGGCAGGCGCAGAGCGCCTATGAAGCGGCCAATGATAAATACAGCGGCAAAAATATCAAATTCCTCAGCGCGCAGGCCGGCCTGCTGGCGGCAAAGCTTACGGAAGGGGCCCCCTGCCCCGTCTGCGGCTCGCCGGTACACCCGGCCCCCGCGGCGTTGGCCCCGGAGGTTCCCACCGAAGCCGAGCTAAAAAGGGCGAAAGACCACGCGGAAAAAGCCGAAAAAGAATACCGCGCCTTAAGCGAGGCGGCGGCGTTCGCAAAGAGCGAAAAAGAGGCCGCCGCGGAAGAGCTGCTCAAAAATTCCGCCGCGCTTTTCGGCAAAACGGAAATGGGAGATATTCGCGCGGCGTTCGCGAAGCGGCGGGCGGAAAACGAAAGAGAACTCGCTCTCGCCCAGGCCGCCGTCGAAGCCGCCGCCGCGGACGTAAAAAACAAAGGCAGGCTCGCGGAAAGCCTCGCCTCAAAGGAACAGGCGCTCGCGGCAAGAGAAGAAGAGACGCGCCTCTTCACCGCCGACTGGCTTGACGCCTCTTCCGCCGCGCGGTCGGAGATGGACAGGCTCGCGGGCATGGCGGAAAACGCCGCCGCCGCGCTCACGGAAAAGGCGCAAAAGGCCTACGGCGAGCCAGACCCGGCAAAAGCCCTTTCGCGCGCGAGCGCGGAAGTCAAAAAGACAGATGAAAAAATCCGCGCGCTGCGGCAAAACATCACGGTAGAAGACGTGAACGTCCGCCGCCGCGCGCTCCTCGAAAGCCTCATTCCGCAAAAAGAGGCCGAAAAAGACAAGGCGCGGGAGGCGCTGCACGCGCGGGAAACCGCCGCCGCCGAGGCGGAAAGCTCGCTTGCCGCCAGACTGGAAAACCTTCAGGCGAGCGCCGCGAAATTAAAATTCGGCGACAAAAAGAGCGCCCTAAGCGCCATCGAAAAGAAAACGGAGACGTTGGAATCATCGCGAAAGAGGCTTGCCGCGGCGCGCGGCGAAGCGGAAAAGGGCCGCGCGGCGCGCGACGCGGCGGCAGGCGAAATCACGGGATTGGAAAAAGAGCTCCAGAACTCAGCGCCGGAAGATATGGATAAAATCAGCCGGGAGCTCTCCGCGGCTCTAGAGAGAAAAGCCTTCGCGGCCAATCGGAAAGACGAGAGCGCCTCACGCCTCAGAGCCAACCGCAAGGCCGCAGAAGCCATCGAAGCGACCGCCTCCCTGATGGCCGAGGCCGAACGAAAAAGGGCGCTCATCGCTCCGCTCGCGGACACCGCAAACGGCACGCTGCCCCAAAAACCGCGCATCATGCTCGAGACCTACGTGCAGACGGCCTACTTCGACCGCATCCTCGAACGGGCCAATCTGCGGCTGATGATCATGTCAAACGCGCACTACGAATTAAAGCGCCGGGAGGACGACGGCACGCTGAAAAGCAAGATAGGCCTCGACCTCGACGTGGTGGACCATTACAACGGCAGCCGGCGGAGCGTAAAGACCCTCTCCGGCGGCGAGGCCTTTATGGCGTCGCTCTCCCTCGCGCTCGGGCTCTCCGACGAGATACAGCAAAAGACCGGCGGCGTGCGCCTCGATACGCTCTTCGTAGACGAAGGCTTCGGCTCGCTTGACGAGGAATCGCTGGAAAGCGCCCTAAAAGTGCTCTGCGCCTTAAGCGGCGGCGGCCGTCTGGTCGGCATCATCTCCCATGTCGCGGAGCTCCGGGAAAAGATCGACCGGCAGATAGTGGTGACAAAAGACCGCGCCGCCGGAAGCGCGGTCCGCATAAACTAAGCCGGCGTTTAGGGAACTTTGCGGAAAGGCGGGGCGGCAGGGCAACAGCATTTACTTTTTGCGTGCCCTTAAAGCCTCCCTGATTGCTGTGCTTTGCGCCCACTAAAAACCTCCATCGCGAAAGGGGCCAAAGGGCAAGGGCAGCCCCTTCCGCAGGTTTTGCTTGACGTTTTGTGCCTTCCAAAAAAGTAAATGCTGTCGCCCTGGGCGGGGCGGCGCCTGTGCTTGACCCGCCGAACGCTTCCTTCCTCAAAAGCAGCGCGCCTTTAATAATTCTTCCATACGACACAAACCGGCGGAGTGACCGCTCTCCGCCGGTTTGTGTCGTATCTTGCTTTAATTATTACTTCACCGCTTTTAATAGGACTTCGCGAAGATCGCCTTTCTGGCTCCCTCTTTGCCGGTGTAGAAGCACTTTCCGCGCTCGCCGGCGTGGGCGAAGGGGAAACATCTCGGCGTCGCGCCCGTCGCTTCCTTGATCGCCTTTTCGTCCTCCTTTGTACCGCCGAAGAATACCTCGATAAAACCGCCCTCTTTTTCGAGCAGCTTCTTGAATTCTTCCATATCGGCGGCCTTGTGGGTATTGGCGAGGCGGAAATCAAGCGCGCGCTGGTAGAGATTACGCTGGATATCCTCAAGCAGCGCGGGAACCGCCGTCGCGGCGTCAGCCCAGGCGATGTCGATCTTTTCGCCGGTATCGCGGCGCACGGCGCGGATCTTTTCACCGGCGAACTCTTTCTCTCCGAGCTCGAGGCGCAGCGGGACGCCCTTCTGCAAATGTGAGAAGAAGCGGTCGCCGGGGCGCATATGGAACTGCGTATCGATCTTCACGAAGCGTCCGCCGACGGCCTTGTTAAGCTCCTGCTGGAGTGCCTCCGCCTTCGGCATGATCTCGCCGGTGATTTTTTCGTCATTCGTGGAGATGGGAATGATGACGGCTTTTACAGGAGCGATGCGCGGCGGCAGAATCAGGCCGTCGTTGTCAGAGTGAGTCATGATGATGGCGCCGATGAGGCGTGTGGAAACGCCCCAGCTTGTGGTGTAGGCAAACTCCATCTCGCCCTCTTTATTCTGGAACTGTATCTCGAAGGCTTTCGCGAAGTTCTGGCCCAGATAGTGGCTCGTGCCGGCCTGCAAAGCCTTTTTATCGCTCATCATCGTCTCGCAGGTGTAGGTGTTGTCGGCGCCGGGGAAACGCTCGCCCTCGGTCTTTTCTCCCTCAAGCACCGGCAGCGCGAGATAATCCGTCATCACCTGCCGGTATACCTCAAGCATACGCAGCGTCTCTTCGACGGCTTCCTCTTTCGTCGCGTGGGCGGTGTGCCCTTCCTGCCAGAGAAACTCCGAGGTACGCAGGAACAGGCGCGGGCGTTTTTCCCAGCGCATGACGTTGCACCACTGGTTTATCAGGATCGGCAGGTCGCGCCATGACTGCACCCATTTACTGTACATGTGGCCGATGACGGTCTCGGAGGTCGGGCGGATGATGAGGGGCTCTTCCAGCTCTTCGCCTCCGGCGTGCGTGACTACCGCGCACTCCGGCGCAAACCCTTCGACGTGCTCCGCCTCTTTCGCGAGGAAGGACTGCGGAATCAGCAGCGGAAAGGCCGCGTTCACATGTCCGGTCTCTTTGAAGGCGTCGTCGAAGTACCGCTGCACCATTTCCCAAACCGCGTAGCCGGTCGGGCGCACGACCATACAGCCGCGCACCGGCGCGTAATCGGCCATCTCCGCGACGCGGATAACGTCAAGGTACCACTGTGAATAATCTTTTTCTTTCGGGGTGATATTTTTCGCCATCTATAGTTCCTCCATACCTTTTTGGTCGTTTATTTTCCTGATTACAGTCGCTCTATATTCTACCACTTTTCAGGCTGATTTTGCGATGCCGATCATCGGCTTTGCCCCGCCGTCATAGCGAAAAAAAGACACGAGAAATTTTTTTCTGTTACTAAGCAAAACCGCAAACGCCATTTTTATTTTGTTAGCTTACAAAGATAAATGGCGTTTGCAAAGGTTTTGGGCTCCCTCCTTGAGGCGGCCAGGGAGCCAAATCATTGTTTTTCTGATTTGGCTCCCTGGTTCTCTGGCTCCCTCGCCGAGGGAGCTGGATCGGCGAAGCCGAGACTGAGGGAGTTTTGACCTTGGTTTTATGTTTTATCTTCTTCTAGTAATGAAAACCTTAAGGTCAAAGTCTACACTCCCTCCGACCCGGCGAAAACCCGCCACCGGGCCACCTCTGATGTAACTACCAGCCGAATCGCACAAATCAGAAAAACGCTGATTTGGCTCTCTGGCCGCCTCAGCGAGGGAGGCTTTAAAGGCGCAAACAAAAATCGTTGAGCATCGGCAGATTGTTTTTTGTCACTAGCACGCCAACCCCTCATTTATCTTTTCTCCACCCAAAGGAAATCAGCGCTTACGCTTTCGCCTGATAGCAGAAAAACCGGCGCGAAGAAGCGCCGTATGCGTCATAAGCCGGCTTGACTTTTTTTCGATTTAGCGTATTCTATTTACTATAGTCGCTGATTAAAGTTCTAAAATACGGAGGCAAAACCATGTCAAACCAGTGGAAAGACGAATTCACCGACCAGCTTTGCGATTCCATAGTTGCCATTACCGACAGGGACGAGGCTTACCGATTTCTTGAAGATGTCGCGACCTTCTCCGAGATCAAGGCTTTCTCCCAGAGACTTCAGGTCGCCAGCCTGCTGCTCAGGGGGTTTTCTTATCCGCAGATCGTACAGGCCACCGGTGCCAGCACGGCAACGATCAGCCGCGTGAAAAAGTTTGTCGAGTACGGCGCCGACGGCTACCGCGACGTTCTGCGCAAGCTTGAGGCGACGAAGGCGGCCGAAGAGAAATAGCTGCGGCAAATGCAAAATGTCTGACCAGAAAAAAATTTTCCTGCCTTTCGCGCCTTCCGCGCTATCAGCGCTGACAGGGCTGATTGAAGACGGAGTAGTCTACTATACCTGCGCGGACGCCGGCGGGACGGCGGCGCTTGAAGAACGGCTGAAGAAGATATCCGGCTGCGCCGGAGGGTGCGTAACGGCGGAGATGACGCTTGAAGCGATCGCGCCGGCCGTCGTCAGCTGCGCGGAAAATCTCGGCGCCATCGACCGGCTGGTCTACGCGCCCGAACTAAAGACGCAGGGCGAACTCTTTCTCGACCTTACGGAGGAGGATTTCACCGCCCATACGGCGGCGGTAAACGGCCTCTTTATGCTCTGTAAATGCGCCCTGCCCTATATGATGGGCGGGGAATCGCCCGAGATCATCGTGAAGCTGACGCGCGAGCGGGAGAACCTCACCGCGGGCATGTACCGCGCGGCGGTGAAAGCCGTCGCGGAAAGTCTGAACGGAGAGCTCGCGCCGTACGGCGTGAACGTAAAGCTAGTCTAAGCGGTTTTCAGCCCTTAATATTATGGCATAGGCGGCCAAATCGTCTATATTTCGCGGCGGCGTGCGCAACGAGAGCGGAACGAGCTTCATGATTCCGCCCGGCGGGTGCAGCCGCCAGTATATTTTTCTCGCCGCCAGCGTTGTGCCGTATTCGTTTATCTTCGTGTATTTAAAGGGAAATTCCTGAAAAAATTCTTTCGCGGAGGTGCCGTCGCCGATATAGACATTTTCGGCGGCGCGCCCGCGGATATTATCCGCGCCGCCCTCCGCGCGCCACCCTTCGAGGAGCTCCCAGCCGCCGCTTTCAAAGGCTTTGATAATGACGGCCCGTTCCCCGGCGGGAACGATCGCGGAAAAGAGCAGCGTTCCGCCCTCGGCAAAGGCAACGCCGATCTTCCAGCGCCCCGGGTCAATTCCCGCATTCACCGAAAATACCCCTCTCTACGGATTCCCAGCGCGGATACATCCACATCCACTGCTCGGGGTGCTCGCGAATACCGTCGGAGATCACGGCGTTCAGGTCGTCGGTGCTTGCTTGGATGTCTTTGCCGAAGGGCTCTCCGTTGCGGCCCCTCATCGGCGGGAATATTTTCGTCTCAAAGGTGATTCCGTCGGCGTTCCGCGTACAGATGCCGGGGATCACGTCGCAGCCGAGCTTGGCGGCCAGTTTCGCCGGACCAAGGGGGGTGCTGGCGGGAAAGCCGAGAAAGGGAGAGACGAGCCCCGCCTCTTTGGCGTCCTGATCCACGGGAACGGCGATTATCTCTCCCTTTTGCAGCGCCTTCATCATCGACCGCAGGTCGCTTGCCTTGCCGAGCGCCTTTGAGCCGCCGGCGCGGCGCAAGTCCTTGATAAGTTCCGTGATCCGCTCGTCGCGCTGGTCGGTGCCGAGCGAATTGACCGGCAGCCCCTGGTGCGCCAGCCAGCAGGCGGCATATTCCCAGTTGCCGATATGCGCCGTGGCGAGCAGCGCCCCGCGCCCGGACTCCACCGCTTCGGCAAGGTACTCGTACCCCGTAAAATGCACCAGCGAATCTATCTTGTCCGCCATGACGGGCATTCTCGCAAACTCCGCGGCGGCGCGGCCAAAATGGTTGTAGGAGCCCAGCACGATCGCAAGCGCCCTTTCGCGCGAGACGCCCAGGACCCGCGCGCAGCGCTCCTGCGCCTCGGCAACCTTCTTACGGGAAAAACGGGCGACGAGGGAACCTAAAGCGCCCCCCAGCGCGACCGCTTTTTCATGCGGCAACGAGCAGGCCAGCTTTCTGAACGTATTCAGCGAATGCCATATAAACGGTTGACTTTGACCCATTCCGTCCGCCCCTCAGTGCCGCACTATTATATTGGCCAGAATCGGCACCACGACAAGCACCGTGACGATGCGGCAGATGTTGAAAAGCACGGAGATCGCGGGATTCGCGCCGATATCCACCGCCACGACGGCAATCCCGGTGAGTCCGCCGGGAGTCGTCGCAAAGAGCGACGTAAGAAAGTCCATCCCGCAAAGGCGTGAAAAAAGCCAGGCCAGCCCCAGCGTGAAGAATAGCAGCATGAGGCTGTAGGCGATCGCCGCGGGAAGATATTTCGGCAGCTCGCGCAAAGAGGAAAAATCGCTGCCGCGAACCAGCACATAGGCCACAAGCGCCTGAGAGAGATAGGAGAGCCAGTCTATCTTCGGGTCCAGCCCCATGGTTAAGATTCCCTTGACGATGAGGCCGCCGAGAAGTCCGCCGACCATCGCGCCGGCGGGAAAGTTCAGTTTATAGCCAAGCCCGCTGCCCAAGGCGACGGCAAATATCGTGTAGAATTGTGAAGACATTGCATTCCACCTCCTGTACCGGTAGATTATACAATAAAAACCGGCCTCTTCTGACATTTAAAGAGGCCGGCGCGATGATTTTACCGTGATTGGTTCAGGCGGTTATGAGGCGGAAGCCGCTTTCAGCTCTCCCGAAGACGAATTGCCGGAACTCTTTTTAAAGTATACCGCAAGCACCGCGATTCCCGCGATGGAGACGATGCTGATCCAGAAGTCATGGTGTATCGAGAGCAGCGCGATGATACCGAACAGCACCCGCTCGTATGACTTCAAGTCTCTGTAGAACCAGCCTTCGAAAGAGCCCGCGAGCGCGATGACCCCCAGCACGGCCGAAACGACAAGAACGACAAGTTCTACGATCTCAACATTCTGCAGCAGCAGCATTGGATTATAGACGAAGCAGTAGGGCAGCAGGTAGGAGGCCAGCGCAATCCGCGTCGCCGTCATCCCCGTCTTGGCCGGGCTCGCGCCCGCAATGCCCGCGCCCGTGAAGGCGGCGAGGCAGACGGGCGGCGTCAGGTCGGCCATGATGCCGAAGTAGAAGACGAAGAGATGCGCGGAAAGGGGCAGCACCTTCATGCCGATCAGAGCCGGAGCGATGATGGTGCTGCAAACGATGTAGTTCGCCGTCGTCGGCAGCCCCATTCCCAGGACCAGGCAGGCGACCATCGCCATGACCAGCGTGAGCATCAGATGTCCGCCGGATATCTCAATGATGTTGTTTGAGATCGTGAGGCCGAGCGAGGTCAGCGACGAGGTGCCGACGATGAAGCCGACAAGGGCGCAGGCGAGCGCCACTCCCAATCCGCCGCGCGCGCCTTCCACCAGCGCGTTGAAGTTGTCCCGCAGCGACATCCGGGTGTTTTTCTTGAGCGAGCTGACGGCGATGACCGCCACCACGCCGATGAATCCCGCGCGCAGCGGCGTATATTTCATCAGCAGCGTGACGATTACGACAATGACGGGGATCAGCAGATGACCGTCGCTCCTCATGACCGTCCTCACCGAGGGCAGGTCTTCCTTCGGAATTCCCATTAGCTTCTGCTTGCGGGCTCTGATATGGACGTTCGTGAATATCGCCGTATAGTAGATGAGCGCCGGGATAATCGCGGCGGCGGCAATGGAAAGGTAGGGAATGTTGAGGAATTCACTCATGATGAAAGCCCCGGCTCCCATGATCGGCGGCATCAGCTGGCCGCCGGTCGAAGCGCAGGCCTCGACCGCGCCGGCATAGAAGGGCGGATAGCCGACCTTTTTCATAAGCGGAATGGTAAAGGTTCCCGTAGTCGCCACGTTGGCGACCGACGAACCGTTGATCGTCCCCAGCAGCCCGGAGGCGACGACCGCCACCTTCGCGGGGCCGCCAGGCTTGCTGCCGGCGATCGCGAGCGCGAGTTCGTTGAAGAACTTCGCGCCGCCGCTTTGCGAGAGGTAGGCGCCGAAGATGATAAACACGATGACGAAGGTCGCCGACACGCCCAGCGCCAGTCCGAAGATGCCCTCCGGCGTCAGGTACATATGCTGTATTATGCGGTTGAGGGAATAGCCGCGTATCTGGAAAATCCCCGGCGCGTAATTTCCAAAATAGCAATAGAGCAGGAAGATGACGCTCATGCAGGGCAGGACATTGCCGACGACGCGGCGTCCCGCCTCAAGGACGAGCAATATCGCGGCCACGCCGAGGTATATCTCGTACTCGATCGGCTCCGCGCCGCGCCGCGCGATATCGTTGAAGAAGAAGATGATGTAGCCGGTAACGCCGCCGGCCGCAATGGCAAGCAGCCAGTCATACCACGGCGTCTTCAGTTTCGAGGACTTGCGCGAGGCGGGATAGAGAATGAATACCGCGACGATCGCAAAGGTTAGGTGCACCGCGCGCTGAATGGTGATCGGCATCGTCGCGATACCGGCGGTGTAAAGGTGAAAGAGCGCCATCGCGGCAAGCCAGAGGGAGATAAAGATTCCTTGAACACCGGTGAGCCTGCGGTAACGGCTCTCGGCGTCGTACTTTTCTACGAGGCTGTTTACCTCCGCCTCATCCATACTGACGTCTTCTAATAAAGACTTATTCCGTTTTTTTTCTTCCATATATGCTTTCCTCCTAAAAAGACGGGCGAAAGATGGCGCGGGAGTTTCAGCCCCCGCGCCGTTCTGTCTCAGAATGGCGGCCGCAGGTTATTTCACAGCGCCGATTTCTTTGTAGTACTTGAGCGAGCCGGGATGGAGCGGAACCTGAATGTATTTCAGGTTGTCGGGCGACATCGAGGCGAGCCTTGTCGATACGTTGAGGATATCCTGCTTTTTATCATAGAGGGCCTTCGTCATCTGGTAAGCGGTCTCTGTATCGAGCTTGTCATTTGTGATCAGGACGTTCCAGCTTGCCATCGCCTTGACCGGTTTCGTCTGTCCCTTATAGGTGTTGGCGGGAATTTCGAAGGGGAGGTAATAGGGGAGCTCTTTGCAGAGTTTTTCTATCACTCCGGGCTCGAAGTCGCGAAGTTCCGCCGTGCCCAGCGTCGAAATCTCCACCACGCCGGCGATGCCGAGAGCGCCTACTGTGAGCCCGGCGTCGATGTTCTTATCGGCGAAAGCGGAGGCGGTGTCGGAAAGTCCGAGGTTCTCAACCTTGATATCTTTGTCGGGGTCGATGCCGTTCACTTTAAGAAGCGTGCGGACCGTTACCTCGGTGCCGCTGCCGACCGCGCCGACGGAGACGCGCTTGCCTTTAAGGTCTTTGAGGCTCTTGATATTGCTGCCCTTGGCGACAAGGAAATGTATCGGTTCCGCGTAGAGGGGAACGAGGCCGCGCAGCCCCTTCATCGCCTTGCCCTCAAAAGCGCCCTTGCCCTCATAGGCAAAGAAATAAAGTCCGTCCGCAAAGATGACCTCCGCCTCGCCCTTGCCGAGCAGCGCGAGGTTCTGTGCCGTACCGCCCGTGGACTGGGCGTTCGCCTTCATGCCGGAAATGCTGGAATTCCATACCTTGGCCATTGCCGCGCCGACGGGATAATAGGTGCCGCCGGTGGACCCGGTGCCAATGTTGATAAACGTCGCCGCGGATGCCGCCGCCGCAAATGATACGATAAGAGCCGTCACTAACGCGAATTTGATGAAATTCTTCATAAAATGATACATCTCCTTTGAATAGAAAAATTTACCGGTGAAGCCTATTGCTAAAGCGGTCCCCCTTTCGTATTTCGTTTTTATAAAATATTAGAATTACGGCCGCAACCGTATCATGATGCCAAGATCTATCTATATTATATTTCTCCGCTCGTAAATGTCCTAAAGCACAGCGGACAAAATTTTACCGCGATCTTCTGTCACAATGACAGTGTAGTTTTACTTTTTTAAGTGTATAATAAAAGCTTGGTAATTTAAATCACCCGGTAGAGGTATTTTGATTAAAAAATATGCATAAAATAACGTTTGCAAACAATAAGAAACTTTTTACCTCATAACAATACCTACCATTTGTGATTTTATATAACAACGGTACGGTTATATAGACGCCGAATTAAAAATACAGCGGCGCCAGTACGTATAAAATATTTTAATATCTAAGGAACCGCTGATTAATTGAAAACAAGCCGAATAATAACCAACGTATATCCGCTGATTAGATGTGCCAGGCGCTAAACGCAGCGGGCCCCAAGCGGCGCGGAGACGTATATTGGTACGTTGGAGCGACGGCCGGGGTCTGCTGCGTGACGCAAGTGGCGCATATAATCAGCGGTTCCCTAAACGTAAGCGCGGGGTGAGATTCACCCCGCGCGGCAACAAACGCCGGCCGTCTATTTTATCAGGCCGATTTCGCGGTAGTATTTCATGGCTCCCGGATGCAGAGGAATCTTTATATCCTTTACATACTTCGGGTCCATGGACGCCATTCTGGCGCTGATCACTACGAGGTCGTTCTTGTGCTGGAAAAGAGCCTTCGTCATCTCGTAGACCGTCTTTTCATCGAGGCTCTCATTCACCGCCAGAATGTTGGGGCTGCTGAAGGTCTTGACGTCGCGCGTCTGCCCTTTGTAACTTCCGGCCGGTATCGTAAGCGGGGCAAAGTACGGCGTCGTTTTGATCATTTTTTTGACGACGGCTTCCGGAACGTCGATCAGCTCCACGATCCCCAGCGTCATCGGCTCGACCACGCTTGAAATACCGATGGCCCCGACGGTGATCGCGGCGTCAATCTGTTTGTCCTGCAGCGCCGCCACCGATTCGCTGTGTCCAAGGTAGTCTTTTTTGATCTCGGCGGGATCAAGCCCCGCGTTTTTGAAGAGGCTGTCGGAGGTAAGCTCCACACTGCCGCCGACCGCGCCGACGGAGACTCGCTTTCCCTTTAAGTCGGCGATGCTTTTGATGCCGGAGCCTTTGCGCGCCACGATATGCACGGCTTCAGGATAGAGCGGGACCATCGCGCGCATAAACGTCTTCGGCGTGTTTTTATAGCTGTCGCGCCCTTTATAGGCGTCGTAATGGAGGCCGTCCGCAAAGATCACCTGCGCCTCGCCCTTTTCCATCAGCTGGATGTTGTTGCGCGTGCCGCCCGTCGACTGAGCGCTGGCCTTCATCTCGGAGATGTTGTCGTTCCATATCTTGGCGATCCCCGCCCCCACCGGATAGTAGGTGCCGCCCGTAGGGCCGGTGCCGATATTCACAAACTGGGCCGCGCAGGCCGGCATCGCCGCCGCCGTAAGTGCCAAAGCAGCGCCTAAAGACAATATCCCTCTTATTGATTTTCTCACGAAGATTCCTCCCGTTATCTGTCAAACATTTGATCTTCCAATTCCCCTGTGCGCAATAAAGATAATTTATCTTTCCGCAAGCACAATGACGCAAGCCTCCCGTAGATGGCGGACAATATCAAGAGCGGACTGGAATATCTGTGTTTTTGATTACAGGATAACGATGGGGAAAAAAGAAGGGATGACCGCGTCTTTTCCATCGCCGCCGCTCTTGTGCCGGCGCACTCCGTGCGTCGCCATAACAGCGGCCTGTCAAAGGCTCATCATGAACATGCGGTCACCTCCCCCTCAGAAATTCTTGATCAGATGCAGTTAGATTATAGTGTATAAGCCGTCAGCGTCTATGTTCCGCATCACAAAAACACCGGCGCGCCTCCTCGGGGCCGCTTACATAAAGGTTGCCCCCATGACAGTCGGCAAGCACTACGAGCGGCATCTCCTCCACCGTAAGCCGCAGCACCGCCTCAGGGCCAAGGTCTTCGTAGGCCACGCGCTCCGCGTTCTTCACCGAGTCGGCAAGCAGCACCGCCGTGCCTCCTGTAGCGCCAAAATATACGGCCTTATGCTCCTTGATCGCCGCCAGCACCTCCGGCGCGCGTTTACCCTTGCCGATCATGCCGCGCAGCCCCTTCGAAAGCAGCAGCGGCGTGTAGGGGTCCATACGCCCGCTGGTCGTCGGGCCTACGGGGCCGATCACCGCTCCGGGAGGCGTCGGCGCGGGGCCGGCGTAATAGATCACCTCGTTTTCAATTGAAAACGGCGGTTCGCCCCCCTCTTTGATCGCCTCCGCCATCCGTTTATGCGCCGCGTCGCGCCCTACCAGAATCTTTCCCGAAAGCCTCACGATATCCCCGGCACGGAGCGCCTCCGCCGCCTCGTCGCTGAGCGGCAGTCTGATATGTTTGACCTCAATCATTTTCCACTCTCCCCTGCGCGCCGTCCTCAATCTGCCCCGGCGCGCGCCGTAAGCATTCGCCGGAGTCAAGTCCGCGGGTGAGTTTTCCGTCTATCGTCCCGTGCGCGTGGCGCAGCGCGTGACAGCAAAGATTGACCGCTACCGGCATTCCCGCGATATGCGTCGGGCGCGTAACGATATGCGCGTCGAGAGCCGTCACCGTGCCGCCGATCCCCGCGGGGCCGATACCCAGCCGGTTGACCTCGCGCAGAATGCGCTCCTCCATCTGGGCATAGGCGGATACGTGATGGCGCTTGCCGTATGGCACGAGCAAAGCCTCTTTTGCGGCAAGCGGCGCCGTCTCAAAGTTGCCGCCGATGCCGACGCCGATCACCACGGGGGGACAGGGATTAGCCCCCGCCTGCTCCACCGTCTCGACCACCGCCTTGATCACGCCTTCGACGCCGTCCGCCGGCTTCAGCATAAAGATCCGGCTCATATTTTCGCTGCCCATTCCTTTCGGCGTTATCGTGATATCCAGGGCATGGCCGGGCACGACCCGCCAATGGATAATCGCCGGCGTATTGTCGCCGCTGTTTTTGCGGTCGATAAGCGGGTCTGAGACGACCGACTTGCGCAGATAACCGCTGCGGTAAGCCTGGCGCACCCCTTCGTTCACCGCCTCTTCGAGGCCGCCGCCCTCCACGTGAAGATCCTGTCCAAGCTCGATAAAGAGCACCGCCATGCCGCAGTCCTGACAGACCGGCATATACTTTTCGGCGGCCAGCTCCGCGTTCCTGATGATCTCGTCATAGGTGGAACGGGCAAGCGGCATTTTCTCCGCCGACCGTGCCTCCCGCAAAGCGCGATTCACATCCTCCGGCAGATACATGTTCGCGGTCAGAGCCAGCTCGCAAACCTTCTGCGTCACCTCTTCCGCCGATATCCTATATATAGACATAAGACGCCTCCTTAGCCGCTCTTTTTTAACTTCCGCACATAATGATACCAGAAAGAAGGCGTAAAATCGCCCCCAGAGCACCGCCGGCAAAAAACGCCCGCCTCAAATATCCTTATAAAAAAGCAGCCGCAAATTATAAAAGAAAGAAAAGCCGACGCCGCGCCGTGAAACAAAACCTTCCCCAGCCCCTTTTCACCGCGTCTTTCATTTACCGCCAACCTGCCAAGCGAGGCAGCAAAAATCACCGGGCGCCTCACAGCTTGCGAGAGCTGTCTTCCGGCGGTTCATCAAGCAGAACGGGCATTGCGAAAAATGGCATAACAACCGAGCGCCCTTGATAACTGTAAAAGCCGGATTATAACATTTATCCATTGCCGACGCTGTCTAGGGCTATTATCTTAAGTTTGCGGTAAAGGCAAAAAGGTTAATAATTCTTTATAAATTGTATCCACGACAAAAATCCGTTTTTCACCATATAATTGCATATAATTGTACTATGAGGTGAAAATATGATAAAAACTACGGCAATGATGCTTGAAGAGCTTAGTGATTACGCCTCTCCGAAGTCGAAGCTTTCACGGATGGTTCAGAATGGCGAGTGCTTTCAGATCATCAAGGGTCTTTATGAAACGGACAGAACTGCTTCTGCACACCTACTCGCCGGAAGTATCTATGGCCCGTCCTATATTTCTTTTGAATACGCGCTCTCTTATTATGGCCTCATTCCCGAAGCCGTATATACCGTTACATGCGCCACTTTCGACAAGAAGAAAAAGAAAACATACAAAACGCCTTTCGGAACCTTTACCTATCGGGATGTGCCGAAAAAGGCATTCCCTTAAACCGCGCCTCATGAGCGGCTATATTCCTTTTTCATGCCATAGTAATACCAGATACAGGCAAACAAATTAAAGAGAACGATAGCGGCGAGACTCATCCGGTAACCCTCCGGAGCAAAACGCCCCCCGCTTACGGGGTAAAAATCCAAAACCACGCCAATAAACCACTGTACGATGAAAGAAAATAAAAAGATAGTAAAGTTAAGCAGCGAAAGCGCGCGGCCGACTTCCTCTCCCTCATACATCGTGCGCATTATCGGAAAAGAGATCATCGTCATTGTCGAAAGAAACATCACCGCGCCCCATAAAGGAGCCGCGCCTCTGCCGTTGATAAGCGTTATCGCCGACAACACCAGCGTCAGCAGCGCCCCGGCAAGCAGATAAAGCTGTTCCCACGTCAGCCACCCGCGACGCTTAAACCAGCTCGCGAGGACCCCGTTGCCAAAGTAACCGAGAGCCGCGCCGCCGAAAGCCAGCATCATATACATCCCGGCTTCGCTAAAATCCATCCCCGCGACGTCAAGCATCCACGGCCCCACCCAAAGATAAAGATAGGCGAACATCACGCTCTGCGCCGCGGTTACCGTGGGGGCGACAAGCCAGAAACGCCGGTCGGCAAAGAAGCCGAGCATTTTCATCAGAAGCTTTATAAAAGACAGCCGCGCCTCTCCGCGACCTGGATTATCCTTAGGCACAACAAACCATATCAGGGCCGCTCCAAGAAGGCTTATCAGGGCAAGCATGATAAAGACCTGCCGCCAGCCGAATAAATCAAAGGCGACCGCAATCGGGCGCGTGGCAAACATCCCCCCCAAGCCGCCCATCAGCGACTGAACGCTGTATACGAGCGGCAGCTTTTCTGCCGGCAGCCAGGAAGCGTAGGCTTTAAAGGCCGCCATAAGGCTGCCAGAGAGACCTATACCGATCAGCGCGCGTGAAAGAATGAGCGCCGCAAACCCCTCCGCCACGGCAAAGACCGCCGCGCCGGCGACGGCAAACAGCAACATTGGCGCAAGCGTGGCCCGCGCGCCGTACCTGTCAAGAAAGACGCCAAGGGGAAACTGCGCGAGTCCGAAAAAGATCAGATAAACGGAGCTCATAAAGCCCAAATCGGATGGGGAAAGCGAAAACTCCGCAATCAGGATCGGCGCCATCGTCGCGTTGGCGCTGCCGAGAAACACCGACATAAAATACCCCGCTCCAAAGGGAACAAACAGCCGCAGAAAGAGCGGCGTGAGCAGTAAATAACTATTTTTCAATCTCAAAAATACCCTTCTATAGCATCTATTATTTATATAAAACCTTATATGTAGCATAAAGAACACATAAATAATTCTACCACTGAAAATCTGAATTTTATGATCTCAGTGGTAGATTACGCATATCAACTACTTATAATTATAAACCAAAACAGAATTGTTGGCTTACACGTTCAATCTTTTATTGAGTTCCCTTATCAACTCATCATCTGTTGGTACGATATTATCAAACACCAGCTCATTATTTATCAACATGGACGGTAAATTTTTTACGCCAATAGCGCTGACACGTTTTATTCCCCCTAAATTCTTTATGAGAGTTTCCCTGTATGTCAGTTTTCCGGAATATCTGTCTTTTACTCGATGCAACGATTCCATCATATATTGGCAAGGCGCGCATCCCTCCGAATCAAGTGTTACAATTTCAACGAACAATTTACCTGGCTCTATTTTAACATCTTCAAAACCTTCCGCTGCCGCGTCGCAATCGGCCAAAGCCTCTTTTAACGACATAAAACCACTATTTGGCAGCGGTACATCACCATACACTACATACCGCCCAACAGCTTCAAGATTATACGACGGTGTATCAAATGGGAGGTCGCACCCTGGAGACAGAATAAAGCCCTTCATCCCGCCCTCTTTTATACATTGTTTTGCTTCCTCTACACATTCAACAGGATTACCAAATAAAAGAGTCGTTGTCAGATGCATATTCCCTTCTATAGCTACGCCATATTGTTCAGATAATTCTCTTGATGTAAGAATACTTACCTGTTCATCAAATGCGATTCCATTTGGTTGACACTTCATCATCAATTCAATATTTTTTGTAGCGTCGCCACAGCAAAATAAAGTTACTAAGGCGCCACGTTTCTTCACCTCTAAAATCGCTGGCGCCACTGTTGACATTACATATTTTTTAAAATGTCTAGGTGATATCTGGCTAGTCATTGGGTCAACCAATGCAATTACATCTGCCCCCGCTTCAACATACCATTCAGACATCTTTCTAGCAATCTCAGCACAGAAAGTTAACACCTCAGAAGCCTTTTCAGGTTCCTCAATCATGTCAGTAAGAAACTTTGCTCCTGCCAAATGTAAAGCTAATGTAAAAGGCCCACATATAAGACCAAAAATTGCAACCTCTTTTCCTATGTCATCTTTTAATGTTTTTGTAACGGCTAAAGCGTCTTTTATTCTGCCTAGATCTGGGACAAAATCTGGAAGCTCTGATAGCATTTTTTTATCTAATACATGAGTGGCAACAGCAGGAGGATTATTCCGTGACCATTTTAACTCACATCCCAACGCTTCAGCTTCAATCTGCAAATCAAACACAGAACACACTCCGTCAGCGTGATATCTCTCAGCTGCCGCCTTCACACCTCTTATAATATTTTCTGGGACACGAAGATACGTTTCAGCATCAACCCCTATTAATTTTGCACAATGCACCCCCGTGAACGGCACCCATGGAACCCTATCAACTTTTTCACATTTCAGCGCTTTGATGACAAGATCTTTTCCACATATATTGTCCATAATAAATTCAACCTCCTTGTAAAAACAAAATAGGCTACACACTTATTTATTTTTTGGCGTTACACCTTATCGCACAATATTAACGAATAAAAATATGCGGCACCAAAATATAATATAAGCGTGCAGCCATATACAGGTAAAACTACGCTACATTAAGCAACTTTTTAGCAACAGTAACTGCGCTACTAGCATCAGACGAAAAATTCGCACCAATTCTTTCGGCATACATTGGGCTTAACGGGGCGCCGCCAACCATAACCTGTATTTTTTCATCCAGTCCTTCTTCTTTCAAAAGAGAAATTACCTCTTCCATTTTTCCCATCGTAGTGGTCAACATCGCAGACAAAGCCAATATATCCGGCTTTAGTTCTTTCACCTTGGTTATGATTTCATCAGCTTTTTTATCGACTCCAAGATTAATTACTTCAAACCCCGCACCTTCAAGCATCATTCCCACAAGTTTGATACCTATGTCGTGAAGATCTCCCTCAACGGTAACCGTTACAATTTTCCCTATCACATCAACCCCGGCTTCTTTCAGGTATGGCGATAAAAAGTCAACTCCAGCTTGCAATGTTTTAGCCGAAACCAAGACTTCTGGAACAAACATTTCTCCCTCTTTAAAGAGAATGCCAACTTCGCTCATTCCGGCTATTAACCCTTTTTTCAAAACATCCCCGGCTGGTAATCCTGCTTCTATAGCATCCTGGCAAAGCCGTGCAACTGTTTTCGTTTCTCCCTCTAAGACTGCGTTTGAGATGTTTGATAATATATGTTCCATTTTACTTCCTCCTAAAATCACAATATCTAATCGTCTACGTTTTCCTTTTTGCCACCAAACTGCATCTCATACATCAATTTAGCGCACTTAGGGCCAATCCACAGAGTTGGGAAATAGTAAAACGTCAGCGGTACCGCAGTAAACACTATAAAGTTCTGTAATGCCCCTATTCCTCCAGAACCTAGTTTGATTAGAAGTGCGGCAACAGCTCCCATTACAATCCCCCAAACGATACGCAGCCAAACAGGCGGATTCTCATTTCCAGATACAGAAACCGCCATGGCGTATGTCATACCGGCACCGGTAGTAACCAAAAAAAGCGCGACCAAAAGCAATATTACCGGTACCATTAGGGCCTGGGCGGGAAGCTGGCGGATAATGGATAGCAATGCGGCAGGAAGTCCATTGCTATTAAGAGCTTCGGATACAGACCCCGGCGTTGTAAGTTCGTAGAAAATCCCAGCTCCGCCTAAGACCGAAAACCATGCATTAGTAGCTATAGCCGCAATAACGCCTACCGCTATCATCAACTCTCTAATTGTCCTCCCTCTTGATACTCTCGCGCAAAAGACTGCCATCATAGGCCCATAGCCAAGGAACCATGCAAAGAAAAATATTGTCCAGCCTCCAATCCAAGCAGTATCGCCTCTAAACAGAGCAAGGCGGACAAAATCTCCACCAAGGTACATTCCCATTGCGGAGAAAAAAGAATCCACAACAAACGCGCCTGGGCCAAAGATCAGGATAAACAGAATAACAAATATAGTCAGGCATATATTTGCAAAACTTACGTGGTTAATGCCCTTATAGATTGGAGTCACTGCCGTTAATGTGTACGCCACCGTAACAACAGCGATCACTGCCAACTGAGTAGTAAAAACATCAGGAATACCTGTCATATCAGAAATAGCATAGCTCATCTGCAAACCTAAGAAACCTATTGGTCCAATTGTACCGGCTGCCGTCGCAATTATAGTAGTAGTATCAACAAGAGCCCCCCATACTCCATTCACGCCTTTCTCACCAAGAATTGGATATATTAACGAGCGTGGCGCTAGAGGCATTCCCTTTACATGACAACTATACATTAATACAATCGTGCCAAGCGTTCCCAATATTGCCCATGCGTAAAACCCCCAGTGCAAAAAAGCTTGACATAGCGCAGGTGCCACCGCATTTTTCGAAGCATTTTCTATCCCAATAAATGCAGGGGGCACATTAAGGAAATAGTACATTGGCTCAGCAGCAGACCAGAAGACACCACCACCGGCAAGTAATGTGCACATGATCATACAGATCCAACGAAATGTTGAAAATTCAGGTTTGTCTAAATTGCCAAGTTTAACATCACCGTATTTGCTAAACGCAAGAGCTATCGATAGAAAAAAGGTCCCTACCAGCAAAATTTGCCATATTGCGCCAAAATATTTAACAGAAAAAGAAAAGGAGAGATTTACCAGCTTTGTAACAACATCAATATTGATGAAAGACATTGCTACGAACAATACAAGAAAACCTAAACTTAATATTGAGACCAACCTATTTTGTTCTTTGCTAATGTTATTTTGTTCCGTTGCCATTCTTATCACTCCTTAAATAATTTATTTACAATAAATCAAAATTATGAAAAAACTTCTTTACATTCACTTGCATCAATCGAGGCGAGCTAGAACTTTATCAATTTCATCACATTTTTCCTGGGCAACGATCCCTCCGTTTCTCTCTTCAAGCAAAGCCCTAATTTTCTCTACAGCACTCTGACGTATATCCTTTTCCCCGCTTTCTTTCCAGACGCTATAATTTTGACGGTTATGAAGTTTGGGGTGCCATATCTCCTTGCGACACTTTTTTAATGTCTGTGGATGTTCCAAGAAACTACCGCCACACCCTATTTCTTTTATAGCTTCAAAACATTCATCCATAACTGATTCTGTAACATCTATTCCTTTAGCTACACGCTGAAGCCCCTGCACGCAATCAGGAGTGAAAGCCAGATCAGCATAATCGACCAACAGATCTGAATCCAGTTGCATCGAATCCATCAAATCAGCGTTTAAAATATTCAAAACCCCTGTAAGAGCCGTTTCAAAACCAGCTTGGGCATCTAATATTTTAGAATCCCTCAACAACCCCGGCATTCTTACGGGAAGGTCAAAATACTTTCCTATCTGCGCCATTGCTGCCCTCATCATTCCAGATTCAGGGCTACCCATACAAGCCGTAACCGTTCGCATATCTAAGCTGCGTATGAAACTTGTGTAAATTATTGGACAACCTGGGTTAATTATTTGTGACAGCGTTATACAGGCAAGCATCTCAGCATGAGCCTGAGCAATAGACCCCGCACAGTTCATGGGCGAAGAAGCGCCAACCATGGGGCCGGAGGTAAGTATAATTGGTATGTTTAAACGGTTCATCTCCATCATTGCATCAAGGGATTCAAAATCTATCCCCAAACAAGGAAGCGTCAGTACCCATCCTGATATAAAAGGACGCGCCATAAAAGCCTCTCTGCTTCCCACAACAATAGATGCCATCTCTACTGCATCACGGACACACCTAGCTCCAAGCATACCACCTGTTATATGTTTGGTAGTGTTTTTAAGGCAAGTTGCCCAAGTATACCAGTCATTATATTGGCCAGGCACATCTTGTGGCGTAACAAGCCCTCCATTAACTGCGATTGTTGGGTTTCTATCGGCCAACCATGTTAGCCTTGCTAAATCTTCGTTTGTAGCAGCACGCCTCTCACCGCTCCATGGATCAATTACGTCAATTGCCATCGTCATGCATACATTTGTCGGGATGTTATCCACAAATCGAACATCCTGTTCAGGGGTTTGGGCGTAAAGAACAACATCTGAGCGTTTAGGGATACTTTTTAAAGCATCATTAACTAATTTTTCAGGAAAGAGGATCATTCCTGTTTTTTCGTTTATAGAGGCTCCTGCTTTCATTAAAATTTCATGAGCCTCTCGGTGCGGCATTTTCATACCAATTTTATTCAGAATACGCAAGGCTGTTTCGTGAACAAGTAAAATCTCTTGATCTGACAGAAATTTCAAAGTTGGTTTCATATGATCAATCTCCTTTTCCTACGTTTCTGTGATAGTCTCTACAACCAATTTCAGTTTTTAAGAGAGCCTAATATCTTTTAATACAGGAAATTCTTTCCTCACTCGTCTCAGTTCCGTCTGGCAGATCTCCGTTTTTACAATGGCTTCTTCATAGCCGCTACCCGCAACAACATACCCCCAGGGATCAACTATCTGGCTATGTCCACCAAAGCGTACGCCTTTATTAATGCCAGCTGCATTGCACGATATCAAATAACAAGTATTCTCAAGAGCACGCACTTGATTCAGCGCATTCCATGCCTCGATTCGTGGAAATGGCCATCCAGAAGTAACTAAAAAATATTCAGCACCAAAATCTAACGTCATTTTTCGGAAGAGTTCTGGGAAACGAAGGTCATAGCATGTTGCAAGGCCAATCTTGCCAAATTCTGTCTCTACAACAACTACCTCTTCGCCTGAGGTTAGAAGTTCTGGTTCTCTAGATTTATATGTGAAAAGATGAATTTTTCTATATTCGCCTATATTGCAACCATTTCGGTCAAATAAAATACTTGTATTATAGTATTTAGTTCCCTGTTTTTCGACAAAACTACCACTAAAAATATACGCCTTTAGCTCTTTAGCTTTTGCAGCTATAGCAGTTGCCGTTACCCCATCAATAGCCTCACTAAAGTTGTGATAATTGTCGTAATTAAAGAAGCCAACATTCCATAGTTCCGGTAATACTATCAAATCGGCCCCTTTGCATTTGTCTATCATGTCAAGAGCATATTCAATCATCATTTCTTTCGAATAGGTGTCACGTATCTCAAGTTGTATTGATGCAATTTCCACAATAATCATCTCCTTTGGATTTAAATCCTTAGTTAACTGTTTTTCACTCAGTTATTACGTCACGTATATAAAATAATAACGTTCAATTAACGCGGATTTTCATTTAACAATTTTTCTTATCAGTCTGGCGATATTTTCTACCAACATTTCGCAGCGATATTCCCTACTTCCGCGAACATCTGTTATCGGAGATGCCGCGGAGGCAGCCTCTTCGGAGATTTTCAAAATCAGATCCTCGGAAAGTTTCTCTCCTATACAGGCAGTGAAAGAATCCACCACTATCGGAGTAGGCCCGACCGCGCCTAAGGCTACCGTTAGCTTTTCGAGGCCGCCGTCATTCTTGAGCTCAAGGTTCACAGCCACCCCTACCGTCGCCAGATCCATTCCCACACGCCTGCTGTGCTTCACAAAGGCGGCGCCGCTTGCTTCAGAGGGGTAAGGGACGTAAAACCCTTTTAAAAGTTCGCCCTGCTGAAGGATAGTTTTGCCTGGACCGACGAAGAATTTTTTCAACGGACAGCGTTTTTCGGCGTTTTTCGAAACAATCACCGCCTCTGCGCCATAGGCAATAAGGGGCAATACCGTATCCGCGGAAGGGGCGGCGTTGCAGCTGTTGCCTCCGATTGTAGCCATATTTCTAACCTGCACTGACCCTACCTTGCCGGCCGCCTCCGCAAGGACCGGGAACTTCCCCAAGATTACTTCGTTGTACTGAATCATATCCATTGTCGCGCCTGCTCCAATAAAGAGCCCGCTCTCAGACGCAGAAATTTCTTTGAAGTTTTCTATATTGCGGATATCCAGCAGCTCCATATCCGGATGGCCGATCTTCTTCCATTTGGCGATAAGGTCAGTTCCCCCCGCCAATATCCTCGCGCCTTTGTGTTCGGAGAGATAATCGAGCGCGTCAGACAGTTTGTTAGGTGCAAAATAAGTTACGTTGAACATAGCTGATTCCTCCCCTTATCCTCTAACTTCAGAGGCTTTATCTTTTTCTTTCAGCGCTTTGAGCATCTTTTCGGCGGTTATCGGAAGATCCTTAAACCTTACTCCTACCGCGTTATAAATGGCATTCAGAATGGCGGGAGCCGTCGGGTTCGTCGCGCATTCGCCGATCGATTTAGCTCCAAATCCCGTAGACCATTCAAAGCTGTCGGCAAAGTCGACGTCTATTTTGGGAATATCCGCAGCAGTCGGTATCTGGTAGTCAAGGAAACAGGCGTTGGCAACTTTGCCTTTTTCGTTATGCTTCAAGTGCTCCATCACCGCCCAGCCATAGCCTTGGGCGATACCGCCCTGAAGCTGTCCTTCCAGCGCCAGACGGTTAATCGGCTGCCCCACGTCATGCACCGCCCAGATATTAGACACTTTGATCTGACCAGTCTTTGTATTGACCTCTACTTCGGCCACATGGCATCCAAAGGCGTAACCGCCGGAGATATTGTTATATTTAGTGGCGTCGGGATATTCGACACCGGCAGGGGTAAAATGCCCGATCCCCAGAATATGCTGTCCTGGGAAGTCGCATACATGTTTCCACGCCAGCTCCGCGTAAGAGGCTCGCTTTGATGAGTCTTTAACGGATATAACGGCGCCATCTTCCAGCTTCAATTCTTCTTCTGGGAGAGACAGCATCTCGGAGGCAAGCTTTATCAGTTTTGCTTTCATATCCGCTACCGCCATGTGCATTGCGCCTGTCGCCATGTAAGTGCCGCGGCTGGCAAAACAGCCGAGACCAAATGGAACGATGTTTGTATCAGGATCTGGCACGCAGATATGATCAAGGTCCAGTTTGAGCGCGTCGGAGACGCAGATGCTCATCGTTGTCCTTATCCCCTGTCCCATATCAGGCTCGTTGCTGTAAATATAGACCTTGCCCTGCTCGTTCATTCTGAGGAGAACGGCGCCGCCTTCAAACGGCTTGATAAACGAACGGTTCCCGGAGACATGCACGGCCCCGGCGAGGCCGATGCCCTTCTTGATCTCACAAGAAGATTCGTTTTCCTTAACCAGCCCGCCGCGTTTCGCGTAATAATCGGATTTCGCGACGGCCTTTTCAATACATTGTTTTATTTCGCAGCTATTAGTCTTCCAACCGTGCGGGTTCTTGTAACCGGGGACGGCGATGTTGCGGTAACGTATCTCATCCGCACCGATTCCGAGCTTTTCGGCAACTTCATCAAGGTGCGTTTCATGCGCGAGGTGCATCTGTGTATTGCCAAAACCTCGGAAGCATCCGGTTGGCACTTTGTTTGTGTAAACCAAATCACACACCGAATGCAGGACTGGCACCTGATACATAATGTCAATACGGTACATGGCGGTCAGGGCGATCGGCGCGCCATAAGAGGCGTATGCTCCGTTATCGGCAAGGATGTAGGTCTGTTTGCCGAGATATTTGCCGTTCTTGTCCCAGGCCGTTTTGATTTTGAAATACATCGGCACACGGGGAAGTCCGCACTGGAAATCCTCGACTCTGTCTAAGAAGAACCTGACCGGCTGTTCGGCATATTTAGCGAGCAGGGCACCCAGCGGATGCACTTGCTGGGACAGCTTGGCGCCGAAGCCGCCGCCGAAGTACGGCTGGACTATCCTGATTTTTTCTACGGGAATGCCAAGCGCGACGGCGTAATCATTTCTTGACCAAGTGGGAGTCTGAATTCCCGCATAGATCGTCAGGTTGCCTTTATGATCCCAGGTCGAGATACCGCCCATCGGTTCTATATATGCCTGGTATTCAAGCTGAGTCTCATATTCGCCCTCATGTACTAGGTAGGCGTTTTTAAAAACGGATTCAATATCACCACGCGGGATGTCGAAATGATGGTTGACGTTGCCGGGAAATTCTTCGTGTATAGTAGGCGCGCCCTCTTTCATCGCGTCGTGCATTGAAAGTACCGCCGGCAGCTCCTCGTATTCAACTTTTATCTTTGCAAGAGCCTCTTCGCAGGCTTCCTCGTCAACGCCGGCAACCGCCGCGACCTCGTCGCCGACAAAGTTTACCTTATCGACGGCAAGCAGATATTCGTCCTTTGTAACCGGCCCCCACTTGTTCTGCTGAACATTTTTGCCGGTGAGCACGCATTTGATTCCAGGAACTTTTTCCGCCGCCGACGTATCGATCGAAATGATGCGCGCGTGCGGATACGGGCTGCGCAGCGCCCTTCCATGGAGCATCCCGGGAAGTGAGAGGTCGCTCACATAATTGGTACGCCCCGTGACTTTGTCGTAGGCGTCAACATATGGCTGCTTTGTACCGATTACCGAGTAATCGCCTTTTTCAAAGCGGATGTCAGACATCATGCCACCCCCCTCATTCTTTTTGATGCGATTCTCACCGCTTCAAAGATCTTTTGGTAGCCTGTGCAGCGGCAAAGGTTGCCGGTAAGTCCATAGCGTATCTGTTCGTCGGTAGGATCGGGATACCTCTCCAACAACGCCACTGTTGACATGACCATACCCGGCGTGCAGTAGCCGCACTGTATCGCGCCGGCGTCGACAAAGGCCTGCTGCACGGGGTGAAGCCCTTTGTCAGAGGAAAGTCCCTCGATCGTGACAATTTCCGCTCCCTCTGCCTGAACCGCGAGGACAAGGCATGAAGTAACTGTTTTTCCGTTCATTAACACCGTGCAGGCTCCGCATTCCCCTTCACCGCACCCAATCTTCGTTCCCAAGAGGCCAAGCTTCTCGCGCAGCGCCTGCGCAAGTGTCCAATTGGTACGCACTTCTATTCTTTGAGTTTTTCCGTTTACTACAAAATTAAGTTCCCGCGTTTCCATTGCATTCATCCTCCTAACACTTTAGCCGGAGTTACATCAACAATTCCTGAGAACCGCCTCTAAGACCCCGCCGGCGACGGCAAGCGCCTTATCGGTGATCGAAAAACAATGTTCCCGGACATCGCGTGGGTCGACATCGCCTATTTTTAAGCCCTCTGTGAGATAAACCGAAGGGTGTATCAACCCTCTGAGCATTCCGCGAATCTGAGCCCGGACCTCTTTCTTCCCAACTGTTCCCACCACATCCCCGGCTTCCACATGATCGCCTATCTCCGCAAGCGGTATCAGATATCCGTCGGCGGGCGCCCTTAAAAGGCGTTCTGTGGTATATCCCATCTCCATCCCGGGGATGCCGGTATTCGGAATCGCGCCGCCCTCTGAAATCAAGCGGCCAAGGTAGTGTCCACGCTTTGTTTCTACAACGTAATGAACATCAACCTTGGCCGTAAATCCCGGGCCTATTCCGATAACCAACGGGGCCATATCTATAATAGTTCCCGTGTTTCGTTTAGCCATGATGGCGTCCACAAGTAAATCAGGACGCAGGCTGGCTATTGAATTGCCATCAGGGTCCACCAGAACGGAGACGCCGTCGTTGAAAAACGCCTCTTCTGCGGAAGAAATCTTCCGCACCGGCATCCCGTCGATGACACAGCTTCCATTAAAGACGGCAGACGCGGCCGACACGGTACGCCTCACCACCAGCGGCGCGCGCGTTTCGAGCGAAATAACCCGAAAACCGCTCCGCCACAGCCTGTAAATGACACCCGTCGCAAGATCTCCGCCTCCGCGTACGATAGCCAGTCTGCCGTCTTTTAACATCCTTATCCCCTTAGTTGAAATCGCCCAGATAGACGGGAACTTCGCCATCCATCTTTATCGCGTCTTTCGGGCAGAGCGCCGCGCAGAGGCCGCAGCCGTCGCACTTGTCAGGGTCGATGTATGACTTCTTCTTTCCGTCTGCGTCGACGATCTTTATCGCGTCATAGAAGCACCAGCTCGGGCAAAGCCCGCAGCCGACGCACTTATCCTGACACACGCGGCTGATCGCCGTGTGTTCGCGGTCGACCTTGTCCCAGGTGATTATCTGGGGCAGGGTGATGCCGCGGAGCTTGTTGATGTCGTCGATGTTGCGGTCGGCGAGGTATTTCTCGACGCCGTCCAGGAAGTTTTTCACCTCGCCGAACTGCTTCGGACCGTACATGATCGCCGTGCAGGTCTGCACCGTCGTCGCGCCGCACATGATGCATTTGATGACGTCTTCCCAGCTGAAAATTCCGTTGGTTGCGGAAATCGGCATTCCCGTCGCGGCGGCGATCTTGGCGATCCACTTAAGCGTTATCGGGCGCATCCAGGGGCCGCCGACGCCGGCATAGCCGCCGTGCAGAAGCGGGCGCCCCGTCTCGATGTCCACGTCGAGCGCCGAGAAACGGTTAACGACCGTAAAACCGGCCGCGCCGGCGTTCTTGCAGCGCTGCGCCACATCGACGATACTTACCGCCTCGCTGGTAAGCTTCACAAAGACGGGAATCTTAACGGCTTCGCAGACGATGCGCGTCACCTCCGCCGCCGCTTCGGGGGAATTCCCCAGCTCCTGGCCGCTTTTGTAGCCCAGATCTTTGGGGTGCGGACAGCCGAAGTTAAGCTCCAGCATCGGCAGGCCGAGGTCTTCCATGCGTCTTGCGAGCTCGTGCCAGCTTTCTTTGGAATTTCCGGAAATACTTCCGACAAGCGTGCAGCCGCGGGCGTCGCATTCTTTTTTCGCGATCGCCATCTCCTGCATCCACTCTTCGGTGTTATAGGTGGCGAGAAATTCGCATGAATAGTTGGAATAATTATGCGGCCAGCCCTTCTTATGAAGGACCGTGAAGCGCGGCGAGACATACTTCTGCGCCAGAGGCTCGGGGCTGTAGGTCTTGGCGATGACGCCGCCCGCTCCCGACTCGGCGCACCGGCGCATATATTCTCCGTTTTTGCTCGGCGAGGCCGAGGCGATGACCATGGGGTTTTTGAATTTTACGCCGCAATATTCTACGGAAAGGTTCGGTTTCATAAATTTATTCCTCCAAAAAGTCAGTATGAATAATCTGGATTAAAGAGGCGTTTACGCGTCAGATAAACGCCTCGGAAGATAAACCCGCTGCTTTTATCTGGGTGCGCCGAGTTTATTCTTAAGGAGCGAGCATTCAGGGTCGATCGGTTTGTTGGGGTCCTGATAACGGAACTCCATCGTCATGCAGCCGAGGGGAATGCTGTAGGGGCCATGCTTCATGCCGGGAAGGCGTGAGCCGTAGTAGCCCTTGGCCATGGTGAGGTTTTTGTTTGTGTCGGTCAGATAGCCGTCCACCACGTAGATCTCTTCGCAGAAGTCATGCGAGAGAATTTCCGGCATTTCCGTCTTGGGAGGAAATTTCAACAGCCTGGTGTAGTTTCCCGTTTCGGGGTCATACGAAAGCACCTTCTCCATCGTTCCGTTGTAGCCGCCCTCTACGAGCCGCCATTCTCCGTGAAGATCCACGTCGCGAATTTCGTATTCCTGCTTTGCCATAACAAAAAGCGCCTCCTCTGATTTTATATAGACGTTAAGATTTTAATTAGTTGCCTTTATACCAGGATGACTTACAGGTCATCTCGTATACGTTGCCAAGTTTTCTTCCCAATACCGGGTCGTCCAGCTCCGTCTCAAAGTAGGGGCTGTAATCAGCCTTAAAAAGGGAGGCGACGGTTCCCGAATAGAGAACGAGCCCTTCCGTGTCACTCGGGTCGCAAAGGAGCTTCTTCGCCCTCTCCACGAGATCCGCCGCATCCAGCATGGCCGTCAGTTTTGCCTCCTGAAAGAGTTTCTTCTCCCCGTCTGCCTTGATCCAGCTGCGAAGGACGATGTCATCCCAGTGGTCAATAACGTCGCTCAGCCTCCAGAGTTCTTTGCTGACCGTATTGGGGTATATCTGTTTCGCTTTGGGGATGTCCACCGTCTCCAGTTTGCGGTCCGTGTGGTCGCTGCCTACGCCGACATATATTTCCTCTTTATCAAAGAAGAGGGCGAACTCCGCCTCTCCGGAATGATCAGTCTCGTCAAGAACCTCAAATTGTTCTGACTGCGTAATTTTATCGACAAATTTCACAAAGTACACCGGCGTCTTGTCCGGAGCGGGGATCCCCTCTTCTTTCAGTTCGTCGATATGCGCCTGGACCGCCGCCTGATCGCGTCCCGTATACCCCGCGTTGATGATATGCTTCGGGGTGAAATCGATCGTCTTCTCTTCTCCGTTCTTTGCTAAAACATTAAACTTCACAATACCTACTCCTCTCTCATGAATTATCGATTCTTATGATATGCAATTTGTTATAAATGAATGCGATTAACTTATTGGCATACAAATTATCTAATTTGGATGCCAATTTGTCAAGAGGATACATTAACTTAAGAATAAAAAAGAGAACCTAATGCGGTAGGTTCTCTCTTTAAGCCTGTTTTAAATAATATTTGCTCTATTTCCTTTTAATTTTTCACGCATTCCTCTGGATCTCTTATCAAAGCGGCATAGCTATGTTCCAGGTGCGCCTTCATCGCAAGGCGGGTCTTTTCCGCGTCTTTGTTCCACAGCATTTCTACCAGACATTCATGCTCGCTGATCACCTCATGCCAGCGATCTTTTCTTTTGAGCATCAGCAGTCCCATCCGCATTACCTCATCCTGAACAGTGCTCCAGAATTTCAGGAGCCGCTCGTTTTTCATGCTCTCGACCACAAGGTAATGGAATTTAAGGTCGAGCGTCGTGAGGGTATACACCTCGGTCGCCGACTTCATCTCGTTTAAGATTGAATCCAGCTGCCCGGCGATCACACGCGGCTCGCCGTTTTGCAGCAGTTCATCTATCGCGGCATACTCTACAAGGTTGCGTATCTGGATGATCTCATGGACGTCGGCGATCGTTACGGGCCTCACCTGCATCCGCTTTCCCTCTCCGGGAACCAGCCACGACTCCTGCGACAGCCGCTGGATCGCCTCGCGCACCGGCGTGCGGCTCACCCCCAGGCTTTCCGAAAGTTCGCGCTCTTTGAGCACGGAACCAGGAGGATATTTAAGCGATATTATCCCCTCTTTGATTTTCTCATACACCTGTGCCGACAATGACTTTTCTTCCATTTCTTTCACCTCGCAGGATAGGATAACATATTATTAGCGTTATTGGTATACATTTTTTAATATTGTTTTTGTTTATTTGTAATTTCTCACTAAAAAATACACTTATTATATTTTTATACAAAACTGGCGCCGTATATGTCGTTTGGCGCTATATATGAATAAAACCGGGAAATGAACAATTTTTCCCGGTTGCTGTTTTCGCCGTGATAGTTATTTTTATAAAGGCAGGTAACATAAAATTTGTAAGCCTTGCAAGCCGGCGTTTGCGTGATACCGGCGGCAAAATATCTGGTCAAGCGGGGTTACATACTGTCGAAGTCGTTTACTATCTCCAGTTTTTCCAGGTGCCGCGTATAGTTGAGGCCGCAGAGGCAGAACCCCTTTTTCGTGTCGTGCGTTAGGACGCCGTAGGCGGCGTTGTCGAGATGCAGCCTCCAAAAGCAAGGGCGCTCGATCCCCAAAGCACCGGCCAGCATCGGTTTTAACAGCGCCCGGTGCGATACCAGGGCAATCGTCTTGCCGGCATATTCCGCCGCGGTCATCTCCAGCTCGCGCAGCGAACGCCGGCGCACCTCCCAAACGCTCTCAGCGCCGCGGACGCGGAGGGACTCCGGGTCTGTCAGCCATGTATGCCACATCTCGGGAAATTCTGCGGTAATCTCGCTTTGCAGACGGTTCTCCCACGGTCCGAACGAGATATTTTTAAATCCTTCTTTTATGACCGGCCGGATGCCAAGCCGTTCGCCGAGAATTTCGGCGGTCATCATAGCGCGCGACAACGGGCTCGTAACGATATGCTCTATCCCCCGGCCAGCCAAACACTCAGCCAACGCCTCCGCCTGCCTGACGCCGTTATCGTTGAGGGGAAAGTCTGCGCAGCCTCTGATGCGCCGTTCTCTGTTTCCCGCGCATTCCCCATGTCTTATGAAATATATCGTCGTCTTCTCCGCCACCGCATCGTTTCCTCCCGTATCTGCCGCCTTTTAATATATAAAAGCATTGGGGAAACGCGCCGAATATACGTCATTTCCCCAATCCCCTTCGCCAGGGTTGCCCCGACGCCGCGGGAATTATCTGATGATCCTCATTTCCCGCGTCGTCTTATTCAGCGCCTCGGCGGTTCCGTCCGCCTTTACCGCCACCAGGTTTTCAACGCGCATGCCAAACTTTCCTTCGATGTATATGCCCGGCTCGATGCTGAAAACGTTGCCCGGTTTGAGCGGTTTATCGTTGCCTTCGATGATGTACGGGTTTTCGTGCACCGCGATGCCGACGCCGTGCCCGACGCGGTTGAAGAAATATTTCCCGTAGCCGGCGTCAATTATAACCTTGCGCGCCGCGCGGTCGACCTCTTCGCCCGTCGCTCCCGGCTGCACCGCGGCCTCTCCCGCCGCCTGCGCCCGGCGGACTATCTCGTATACTTCGCGCTGCTCCGCGGTCGGCTCGCCGACGAAGAAGGTCCTCGAGGTGTCGGAGCAATAGGATTTATAGCGGCAGCCAAGGTCGAGGATGATGACGTCCTGTTCCTGGATGACGCGCTGGTCTCCGCCATAGTGAGGCATGGAGCCGTTAGGGCCGCTGGCGACGATCGGCGAGAAGGACATTTCGTTGCAGCCGGCCTCCTCCAGGAACTCGGGAATCTTTTTTACGATGTCGCGCTCTTTCATTCCCGGCTTTATAAAGAGAAAAAGCTTCTCGACGACAGCGTCGATCTGGCGCGCGGCCTCCCTCAGCCTGTCCAGCTCCCCGGCGTCCTTCTGCGAGCGCATCGGGGCAAGGATATCCTGCCCGTTGACCAGCTGGAGGTCCATCGCGTCGCGCATCGCGAGCATATCTACCGCTCTGACGCCGTCGTTGAAGGCGATCTTGCCGCCGAGCACGCCAAGATGCTCGCAGCCGCGCTTGAAGGCGTTCGTGAATCCCTCGTGGTCGTTCCATTCCGCGTAAAAGGGTACGTCGCCGAAGGCCTTCACGATCTCTTCTTTATAGAGCAGGGGCGTCATTGCAAAGCATTTTCCATTTTTATCGACCATCAGCCCGCGCACGCGCTCGTCGGGATGGGTGTCGAGCTCGCCGATATATTCAAGGTCTGCGGAGGGGCCGATATAAAGCGCGTCGAGTCCCCTCTTCTTCAGTTCTTCCGCAAGTTTCGCTACTCTTTCGGTCCTTATCATACACTGATCACCCTCCAAAGATTTTCGGCGCCGTCTGCTTCGCGCGGCGGTTTAATAATACCTTATTAAACCCTATCGTTACAATAGTATTAATAATCCTGCCGGTAATGACGGGAATACTTTGAATAATCTGCTTGTACGTACCAAAAAATAAAACTTCAATTGACACTTGTCAGCGGATGCCGTAATATTAATCTCAGCAATCCCGCACTTAATCTCAATAAGGAGGCAAAAGTTGTGAAGAATCGTTGGATTATCACCACGGCAGTCGTTCTTGCGCTCGGTTTCTTTACCGTTGCGTCTCTTGCTCCCGCGGTAGAAGCTGCGGCGAAAAAGGGCAAGGTCGCAATCGTGACGAACACCGTTTCGCAGAACGAGGAAGAGTACCGCTCCGCTCAGGAAATGGTCAAAAAGTACGGCGACCGCGTCGTCCACGTCACTTGGCCGGATAACTTCATGGCCGAGCAGGAGCAGATGGTAAGTATCGTCGCGAAACTTGCCTATGATCCTGAAATCAAAGCTCTCATCATCAATCAAGCGGTCCCCGGAACCAACGCCGCCGTAGACAAGCTCCTTGAAACCAGAAAAGACGTTTTCATCGTATACTCCACCCCGCAGGAGAACCCGCCGGACGTCGCGGCCCGCGCCCAGCTCATCATTCAGCCTGACGAACTCGGCATGGGAGACGCGATTCCCGTCCAGGCCAAGAAACTCGGAGCGAAGACTTTCGTACACTATTCATTCCCCAGACACATGTCGCAGGTCCTGCTTTCTTCGCGCAGAGAGCTGATGAAAAAGAAGTGCGCGGCGATCGGGCTTCAGTTCGTCGACGCGACGGCTCCCGACCCCACCGGAGACTCGGGCCTTCCCGGCGCCCAGCAGTTCATTCTTGAAGACGTTCCCAAGATGGTAGCCAAGTACGGCAAGGATACGGCGTTCTTCTCCACGAACTGCGCGATGCAGATTCCGCTCATCAAAGCCGTAGTCGACGCCAAGGCGATCTACCCGCAGCCCTGCTGCCCGTCGCCCTACCATGGATTCCCCACCGCGCTCGGCATCCAGTCCAACACCGAAAAACAGGGCAACTTGCAGCACGTCATCGCCGAAACCAAGAAGATCCTCAAGCAGAAGGGCGTTGCCGGCAGACTTTCAACATGGCCCGTCCCCGTGGCGATGATGGCGACCGTCGCCGGTACGGAATACGCGATGAAGGTCATCAACGGCGAAGTTCCGTTTGACAAGCTGAACGTTCCCGTTCTGGAAAAGTGCATGGCCGATTACGCGAAGGTCAAGGTCACGACCAACCCCTACGTAGACGAAGCGGGCAAGAAATATCCGACGTACCTCTTCGTGCTGATGGACTTCCTCACATATTAATTTTTTGGTGAGGAAGGAGCAAGACAATTCAAGATTTTTAATCCGATCCACAAAAGAATTCGCAGGATCCGATTCCTGCGGATTCTTTTTGTCCGCCAGACCGCCGCAAACGCGGCGCGGGATTTTTTTGATCTGCAAAAAATCAACTTTACGGGTAAAAATAGAAAGAGGGGGAAATGCTGTTGAGCGAAAACCTTCTTTGTTTTCGTAACGTATCGAAGAACTATTACGGGAACAATGTCCTGTCGAACATTAATTTCGATGTGCGCAAGGGCGAGATACACGCTCTCATCGGAGAGAATGGGGCGGGTAAATCCACCCTGATGAACATCCTTTTCGGAATGCCCGTCATCCACACGACGGGGGGATATGAGGGCGAGGTACTCATCGACGGAAAAACGACCGCTATAAAATCGCCGCACGCGGCGATGGAGGCCGGCATCGGCATGGTGCATCAGGAATTTATGCTTATCCCCCAGTACACGATCGCCGAAAATATAAAACTGAACAGGGAGATAACGTCGCCAAACGTAGTATCGAGGGTCCTCGGCAAAAGGCTGGAAACCATCGATATGGCGAAAATGAACGCCGACGCGCGCCGCGCCCTGGATAAACTTGACATGAATATCGAGGCGTACACGACCGTCGCGGGACTTCCGGTAGGCCACATGGAGTTTATAGAGATAGCAAGAGAGATCGACAAGACGGGGATCAAGATTCTGGTCTTCGACGAACCGACGGCCGTCCTTACCGAGACCGAGGCGCAAAACCTGCTGGCGGCCATCAAGAGACTCGCGGGAATGGGAATCGGGATCATCTTCATCAGCCACCGGCTTGACGAGATCATAAGCGTCGCCGACCGGGTCACCATCCTCCGCGACGGCGAACACGTGGCGACGAAAGACATCGCCGACACGAGCGCGGCCGAGATCGCCGCGCTGATGATCGGCAGAAAGGTCTCTATTGAACGCGGCGGCTTATCGCGGCGGAGCATCTCCGACGAAGTAGAACTGCGTATCGACGATCTGCACGTGGCAATGCCCGGGGAACGCGTCCGCGGCATCAGCCTTGACATCAAAAAGGGCGAGATCGTCGGCATCGGCGGCCTCGCCGGCCAGGGCAAGCTGGGGATCGCAAACGGCATTATGGGCACCTACCCCACCAGGGGCAAGGTGACCTTTAAGGGCAAAGAGCTCAGGCTGAACGCCCCGCACGCCACCATAGAATCAGGAATAGCCTTCGTCAGTGAAGACCGCAAGGGCGTCGGCCTCCTGCTCAACGAATCGATTGAGCTCAACATCGCCTTCACGGCGATGCAGATAAAGGACCGGTTCATGACCAAGGTCGCCGGCATGGCCTTTCAGAACGACCGCGAGATGAGGGAGCACGCGCTGAAAATGATTAAGGAGCTCGACATCCGCTGCGAGT
The DNA here is from genome assembly GCA_023450745.1 of Synergistota bacterium. Classification (GTDB taxonomy): domain Bacteria; phylum Synergistota; class Synergistia; order Synergistales; family Synergistaceae; genus Cloacibacillus. The sequence goes on from JAEXGR010000054.1 coordinate 61,050, forward strand.
CGCCGCTGCAGCATACGGGAAGCCTCAGCGGCGGCAATCAGCAAAAGGTCTGCGTCGCCCGCGCGCTGACGCAGGAGCCAAGCTTCCTCTTCGTCTCCGAACCGACGCGCGGAATAGACATCGGCGCGAAAAAGCTCATCCTCGACCTGCTGCTCAAGCTCAACGAGGAGCTCGGCATGACGATAGTGATGACCTCCTCCGAATTGGCGGAGCTCCGCAGCATCTGCGACCGGATTGTGATCATCTGCGAAGGCAAGGTCGGAGGAGTGCTGCCGCCAGACGCTACGGACGCGGAATTCGGGCTTCTGATGTCCGGCAGCAAGGCAAACACCGCTGAAGGGAGTCATGCAAATGTCTGAGACAAATGAGAGCACCCTTATGTACAAGGTAAAAGACGTCGTAAGCACCATTGGAATGCCGACGATGATCATCGCCGCCTTCTGGGTGCTTACCCTCGTGGGCGGCTACGTCGTCGGCATCTCGATGTCGGCGCTCCTCTCCGACACGATAAAGCGCGCCGGCATGAACGGAATTCTGGTCCTCGCGATGGTCCCCGCCATCCAGTCCGGAACGGGGCCTAACTTCGCCCTGCCGATAGGCATCGTCTGCGGGCTCTTCGCGATGGTCTGCTCGATAGAGGCCGGCGTCTCGGGATACGTCTGGCTCCTGCTCTCCTTCGCGATAACCATTCCGCTGGCGATGATCGTCGGCTACGGCTACGGGAAACTGATGAACGCCGTCAAAGGCTCCGAAATGACGATTGCGACATACACGGGATTTTCCGTCGTCGCCCTCATGTGCCTCGCCTGGCTCATGCTCCCCTTCAAAAACCCCAAGATGGGCTGGTTCATCGGCAAGGGACTGCGCGAGACGATACAGCTGGATGCCGTGGGCGCGGCGCAAATCCTCAACAACATTCTGGCCTTCAAGATCGGCGACATCATCATCCCTACGGGGCTGCTCTTGTTCTTCGGCTTCTTCTGCGTTCTGGTCTGGCTGTTTTTCCGCTCAAAGATGGGCATCGCCATCTCGGCGGGCGGCATCAATCCAAAATTCGCCCAGGCCACGGGGCTTGACATCGACCAGAACAGAGTTTACGCGAACATCCTTTCCACCGTTCTCGGAGCGGTCGGGATCATCGTCTACTCCCAGAGCTTCGGCTACGCCCAGCTTTACACCGCGCCGCTGATGATGGCCTTTCCGGCCGTCGCCGCGGTGCTCATCGGAGGGGCAACCGCCTCGCGCGCGAAGGTCTCGCACGTCGTCATCGGCGTCTTCCTCTTTCAGGGGCTGCTGACGACGGCGCTTCCTGTGGCGAATGAAATATTCGCGGGGACCGACCTCTCGGAGATCATGAGAATGATCATTCAAAACGGCATCATCCTCTACGCGCTGACGCAGGTCAAAGGAGGTGCGAGATAATGGGAGAAATGCTCAGGCCCCAGACTGAAAACAAAAGCGCCGGACAATGGCTGCTGGACAATATCGTCACGCTGATATTCGTCGCCTTCACGCTCTTCGGCTTCTTCGTTTCGGAAAACGTCTCGCTGCCCTTCTTCCTTTCCGAACTCTCAAGCCGCATATTCCGCAACTCATTCCTCGTCCTCTCGCTGATCATACCGGTGCTCGCGGGGCTGGGGCTCAACTTCGGCATCGTCATCGGCGCGATGTCGGGACAGATTGCGATATCGATCATCAGATACTTTGAGCTGGGCGGCATCTCGGGGCTGCTCTACGCCTTCGTGATCGCCTTCTTCGTGGCGGCGCTCTGCGGATACTTTACCGGGCTTCTCTATAACAAGACCAGAGGCCAGGAGATGATCGCGAGCCTCATCGTCGGCTATTTCGCAAACGGCGTCTACCAGTTCCTCTTCCTCTTCGTCGTCGGCGTAATCATCGCCGTTCCCGCGACCCACCCGATGATCAAGCCGGACGGCATCGGCATCCGCATGACGGTCGACCTCGTGCCCGTCAAAAGCGGCGGCCTTAAGTACGCTCTTGACAATATCTGGACGATCCCCTTCGTCCACGCGCTGCTGATCACCGCCGCCGGCATCATCATCTTCACCGCCGTCCGCTGGTGGCTCAACAACAAGAGGGGCGAAAGCTACAAAAACGACAGAAGCGGCCTCATCAGCAACTTCGCGCTCGGGGCCGTGCTGGCCGCCGTTTCTATCCACGCGATTGCCGCGGGATCGCCGCTGATGATGGTCCGCCGCGTGCCGGTCGTTACGGGGCTGCTGATCGTCGCGCTCTGCGTCTTCACCGTCCTGATCACGAAGACAAAACTCGGGCAGGATTTCCGCTCCGCCGGATTCAACCAGCACGTTTCGCAGGTCTCCGGCATCAACGTCGACCAGACGAGAATCATCGCGACGATGATCTCGACCGTCCTCGCCGCCTGGGGACAGATAATCTACCTCCAGAACATGGGGACGCTCAACACCTACAACGCGCACACGCAGATAGGAATGTTCTCCGTCGCCTCGCTGCTCGTCGGCGGCGCCTCCACCTCCAAGGCGAACATCAAAAACGCGATCTTCGGAACGATACTCTTCAACTCGATGTTCATCATGTCTCCCGAGATCGGGCAGTCTCTCTTCGGACAGGCGCTGCTGGGCGAATATTTCAGGACCTTCATGGTCTACGGAGTCATCGGGCTGGCGCTTGGGCTTTACGTCTGGAAGGCGCTCAAACAGGCAAAAGCGGCGGCGATGGCGGAAGATTAAAAAAAGAGCCAGCACCGCTCCTACCTGCTGGCACAAGAAACCGCGGCGGAGGGCTCAAGTGACTCTCCGCCGTTTTTTGCCTTTAAATCCTTTGGCGGCTTACGAAAAAGGGCAACGCAAGCCCGCCCCGCGGCGGGGCTTGCCGCGCGCAGGCAAAATAAAGCGCTCTCCCGCAAATAACTCGGGAGAGCGCTTTTATCTCAGGCGTAAAAAGCTAAGGAACCGCTGATTATATGCGCCATTCGCGTCACGCAGCAGACCCCGCCCGTCACTCCAACGTATCAATATACGCCTCCGCGCCGCTCTGGGCCTGCTGCGTTTAGCGCCTGGCACATCTAATCAGCGGACATACGCTGATTATTATTC
>JAEXGR010000079.1 GCA_023450745.1 Synergistota bacterium
TCGGCGTTTAGACGTGCCGGATGCTAAATGACTTTGCCTTTGGAATACCGGAGCCGTATCTGCATACGGCGAGGATTTCCGAAGGTAAAGTCATGACGCAGACGGCGCGTATAAACGCCGATTTACCATTTCTATCCAGCCGAGGTACCCCTTCGCAGACTGGCCGAGGAAAAAGTCTTCTCTCCTTCTCACCGTCTCCGGCATTTGCGTAAGCTTCGCAAGGACGGGGTCGTTCTCTTTCAGCGCGCGGACCGCCTCTTCCGGCGCAGCCCCCGCGGGAAGCGCCGAGAGTATCTCCAGCCACAGTTCCATCTGTTTTTTCGCCGTGTCAAAGACCTCCCCCGCGTCCTCAAGGTATCCTGAGTGCGGGAAGCAGACGATATCTATCCCCTTAAGCGCCCTCAGTTTGTCTAAAGAGGCGATCGCGCTGTCATAAAAGAATTTATGCGGCGTCGCCGGACGCATGAAATAGCTGCCGTCGTCAAGCCTGAACCAGCAGCCGGAGGCCTCTCCCGCGAAAAGTATCCTCTTTCCCCCGAGCTCGTAAATGTATGAGCTGTGGTGTGGCGCGTGTCCCGGCGTATCGATCACGGTGAGGCCTGGGACGCCACCCGTGACGAGGTTCTCCGTGGGAAGCGGCGTGGGAGTGCCGTATACGTCGCAGAGACTGCCAAGGCTCGTCCGGCTGCCGGCGATCAGCTTGGACGGGTCGATAAGGTGAGGGCGGCCCCTCTCCGGAGCCAGGACTTTCGCCTCCGGGTGGGCGGCGATGAACTGCCCTGCGCCGCCGGAATGGTCGAGGTGGACGTGGGTATATAGCAGATAGTCGATCTTATCGTTCCCATGCGCCTCAAGCTGCCGCAGGAGCCCGGGAACGGCCGAGGCCGGCCCCGTCTCTATCATGACGGTCTGGGCGCGCTCTTTGTCGTCTATGAGCCAGCCGTCGAGAAAAGATTCAAACCCGCCGCGCGGTATCGGCAGGTTTATTCTGTAAAAATTTGGCAGAATCTCCGTCGTCGCCATTTATATACGCTCCTTTACTCACCGTCTCCAATAGCCTCAAGGACTTCGTCGATGAGGCTTTGAAAGGCCGGCGTGCTTCGTGGTCTGGGATAGGGCAGATTCACGGATAGCTCCCGCTTCACCCGTCCCTCGCCGAGGACCACGACGCGCGTCCCGAGGCGCAGCGCCTCTCCCACGTCGTGCGTCACCATTATAAAACTCTTTTTTTTATCAAGATACAGCCTGATCAATTCGCGCTGCATCGCGCGGCGCGTAAAGTAATCGAGCGCTCCGAGAGGTTCGTCAAGCAATACCACGGGCGGATCTTTCACCAGCGCGCGCCCGAGCGCGACACGCTGCGCCATGCCGCCGGAGAGCTGAGTGGGCAGGGCGCCCTCGTAGCCGCCAAGGCCGACCGTCTCTATCATCTCCAGCGCCCGTTTCCGCAGCTCCTCACCGCGTTCGCGCGGCGGGCAGGCGAAGATGATGTTGTCAAGCGCCGAAAGCCACGGCATGAGCCGTGCCTCCTGGAAGACCATGCCCGCGGGCAATGGGCTCTCTTCCGAACATTCCCTGCCCCGGAACCTCACCGCGCCGGAGGTCGGCGGCTCCAAAGAGGCCAGTATGCGCAGCAGGGTGGTCTTGCCGGAACCGCTCCTGCCGACGATCACGACGAACTCATTCTCCCCGATTTCCAGAGATACGTCCCGCAGCGCCTCCACACGGCGTTCTTCCAGACGGTAACTTTTTGAGACGCTGTCGACCGAGAGAAAGGCCATTATCTCATCCCCTTCGCGGCCCTTGAAATGAGTACGAAAAGATAATCAAGGGCGGCCCCGAGCGCGCCGATGACAAAGATCCCCATCAGCACGACGTCGGAACGCGAGAGCTGTTCCGCGTCAAGTATCATATAGCCGAGGCCGGAGGAGGCGGCGACAAGCTCCGCCGCCACCAGCGAGCGCCAGCTGTATCCGAGCCCCAACTGCAGCCCCGTGAGGACGGACGGCAGGGCCGCAGGCAGGATCACGTAACGGTAACGCTCCCAGCGCCCATAGCCGAAGACCCGCGCGACCTCTATAAGTTTCGCGTCGCAGCCTCTGATTCCTTGAAGCGCGTTGAGGAAGACGGGGAAAAATGTGGCGAGGATGATGAGGATTATTTTCGGGCTCTCTCCGATGCCAAACCACAGGATGAGCATCGGGATCACCGCCATCGGCGGTATGTGCCGCAGGAATTCAAGCGTAGGGTCCAGCTGCGCCAGAAGCGGCGGGCAGGAGCTGCACAAAAGCGCAAGCGCTAGGGCCAGCGCCGCGGAGAGGCCGAAGCCGGCGGCAATGCGGCTGAGGCTCGCCAGCAGGTTTTCCGGCAGCGAACCGTCGGCCGCCGCCGCCGTAAAAGCGCGCCACACGGCGCCGGGAGAGGGCAGCAAAAAGGTGTTCCACCACTCAGCGGATGCTCCGTACCACCAGAGCACGAGAATGAAAAGGGGAAAGAGCGCGCCGCTCTTCAATATTTTCCAGGCCACATCTCTCATCGCATACGTAATTCCCCTCAATAAATTTCCGCTAGTATTGTACCTCCAAAAGCGGGAAAGACACTATAATATTACCTGATAAAATATATCATATAGCAAGGAAGTGCGTCGATTGAGCAAAGTGACATGGAAAGCGGGGACAATGCTCTATCCCCTGCCGCCGGTGATGGTCTCCTGCGGCACGTTGGAAAAATCGAATATCATCACGGTGGCCTGGACGGGTATCGTAAACTCCGAACCGCCGATGACCTATATCTCGGTGCGCCCCGAGCGCTACTCATACGGCCTGATAAAAGAGACGGGAGAGTTTGTCATCAACCTGACCACAGACAGGCTCGTTTGGAACGCCGATTTCTGCGGCGTGAAATCGGGGCGCGAGATCGATAAATTCGCCCTGCCGGGGCTTACGGCGATCCCGGCCAGCAAGGTGAGCGCTCCGATGATAGAAGAAAGCCCCGTCAACATCGAATGCCGCGTTGAAAGAAGCATGCTGCTCGGAAGTCACGAAATGTTCCTCGCGAAGATAATCGCCGTCAACGTCAGCGAAGGGCTGCTTGACGCCAAAGGCGTGCTGCACCTGGAAAAAGCGGGGCTCGCGGCGACCGCGCACGGCAAATATTTCACCCTCGGCCGCCAGGTGGGAACTTTCGGATATTCGGTAAAAAAGAGATAAAGGAGAAACCTGCGATGCTTAGATGCGAGATATGTCAAAAACCGTTGAAGGAATGCTGCGACCTCTTCCACGAGGCCCTCGACGAGAACGGAGACAGCGTGGTGATCTGCTACGAATGCGCCGAAGAGCACAAGATCCCCTTCGAGGACGAGAAGGAAAGCCGCTGATCATAAAAATACTTGCGCTAAAACCGCAAATTACCCTTAATTAACTATAAGATGATAGATTTGGGTTTGGCGTTCTAGTTACAAAAAACAATCTGCCGGTATTCAACGATTTTGGTTTGCGCCTTTAAAGCCTCCCTCGCGAGGGAGGTGGGCCGGCGACGGGTTTTCGCCGGGTCGGAGGGAGTGTAGACGTTGACCTTAAGGTTTTCACAACTTAAAGAAGATAAAAACATCAAACCAAGGTCAACTCTCCCTCACCCCGCTTCGCGGGGAGCTCCCTCGCGAGGGAGCCAAGATCAAAATCTAAACCGAAGCCGCTGCATTGGCAGCAGATTGTTTTTCTGTTAGTAGCATGCTAACTGGAATACCGCAGCGTTTGTCTTTTGACCATCAAAAAAGGCTCTCTGGCCGCCTCAGCGAGGGAGCCCAAAATCTTTGCTAAACCCCAATTTATCCTTTACCCCATCGAAGACAAATCGGCGTTTAGACGTGCCGGATGCTAAATGACTTTGCCTTTGGAATACCGGAGCCGTATCTGCATACGGCGAGGATTTCCGAAGGTAAAGTCATGACGCAGACGGCGCGTATAAACGCCGATTTAACTGTTGCTGTAAAACTCGTAACTATTTCGCCTCTTTTTCTTTACCCTGTACATCGCGATATCCGCGCTGTTATACAGCTCCTCGAAAGTAGTTCCGTCCTGCGGGTAAAGCGCGATGCCGACGCTCGCGGTGACATCCTCTGCGCCGGATATCCCCTTTAGCAGCGCCTCCGCTTTGGCGCTGGCTGCGTTTACATCAGGCAGGGAGGGGGTGAGGATGATAAACTCGTCGCCGCCGATCCTCCCCGCGAGGTCGCCTTCCTCTGTCGCGGCGGTGATGCGCTCCGCCACCGCCCGCAGCGCCATGTCGCCCCTGATGTGCCCAAAAGTATCATTTATCTTTTTAAAATTATCAAGGTCTATCATAAAGAACGCGTGACGTTCCGCCGGGTGAAGCCGGATGACGGCCGAACCTGTTTCGTACAGAGCCTTTCTGTTTAACAGCCCCGTCAGCGGGTCGGTGGCGGCGGCGCGGTTAAAAGCGCTGTCTTTCGCCGCGGGCAGGGGCGGGACATTCTTTCTGCCGTGCGGGGAAATGATCAAACAGACAAAACAAAGAACGGCGGCGGCCAGGAACATCTCCGTCAAAGACCTGCGGACGGCGCGGCACGCGGCGTCCCTCGCCTCCGCCATGCTGACATGTATGCCGGTATCGTGCCGCAACTTTTCTGTACGGCTTGCCTCAGACGGCTCGGCCTTCCCGCTCGCCGCCGGGCAGTATATGGCCGATTCCTTCCAAAGGGCGGCTCCGGTTTCATGAAAATATATCAGGCAGGCCGTGAAAAACAGAGCGAGGCAGGCGGCAAGCAGGATGAGCGCGTCCTTCGCAGCCGGTCTGGGGCTGATTTTATCGCGCATCAGCGGAGCCTGTTTTCCTGAATTATAAAATATAACTCTCCACGATTGATATTCAGCGCGTCTTCAAGCGCTGCGATCTTCTTTGTCGGCTGAAATTTTTCCTGTTCCCAAGCCACGACCGTGGTGCGGTTTACGCCGACCAACACGGCAAGGTCGTTCTGGGTGAGTTTTAAGGCGACGCGTTTTTTTCTGATCACTTTTCCAAACACTGATAGTCACCGCCATAATTTATAAGTCTGCTATACAGTACTTATTATAAAATATATCTCAGTATAGTCAACTTTACGCAACATATAAGTAGGTTAAATTAATCTTGACCCATCTCCTTATTATTTGTAGTCTATACACAACATGGGGGATGCCGATGGATATTTCTGAGAAGATAAAGATGCTGCGAAAAGAAAAAAGGCTGACCCAGGCTATGTTGGCCGAGTCTCTTAATGTCGCCCGCTCGACGGTGATAGCCTGGGAGGGTAAACGCTGTCTCCCCGAGGGTGAAAACTTAAAAAACATTGCCAGGACGCTTGGCACTACCGTCGCCTTTCTTCTGGGAGAGAGCGACGCCGCCGTGGTGCCGGTTGCGGCGTCAGACCAGACGTCCCCGACCCGTAAAGAAGCCTCCTCGATAATCCTGAAACTCTCAGAGGTCAGATACGCGCTCGACGCCCTCGGCGACGAAACTGATATGTCTGACCTGCGCATCATCGACGAACTGCTGAGCTCCTGCCAAAAAATATCCGCGTTGCTGCTTGCCCAAAAGACCGCCGCCGGCCGCGGTCAATAATCTCTTAGTCCTCCGCGCCTGTTAAGCCGCCGCGTACCGCGGCGGATAATTTCGCCGTTGTTTGAAGGCGCCGTTGGCTTGCTTGTCCTGCCAGCGGCCTTTCGCCGAATGTTTGCGTCCCGGTTCTCCTCTCGCATTCGTCGCCGCGTCTCCGCCCGCCGGTGTCGTATACAAACTGTTCTGCATCGACCGGCAAATGATAGTAATTATCATTGGCGTCAGAGCCGATAACGAAGTATATATAGATGCGGACGACCGGTTTAAACGGCACGGATTTCATGGAAACGTTGATTAGCTCACTAATACTTTCCAGCCGCCAAACGGCCGCGGAAGCATGACGATTCAATATTCGGTAAACTTTATATATTACTCAGGCGCACTTCTTGAGCTTCTTTTCAAGGCCGCATGCTTGTACCGGCCTCCCGCCGCTTATACATGCCCGAAATGATTATCGCAGAAAGGGAACGTTTATAAAGAAGCGTTCCCTTTCTGCTTTTGTTTGCAGCGGCTTATTTCTTTTTTTTGAAAAAACTTAAGTCTGATAGGATAGTTTTTTTCACATAATCAAGCTTGGGCGCCACCTCGGGGTCGGTTGAGGAGAGGTAGAGGAAGTGCCTGATGAAGGCGGCGAATATTCCCAGAAACAGGCCCAGCAGTGTCGCGAGAACGACGATCCTCGCTCTTTTGGGCGAATCCTTAAGCTCCGGGTAGGTCGGAACGCCCAGCGCTTGAATCACCAAGGGGTTGTTGAGCTCGTTCAGCTTTGCGCTCTCGTATTGATTAAGTAAAAGCTGATAGAGGCGTTCGCGGAATTTGTATTCGCGGAAGAGCGCCGCGTATTCGAGCGAGGCTTCCGGCAGTTTACTGAGGCCGACGCCGGATAGCGGTACGGTGCCTACCTTGGCGCTGTCGGCCTGGAATTGCTTTTTGATCGCGTCATATTCGGCCTGTAATTTTTTGACCTGCGGGTTTTCGCTTGTCGCGAAGCGCCTTGCCGCGCGCAGCTCAATCTCTTTGGCGAGCATTCCCGCCTGGAGCGAGGCTAGCGCGGTAACGTCGGAAGGAGCGCCGCCAGCCGCCATCATACCGGTTTTTTTCTGGAAAGCGACAAGGCCGCTCTCGGCCTGCGCAAGTTCCCGTCCAATGTTTTTAATCTGCTCTTCCAGGAAAAGACGCTTCTGGGCGTCGGGAGTGATCGCCACCTCCTGCATTACGCCGAGGGTTTCGTCGAAGAGCGAACTCGCGAGTTTGACGGCCATGTCCTGCGAAGTGTCTTTGACGGAGATGGTGATGATGCCGCTTTGTTTGTCGGCGGCGGCCTGTACGTTTGTCGAGAGCGACTCACGCACCTTTGTGCGCATTTTCTCGCCACGCTCGCCTTGCGGCAGTAGGGATTTTATTGTCCTGATAATGCTGAAGCCCTCAGGTTCGCGCGCCATCAGGTCATTTTTGTCGATCACTCTGTCCAGAACGGCGGGGCTTTTGACGACTCCGACAATTGTGTCGGAGGTCGTCGCCAGCGAAGCGCCGAGCAAATCTCCCATACCAGTCGCGGCAAGCATCGCCGCCGCGCCGGATTTCGCGCCGCCGCCAGGAGGCATGACCTGAATCGTACTCTTGTATATGGGCGTAGCCATTAGCGCGTATACTATGGCAATTACCGCGAAAGCGACTGTGGTTTTTGTGATGAATCCGCGCTGCCGAAGCAGAATTACAAAGAGATCAAGCAGCGAGATCTCGTATTCGTCGTTTATCATATTGTTCTCAGCCATGAGAGACACTCCGTTATTTAAAGATATAGTCTACGGCGGCTACGCCGAGGACCAGCTTATATACGATGTCGATGATATCGGTCGTGTTGCGCATCGTGGGCTGGAACATCAGTTTCTCCGGGACGACGATGAAGTCGCCGTCTTCGACCTTTTGCGCCTTATTTCCGGAGAAAGCCCTCGTGGTCGAGCCGTCGGCCTTCATGATGTAAGTTCGCCTTGCGTTGGCCGAGGCGGAGTATCCGCCCGCCATCTTGATGTAATCGCGGATCGGCTGTCCTGAACGGAAGACGAAGGCGGACTGTGAGGTTACGGAACCGATTACCTGCACTGTGCCAGGGGCGGTCGGTATATGGAGGCGGTCGCCATCCTGCAGCACGATATCGAAGGGACTGCCTTTGAGCAGCCGATAGTCGCCGGGGACCTGCATTATCACGCGCCCCGTCGCCTTTAGCCCCCGCAGCGCCGCAAGCAGTCTCTCTTTCTGTGTCACTTCCGCTTGCGCGAAGGTGACGTCTTTCGTCGTCGTCGCGGTGGAGACGGCTTCATTTGCCGCGGCGGCCATCTCACGCTCCATGCGCAGGATCATGTCGTCGATGTTTTTCTGCTGCTGGGCCCTTACGCTGTCGCGGATGAATACCGCGCCCCGCGGGAAGGCGTCTTCGGCAAACCCGCCCGCGCGCTCAAGGAGCGAAGAGAGGCGCTCGCCCTGCTTTACGGCGTAGCTGCCGGGGTAGAGCACGCGGCCGGTCACCTGCGCGCTGCGATAGAGATTCCAGTCCGGCACGGTGCGGACGAAGATGTAATCGTCGCGTTGGAGCAGGAAGCGGCCGCCGCCGCCGAGAGCCTCTTTTAAGTTCACCATCATGCGCGTCGTCACGGGGCCTTGGTCGCTCACCTGTATACGGGTAAGTTCGCCCTCGCTGGCGGCGGTGTAGAGCAGGCCGCCAGCGCGTTTGAGAACGTCCTCCAGCGTCGTTGTCCCAGGTTCGATGGCGTAGACGCCGGGCTGGATGACCGCTCCGGCGATGCGGACGTTGATGGAGCCGCCGGGAACGGCGAAGATCTTCACAAGGTCGCCGTCCTGCAGCTTCTGCGCCGCGGCGTTTTTCTGCGTAAGCTCCGATTCAAAGGCCGTCCTTATTGTGTTGTTCTCAACGCGCACTATCTGTACGCGCCCCTTGTAGGCGCCGGAGGTGAGGCCGCCGGCGAGTTTTATAATATCCTCAAGCCGTTTTTCATTTTTTGTTAATTCGTAAACGGCGGGACGCTTGACGTTGCCGGCAATGGAGACAAGGGTGCCGACGGTCGGGATGAAGATCACGTCGCCGTCGCGCAGCCTGGCGTCGCCTTTGCGGCTGCCGCGCAGCAGGAGTTCGTAGACGTCGAACGTGGCGATCTTTTTGCTGCCGCGCTTGATCTCGATCGCGCGCATCGAGCCGGAGAGAGCCGGTCCGCCGGCCTGCGAGAGCACGTCGATGAGCGTGGCCATCGAGGAGACGGCGTATGCCCCCGGGCGAGCCGCGTGACCTGTGACATAGACGTTGATCGTGTGCAGTTTGCCCATGGAGACGTTGATTTCAAAGTCGTTCAATATCCTTCCGTAGGCGCTGTTGACCGCCTTTTCCAGTTCCGCAAAGGTCATTCCCGCCGCGTTAAGCGGCCCCGCCTTCGGAAGGGTCAGGACTCCGTCGCGGTCGACGATCAGGTTTGCCCTGATGTCGTCGTATCCCCATAGGGTGATGCGGACTTCGTCTCCCGGCGCCACCACATAGTTTGGCCCTACGGGGGCGTAGGTCAGCGTGTTGGCCCTGCGTGAAGCGAAGAAGCTCGCGCCGAAGCGCGCGAGCCTGCCGCGCAGGTTATCGTACATCGTGCTGCCTCTGACCTCCCGGGGATCGAGGGAGGACGATCTTGCCGTCGTGGCGTCAGGCGCGGCGGTCGTTGCGGGATTATGCTGCCTGTCTTCTTCCAGCCGTTCGTTGACCACGGTAGTTTCCGGCTCCGAGGCTGACGGGTCGATGAGAGGCGAAGTGTCTGTCGGAGTGGTAACTGAGGTTTCCGCGTCCGTGTCTCCGGCAAAGACGCCGCCTTCCGCCCCCCCTTCGGCGGCAACGGCGTCGCCGGGGCTCTCCGCCCCTCCGCTTGGCCCGGTAAGCGCGGCGGCGGCCGCCGCGACGGCACCGGCATCAGCGGCCACTGCCGCCGCCGGCTGCGCGGTAAGGGCGAAGATATAAAAGATGAGGATCAACAACGCGATTTCACGGTTTTTCAACATATTATTCCTCCAGAACTTATATTTTTATCCGGGATGATCAAAAGCTAAATGGCCGCGAGCACGCCAGATTAATTTTATAACTATTTGTTAAAAATTTCTATGTTTCGCTATAAATATCCAAATCAATCAGCGCCCATAGCTTCGTCCCTGCGCCATTTTCCGGTGAGATAGTCTACAAAACCGTAAGATTTTGCCGGTTCTTCCTGCCATGTGCCGTCCTCCCGCATTTGAAGGCAAAGCCTGGCCAGCTGCGCGCCGACCTCCTGATATAGCCTTTCCGGCTGAAGCTCGCCGACGAGCGTCTCCGGCGTCTGCCAGGCCCCCGGCATTTTGCCGGCGAAGAGCCTGAAGGTGGAGAGCAGGGTGAACTCCTCGTCCCAGTATGTATTGCTCGCGTGTCCGTCGTACCAGGCGGAGAGCGGCAAGTGCAGGATCATGCCCGCGTCGGTAAAGCTTTTGCCGGTGGTCTTGCGGTCGGTGTTGGTGTAGTAGAAGCCCACTTTGGCGGAGTCCCAGTTTCTTACCGCGTCCAGCCGGTAGCCTTTGTCGCCGTCGACGAATTTCCCGTAACGCGCCGTCAAGTCGGCGTTATAGGTCGAATCGTGATAGCCGCCCTCGACCCACCAAGAGAGGTTCCAGCCGTTGTCGCCGTTTTGCGGCAGATAGAGCGTCACATATTCTCCCTTTGAATAGTCGTAATAATAATCCCGTTTATAATCCGGTATGCCGCCGAAAGAATCATATTCGCGTTCTTTGGTCGCGGAAAGCCTGGCGCCGGCCCAAATATTTGTTTTGGGAAGATAGTATCTGCCCCAGAGGTTGCCGCCAAAATAATTTTCGTCGAGGTAGCCGAATTCGCCGAGAGCCCAGGTATTTTTGTCCAGTTTATAGAGGTAGCTGAGCACGCCCTTCCAGATACGCGTAGTGTCGTTCATTTCCGGTTCCCACCAGATCTCGACGTTGTTGTGCAGCGGCTGGCGTATTTTCAGGTAGGCCGCCCAGCCCTGAGACGAACGCAGCTGCGCGATCCAGTCGAGATCGGTGCGCGCCATGAAGGGCATTTTGTCGAGCTGTTTGTCGATGCGCGGCTCAAAGGCGAGCGCCGCGCGTATTTCCGCCCAGCCGCGGCGGCGGCTCTCTCCGGGGCCTGCCATTACCGTCCACTCCGCTCTTTCGTCAACGCCGTACTGTCCCTTGTCCGTCCAGCTGTACGCGCCGCGGTCGATGTCAAATTCTCTGAATTTGTCCAGACGCACAAGCGCCATCTGTTCTGTGTTCAGCGTAACCCGCGATACCGGCGCTCCGCGAACCATCGCTACGCAGGAGAAGCTCTCCGTATCCCATGGGATTTTGCGCGAGGCGGTGATGATGGCGCGCGCGATCGCCTGCGACTGCGAGGCGTAGCCGATGTTTTCAAAGGCGACGTGTACTCTTTTGCCGCCCGCCAGTACGACGACGTTGCGCAGTCCGAAGCCGCGCGCCCCCAGCGTCTCCTGAAGCTCTGCGGCGATTTTATTGATATCGCATTCGCCCCAGCTTGCCGTATTGGCGCCGCCGGGTTTGGGCGGGTGGGTTCCGCCGAAGAGCGGACGGCTCAAATCGTAGGCGTAGCTTACGCCGAAGCATAATTCTTCGCCGCGTTGATAGCTGAGGCTGCCCATGAGGCCGAATTTCGTTTTCAGCGCCAGGCCGTAGTTGAATTTTGAGTCTGCTTCTCGCGGGTGAACGCGCACGCCGCTCACACGTTCCGCGGCGTAATCAAGAGGGCTGTATTCGATTTTGAATTCAAGCCAGCCCAGCGGGGACCACGAGAGTCCGCCGTAAAAGCCGTTGTACATGTCGGTGGCGTAGCCCAGAGTCAGCGCCGTCTGTTTATAGCGCCAGGTGGCGGCTCCGAAGTAGCCCTTCCTTAGTTCCGTGCCCATGATGTCAATCACGCCGGCCGCGACGGACGGAAAAACGCCTTTTTGCCGCGCGAGTAGTATTTTCAGGTCGAGCCCCTTGTCTTTATAGTATCCAAAGGCGTCGGAGACTTTCACGGCGTCGTTTTCATACTCCGTCAGGCGAAGGTTGAATTCCAGCCAGGGGAAAAGCCCAAGCGTCGCCGCATAGGTGCGGTAGGGCGAATAACGGCCGTAATGTATCCAACCCGCGCCGTCGCCGGGGACCTCGGCGGTGGGATACTCCCAGAGGCCGGTAAAGCCGGTGTTGGAAGGGGTCGCGGCAAAGCCGGAGGAAGCGCAGATTAAGGTGATAAAGGCGAAGAGCAAAATTTTACGCAAATTATTCACACTCGTTTGAATTAAGGATGATTTATGAGCCGGTCTAAAAATATGCCCCTTCTTTCGTGAAGGGGCATATGACGATCTTATATTTTTATCGGTTGGCTGCGCGGACTTACTTCTTGCGGAAATAAAGAAGCGGGAGAGCGCCGATAAGGAGCATTAAGGACGCCGCGCCGGCGTTGCATCCGCTGGAGGAGCTTCCGGAGTCGACGGCGACTTCATTGCCGAGAACGACATTGGCGGCGGTGAAATGCAAATCTAACTTTACGTTCTTGACAGCATTGCCGCTGAATTCATATCTTGAATATGTGTTGCCATCCGCTTTGTCCTGAATCCACGCATACGTGGGCGTTGATTTCAGTCCTAAATTTTTCGCTATCGTTATATCGATAGTTTCTCCGCCGCTGTGGCTGATGTCTAAGACAAACCCTCCCAGCAGCGTCGGACGTTTGGTTGCGTCGGTCACGTAAAATTTGGCGTTGGAGGCGATGGGGGTAATGCCTGTCAGGAGGATCGGCTGCGCGCTGGCGACGCTGCTTCCCTCAGAAAGCGTAATATCGGCAGACGATATCGCGATTTCCACATAGTTGGCGGCGTCCGCCTGCCCCTGGGAAACATGCCCGCCGTGTCCGCCCTCCGCGGCCATCGCGGCGGCGGCCGACATTACCAGCATTACGCATAGACACAAAACAACTAACAATCTTTTCATCAAAAAATTCCTCCCGACTTATTTGTCTTTTGATTTAAAACTGCCGATTCTATAACTACGGTTATTCTCGCATTTTTATAACGGCATGTCAATTATTTTTATCTGTTTGTTATAAAAATAAACAACCCCTCGTCATTCCCTGTCCAAGTAAACCACGCCCGAGGCGTCGGTTTTGCCCTCTCTTTTTTGAAAAAAGATATCTATCAGCTTTACCGCCAGCTTGGGGGCGACAAAACGGCGTTTCGCCGTCTCCCGCCATTCCTTCATTTTTATATCCGCCATAAATGAATGGCGCTTCAGCCAGCCGCGCCAGTAATCCTCTCTCAGCTGTTCATAGAGCAGGGGGATGATGTCGCCGGGGTCCTCCGGGACCGCGACCGCGAGCGGGACTTTTTTCAGCTTTGCCACCGTGAGGTGCCCGTCCGCGGCGAGCCGCAGCGCCAGGGCGCGCTGTTTTTTCGGCGGCAGCGGCGCTATGCGCAGCATGAAAGCCGAATCCAGATAGGTGAGCTCTCCGAGGGATTCCATGATGCCGAGGGCGTCCGCGTCTATCGCGCAGCCGTGCTCCGCGGCAAAGGCGGAAGCCGAGACCGCTTCCGCTGGAGAAAGCGGCAAAATGGCTATATAATATGCAAGGCAAAACAAGAGGGCTGCTATTTTCATTATCCGATCCTCCGTGTGTGTGTTTGCCGCATTATAGGCAGTGGGCGGGAATGGCGTCAATAGCTCAGAGTTAAAAAATATGTTAAAAATTAAAGATGGCGGTGTCATTATGATGAATAAAGATATACTTGAAGCGGTTAAAATCATGCAGCTCAACGAAGCGACGGAGCATGTCATCTACGCGCATATGGCGCGCCGCGCGTCGGGAGCCAACGCGCGCGTGCTGGCGAAGATCGCGGCGGAGGAGGGCCGGCACGCAGAGATATGGAGCAAATACACGGGGCGCATGCCGAAGCCCAGCGCCCTCAAGGTTCTCTTTTACCGGCTGTGCGGCATGCTCTTCGGCCTTACCTTCGTCATCAACCTCATGGAGACGGGCGAGGAGAAGGCGCAGGTGGAGTACGCGCGCATCGCGGAATATGTGCCAGAGGCGCTCAAGATATACGAGCAAGAGGAAGAGCACGAACACGAACTGATCGCGATGGTTGACGACGAGCGGCTTAAATACATCAGCTCGATGGTGCTCGGCATCAACGACGCCCTTGTCGAACTGACGGGAGCGCTCGCCGGTTTCACCTTCGCGCTCGGAAATACCACGGTCATCTGTATGGCGGGGTTTATTACGGGCAGCGCCGCGACCCTCTCGATGGCGGCCTCCGAGTATCTCGCGAAAAAGAACGACCCCGGAGAGGGGCGTCCGCTGAAGGCCGCCGTTTACACGGGGATCGCTTATATGTTCGCCGTCTGTATGCTGCTCGTCCCCTATGCTTTTATCTGTTCGCCGCTGCTGGCGCTCGCCGGCTGTCTCGTCAACGCCGCCCTCGTCATCATGCTCTTTACCTTTTATGTCTCGGTGGTGCGCAAGGAGCCCTTCGCGCCGGCCTTCAGAGAGATGATCTGCATCAGTTTCGGCGTCGCCGCGCTCTCCTTCCTCATCGGCTGGGGCGCGCAGAAGCTGCTCGGGATCTCGATGTAGCTTGCGGGGCGGCTAAAGCCGGCTGGCGCGCCTGTAATAAAAATATAAAAAAACTCCCCGCCGTACCAGACGGCGGGGAGTTTTTTTATCCAGAGAAGGCGGCGCTTACTTCGCGGCCTTTTTTTCGGTAATGTACTTGTCGATCGCGACGGCGGCCTCTTTGCCCGCGCCCATCGCGAGGATGACGGTGGCGGCGCCGGTGACGATGTCTCCGCCCGCGAAGACGCCGGGGACGGAGGTCGCGCCGGTCTTTTCGTCGGCTTCGATGTAGCCCCACTTGTTGAGCTTCATTTCGGGGAAGGTGGAGAGGAGGACTTTATTGGAGCCCTGGCCGATGGCTTCGATGGCGCAGTCGGCTTCGATGAAGAACTCGCTGCCCTCTACCGGCACGGGGCGGCGTCTGCCGGAGGCGTCGGGCTCGCCGAGCTCCATTTTGATGCACTTGACGCCCTTGAGCTGACCGTTGCCGTCGTCGACATATTCTGTCGGGTTGGTGAGCCAGTTGAAGACGATGCCCTCTTCCACGGCGTGGTGGTACTCTTCGATACGCGCGGGAAGTTCGGCGAGCGAACGGCGGTAGGCGACGGTGACCTCTTCGGCGCCCAAACGCTTGGCTGAACGCGCGGCGTCCATCGCGACGTTGCCGCCGCCGATGACGACGACTTTCTTCGCCTTTTTGGCGGGGGTGTCAAATTTCGGGAACTCATAGCCGTGCATGAGGTTGATGCGCGTCAGGTATTCCGAGGCGGAGTAGACGCCGTTGAGCGTGGTGCCGGGGACGCCCTGGAAGTGCGGCGCGCCCGCGCCGACGGCGATGTAGCAGGCGTCGTACTCGTCCATGATCTCCTGCATGGTGACCGTCTTGCCGACGACGACGTTGCATTCGATATCTACGCCGAGCTTCTGCATCGCCTCGATCTCCATCTTGACGATCTTCTTGGGGAGACGGAACTCGGGGATGCCGTAGATGAGGACGCCGCCGGCCGCGTGGAGGGCCTCAAAAATCTTTACTTCGTAGCCCAGCTTCGCGAGGTCGCCCGCGACGGTGAGGCTGGAGGGGCCGGAGCCGACGACGGCGACTTTGCCCTTCTTTTCGCCCTGGTACGCTTTGGGGGACATATTCTCCTGCGCGTATTTCCAGTCGGCGACGAGGCGCTCGAGTTTGCCGATGGCTACGGGCTCGAAGTCTTTCATCTTGCCGACGGTGCAGAGGCCTTCGCACTGCGATTCCTGCGGGCAGACGCGTCCGCAGACGGCGGGCAGGTTGGTGTATTTATCCATTACTTCGGCGGCTCCCGCCATGTCGCCCTCTTTGACGCACTTGATGAAGGCGGGGATGTCGATCTTTACCGGGCAGCCGTTGACGCAGGGCTTCGTCTTGCACTGGAGGCAGCGGCCGGCCTCGATCTGTCCCTCTTCGAGGTTGTAGCCAAGGCACACTTCACCGAAATTGCTCTTGCGTACTTCTGGGTCCTGTTCTTTGATGGGGGTCTTCCATTTTGAGAATGTTACAGCCATGTCGGTTCACCTACTTCTGCTTCATATTTTTCCATGGAGATTTTTTCTTCGTCTTTATACTGGCGGAGGCGGCTCATGAACTCGTCCCAGTTCACCTTGTGTCCGTCGAACTCGGGGCCGTCGACGCAGGCGAAGAATATCTTGCCGTCGACTGTGACGCGGCAGCAGCCGCACATGCCCGTGCCGTCGACCATCAGGGGGTTGAGCGAAACCCAGATGGGGAGGCCGAGTTCCTTAGCGGCCTTCGTGCCGAACTTCATCATGATGGAGGGGCCGATGCACCAGCTGCGGTCGATCTTCTCGCCGCGCTCGACGACCATCTTCATCGCTTCGGTGACGACGCCCTTCATGCCTTCGGAGCCGTCGTCGGTGGTGATGATGAGTTCGTCGGAGTACTTGCGGCATTCGTCCTTCATGATGACGAGGTCCGCGGTGCGGCCGCCGAGGATCGTGATGACCTTGTTGCCCGCGAGCTTAAGCGATTTGATGATGGGGTAGAGGGCCGCGATGCCTACGCCGCCGCCGACCATGAGCACGGTGCCGTAGTTCTCGATTTCGCTCGGCGTGCCCAGCGGTCCGGAGATATCCTGGATGCAGTCCCCAATGCTGAGTCCGGACATGAGCGCCGTCGTCTTGCCGACTACCTGGAAGATGAGGCGGATGAGCCCCTTTTCGCTGTCATAATCAGCGATCGTCAGGGGAATCCTCTCTCCGCCGTCGTTGACGCGGAGGACGACGAACTGGCCCGCCTTCGCGTGGTTCGCAATGCGCGGAGCTTCGACCCAAATGTCGAATTCTTTCGGCGCAAGCTTTTGTTTTGATACGATTTTGAACATGATGTACCTCCTCTAATAATGTAAAAGCAAAATTTATGCCTCGTTCCCCAATTTACACAAACTGGCTATAAATTTAACGCAATTTTGTAAATAATGCAATGTGCCCAAGCATAAAAGGGCAAACCAACCGTAAGAGAATTTTTGAAAGAGTGGTACGTACTTGACGGTCGCGGGCAGGCGCGCCGTCATTTTTAGCGCTTTTACCGCGTCTGCCGCAAGCGGCCGGAGAAATATCAAAATAAATGCCGTGGGTTTCCTTTTCCGCCAGTGTTTGCCGCCGCCCTCTATTTTTATGTGAAAGCAAAAATGCCGCCGCCCGGCGCCGCCGGCAGGTCAATTTTTCTTTTTAAAGCTCTTAATACTTTTGCCCGCGGGGCCGGCGGTAAAAAATCTGCCTTTTATGCAGGCGACTATTTCAATTTTATGGAGTATAATAGCGTAAGTGAAACAATTTTAAAATAACCTCAAGGAGTGGTGATATAGATATGGAAGTAAAAGTATATACCTCGCAGACATGCCCCTGGTGCACTAAGGTCAAGGAATTTCTTGACAATCTTCAGGTCGCGTATACGACGGTCGACGTCTCCGCCGACAGGGCCGCCGCGATGGAGCTTGTGAAAAAGACGAAGCAGATGGGCGTGCCCGTCACCGTTATCGGAGAGAAATTCATCGTCG
This sequence comes from Synergistota bacterium, assembly GCA_023450745.1. Taxonomy (GTDB): domain Bacteria; phylum Synergistota; class Synergistia; order Synergistales; family Synergistaceae; genus Cloacibacillus. The sequence continues at coordinate 17,329 of JAEXGR010000079.1, forward strand.
GTTACAACCCCGGAGAGCTGGAGGCCGCCCTTAAGGCGAATAATCTGATCTCCTGAGTATTGCCGTTCGGATTTGCGGGCGGGCAGTGAGTGTAAAAAATAAAAAATTGGTATATGATAATGGCAGCAGGCTAAAGCCCCGCTGTCATTTTTTATTCATATTTATGCGGAAGGCCGGTGTTCAGGATGAAGAAAATTTCATTTTCCTTTGGCGCATCATTAGGCGGTAGCAAGACCGCCTTTGCGGAGCTGGAAGATCTATACGGCGCGGCGGCGCGCGAGGCGCAGCGGTGGCTGGCGGAGACGCCCGCTGCTACGACGGGCCACGGTTGGATGGCGCTGCCGGATTCCCCGACCGCGGAGATCGCGGAGACCGCCAAGTGGCTTGCGGGTTACGACAGCGTAATTCAGGTGGGCATCGGAGGCTCCGCTTTGGGGAACCTGATGCTGAATCAGGCGCTTTTGGACGGTTTTTACAACGAGCGCGCGTGCGGGCCGAAGTTTTATCTCGCGGATAATCCCGACCCCGATAAGACGGCCTCCATTTGGGAGCGCGTGAAAGAGGGGCGCGTGGCGCTTGTCGGAGTCAGCAAATCGGGCGCCACCGCGGAGACGATGACGCAGTTTCTCTGGTATCGCGGCGAGCTGCTTAAAAAGGGGCAGAGCGACGCCGACATCCTCGTGATCACGGACCCGGAGAAGGGCATCTTCCGCGCCTTCGCGGACGGCTCGCGCTGCCGCGTGATGGAGCTTCCGCCCTCTGTCGGCGGACGTTACTCCGTGCTTTGTCCGGCGGGGCTCGTCACCGCCGCGGCGCTGGGGATCGACGCGCCGGCGTTGCTTGCCGGGGCCGCCGGGATGAGGAAGTTCCTCACGGAGGAGAAATCCTTCGAAAAAAACCCCGCGCTCAGGCTGGCCGCCGTACATCTGTTGCATGAGCGGGAGGGACGTCCGATGTCTGTCCTGATGCCGTATTCAAGCAAGATGGCCTATTTCGCGGAGTGGTACGCGCAGCTCTGGGCCGAGAGCCTCGGCAAAAAAGGGCTCGGGACGACGCCGGTGCGCGCGCTCGGCGCGATCGACCAGCATTCGCAGGTGCAGCTTTACACCGAGGGGCCCGACGATAAGTTTTTCACGCTGATCAGCATCGGCGACCACGGCCGTGAGCTTCTCGTGCCGCCGATAGAGCCGGGGGCGCTTTCGCCGCTTAAGTATCTCGACGGCCAGGGGCTCGGCGCGATGCTGAACCTCGAGGCGAAGAGCACGGCGGCGGCGATCGTGAAGTCCGGCCACCCGCTCGTTTGGATAGAGCTGGGGGCCCTTGACGCGGAGACGGTCGGCGCGCTGGTATTTTTCTATGAATACCTGACGGCGCTCACCGGCCGCATGATGGGCATCGACCCCTTCGATCAGCCCGGCGTCGAGCAGGGCAAGAAATACACCTATGGCCTCATGGGCCGCGCGGGCTATGAAAAGGACGCGGAAGAGGTCGGGGAATGGTTTGGAAAGATTGCCGCAGAGAGGATCTGCGCCGTGTGATGCCGGACGACCATCCATAATCGAAGGCCGGCGGACCGCAGGGGCCCGCCGGCCTTCGGCGTTAAAGCGTCCGCCCGCTTAGTCTGAGATCCTCAGCTTGATAAAATCGCCGGTGAGGTTCCAGCTTTTTTCGATGATGTTGTCGGTCTCCCCCGGCTGCATCCAGGGGAGCATATTCGCCATGCCAAAGGCGTCAATTATCGCGATGAACCGTTCGCCGCTGTCATTTATGTAAAGGTATACGCCCTCGGGCTGCTGTTTTGCCATTTTGAGAAGCCTCCAAATTTCCACAAAAGATATTATAATAATTATATTACTACATCCCCAAAACATCGGCTAGTTTGTGAGTTACTTAAATTATAGGGCGACGGAGGAAGAGCGGATGAGACTCAGCACTTTTATGTGGATAATATTCCTTTTGCTAGTGGTCGCTCCCGGCGCGATCGTTCGCTTTATCAGGCGCGGCTCCCGCTGATGTCCCCGCTTATTTATTATCTGGCCGCCTTCGGGGCCTACACGGTCTCCATCATCCTGCTGACGGGGCAGTCCTTCGCGTGGAAGGAGACGAAGCGGTCGTTCTATCTCGGCGACGCGAAGGTCGGGCTATTTCCGACGTTGGCCACCTTCTGCGCGACGTGGATGAGCCCCCTTTCGCTCGTCGGCTTTGGCATGTGGTTTTACCGTTCGGGCTATGTCGCCTTCTGGGCCTCGGTCAACGGCTGGATGCTCGGCCTGCTTTTTTTCCCCTTCGTGGTGAAGCGTCTGCGGGTGGCGCGCGTCGCCTCGCTGCCTGAATGGCTTGAAAAACGCTACGGCGACGTCCGCGTGCGCAAGCTTGTCGCGCTGACGATGATATTTCTCTATGTCGTCTATCTCGTCATCCAGTTTCGCGCCTTCGGCATCATCGTCTCCTATATGCTGGAGATTCCGCAGGGGTTCGCGGCGACGTCGCTGATATACCTCTTTGTGCTTTACACGACCTTTGGCGGCTATCTGTCCGTCGTGCGCAGCGATACGTTGAATCTGCTGCTGATCGTCATCGGCGTGAGCGTCGCCGCCTGGTTCTCGCTGCCCGACGGTTTCAGCGCCGCCGCGGCCTACGGCGTCTTTCGCGTCGAGAGTGCGGCCGTGTCGCTGAAGGATTTTTCTCTCGCGGAGATGTTTTCCGCCTCCGCGATGATGTTCGCTTGGGGGTTGGGCGTGGCGACCAACCCCCAGTATCTGATAAGGATCATCGCCTGCCGCAGCAGGCGCGAGGCCTATCAGATGCTGGCCCTGTCCCCCTATGTGGTCGGCGGGATATACCTCTGCCTAACATTTTTTATCATGGTCTGCCGTCTGAAATACCCGGTGCTCGGCAATTTTGAGGAGACGATGGCCTTCGCCAAGCTGGGGCAGTTTCTGCCGCCTGTCGCCGGAATGCTGCTGCTTGTCTGCGTCATTGCGTCGGCGGTCAGCACGGCAAATTCGCAGCTTCTTCTCGCCGCCTGTTCGCTCTGTTACGACCTTCTGCCGATGAAAAAGGACGAAAACGAGCTGCGCCCCTTTCAAGAGGAACGCTTTCTTTTCAGCAACCGCATCGCGATCACGCTTATCGCCTCGGCCGCCCTGATGCTGAGCCACGCGGGGCTGCCTGGCTATATACGGCTGGGCGTGACCAGCTGGACGCTGGTGGCGATCGTTTATTTTTATCCGATCTTCACGCCGAGGCTGATTGTGAAGGAGATTCTCTTCGCCGTGCTGAGTATCGCGATTATGCTGCAGCTTTTGCTGGTATTCGGCTTCCGTCTCGAGCCGGAGTACGCGATGCTCGTCGTGCTGGCGGGGGAGTATCTGGTCTTTGCGGCGGCAAGGTACGTGAGGTCAAAGGGATGTTTCGCCGCGTAAGCCTGGAAACCCTGATGAAATGGATATTTTTGCTTCTGGCGCTGTCGATGGTGCTGCTGATGCTGGGCGCGCGCCTTCACCAGAGCTACAGCGACAAGCTGTCGGAGGCGGCCGGCGCCGCCGAACGCCTGAAGCGGCTGACGCGGGAGTACGATTTAAACTACAGCGCCGCGGTTCTGGCGCAGGAGCTCGGCCCCTATTGGCGGCGGTGCGGCCCCGGCGAAAAACCCGCGCTGACGATAAGAAGCGGCGGCGCAAGGTATGGCTTTGTCCCTGATTCGCAGTCCATCTATGTCGATATGGTGGAAGAGGAGCGCTACCTGATCCTTGTCGGAATGCTGGGGCTCATCATCGCCGTCGAGCTCGCCGTCTTTCTCTCGTATATGCTGACGCGCCCGCTGCGCCGCCTCACCTGGATGTGTAAGGAGGTCGCCGACGGGATATCCGTCAGAATACCGCAGACGGCGCTTTCGCCCTATGAGTTCCACGCGCTCGTGGAAAGTTTTAACAACATGTCTTCGCAGCTCGCGCGGTGGCGGGAGGTCCAGCGGCAGGTGAGCCGGATGGACCGTCTCGCGGCGCTGGGGGAAATGATCTCCGGGCTTGCGCACGAGATACGCAATCCCCTCGCGAGTATGCGGATACAGGCGGACCTGCTGCGCGACGAAATGGATAAACTCGCCGTGGGCGAGTCCGCGCCTCTGGATTTGGAAGAGGCGAAAGAACAGATCGCCGTTCTCGGCAGCGAAATGGACCGGCTCAATAATATCGTGATGCAGCTTCTTTCGTTCGTGCGGCCGCGTCCCACCGTGATCACCCCCGTGAAGCTCGACGATCTTCTGCCGTGGAGCGGGGCGATGCTCGGCTCGCAGGCGCAGAAGTACGGCGTGCGGCTGGTGTTGCACAGTGCCGCGCAGGACGTTACGGTCATGGCGGACAGCGAGCTGCTGCGCCAGATGGTTATGAATCTCGCCCTCAACGCGATGCAGTCCATGTCGCCGCTGAAGGAGGGACGCGAGATGGCGCTGACCGTCGCCGTCGGCTATGCCTCCGCGCCGCCGGGCGGCGAAAAAATGGGGATGATCGCGGTTTCCGATACGGGGCCCGGAATCTCCCCCGATATCGAGCACCGGATATTCGACCCCTTTTTCACCACCAAAAAGGAGGGGACGGGGCTCGGCCTCTGTATCGTGCAGCGGATCGTGGAGGGGCTCGGCGGTTTCCTTTCCCTTGAGAACTCGCCCGAGGGCGCGACGTTTAAGATTTATCTGAAATTACAGCATGGAGGAAGAGACGATGAGCATCTGGATAGTTGACGATGAGATAAATCTGGCCAACGGACTGAAAAAAGCCTTCGAGAAGAAGGGCTACAGCGCGAAGTGTATCTCTTCGATACAGGAGCTGCAAGAGTCGCTCAACGCCGAGATCCCCTCGCTGGTCTTCCTTGACCAGTGTCTGCCGGACGGCAACGGTCTCGACATGCTGCCGATCATCCTCAAGCTGGCGCCGCGCTGCCGCGTGGTGATGATGACGGCCTTCGGCGATTCGAGCCTCGTCGTCAAGGCGATCAGGCAGGGCGCCTATAATTATCTGGACAAGCCCTTTCCGCTTGACGCGGCGATGAATATGGTGACGCGCGCCTTTGAGTCGATTCAGCTGCAAAACCAGGCCGAGGTGATGATGGCGGACGAGACGAATCTGCTGCTCGGCTCCTCGCCCGCGATGGAAAAGGTCGGTGAAACGCTGCTCAAACTGGCGCCCTATCAGGATGTGACGGTGCTGCTGACGGGTGAGAGCGGCACGGGCAAGGAGGTGGCGGCGCGGATGATCCACCGCGCCTCCCGGTGCAAGGGCGAGTTCGTCGCCGTCAACTGCTCGGCAATCCCGGAGGCGCTGCTGGAGGCGGAGCTTTTCGGCTACGCCAAAGGCGCGTATACGGGCGCGGACGCCAGCAAGCCGGGGCTGATCGAGGTCGCCGATAAGGGAACTCTCTTTCTCGACGAGATCGGCGACCTGCCGGTCGCTTTGCAGACAAAACTATTTCGCTTCATCGACCAGCGCACGGTCAGGCCGCTGGGCAGCACGAAGGAAAAGAAGATAAGCCTCAAGCTGATCTGCGCTACCTGCCTCGACCTCGAGAAGAAGGTCAAAGACGAAAGCTTTCGCAAAGACCTCTTTTTCCGTATCTCGGTGATACCGATAAAGCTGCCGCCGCTGCGCGAGCGCGGCAAGGACGTTCTGGAGCTCGCCTCCTATTTCCTCGGAGACTTTTCGAAGCGGATGAACAAGCCGGCTCCCGAGCTGACAGAAGAGGTGCAGGAGGTCTTTATGAGCTATCCGTGGCCGGGGAATGTCCGCGAGCTGCGGAACATGATCGAAAGGGTGCTGATCTTGCGCAGTCAGTCCGACCCGCTTGTGCGGCTTGCCGACCTGCCGATGGAGATGCTCGACGCCCACCCGGCGGCCCCCGCGGCCGGAAGCCGCGCCGCCGAGCCCGGCGTGTCGCTCAACGACACCCTTGACCGCGTGGAGCGTGAGCTCATCACCGCCGCCCTCGCCAAATGCGGCGGCAACCGCACGCAGGCCGCCGCCGAGCTGGGCATCTCGCGTTTTTCCCTGATACGGAGGATGCAGCGGCATGGTCTTGAATGACCTGAAGCTGCTGCAGGGCATTCGCGGGAGTCACCGGCTCTCGCCGAAAGCCTTTGTTGGCGCGAACCTTCTGCTCGCGCCCGCCGCGGAGCTTGCCGATCTCTGCCGCGCGCTGGCCGGGGACAACGCTCTGATCAGGTTTTCGCCGCCCGCCGGCTCCTTTGCGAGAATCGAGGACGACGAAGATTTCTACGAAAATATCGCCGCGAAGCCGTCGCTGGACGCCGCCCTTTACCCGCAGATCTGCGGCTGCCCCGGCTTTGCCGCTTTTCGGGGGACCGCCGCCGAGCCGGGCTTCTGGAGTTCTCTGCTTGACGGGCGCGGTTTTCTGAACAGTACGCCGGAAGAGGCGGCCTCTTCCGCGGGCATCGGCGTCGAAGCGGCGGCGCGGTTCATAAAGAACTTACAGGAATACGTCGAACCGGCGGGCCTCTTCGCGGCCGGCCTGGGAGAATCGCTGCTGATACAGCTGAAACGCGGCGGTCACGAGGGGACCGCCGCCTGGCGGCTGCTTGCGGAGGGGAGCGAAGCCCTGATTGGCGGCCTTGCGGAAGAATGGGGAAGAGCCCGCGGGCTCGGCGCGGGCGAAATAGAATCCGCGCTGCGGCTGCTTCGCAGCCTGGACCCCGCTCCGGGAAAAAATTTTTCGACGCCCTCCTTCACGACGCCCGATATCGAATTCGTTCTGGCGGACGGCGGGATCAGGCCGCGGCTGATCGTGGAAAACATGCCGCGTGTGGACAACTGTTTTGCGGAGTTTGAGAATTTCTCGTATGAGCTGCTGCGGGAAAAATGGCTGCGGGGGGAATGGCGCGCGGCGAAGGATACGCTGAAAAAACTGGGAATGCGCTACCGCACGCTGCTGCGCGCCGCCTCCCATATTGCCTCCGCGCAGCGCGAGAAGATCATGGCGCCCTCGCTGCCGCCAAAACCGCTGACATACAGGGAGGCCGCCGCGGCGCTTGCGCTGCACACCTCGACGTTATACCGGGCGATGCAGAACACCGGCTGCCTCATAAATGGCAGGAGCTACCCGATGCGGATATTCTTCTCCCGGGCCGCGGCGGCGGAAAAAAAGATGAGCGTCGCCTCGCTGCGCGCCGAGATCGCCCTGCTGCGCGCTAAGGGGCTGACAAACCGTGAGATCGGCGAACGGCTCGGACTGCCGACGCGCACGGTCGCCTGGCACAGCGCGAAGATCGGCGCAAGGCGCGGCGAGCCGCAGCCATGCGTAAAAAACAAAAAACTGCCCCGTCCCGGACAAGACGGGGAAGAAAGTTTTATCGCGCGGCGCTGACGTTCTGCCCGTTTGCGATTATCTTGCGCGGCTTGCCGCCGTCCAGCGTCAGGCGGTAAACGTCGTAGAGGTTAGCCGATTTCACACGCGACTTTTTCTCCGTGGGCGAGTGCGCGGAAAAGACGACTTCGCCGCCGCCAAGCCACGCCGCGTCCGCGGCGCAGAGACCGCCGGTATCCACCTGCTCCGTCGCGCCGGTTTCCGGGCGGTAGATGAAAACCGCGCCCTTTGTTTCGGCGGGAGTTTTCGTCGCCGCGCAGAAGGCGCATCGCTTGCCGCCTGCCTCCGCCGTGAAGAGCCATCTCGTGCCGTCGGGAGAGACGCTGAACTTTATCGCGCTGTCGACGAGGATGTCGTCGGAGGATAGTATTTGTCTGAACGCGATTCTTTCTTCCAGCTTGGGCGGCGCGCCGCGGCGGGCGGAAAAACGGTAGATCTCCCTTAAATCGGAGGCAAAGACCGAGTTTGCGTCAGCCGACCAGAAGGGCGAGAAGAGGTCGGCGGCGTGCGCGCCGCTTTGCGGCGCCGGCAAGAATTCGGCAGACTGGCCCCCATCGCCGGGCTTGAGAGAAAGGATGACGGGCGTCCAGCGCTCGCCGTTTATAAAACGGCTGAAGAGCAGCCGCCGTCCGTCAGCCGACCAGCGAGGCCCGTAGTCGTTGGGCGCAAACGGTCCTTTCTTCGTGTTTTTGACCATATATCCAGACGTGACGTCTTTTATTTTCTTGCTATCCACCTGGCAGACCGCGATACGCCGCCCGCCATTTTCGTCGTAGCGCGTATAGGCGATGATTTTGCCCGCCGGCGCTATCTCGGGATCGTATCCCTGTACGCATCGCGTCTCTTTTTTCGTCTCCGTATCGAAGTGCCAAACGTAATGCCCGCCCTTTCCGTCCCAGCGCGTGAAGGCCAGCTCCGCCGCCCGCGCCGCCGCCGGCGACAGGACGAAGCAAACCGCCGCAAGTAAGATAAGATGTTTTTTCATGCGCGTCATTTCCTTTCTCTAAATCATTGTGTGCATTTTAGCACCACTTGCGCGGTGTGCGGAAATTGACATGTGCGGAAAATGCACGGCGCGGAATGCCCGCGCGGAAAAACCAGCCTGCGCTCAAGCCGTTAAGCGCGTAAAAATATAGCAACTTTTTTGCATGTATATAGGTGAAAGGTTTTATCAAATCTCACGGGAGGTAATGAAAATGGCGGAAAAAAAGGAATCTGTAGCAAGCGTACTGATAGGAGCGGCCTTTTTGATGGCGACGTCCGCGATCGGGCCGGGGTTTCTTACCCAGACGGCGGTCTTCACAGATAAGCTGAAGGCGGCCTTTGCCTTTGCGATCGTCGTGTCCATCCTCATCGACGTCGTAGTGCAGATGAACATCTGGCGCATCCTGGGCGTCTCCGGAAAACGCGCGCAGGATGTGGCGAACGAGGTCTTCCCCGGACTCGGATACTTCCTCGCGATACTGGTGGCGATCGGCGGGCTGGTATTTAACATCGGCAACGTCGGCGGCGCGGCGATGGGGCTCAACGTGATCTGCGGCGTGCCCTTCGTGCCGGGCGCGATCGTCAGCGCGCTCGTCGCAATCGGCCTCTTCATCAATAAAGAGGCCGGCAAGGCGATGGACATGTTTACGAAGGTGCTGGGCGTGATCATGCTGGCGATGGTCGCCTTCATGGTCATCAAGACGGCCCCGCCCGTCGGTCTGGCGCTTAAAGAGACGGTCCTTCCCTCGACGATCGACTGGCTGACGATCCTCACGCTGGTCGGCGGCACGGTCGGCGGCTACATCACCTTCGCCGGCGCGCACCGCATCATCGACGCGAACATCACGGGCGTAGGCAATATTAATAAGATCACGCACGGCTCCGTCACCGCGATCGGGATTACGGGCGTCATGCGCTATCTGCTCTTCCTGGCCATCCTGGGCGTGGTCGCTACCGGCGCGGTGTTAGATCCCAAAAATCCGCCCGCGTCCGCGTTCCTCATCGGCGCTGGGCAGCTTGGATACCGCATATTCGGCGTAATCCTCTGGTGCGCGGCGGTAACGTCGGTGGTCGGCGCGTCGTACACCTCGATATCCTTCCTGCGCACCCTCTTCAAGCAGGTCGAAGCTTACAACCGCTACTGGATAATGGGTTTCATCTGCGTCTCTACGGCGATCTTTGCCACGATGGGAAACCCCGTCAAGCTGCTTATCTTTGCCGGTTCGCTCAACGGACTGATCCTCCCCGTTTCGCTCGGCGTGGTGCTGCTTGCCGCCTACAACAAGAAAATTATCGGCGAAGGCTACCATCATCCGATGGTCCTGACGGTGCTTGGCTGGATCATGGTCGCTTTCACGGCCTGGATGGGCGCGAAGTCCTTCACGGGCATCCTGAAGCTCTTCTCATAGCGGGCTGGCCGGTTAGGATGTAAAATTAAAGAGGAGCCATAGCGCTCCTCTTTTATGCAAAGGGGTGATGTCGGTGGCAGTATATGTGGACGAACCAAAGTATCTCAACGCGGGCGAGTCCTGCGTCGTCGTCGAATTCGCGGACGAGATAGACCGCGGCGCGAACGACGCGGTGATGAATCTGAAAAATTACCTTTTAAACCAGAAAAATATCCCTCTTGTCGAATGCCTTCCGACCTACCGGTCGCTAGCGGTCTACTTTGACCCGACCGCCGTCAGCGCGGAAGAGGTGATAAACGAGGCGAAGGCCGCGCCGAAGTTCGGCGGCGAAGAGGCTGGCGCGGCGCATACGGAAATAATTATCCCCGTCTGCTACGGCGGCGAATATGGCCCAGATATAGCGGGCGTCGCCCAGCACGCGGGCATCTCCGAAGAGGAGGTCGTCAAACGTCACAGCGCGGCGGCCTGTCACTGCTACATGATAGGCTTTATGCCGGGCTTCGCCTACCTTGGCGGCATGGACGAGACGATCGCGACGCCGCGCCTCACCAATCCGCGTACCGTCATCAAAGGCGGCAGCGTCGGCATCGCGGGGAAGCAGACGGGCATCTATCCGATAGACAGCCCCGGCGGCTGGCAGCTGATCGGACGCACGCCGCTGCGTCTCTTTACGCCCGAGGCCTCGCGCCCGACGCTGATCGAGGCGGGGTATGAGGTGCGTTTCGTGCCCGTCACGGAAGATGAATACAAAAAAATCGCGGCCGAAGTGGCTGCGGGCGTCTACCAGCCCGTCATAACGGAGGCGAGATAAGATGGAACTGATCATTAGAAAATCCGGCATGCTGACCTCCGTACAGGACCTCGGGCGCTGGGGCTATCAGTCGAGCGGCGTCCCCGTGGCGGGGGCGATGGATCTGCCCGCGCTGCGAATCGGCAACGCGATGCTCGGCAACCCCGAGGGCGCGGCGGCGCTTGAAGTGACGCTGCTGGGGCCGGAGATCGAGGTGAAAGGCGGCGGCGCGGCGGTATTCGCCGGCGCGGACCTCGGCTTCTCGGTCAACGGCAGGATGATAGGCTCCTGGCAGGCCGTCGTGCTCAAAGAGGGAGACGTCATCTCCTTCAGCGGGCCTAAGGGCGCCGGCTGCCGCGGAAACCTCTGCTTCGCGGGGGGAATCGACGTGCCGGTAGTGATGAACAGCCGCACCACCTATATGCGCGCGAAGATCGGCGGCGTGGAGGGACGCGCCTTTAAAAGCGGCGACGTCGTCAAGGTGGGGGAACCCGCGCCGCTCTGGAAACGCCTCGACGGCTTCCGCCTCCCCGCGGAAATTATCCCGTCGGCCGCCGCCGCCGCACCGCTGGCGGTAATTACCGGCCTGCAGCAAGACGCCTTCACGAAAGAGGGCAGAAAGCTGCTCTTCGAAGCGGAATATCTTATCACGGCGGAGTCCGACCGGATGGGCTGCCGCCTCGAAGGGCCGAAGATCGAACATACGGAAAAAGGGGCGGACATCGTCTCTGACGGCATACCGCTCGGCGCGGTGCAGATACCGGGGCACGGGATGCCGATCATCATGCTCGCCGACCGCCAGACCACGGGCGGCTATACGAAGATCGGCGTCCTCACGCCGCTTTCGATCGAGGCGCTCGTGCAGAAGATGCCCGGTATGAAGGTGCGCTTCCGCGAGGCCGAAGTCGCCGAGGGCGTGGCGGAGCAGCGGCAGATCGCCGCGTCCGTCAAACGCGCGGGCGAGCTGCGCCTCTCCCACGTTTCGCGCAGTCAGCAGCCGGCCGCCGCGCCGCTGCCGGAGCGCTTTAAGATCACGCTCAACGGAAAAACATACGAAATAACCTGCGAAGAGATATAAAAAAAGGAGTGACCTGTCATGTATAAGGTAGATCTCAACAGCGATATCGGCGAAAGTTTCGGCGCCTACAAAATGGGCGGCGACGCCGCGATCATGGACGCCGTCACCTCCGCCAACGTCGCCTGCGGCTTTCACGCGGGAGACCCGCTGGTGATGAAAAAGACCCTCAAGATCTGCGCCGAGAAGGGCGTCGCGGCGGGGGCGCATCCCGGCTATCCTGACCTCGTAGGCTTCGGCCGCCGGAACATGAAATGCACGCCGGAAGAAGAATACGCCGACTGCCTCTATCAGATAGGCGCGCTCAAGGCCTTCTGCCGCGTAAGCGGCCTCCAGCTCCAGCACGTGAAGCCGCACGGCGCGATGTACAACCAGGCCGCGAAAGACCCGGCGCTCGCGAAGGCGATCGCGCAGGCCGTCAAAGACGCGGGAGAGGATATCATCCTCATGGGGCTCGCGAATTCTGAATTTGAAAGGGCCGCCGCGGAGCTCGGCGTTCCTTTCGCGGCGGAGGCCTTCGCCGACCGCGGCTACATGCCCGACGGCTCGCTCGTGCCGCGCTCGCAGCCCGGCGCGATCATCCACGACGTGGAAGCCGCCGCGAAGCGCGTTGTGCGCATGGTCACCGAGGGAACCGTGGAAGCCGCCGACGGCACGGTGATCAACTTCCGCCCGCAGTCCGTCTGCATGCACGGCGACACCCCCGAAGCGGTGGAGATGGCGAAAGCCGTCCGCGCCGCTCTGGAAGCCGCCGGCGTTAAAGTTACCAATTTAAAGGAGGTCGTACTTGGATGACACTGCCGTTTGATGTAGCGCCGTTTTATTCCACCCACCCGCGTGAAATGCGCCGGCTGATACGGGGAGGGGAGTGGGCGTATCCCACCTCGGGCCTCTGCCACTGCCATGTGCAGGCCAATATGATCGTTTTGCCGAAAGAATGGGCTTACGACTTCCTCGTCTTCGCCCAGCGCAACCCGAAGCCCTGCCCGATCCTCGACATCACCGAGCCGGGCCAGTGGGAGGCGAAGCTCATCGCCCCCGGCTCCGACGTGCGCACCGACATCCCGAAGTACCGCGTCTGGGAGAACGGCGAACTCATAGACGAGCCCGCGGACGTCGTGAAATATTGGAAGGACGACCTCGTCGCCTTTCTGCTGGGCTGCTCCTTCAGCTTTGAGGGCGCGCTGCTCGAGGCGGGCATCCCCATCCGTCACATCGATATGAACTGCAACGTGCCGATGTACATCACCAACATCCAGAACCAGCCGGCGGGACGGCTCAGCGGCCCGATGGTCGTCAGTATGCGCCCCGTCAAATACGCGCAGGTGCCGAAGGCCGTCCTCTCGACGGGCAGGTTCCCCGCCGTGCACGGCGCGCCGGTCCACGTGGGCGACCCGGCGGCGATCGGCATTAAAGATGTCGGCAAGCCGGATTTCGGCGACGCGGTGGAAATCCGCGAAGGCGAGACGCCCGTCTTCTGGGCCTGCGGCGTGACCCCGCAGGCGGTGCTCATGAAGAGCAAACCGCCCTTCGCGATCACCCACGCCCCCGGCTACATGTTCATCGGCGACCCGAAGGACGTGGATTACGCGGTTTTTTAAAAAAAAGCTGATTATATGCGCTATCGCCCTCTGGGGGCTTCTCTTGCCGCGGCGCGGCGGGGCCCCTTACCCCCGGGGGGCTGTTTAGCGCCGGCGCATCTGCCGGATATCCTGAGCGATTCTCACGATTTTCAAGGGCGGCGCCTGACATGGCGTCGCCTTTATAGCTCCAATTCGATCGCGCAGCGGCTGTCGCCTAATTTAATTGCTCCCATCAGTCTGCCGCGCACCTTTCTGTTGAAGACGTAGGAATACAAATCCTCGTTGTATCCCAGAGTGCAGTAACACCATGATCTTGGAACAAGGGCCGAACTCTCTTGCAAAAAAGGACAGGGGCAGAAATAATAATATTTATATAATTTTCCATCGACCAGTTCGATAGACGGCTTTTCCGGTTCATCTTCAAGCTTCTTCACTTCAGCGACGAACTCTTCTAAAGAACGGGACCCCTCGTACAGTTTTTTGTATCGCTCTTTTCTGGCTTTTGTCCGGTCGTAGATTTCCTTGTACCCTGGCACCCTTGTCTCTGCTTCCAACGAACAAATGCAGCCCTTGCGAACTTTTTTGACTGTGTCGTCAGCTAAGGAACGTTCTATTTCCCCTAAAGCGTGCTTCAGCCATTTTTCGCGCATCTTCGCGTCGGCGTCGAGCGGAAGCTCGGTTTCGCGCGCAATCTTCTCCGCTACGTCGCTGTGGCCGTTTGCCGTCAGGCTGCGATATAACTTTTCCGCTTCTGGATGTTCCATATTCCTATTCTCCTTTTTATTTATCGTACAGATTGCTTGCGCCGGCCGCGGTATCGGCGCACTTTCATGAGATTGCCGCATATCTTGTGGCCGCACCAACGGCGCGTCCCGCTTTTGCCCTCATGGTCTTTGGCCGTCTCCCGCCGCGTAATTCCCGCAAGATCTTCCAGTCATGTTCGTTCATGGGGATTTTTGTATCTAGACGTCATTTGTCCATCAGCGCGCGCAGCCAATCCTCATTATCCAGCATATTCTTGCCCGGCTTTACGAGATATCCCCCAATACGGCCGCTGTTCATAATATCCAGAAATAATAGCTCCGTCCGTTTGCTCCTTTCTTGCCCATAACAATATCATTAGTAACCATCATTGTCAATAATGATAGTTACTAATCAAGATGAAGGCTTGCCGGCTCCTTGTGCGTCACAGGTGGTTGCCGTCTAAGTTTTGCCGGTGATCGTCCGCTGTCCTTTCGCGTCAGTTTCGCGCCTGCCGATATAACACTTCCTCTTTAAAGGATTTATATTTCTCTCAACCGTGCGCGTCGTCACCCCGCGCTTTCTGCAGGCCCGGCAATTGAGACGCTGTGGTTTTCCTGGATCAATTTAAGAATACTTATCTCTCTTTTATTAAGGCTCTCTCCGGCATTTTTGCTGTTGCGGGTTGCCGCGTTTAGCATCAACGCTGATTTTTTTGGGGGAAGATAAATCGGAGTTTGGCAAAGATTTTGGGCTCCCTCGTTGAGGGAGCTCCCCGCGAAGCGGGGTGAGGGAGGTTTGACCTTGGTTTTAATTTTGCTTTAAGGCCTCTTGTGAACTCTGTTTGGCGCGGAAACCGCGCCAAACAGAGTTCACTGGAACCCATAAGGTCCAAACCAAAGTCAATTCTCCCCCACCCGCCTGCGGCGGGAGCCCCCTCGGCGAGGGAGCCAAGATCAAAATCTAAGCAGAAACCGCCTAATTAACAGCAGATTGTTTTGTGTCACTAGTATGCTAAACCCCAATCCATTTCCATAATAAACGCAAACCTCCATTTACCGCTTCTATCATGGGTGATGCGTTTGCCCTGACGCCTAACCCGCCAAAGATTCATTTAATTAAAAAGTCGATATATTAATATAGTTACTATATATAAGCTAAGAAAAATTACATATACATAATATAAAAACTAGTTCTTTAAAATATAAATAATATTTTTAGATAAACTTACGATATATAGCAATTAGTTGCAAACTGATATTTCAATAAAAAGTGTCATATGTCCTTGGACTTATTAAATAATTATGATATATTGTTCCGGTCGGCATAGATACACCTCGAAACAAAACAACTGAACAGGAGGATAATACGATGATTCTCACCAACCCAGTGGTCATTTCAGTCATAGTGATGATCGCGCTCTGCTTATTCAACCTTAATATTGTGCTCGCCCTTCTCATTGCCGCGCTGGTCGCGGGGCTCAGCGCCGGGATGAATATCTCCGACACGATGAGCACGCTTATCGGCGGCATGGGCGGCAACGCCGAAACCGCCCTCGCTTACTTTCTGCTCGGCACCTTCGCCGTCGCCATAGGGCAGACCGGCATCGCCGCGATCGCCTGTAAGAAGATTGCCAAATTTGTGAAGGGGCGGAAATTCATTCTCCTTTACATCCTTGTCGTCGTCGCCTGCATGTCACAGAACCTGGTTCCCGTCCATATCGCTTTTATCCCGATTTTGATCCCGCCGCTGCTTCTGCTCTTCAACGAACTGAAGATAGACCGCCGCGCCGCCGCCTGCGCGCTCACCTTTGGCCTCAAGGCTCCCTACATCGCGCTGCCAGTCGGCTTCGGACTGATATTCCACGGAATAATCGCCAGCGAAATGGGGCGCAACGGCATGGAGGTGGCGAAGACCGCCGTCTTCAACTACACCTGGATAATCGGCGCGGGCATGGTCGCCGGCCTTCTCATCGCGCTGCATATTTCTTACCGAAAGCCGCGTTGTTATGAGAATAAGCCGATCATCGGCGCCAATATGGACCTGCCCGAAGAAAAATTCACCCGGACGCACGCTCTGGCCTTCGCCGCCATCGTTGTGGCCTTTGCCGCGCAGCTCATGACCGGTTCCCTGCCGCTTGGCGCGCTTGCCGCCATCATCGTTATGATCGTCACCCGCACGCTCGAGTGGAAGGATATCGACAGCACATTTATGGGCGGCCTTGAGATCATGGGGATCATCGCCTTTATCATGCTCATCGCCGCAGGATACGGCAACGTCCTGCGCGAGACGAAGTCGGTCGACGCCCTCGTTTCCAGCGTCGTCGGACTGGTAGGCGGCAGCCGTTTCTGGGGCGCTTTCCTGATGCTCGCGGTCGGCCTGCTCGTGACGATGGGCATCGGCACCTCGTTTGGCACGATTCCCGTCATCGCCGCGATATACTGTCCGCTTGCGGCGCAGCTCGGCTTCTCCGTCGGCGCGACGGTCTGCCTGATTGCCGCCGCCGCGGCTCTCGGCGACGCCGGTTCGCCCGCCTCCGATTCGACGCTCGGCCCTACCTCGGGGCTGAACGCCGACGGCCAGCACAACCATATCTGGGACACCTGCGTGCCGACCTTCCTGCACTATAATATTCCGATATTCATCGCCGCGATGATCGGCGCGCTCGTCATATACTAAAAGAGCAGTTTATATAACAGAATCAAAAAAGGGCCGGAGCGGATATTCAGTCATCCGCTCCGGCCCTTTTGTATATTGCCTTCTTCAGGAGGCGAGCTTTTGGGCCCGTCCGGCGGCCCGCTTGAACCAGATTCCCCATAGCGCCTCCAGCAGACCGCAGACAATGATGATGTACCGGATATCAACCAGATCGCCCAGCGGTCCGAAAC
>JAEXGR010000001.1 GCA_023450745.1 Synergistota bacterium
CCATGATCTTCGTTCGACTTGCATGTGTTAGGCACGCCGCCAGCGTTCGTCCTGAGCCAGGATCAAACTCTCCGTTTGATTCCTAGCGTGCTTACTTCTCGCTGACTTTTTTGTTCTTCAAATACACGCGCCTCAAGGTCCGTCTCTTGCAGAATCTCTGGCAATTGACCGCCCTTTTGGCGTATGTCGCTTTTGCTTTCTCGTTATTCTTTTTGTCATGGTGCTTGCTGCGCGCAATTTGCGGGAAACCCGCCGGTCGCAGGCGCAACGAGAGTAAGTATATTATTTTTTCGTCTTTGTGTCAACACTTATGAACCTCTTTTTTGCAAGGACGCCAGGCCTCGTGCGGCTTACCGTTATGCTCCGGTTCCGTTTGTGGCGGACTTTTATTGTACGCAGATTCTTTGAGGTTGCAATGGACGATATGGACGCGGCGTTTGCGCATAGAGGCGCGCGCAAAAAAATACGGAGAGGGCAAGCCCTCTCCGCTGCGTTAGAGCGAAATTTTTTTCGTGGCTAGTAGCCGGTCTTCGTGGAGTGTTTTTGGAGCATCGCCATGTTGTTGTTGACTTTTTTGAGGTAGTTGTGCGCGATGCCTCCGTAGTAGCGGTTGAGGGCTTTCTGCACGGTCCCGTAGGCGCTCATGTAGCGCGAGAGGATGAGCACGCCCGCCTCTACGCCGCGCTCGGGGTCGAACATGTGGTCGCGGGTCGGAGCGATGCCTTTTGCGCGGAGCATCCCGTTGTGCACTTTCCACATAACCTGCATGACGCCGAGCGCCCCGGCTTTGCTCTGCGCCGAGGGGTTGAAGCGGCTTTCGGCTTTCGCGATGCTGACGACGAGGTCCGAGGGCACGTTGTATTTGACGCTGTAGAATACGAGCGCGCAGGCCTCCCGCCAAGCGGTTTTCGCGGAGATTTTAGGGTTTACTTTGCGGATGAAAGCGGCGACGTTCGCCACTTTTTTCTGTTTCGCGGGGGCGAGCGTCTCCAGCTTGTTGAGCGTGCTGAGCGGATGTTCGTCCTGCCAGATCCCTATATGCTCTTCGGTGAGACCCTGGTGTTTCAGCGCGGCATATATGGATTTGTCGAAAGGCGCGGAATCTTTCTCTTGCGGAAATTTTTGCGGGCTTTCGCCAGCCTCGGTCTGCGCGGTATAGATGACGGAGGTTTTGCTTTCCGTCATCACGACATTCTCCGTGAGGGAAGTTTCACTGACTGTGGTAATCACTGTGCCGTCCGAGAGGGTGCTATGTGTTTTCGATGATGTTCCCGTACTGCTCATCCCGGCCTTCGGGTGTAATATTACCGAGATGAGAAGCAGGAGCATCACTGCGATTTGCGGCAGATGACGAAGCCGCTTTTTCATTATTTTTCGCATATTGACCTCCTTGCGAGTTTGGAAACGCGGAAAAATATATCCGGAAAATCTACGATTTAAATTTTCTGAATTGTGCTTTCCGCAGGCACTCTTAACGCATGAATTATGATAACGGCAAGAGTCAATAAGTCAAGCTCAAAACAGCAAAAACCGTGCTTTATAATGTTACACTAAGGCACGGCTTTAAATAACATTTTAATAATCATCATAAAACGATGGTTTTATTAAAAATCAGCGACAGTCAGCTTGTTTTTTTATTGCACGCAAGCAGCAAAATGCCGCCGAAAAGTATGCCTACGCCGAGCGAACCAACCCATGAAAGACGTTCGCCGAGCAGAACGGCCGAAAGGAACCAGGCGGTCAGCGGCTCGGATAGCGAGAGGGTGTAAGCGGTCCCCAGCTGGATGTTTTGTATCCCGATGGTGAAGAGGGTGTAGGGGATGATGGTGCTGAGGAAGGTGAGCAGCGTCATACAGAGGGCCCCGCGCGGCTCGAGCATCCAGCCGATGTCCCCCGCGATGAGCCACGGCAGGGCCATGAGGCCGCTTACGGCGCTGACGACGGCGATAACGTCGTAAGGGTCGCGCTTTATGAGACGCAGCCCCACGCCTTCCAGCGCGTAGGCGACGGCGGCGCTGAAGGCGAGGAAGACGCCGAGGACGGAGACAGAGAGCGCGCCGGTGTTGCCGCCGAGCACGAGCAGGACGCAGCCCGTGACGGCCATCACGGTGGCGGCGTACCAGCGCCAGGGCAGCTGTTCTTTGAAGAGCAGGCGGCCAAAGACGCCCGCGAGCGGGGGAGCGCTGCCGATGGCGACCATGGTGCCGATGGCGACGCCTGTAAGCCGAACGGCGGAAAAGAAGGTGAGCTGATAGACGGCGAGGCCCGCCGCGGCAAGCAGCACGCCTTTCACGCTCCAGCCGCCGCGGAAGAGCGCGCCTTTTTTCTTGATCAGCATGTATGTAAGCAGTATGATTCCCGCAAAGGCGACGCGCGCCGCGCCGATGGAGAGCGAGGAGGCGCCTTTCGGCGCGAAGGCCTGTATCGTGCCCGTCGTGCCCCAGCACATTCCCGCCCCGATAACGCACAAAGTCCCCGTAAGGGTGTTTTTTGATATCTTCATGGCTTTTTTGACCGCCGCGCCCCTTCTTCAGCAACGGCAGCTTACGCACGCCGTGGTGCGGCTGACAGAATGGCCGATGTCCGGGATGAGTTCCCAGATTATTTCACGTTTGTCACGCACGGAAGCCAGCGCCTCTTCCGAGATCGTCCAGATATCAATGGGCTGCGCTCCGGCGGACAGGGCCTCGCCAAAGCGCGCGAGGCGCGCCGCGCGTTCTTTCGCCTCGGTTTCGCGCGCGGAGACGAGCAGCAGCTGGCAGATGCTGTCCTGCTCTTGCGTGTCGATGTCGAAGTATCCCGGCGTCATTACATGCCGCCGGAAAGCCGCCCATCTCCGAAAGCGTCCGATTTCGCGCAGTTCGTCAGCTTCTTCGCCGCCGTCAAAGACAAAGATGAAGCGGTCTGCGTTAATGAGCCGCAGCGGATCGCAGGGATGGCCTTTGAAGTTTGTGTACTGCTGATAGTCGTAGCGGCAGACGTAGAGGATGTCGGGAATAAATTCGTCGAGCGCGCCCCCGTTTTCTTCCAGCCAGCGCTCAGCGTTCCGCGCCTCTTCCATCATGCGCTCTTCGCGTCCGCGCAGCCCGCGCAAGGGGAATCGCTTTTCCATCTTTTTCTGCGCTTCGCCTTCCATATAGGGCCACGAAAGAAGATCGCCGTCCACGCGGAAGAGCTCTTCGTCTTTAAGTTTGGGGAATATTTCAAGGCGCGGCGAGGTGTAGTATTCTTTCAGCCCCCAGCGTTGGGTGTGGGCGGCGTCAAGTATTTTGAGCAAGGCGCCGGCTCTCGCCGCGCGCGCGCGGTCCGCCGGGGCTTCGCCCGGTTTTTCCTCGATAAAGTTCTCCAGCGCGATGCGGCCAAATTCGGCCCGGCCCGCCGCGCTGAGCGAGTAGACGCCCTCTTTAAAAATTATAAACCCCTCGGCGGCAAGCGAAGCGACCGCGTCCAAGTCTACGCCCTCTTTGGCGAGCATTTCGCGCGTCCAGCAGGGATAAAGCTCGTCAAAGAGCGTCAGCAGCAGCATTTTCTCCATCATACCTTCTTCCTCCTTCGTTTCCATGCATCAAACTGGCCGGCAAGCCCGTCTTCAATGTTTAATTAATGATATTATCGGGGAAGGTTTTGATAAAGAGACAGATTTTAACAGGGGCTGTGAAGGTTTTTCACAGCCCGCAGGGCTACAGCCGCGGAATCATGCGTTTCGCGTATTCGATGAATTCGCGCGCGGCCGGCGAGGCTTTCGCGAGCGAGGGCAGCGCGATGCCGAAGCTGATGTGGCGCGGCGGTTCCAGCGGCAGGATCGCCGCTTTATTCAGCCGGCCCTTGGTGATCAATTCGTTCATGATGCTCATGCCGAGGCCGCACTCGATCATCGAAATCGCGGCGTAGTTCTCTATGGTGGAGAAGGCGATCTTGGGCGAGACGCCCTCTTCTTCGAGGATGGCGGCGACGTCTTCGTCACGGCCGAGCGCCGGCATGATGAATTTTTCTTCGCGGCAGCGCGCCAGCGGATAGCAAGAAGCCTCCGCAAGAGGATGGTCGGGCGGCAGCACCGCCACCACCGGATCGTCGCGCAGCGGTATCCAGGCGCACTTCATTTTTGGCCGCCAGGTGTAAAAACACATTTCAACGCTGCTGTCGTCCAGCCAGCCCTGCAGCTCCTGTCTGATGCCTTCGCGAATCTGAATCGCGACGCCGGGGTAGTCGGCTTGAAAGGCTTTGATGACGTGCGGGAGCCACTGTATGGATACGCTGGGATAGGTTCCGATCGTGAGGCTGCCGCTTTCCACGCCGCGTATCTCGGCCATGGTCCGCGCCAAACGCTCATTGCATTTGAGCAGTTCGCGCAGCGCGGGCGCAAGCCGCAGGCAGTTGTCGGTGGGAATGACGCCGCTCGTGCTGCTGATGAAGAGCGGGAAACCGAGTTCGTTTTCGATCGCGTCGATCATGTGCCAGATGCCCGACGGCGTGTAGCCATAGTCCTTGGCCACCTTTGAGAGGTTCCGGTAGTCTATCGCGTCAAGCAGTATTTTGCACTTTTTCAGGTCCATCGCGTGTCTCCCCCGCCGCGCGTCAAGGCCGCCCCGCCCTTTACCAGGGCAGTTTGACGACGATTTTCTTTATTTTGCGGGAGTTTTCTTGCGCGTTCGCTCCCGGGCGGTGTCCGTCCCACGGCGCAAGCAGGACCGCCATCCCGCGCGAGAGTTTTATCTCTTCGCCATAGCCGCGGTAGAAGGCGATGTCCGCTTTGCCGTCGTAGGGCGAGGTTTGCGTGAGCCGGGAAAGCGGCGCGCAGCCAAGGAGTTCCTCCCCCTCGACAACCAGCTGGAGGTCCCAGTATTTCCGGTGCGCCTCAAAGGGGAGCTCTTCTCGCGGCTTCGTCTCGTATTCCCCAAAACGCAGGTCAAGCGGCGTGAAGTCCAGCTCTTTCAGCTCTTCAAAGCTTTTTTCACGCGCCGCCGCGAGGAATTTTCCCAGTTCCGCGCAACGCGGCAGGTACTTCGGCAGTTCGTCGATAAAGTTGTCCACTGAGTCGTAGATCATGCGGGTCTCTCCTTATTTACGGCGGGGCCGGCATGGGCCCGCCGGCTATTTTATCTCTTCTATTTTGATGCTGAGTTCTTCCCACTCTTCGTAGAGTTTTTTCAGCGTCTCTTCTTTTTCTTTGAGTTCGATCATCAGCCCCTGAACGCGCTGGGAGTCCGCGAGCACTGCGGGCGAGCAGAGGAGGCCGTTGATCTCCTCTTTGCGCGCTTCGGCGGCGGCAATCTCTTTCTCGCAGGCCGCCAGCCGCTCCACAAAGCCTTTCTTTGCGCGGTAGAGGCGGTTGCGCTCTTCGGCTTCGGCACGTTTCTGCTCTTTCGTCCGCAGATCCTGGCGGGCTTCCGCAGCTCCCGCGCGTAGTTCGGCGGCAAGTTTTTCTGCGGGGTCGCTCTTCGCGGCGGGCACGGGAGTCTCGCGGCCGTTTCTTTTTTCGATGAACCACGAGTAGTTGCCGGGATAGTCGTAGAGGCGGCCGTCGCGGATTTCAACCACACGGCTGACGAGGTCGTCGAGGAAGGCGCGGTCATGGGAGACGATGAGAATCGTGCCGCCATACTGGAGCAGCGCCCGCTGGAAGAGTTCTTTCGTGCCGTAATCCAGGTGGTTCGTCGGCTCGTCGAGAATCAGCAGGTTCGATTCGGAGAGCAGCATTTTAAGCAGTCCGAGCCGTGATTTCTCGCCGCCCGAGAGGACGGAGACGGGCTTGTATATTTCGTCGCCCGAGAAGAGGAAGGCCCCGAGCAGGTTACGCTTCGCGCCCTCGAGCAGCTTCGAGCCGGTGTTGTTGACCTCCTGCCAGATGGTGCGGCTGTAGTCGAGGTTTTGGGCGCTCTCCTGTGAGAAGTAGGCCTTTTTGACGTTGAGGCCGAGCTCCGCCGTGCCCGCGGTGGGCTCTTCGCTCTGATTCAGGAGGCGCATCAGCGTCGATTTGCCCGCGCCGTTGACGCCGACGAGCGCGACGCGCTCGCCGCGCTCGATGACGAGGTCCACGTCCTGAAAGACGGTATGGTCGCCGTAGCGCTTCGCGAGTCCCGCGGCTTTTATCACTTCGCGGCCGCTGCGCGGGCTTTCGGGAAAGTGGAAGTTCACGCTCTTCGCGGGGCCATCCAGCTCGGTGATCTCCATCTTCTCAAGCTGCCGCAGGCGGCTCTGCACCTGGCGCGCCTTCGTCGCCTTGTAACGGAAACGCTCGACGAAGCGCTGTATTTCATCGATCTTTTCTTTCTGCTGTTCCCACTCGGCCTCGAGCCGCGCGCGGCGCTCCTCGCGCTCCGTGAGGAATTTTTCGTAGCCACAGGAGTAGAGGTTTATCCGGCCGTTCGCGAGCTCCGCCACCGAGGTGACCATGTTATCAAGGAAGCGGCGGTCGTGCGAGACGGCGATGATTGTGCCGCGGTAGTCGCGCAGCCACGATTCAAGCCATTCCATGCTCTCGGTATCAAGATGGTTCGTCGGCTCGTCAAGCAGCATGATGTCCGAGTGCGAGAGGAGCAGCGCTGCGAGCGCGATGCGCATCTTCCAGCCGCCGGAGAATTCGGAGGTGAGCCTTTCGGCGTCACGCTCCGGCGCGAAGCCCAGACCCTTGAGCACCTGCTTGGCCTCGACCTCGAAGCCAAAGCCGCCCTTGGATTCGAACAGCCGCTGCAGCCGCTCATGCTCGGAGAGCAGCCCCTTCACCGCCGGGTCGTTTTCGCCGAGCAGCGACATCCGCTGTTCACAGGCGGCAAGCTCGCGTGAAAGCTCAGTCAGTCCGGCGCGTTCCTTGAGATATTCTATGAGGGGCAGCTCTTTGATCTCCACAAGGTCCTGCGGCAGATAGCCGACGGCGTGCCCCTTGGGCATCGTGATGGTGCCCTCATGGTCGGCGCCCCCCGCCAGTACGCGCAGCAGCGTCGTCTTGCCCGCGCCGTTGTCGCCCACGAGGCCGATGCGGCTTTTGGGCGTGATGAACCAGTCGATGCCGCGCAGGACCTCCTGTTCGCCGAAGTTTACCTTTAAATCTTTTATCTCAATCATCTTGTGATGACTTCCTCCATTTTAAATACAATTTATATATTATAGTTGGAACGGCCCACAAAGAAAATAGCGGCAAGCGCACCCGCGGTTCGCTCCCCGGGAAACCTTTATTCTTAGCGCAAAGCGTGGACGGGGAACTGAGCGTTCTGAATAGGAACTCCTTCAGCGTGGATAACTTGAGATATTTTTTACATTTCCGCACGATAAAAGATACTTTAAGCATTAAAATACGCTTGATTTTATGCTTAAGTGGTTGTATAAATGTATAAGTATGTTTTATCCCCCATTGGAAAGGGTTTTATATCATGGCTGAAACAAAAGAGTACCAGAAGATGAAAGATATATATGGCTCGCTTGTCTTTGACCAGAAGGAGATGAAGCAGCGCCTGCCGCAGGATGTCTTTGAAAATCTTGTCGGAGCGATGGAGGGACGGCAGAAGCTCGATTCCGGCATCGCCGACACGGTGGCGCTCGCGATGAAGGACTGGGCGGTCAGCAAGGGCGCAGACCATTGGGCCCACTGGTTCCACCCGCTCACTGAGCTGACGGCGGAGAAGCATACCGCCTTCCTCACAGCCGACGAGAACGGCAACCCGCTGAACTCTTTCCGCGGCAAGGATCTCATGCAGAGCGAGCCCGACGCCTCCTCGTTCCCCTCAGGCGGCACGCGCAGCACCTTTGAGGCGCGCGGCTATTCCGCCTGGGACCCGACAAGCCCCGCCTTCATCATTCGCTCACGCAAGGGCGGCACGCTCTGTATCCCCTCGGTTTTTATCGCCTATGACGGCTCGCCTCTCGACCTCAAGACCTTCCTGCTCCGTTCGATGCAGGCCGTCGAGAGCCGCGCCATGAAGATGCTGAAGCTCTTCGGCAACCGCGGCGTGCGCTACGTGCACGCGACGGTCGGCGGCGAACAGGAATTTTTCCTCCTTGACCGTCCCCGCGCGCAGAAACGTCCAGACATCCGCTTCTGCGGCCGCACCCTCGTAGGTTCGCCGCCGCCGCGCGACCAGAAGATGGAGGACCACTATTTCGGCGCGATCCCCACACGCGTCCTCTCATATATGGAGGACGTCCAGCGCGACCTTGCGCGCCTCGGTGTCGACCTCGCGACGCGCCACAATGAAAACGCGCGCTGCCAGTTTGAGTTCGCGCCGCAGTTCACCGAGGCCAACCTCGCCTGCGACCAGAACCAGCTGATAATGGAGACGATGCGCAAGATGGCCCGCCAGCATGAGCTGCGCCTCCTCTTCCACGAGAAGCCATTCCATGAAATGAACGGCAGCGGCAAGCACATCAACTTCTCGCTGGAGGACAGCGAGGGACGCAATCTGCTGAAGCCCTCGACAAACCACCGGAAGAACGTCATCTTCCTCTCGTTCCTCTCGGCTTTCATCCTCGGCGCGGCGAAACACTTCGGCCTGCTGCAGGCCTCTATCTCGACCCCCGGCAACATGTACCGCCTCGGCGGCCATGAGGCTCCGCCCTATATTATCAGCGTCTACCTCGGCGACGCCGTGGCGGGGATGCTGCGCGCGATCGAAGAGGGCGGCGGAGGCGACGGCATGAAGCAGACCAAGGGTACGCTCGACCTCGGACTGCCGAAGCTGCCCGATATCGTGGCCTTTGACAGCGACCGCAACCGCACAAGCCCGCTGGCCTTCACGGGCAACAAGTTTGAATTCCGCGCCCCCGGAGCCTCGCAGGCGATGGCGGTGCCGGTAATGTCGCTGCTCTCCGTCTGGGCCGCCGGACTTGAGGAGTTCCTCACCCTGTTCGAGGAGCACATAAACGGCGGCGAAGACCCCGTCGAAGCGGCGATCAAGACGATCCGCCGGGTATCCGAGATAAACAGGGATATCCGCTTCGA
>JAEXGR010000006.1 GCA_023450745.1 Synergistota bacterium
GCTGGATGCCGCCGACCCCCTTTACGGTTTGAAGACGCTCGGTCACTATCTTGTCCACATAGCGGGAGAGCGTCTTCATGTCGGTGCGTCCGTCGTTTTTGACGGCGATGTTCATTATCGGGCGGTCCGAAGGGTCGTACTTGTCGACCTGAGGGTCCTCGCAGTCGTCGGGAAGCTGTCCCGTCGCCATGCTCACCTTGCCGCGCACGTCGGCGGCGGCGAAGTCGATGTTGCGGTCGAGCTCGAACTCCACGACGATCACCGAACGGCCCTCGTAGCTGCTGGAGCTCATATTTTTTATCCCTTCGATGGTGTTGATGCGCGCCTCGAGCACGTCCGTGACGTCGTTGTCGATGATCGCGGGGCTCGCCCCCTCCATCGTGGTGCGCACGACGACGATGGGAAATTCAACGTTCGGCATTCGCTCGACTCCCATATTAAGATACGAATAGGTACCGAATATCACCGTCGCAATCGTGAGTATAAGAACGGTTACGGGGCGGCGCAGGGATATTTCTGTAATCTTCATAAAGTCATATCATCCTTAAACTGTCGATTATAAATAGACAACTGCTACAATAACACATTATACATCCCGATTGTGGAGATTTTATGTCGCGCGCGTAAAAATAGCGTCTCGAAAAATGATATCGGTTAGAGCGGGCTATAAGTCAACGGCAAATGGCGTGGCAAGCAAAATAAAAGGCTCCAACGGCTTTGGCGGGCCGTTGGAGCCTTGATTGCCTAAAACTAATACCGGTTGTCGATCACGCGCTGCGTCTTTTTCTCGCTGCGCGGCAGCGCGCCGATCTTCATCACCTGCGGGACGATGCGGATGCCGATGCCGGATTTGCATTCCCTGACCAGCGACTCGGCCAGCGCCTCGGGGTCGCCGCCCTCCTTCATCTCCGCCTGGACGATCATCCGGTCGCGCAGCTCTTCGTTTTCGAGGACAATTCGGTATTCGCTCGAAAAACCATCGATACGTTTCAGGATCTCTTCGACCTGCGCGGGATAGATGTTCGTTCCCTTGACTTTGATCATGTCGTCGCTGCGCCCGACGATGCGGTCGAGCCGCGGATAGGGCGAACCGCAGGGGCACTCGCCGGGGATGATGCGCGAGATGTCGCGCGTGCGGTAGCGGATGAGCGGAGCCGCCTCTTTGCGGAAGGTGGTAATGACGATCTCCCCCTGCTCGCCGTCGGGCAGCACCTTGCCCGTCTGCGGGTCGATGATCTCGCAGTAGATGTAATCGCTGAAATAGTGCATCCCCGTGTGCTCGTGGCAGTCGATTGCGATGCCGGGGCCGTATATCTCGGTGAGGCCGTAGATGTCGAAAAATTCGATGCCGAGCGTCTCGTAGATACGTTCGCGGATTTTGTCGCCCCAGCGTTCGGAGCCGAAGATGCCGCGCTTGAGGTGGATGTCGCCGCGCATGCCGCGCTTGTCGACCTCCTCGGCGATGACGAGCGCGTAGGAGGAGGTGCCGATAAGGACGCTCGCCTCAAGGTCGCGCATCAGCTGGAGCTGGCGGTCGGTGTTGCCCGCGCCGGTGGGGATGACCATCGCGCCTAAGCGTTCCGCGCCGGCCTGGAAGCCGAGTCCCGCCGTCCAGAGGCCGAAGCCGGGGGTGATCTGGATGCGGTCGGCGGGGGTGACGCCCGCGAACTGGTAGCAGCGCTCCATCATCACCGCCCAGTCTTCGAGGTCCTGCGCGCTGTAGGGCATGATGACGGGCGTTCCCGTCGTGCCCGAGGAAGAATGTACGCGGACGATCTCCTCGTTCGGCACGCACTGCATGCCCATCGGGTAGGCGTCGCGCAGGTCCTGCTTCGTCGTGAAGGGCAGCGTCTCGAACTGCTCGCGCGTCATCATCGTCTCCACGGGCAGCCCCGCGAACTTTTTCCGGTACATCGGGCTGGCCTTTGCCGCGCGGCGGACCTGGGCGAAACACTGACTCATGATCGTAAGTTCATTCATAATTTTTGTTCTCTCCTGTCTGATCTCGTCTAAAAATACCTCTTGGCTGATTTATTTTCTGTCAGAAATTATCCGCTTGTCTTGTTTATCGGAGGCTCACCATCGTTTCTTCGCCGCTTCGAGCCCGAGGGCGAAGGCCTTTTCGTTCATTGCGAGCAGCTTCGGTCTTACGCAGGACTTGACGGCCGCGCGGATTTCTTCTTCGGAAAAGGGGAGCATCTTCGCTCCCACCGCCGCGCCGAGGATTACGATATTAAGCGTGCGGATGTCTCCCGCCGCGAGCGCGAGCGGCGCGCCTTCGGTGAATACCGCGTCGGGGTACTTTTTTTTGAGCAGCGCGAGGTATTCCTCTCCGCGGTAGACGCCCTTGCCTAACGCGACGTTCGTCGGGATGATGCGGTCGGTGTTGACGACGCACTGCGCCCCCGCCTTCAGCTTGGGGATCATGCGCGCCGCCTCCGCGAGCTCGAAGCCGAGCAGGATGTCTCCGTGAGCGCCGGGGATGATCGGCGATACCTCGCGCGCGTCAATGCGGAGGTGGCTCGAGACCGAGCCGCCGCGCTGCGCCATGCCGATCGTCTCCGATGTGCGGACGAAGAGCCCTCTGGCTCCCGCCGCCGCGGCTAAGATCTTTGAGGCCAGCAGCGTTCCCTGGCCGCCGACGCCGGCGATTACGATGCTCTTAACCATTGATCTCACCTCTTTTTATCGCCTGAACGGGGCAGACGTTGGCGCAAAGGGCGCAGTCCGTGCAGAGCGAGCTGTTGATGACGGCGCGGCCAGACTCGTCGGGGGTGATCGCGGGGCATCCTATCTCGCGGACGCACCGGCCGCATTTGATACATTTTTCATCGACGAAATGGGCCGTCGCGGGTTTCTTAATCTGCGCGATGCAGGGCGCCCGCGCGATCACCGCGGAGGGGCCGGGGAAGGCGACCGCCTCTTTCATCGCCGCCACGGCGTTCTCATAATCAAAGGGATTGACGCTTGCGATATGACGCACGCCGCAGCCGCGCAAGATCGTTTCGATATCGAGGGCGGGGGCGTCGTCGCCGAGCGCGCGCTTGCCGGTGCCGGGGTGCGGCTGGTGTCCCGTCATCGCCGTGGTGCGGTTGTCCAGCACGATCACCGTGATGTCCGTCCCCTGATAGACGGCGTTGATGATTCCGGGGATGCCGGTGTGGAAGAAGGTCGAGTCGCCGATGAAGGCGAGGCACTTCGCGCCCGGCTCCGCGAGCGCGAGCCCCTGCGCGATGGTGATGCCCGCCCCCATGCAGAGGCAGGTGTCCACCATGTTGAGCGGGGCGGCGTTGCCGAGCGTGTAGCAGCCGATGTCGCCGCAGTAGATGGCCTTGGCGCAGTCCTTCGTCGCTACCTTCGCCTCGTAGAAGGAGGCGCGGTGCGGGCAGCCGGCGCAGAGCACGGGCGGGCGCACGGGAAGCGGCGGCAGTTCTTCGGCCGCGGCCTCTTCGTCTGCCAGGCCGAGGTATTTCAGCAGGACTTTCTTTATGAGTTCGTATGAATATTCGCCGTTCCAGGGCAGGTGTCCGCTGCGCTTGCCGAGCACGGGGACTTTGCCGTTCGCCGCGATGAGGAGCTGCTCCTCGACGACGGGGTCCAGCTCTTCGATGACGAGCGCCGAATCGACGGAGGCGAGGAATTCCCGCGTCGTCTCGTCCGGCAGCGGGTAGGGGGTGCCTACCTTGTAAATAGTCACGTCGAGCCCCAGCTCGCCCGCGACCTCTTTCACGTAGAGGTAGGATACGCCGGAGACGGCGACGCCGAAACGCGAGGCGCCCGCGCCGCTTTCGACGCGGTTGAAGGGCATCGTATCAAAAACGCGGGCCAGCTCGTTCTGCTTTTCCTCGAGCTCGCCGTGACGCCGGTAGGAGAGCGCGGGGAAGATACACCACTCGGGACGTTTGACGAACCCTTCGGCTTCTTTGATTTTTATCTCGTCGCGCAGCTCGACGTCGGCGCTCGCGTGGCAGACGCGCGTCGTCGGGCGCAGGAAGACGGGCAGCGCGAAGGCCTCGGAAAGTTCGTAGGCCGCCTGCACCATCTCGTAGGCCTCTTCGGGCGACGAGGGGTCGAAGACCGGCAGGTTCGCGTGCTTCGCAAAGCCGCGTGTGTCCTGCTCCGTCTGTGAGGACCAGGGGCCGGGGTCGTCGGCAACGGCGATCACCATGCCGCCTTTGATGCCGATATAGGCGAGGCTCATCAGCGGGTCGGAGGCGACGTTGAGCCCCACCTGCTTCATCGTGCAGAGTGTGCGCGCGCCGGCGTAGGCCGCGCCCGCCGCCACCTCGAGGGCCACCTTTTCGTTTGTCGACCACTGTACCTTTACCTCTGGATGATGGACGGCGGCGAGCGTCTCGATGATCTCCGTCGACGGCGTTCCCGGATATCCCGCCGCGACCTTCACTCCCGCGGCCAGCGCTCCGAGCGCGATCGCTTCGTTTCCCATGCAGACCTTTACAGCCATTGATCTTTCCCCCACACGTATATTTAAAAAATACCGGTCAATAAAAAAAGGCCTCGCCGCGCAAACGACAAAGCCTTGAATGTAATCACACAGTCAATAAACTTGTCTTCGCTTATCTATTGTCTCTCTGTAACTCCGCTCACCTAAACCCGAAGAGGGCTCTCCCCCTTCTTCCGCGAATATTTATAGCCCCTACGGCCGGATATGTCAAGGTTTTGCGGAGATTTGCGCCGGGCGGGCCGCCTGAAAAACTGTCCCCGCCCGCTCACCTGGCGGAGATACTTTTATCCAGCGCGGCCGCATCCGTCGTCCGGCGCAGCTTTTTCAGCAGTATCCAGGAGAAGAGCCAAGTCAGCGCCGCCGCGCCGGTGAAGGAGATCGGCTGGAAGAGCCAGACCCAGTCTATCGAGACCGCGCCGGCGAGCAGCCAGACCGCCGGCACGCGCAGCAGCATGCTGCGGCAGACCTGGATGACGAGTCCGTAGGCTGAATATCCGGTGGCGATAAAGAGCGCGTTATAGAGCACGCTGTAGATCACCATCGGGTAGCCCGCGATGGTGATGCGAATCGCCTGGATCGCGACGGCCGCGACCTCCTCCGAGGGGCGGAAGAGGCTGATTATCGGGTGGGGGACGAAGGCGATCGCGAGGCCGATCGTCACGGTGATGACGCCGCTGATGATGAACGAGGAGCTGATGCCGCGCCTCATACGCTCGAGGTTGCGCCGGCCGTAGTTAAAGGCGAGAAAGGGGACGAGCGCGTCGTTTATCCCCATCAGCGTGTTGAAGGCGATGTCCTCGATGCGCAGTCCGACCATCCAGCCTGCGACGGCGATGTTGCCGTAGGTGGTGGAGAGGATTCTGTTGACGGTGCCCATGCCGAAGGCGACGCTGCCGGTGGTGAGGGTCACGGGCAGTCCGATCGCCGTGATGCCGCCCCAGGTTTTCAGCATCCCGCGCCGCGGGCGCGTGAAAAAGTCAAGCTTGATCTCGCTTGCTTCGCGTAATTTCTTTATTAGATAGAAAGTGCCGGCGAAACGGCCGAGGAAGGTAGCCGCCGCCGCGCCGGTCATGCCCCAGCCGAAGGTGAAGATGAACAGCGGGTCAAGCACGAAGTTCAGCCCGTTGGCGATCAGGAAGAAGTAAAGCGGCACCATCGTGTTGCCCTGACAGCGGAAGATGGAGTTTGCGACATACGAAAAGCTGATGAGTACGATGGTCGGCGGTATCCACATGTTATAGAGCCACGCCTGGCGCAGCGTGACGGGGTCCGTCGCGCCCAGCATCCGGAAGAAGGCGTTTGAGGGGCCGGGGAATAAGAAGGGTATCCAGAGCAGGCAGAGAATGTAGGCGAAGGCCAGCCCCGCCGTCGCCGTCTTTTGCGCGCGCTCGCGCTCTCCCTCGCCGAGCCTGCGCCCCACAAGCGCCGTAACGCCGTTGCCGACGCCCTCAAGCACCGCCCAGACGCCGATCTGCACGGGGAAGGTGTAAGAGATCGCGACCATGTGGCTCTCTCCGAGCCAGGAGATAAATATCGTATCCACAAGGTTGAAGAGCGTGTGGAAGAGCACCATCGCGATGGAGGGTACCGACAGGCGCACGAGCGAGCCGAGGACCGGGCCGCTGCCGAGGTCCACGGGGCCGTTTCGCTTCAGGATGAACCTTGCTTTTTTAAAAATATTCATTAACGCCGATAATTCCTTTCTTTTCCCGCAATAAATGACAGTGCGCGGCAAAACCGTCCGCCGCGCCAAGCGCTTTTCGTATCGCTTGTCTTCACTTTAAAAAATCTCCCAAACCTAAATGCTTCACGCTAATTATAGTATAATTTACTTAGTTGAATATGCCAAATATTCGGCGGATTTATCGTTCCCGTATTTTTATAATGTCTCATATTTGAAGGGAATCCTTTAAACGGACGGGGAGGAATATCGATGTATAAGACCTTTGACGAAATGATAAGCAATTGCGGCTGCCTCAGCGGCAGCAGCCTGGTCGCCGCGGCGGCGGACCGGGAGACGATCGAGGCGGTGAAGCTGGCCTTTGACAAGGGGCTCGGACACGCGGTATTCACCGGCGACGAGGGCGTCATCGCTCCGCTTGCCGCGGAGCTTGGCATTACGGAAAAGTCCGAGATTGTCCACGCCGGCTCGCCTGTGGAGGCGGTGAAAAAGGCGATCTCGCTCGTCCGCGACGGCGGCGGCGACGCCCTCATGAAGGGGCTCGTCAACACCTCCGACTTCATGCGCGCCGTGCTTGACCGCGAGCAGGGGCTGCGCACGGGGCATCTCGTAAGCCATCTCGCGGTGATGGAGATTCCCGGCGAGCGTCACCTCTCCTTCTGCACCGACAGCGCCTTCCTGGTCGCGCCGACGCTGGACCAAAAAAAGCATCTCCTGAGAAATGCGCTGAAGGCCATTAACGCCCTTGGCTACGAGCACGTCAACGTCGCCTGTATCGCGGCCAACGAGCGGGTGGACCCCCATATACCGTCGACCGTGGACGCCGCCGCCCTCGTCGCCGCCTGGCGCGAGGGAGAGTTTGACGAGCTGCCCTGCACCTGTACGGTCGAGGGGCCGATGGCGATAGACGTCGTGGCCTCGAGGGAGGCCGCGGAGCACAAGGGAATCAACAGCGTGATCGCCGGCAAGGTGGACCTCACGCTCGTGCCGAATCTTGAGTGCGGCAACGTACATTGCAAGACGCTCGTGCATTACTGCAAGGCGAAGTTCGGCGGCGTCGTGCTCGGCGCGAAGGTGCCCATCGTGCTCGTTTCGCGCACCGACGACCCGGAGACGAAGTTCTACGGAATCGTGCTCTCCTGCCTGGTGGCGGGAGGGAGGTAGCGGCGTGAGGATACTGGCGGTAAACCCCGGCTCGACGTCGACGAAAATCGCGGTCTTTGAGGATGAACGCCCGCTTTTTGAGAAAAGTATCGCGCTTGCGGATGCTCAGCGTACGGCCTTTGCCTCCGTGCTCGACCAGCTCGATATGCGCTGCGCGCTGATCGCGGCGGCGCTCTCCGAGGCCGGCTGCGCGCCGGATTCTTTTGACGCGGTCGTAGGGCGCGGGGGGCTGCTCGCGCCGGCGCCCGCCGGCACCTATATCGTAAACGAGGCGATGACCGCCTACTTGACGGCGGCGCCGCGCGGCGAGCACGCCGCGAACCTCGGGGCCTTCATCGCCGAGCGTTTCGCCCGTCCTGCGGGGGCTCCCGCCTATATCGTCGACCCAGTGTCGGTCGACGAGCTCTCGGATGTCGCCCGCATCTCCGGAGCCCCCGAGATCGAGCGCGGCAGCCTCGTGCACGCGCTGAACCAGAGGGCGATGGGGCGGAAGGCCGCGGCGGCGCGCGGCCGGCGCTATGAGGAGTGCCGCTTCGTCATTGCCCACCTCGGCACTGGCGTGACGATCGGGGCGCACGAGCGGGGGCGAATCGTCGACGTCGTCGGCGCGAAGGCCGACGGCCCCTTTTCCGCGGAGCGCGCCGGCGGCCTGCCGGTGGACGCGGTGATTGAGTTGTGCTTCAGCGGAAAGTACACGCGCGAGGAGCTGCGCCGGAAGCTGCTCTCAGGCTGGGGGCTGGTCTCTTACCTCGGGACGCGCGACCTGCGCGAGGTCTTTAAGATGGCGGAGGCGGAGCCGCACGCGAAGCTGATACTCGACGCCTACATCTACCAGATCGCGAAGGGGATCGGCGAGCTTGCGGCGGCGCTCGACGGCGAGCTCGACGCGGTGATTCTCACCGGCGGCATGGCGCACTCGCGCGAGCTGGTGGAACGAGTCGGCAGAAAGATAAAATTTCTCGGCGACATCATCGTGCTCCCCGGCGAAAACGAGCTGGAGTCGCTCGCCGCGGGCGCGCTGCGCGTCCTGCGCGGCGAAGAGCGCGCGAGGCTTTACCCGACGGGGGAATACGCCTGAACGTCCTCTTAATAAATTAAGTCCGTTATTGATAAAACATGTTATAAAATTGATATTTATGGAACACTAACAGAATAAAAGTTTTCTTTATCCGCTGTAAGCTTATCATAATTAAAACTACCTAGCGTGAATGCGGCAATACTGCTGTGCTTCTTTTTACCGCCATAAACTAACATTATTAATGCGAAGGAAGCGAGGCGGTGCGAAGATACCGGCAGGGAGTGAATAAGATGTGCACGCTTATGGTCATCATAATATTGGGGCTCTCCGCGGTCTTTTGGGCGGTCGCCTATCGTTTTAAAGAGATGTCGGAATGGGTAAATGAATAATTGAAATCAGAAGATAAAGGTGGATGAAACAAGATGCTTATTTCAGAAAAAATGACGAAAGACGATCTATTAAAAAATAAGACGAGGTTTTACTGGACGGGGGCGCTGATGCTCTTCACGGGCTTTATCGCCCTCTGGATGCCGCTTGCGGCCTCCTTCGCGATCGAGATGCTCGTCGGCTGGCTGCTGGTGGTGGCGGGATGCGCCCAAGCCTACGGCGCCTATAAAGCGTTCAAGGACAAGACGGGCGGCTGGTGGGAGGTATTCAGTTCGCTCTGCGCCTTCGTCGCGGGCTTCCTCTTCATTACGAAACCGCTTGCGGGAGTACTGACGCTCTCGATACTTCTCTCGGCCTACTTCCTTGTCGACGGCGTGACGAAGATCATCCAGTACTGGAACATCCGCCATATTGACGGCGCGGTCTGGACGCTGGTGTCCGGGGTTCTCAGCCTCGTCCTCGCCTGGCTCATGTGGCAGAATATGGTCACCGGCATCGCGATGATCGGCGTCGTCCTCGGCGTGGACTTCATCTTCGGCGGCATGAGCATGATCTTCCTCGGCAAGGGCTGTTCGGCGGCGGCGGACAAACAAAACTAAACCCCGCCGCGAAACGGCAGGGAGGCAATAAAACCACACATCGAAAAACCGCCCCTGTTAGGGGCGGTTCGTATTTTTCCTACATTCCGTACCGCCGCCCTGCGTATTCTGTCGGATTCAGCGCGCTTTCAAAATGGCGTATCATCGTGATGAAATCGAAGACCGGCAGGCCCGTGTGGCGGTGGACGGCGGCGGCGAAGGGCGGCAGGTCGCTGCACTCCAGCTGGATCGCGGCGACCTCGGGGTTTTCGGCAAGCATCCGGTCGCAGACTTCGAGGATCTCGCGCTCGATGACGTCCGTATCCATCGTGCCCTTCTCCTCGAGGACGGAGGAACGGAACTCGTCCTTGTCCTCCATGCCGTAGAGGACGACGGGCATCTCGGGAGTGATGCCGACGTTCAGCAGATGCCGCGGCGTCATGGCGGAAGCGTTCGCGGAGATGATGCCCACCTTTTTGCCCCGCTTGAGAGTGCGCACAATGAAAGGTACCTGCAGCATACTGGACATGAACACGGGAACGTCAACGGCGTCGGCGATATCCTGCTGAAAAAGGGCCATAAAGCCGCAGGCGCCCGTGATCGCGCGCACGCCCTCGGCCTCGAGCTTCCGGGCCCCTTCGATGAACGGAGAAAGCAGCGCCGGATCGCGCTGATTCAGCAGACGGTCGATCGAAGCGCCGCGCACCTCGTGATAGCGCACGGGAAATGGGAATGTCGTGGCGTTGCCGACATTTCCGGGCACACAGGGATAGGCCGCGTCCAAAATTAGAATTCCGACCGGCTCGCCATCCCAGGAGCGTGACTTAGATTTGATTTTGTAAAACGGCAAAACTATTCCCCCCAACGGATGATATGAAAGCAAAATAAGTTTTAATAATTTAACATTTTCTGTACTATAATGTCAATAAGCTAAAGATAGATAAAACAATTTAGACGATATAATATCTGTACTTTAAAAAATTACATATATAGTATATAATGGCGGCATTGAAAAAATGAAACGGAGATGATTGCGTATGTACAAAAAAATGATGCTGTTGATCTTAGCGCTTTTGGTGAGCGCGGCGTTTGCCTCCTCGGCCTTTGCCCTCGGCAACGGCGCCCAGGTAAAGAATTTTACGCTGAAGGACCTTTCCGGCAAGAGCGTCTCTCTTGACCAGTTCAAGGGCAAGGTCGTCGTGCTTAATTTCTGGGCTACCTGGTGCCCGCCCTGCCGCAACGAGATGCCGGAGTTTGACGAGATGAACAAAGAACTCAAGAAATCCGGCGACGCTGTACTGCTTGCCGTAAATATGACGGATGGCCGCCGCGAGACGAAGTCCAAGGTCGAAAAGTTCATGAAGGAGACCGGCTATACGATGACCGTGCTGCTCGACAGCGATCAAGAGCTCGCGGAGTACTTCGGCATCCGCTACATCCCCAGCACCTTCATCATCAACCGGGAAGGCAAACTTACGGGACAGATACAGGGCGGCACCACCAAGGCCGCCGTCATGAAGTTGGTGGGCGAGGCGGGAAAATAGCATGGCGGGCGAGCTTCCCCTCCTCTTTTTGGAGGGATTCCTGGCCTTCATTTCGCCCTGTATGCTGCCGATGCTCCCCGTGTATCTGATGTACCTCGCGGCGGAGACGGAGAACGGCAAGCGCGCGAGCGTCGTGAATACCGTCGGTTTCGTCGCCGGCTTCACCCTCGTCTTTATGGCGATGGGAGCGACGGCGACCTCGCTCGGCGCGCTGCTGAACGACCACCGTCTGCTGCTGCAGCGTGTGAGCGGCATCGTGATCATGATCTTCGGTCTGCACTTCCTCGGCGTCTTCAACATCGGCTTCCTTGACGTTGAGAAAAAGCTTGACGTTAAGGTGCGCCAAAGAGGCTTTCTTGGCGCGCTGCTCTTCGGCGGGGCCTTTTCGCTCGGCTGGACGCCCTGCCTCGGCCCCTTTCTCGGCTCGGCGCTGATGCTTGCCGGCAACGGCAAAACGGTGGGAGAGGGGATATTTTACCTCTTCGTGTTCTCGATGGGACTTGGGATTCCCTACATTCTGGCCGCGTTCTTCTTTACGCGGATCAAGGGAATATTCCAGTGGCTGCGCCGGAACGGCAAGGTCATCAAACGGGTCTCGGGCGTGATCTTGATCGCAGCGGGAGCGGCGATCGCCACCGATTATTTTGCGTACTGGGCCTCTCTCTTCGGCTAGTTAAATCGGGTAAATCGGCGTTTATAAAAATCGGCGCGAATAAGCACCGTATGCGTCATAAGTCGGTCCCTGAGTGTCCTCGCCGTATGAAAAATACGGCTCCGGTACTCAGGGACCGACTTATTTAGCCTACGGCACTTCTTCGCGCCGATTTTCCTGCTATCAGGCGAAAGCGTAAAGGCGATTTATCTTCGATGGGGTAAAGGATAAATTGGAGTTTAGCGTACTAGTGACAAAAAACAAGCTGCCGGTATTCAACGATTTTGGTTTGCGCCTTTAAAGGCTCCCTCGTGAGGCGGCCAGAGAGCCAAATCAGTGTTTTTCTGATTTGTGCGATAAGTGAGGCAGAAAATCTTTGATTTTCGTCGCCGAACTTAGTTTTTTCATCACTCGGCTGGTAGTTACATCAGAGGTGGGCCGGCGACGGGTTTTCGCCGGGTCGGAGGAAGTTTTGACGTTGACCTAAAGGTTTTCATAACTTAAAGAAGAGAAAAGCATAAAACCAAGGTCAACTCTCCCTCACCCCGCTTTGCGGGGAGCTCCCTCAGCGAGGGAGCCAAGATCAAAATCTAAGCAGAAACCGCCTAATTGACAGCAGATTGTTTTTGGTAACTAGCGCGCCAAACCTCAATTTATCCTTTAGTCAATCGAAGATAAATCGCCGCTTATTGCGGGGAAAAGGTAAATTTTACTTTGCCTTTGAGGGGGCGGTCTTGGCCTTTATCAATCCTTCCAGTTCGGTGATGAGCATGCCGGTGATGACGAGGAGGCCGCCTGCGGCGCCCTGGAGGTGGAAGGGGTCCTGGCCGCTGGCCACCGCGAGGATGTAGCCGAAGAGGCCTTCCAGAGAGAAGATGACCGCCGCGTGGGTCGCGCTGGTCTTTTTCTGGGCGCGGAACTGGATGATAAAGCAGAGGATGGTGTTGCAGAGCGAGACGCAGAGCAGCGAGCCCCAGATCTTGGGGCTGAAAGTCAGCGGATTGGGAACCGGCTCGAAGATCAGCGCCAGCGCAGCGAGGATTACTGAGAGCATGATGATGTGCAGCGCGACGAGGCGTGTCGGCTCGACCCTCCTGACGCAGTAGTCGGCGCCGAGCACTTGGGCCGCGTAGAATATCGCCATGATGAAGGAGAGCAAGTCTCCAAAGTTGAATTCCATGCCCGGCGTGAAGCCCATGACAAGGAGCCCGACCGTTGTGACGCCCGCGCCCGCGAAGAGCCACCCCGAGGGACGCACCCGGTAGAGTATCCAGACGAAGATCGGCACTAAGATGACGTTCAGGCCGCCGATGAACGCCTGTTTGCTCGCCGTGCTGTAGACGAGGCCGAAGGTGAGCGAGACGAAGACGCAGGCGAGGATCGCCGTCTGAATAAAGGACACCTGCCAGTCGCGCCTGGTTGCGGTCAATATCGTCTTCGGGAACATCAATATAAGGAAAAAGGCGGCGAGCAGCATCCGCAGCGCCACGGCCCAAAGAGGCGTCAGGCCGCGCGCGAGCACCGCAGAGAGCGGGATTCCCGCGCCCCAGATGAACGCGACCAGAACAAGCGCCATGTCGGCCATCAGGACCGACCGGTAATTTGAAGAATTAGAACTCATAGTGCCCCCTCGCGCTTCAGCGCACGCAGTATTTGGTAGTTTACCTTATCAATTTTTTTCATGAAGTAATAGGCGAAAGCGGCGCAGAATCCCCCGCAGATGAAGAGCGCCCAGGCGGTGCCGACGATGTCGCCGAGCTTGCCGGAGAGCAGGCTGCCGAACGGCGGGATGCCGACGATGGCGAGCGTGTAGAGCGCCATGATGCGGCTGCGGCTGGTGTCGCTGCTCATCGTCTGCATCAGGGTATTGCAGGCGATGGTGCAGGTGACCATGCAGAAACCGACGGGAGCGGCGAGGACGATGCCGAGCGGGATGCTGCGCGACAGCGAGAAGAGCATCACCGAGACCCCGAAGCCGAGGCAGGTGCGCGTGCACCACCACGAATAATCGGCGGTGGTCTTGCGCGAGGCCATCAAAAGAGAGCCCGCGAGCGCGCCGACGGCAACTCCCATCAGCAGCAGGCCGAGGGTCTTTGAGCTGCCGTGCAGGATGCTCTTGGCCATCGCCGGCATGAGAATGATCGAGGGGAAGGAGAAGAATCCCGTGATCGTGATCAGCGTGAGGAAATAACGGTAGGGGGCGAAGCGGCGCGCCATTTTTATCCCTTCCCAGGTGTCGCGCAGCGGGTGGCTCTTGCCGCCGGTCTTGCCGATGGGCGGCTTTTTCATCCGCATCATGCGCAGCGCCCCGAGCGTCGACAGGTAGCAGAAGCCGTTGGAGAAGAAGCAGAAGCTCTCGCCGAAGGCGTGGATGACGAAGCCGCCGACGGTTGGCCCGATCATGCGCGCGGTGTTGAAGAGCGTTGAATTGAGCGCGACGGCGTTTGCGACGTCGTCCTTGCTCTCCACCATGTAGGAGACGAGGGAATAGCGCGTCGGCAGCTCAAAGGCGTCGATCATTCCACGCGAAACGGCCAGAATGATCACAAGGCGGAAGGTTATCAGCTCCGTAAGCGTGAAAAACGCGAGCGTGAAGGCGATGCACATACACCCGGCCTGCAGGTAGAAGAGGGTCTTCCGCAGGTCCAGCCGCTCTATCACCGCCCCTGCGAGGGGTGAGAGCAGGCATATCGGCAGCGAGGCGACAAAATCCATCAGGCCAAGGGCGCTGTTGGAATCCGTGAGGCGGAAGACGAGCCAGCCGACGGCCACGCGGTGCATCCACAAGCCGGTCATGGAGATGGTCTGCGCCGCGAAGAATAATCTGTAATTTCGGTAATTAAGCGCCCTCAGCGCGTTTGGAAAGGTCATCGCCTAAATCCCCACGATGACGGAGCCCGCGATGATAAAGGCGATTCCCGTCCACTGCAGTTTCATCAGCCGCTCCTTGAGGGCGAAATGGCCGAAGAGCGCGGCGATGAGCGGGCTGGTCGCCGTGATCGCCGTGACGATCGCCACCGGCATCGCCGCGAGACAGGCGGCGTAGGCGATGGAGCCGAGGCAGAGGCCGATAAAGGCGGCTCCCACGAAGTAAAGCGCCGCGGCGGAGGATACCCGCCGCAGAGGAATCGTCACGGCGGGGCGGTATTTTACGATGACTAAGCGCGCGGCGACGGAGATGACGAGAAAGGCGAAGGAACGGTAGAAGGTTATTTCGACCGCGCTGAGGCCGGAGGCGATGATCGCGAGCTTTGTCAGCGGCGACGAGATCGCCCACAAACACCCTGCGGCGATAGCGAAAACGAAGCCCTTCATCAGCCGGCGTTTATCGCGGATTAAGCGCGCGGCGTCATTTGTCTCTTTAGTCTTCTCACCGCCGAAGCGCAGCAGTAGGATGCCGGAAACGACGACGGCGACGCCCCACAGGAGCTTCAGCGTCACCGGCTCGCCGAGCAGCAGCCAGGAAGTGAAGACCACCAGAATGGGATAACCGTTTGCCACCGGCACGGCGAGGCTGACGCCGATCTCACGGATGGCGATGAAGTAGAAGAGGTCTCCGAACAGGTAGCCGGCCGAGACGCCGGCGAAAAGGTAGAAATAGACGAGCGGCGAGGCAACGAAGGTTATCTTTCCGCCGGTATATATCAGCGCGATGGCGAGCGAGGCGATAAAAAAGGTGACGGCCCGGAAGGGGTTTACCTCATGTATTGAACATTTCGATATTGCAATGCCATGATTGACCATGATGGGTGACGCGGCCCACATCGCGGCGGCAAGAAAACTGAGCAGAAAACCCCATAACGGCATCGGCAGACCCTCCCTGTACACCTAGCCTATTGTACATGATTTTTTTACATAGTGCGTGAGATGGACGGCTCACTTTTGCCGTTTTTATGATATAGTGTGCGTTACAAAAAAGTTGATCAAGGAGATGTGAGCGGAGAATGGATTTTTTTATCCACACATTTGAGGCGGTAACGTGGCAGAGCGTAGTGATGATGGGCGTAGGAGGGTTGCTGATCTATCTCGCGGTCATAAAAGAGTTCGAGCCGAACCTGCTTCTGCCGATGGGCTTTGGCACGATACTCGTAAACCTTCCCCTCTCTTCCGCGCTGGACCAGATGGCGGGCGGCAAGCTGATCGAGGGGGCGCTCTCAATGTTTTTCAAGCTCGGGATCGCAAGCGAAATCCTGCCGCTGTTGATATTGATCGCCGTCGGCGCGATGTGTGACTTTACGCCGCTGCTTGCCAATCCGAAGGTGTTCCTCTTCGGCCTTACCGCCCAGATGGGGATCTTCCTCACGATGGGACTTGCGCTTTTCTTCGGCTATAACGTATACGAAGCCGCCTCGATCGGCATCATCGGCGCCGCCGACGGGCCGACCTCGATATACGTCTCGACGCGCTTCGCGCCGAACCTGCTGGGGCCGATATCGGTGGCC
This sequence comes from Synergistota bacterium, assembly GCA_023450745.1. Lineage (GTDB taxonomy): Bacteria > Synergistota > Synergistia > Synergistales > Synergistaceae > Cloacibacillus. The sequence goes on from JAEXGR010000006.1 coordinate 15,932, forward strand.
GCCTATACTTACATGGCCCTGGTGCCGCTTATCCAGCCGCCGGTCATCATGGCCCTCACGACGCAGAGCGAACGCCGCATGAAAATGCCCTATGCGGACAGGCCCGTATCGCACCGGACGCTCGTCCTCTTTCCGATATTCATCACGATAATAGGCGGCATCATCGCGCCCGCCTCCGTGTCGCTGCTTGGCTTCGTCATGTTCGGCAACCTGCTGCGCGTCAGCGGCGTGACGGACCGCCTCTCAAACGCCGCGCAGAACGAACTTGCCAATATCGTGACGATACTGCTGGGCTTCTCGATCGCCGCTACGATGACGGGCGAGAAGTTCGTAAATATGAACACCCTCGTGATAATCGCGATGGGACTCGTCGCCTTCGTGCTTGACACCGCCGGCGGCGTGCTCACCGCGAAGCTGCTGAACCTCTTCCTGCCGAAAGCGCAGCGCATCAACCCGATGATCGGCGCGGCGGGGATATCCGCCTTCCCGATGTCCGCGCGCACCATCCAGCGGCTGGGACAAAAGGCGGACCCGACCAACCACCTGCTGATGCACGCCGTCGGCGCGAACGTCGCGGGGCAGATCGGCTCCGTGCTCGCCGGAGGCGCGCTGCTGGCCTATCTGGGGTAACGCGCGGGCGGATACGAGAGCCCATTTGCCCTGAATCATTCTAGCGCGGAGCGGGCGCGCGAAACGGACCCTGAGCGCCGGCTGGATGATGGGGAACCATTAGGACGGCGCGAAAAACAACGATTCCGGTTTCCTGGCCGTCAGACAGTCAGATAAATAACCAGCCGTCTTGAGGTGTTTTTGCTCAGGACGGCACATTAATTTACGGTGAAATTAAACGATCTAAGCTACAATATCCACGGATGGTGTGCTACAATACATAAGTTGTATCCTTTACCATAATATAGCGTAGGTTCCTCTGGTATTGGAACACACCAGTAAATATCATTCTTGCGGAGGTAAAACATGGGAAACTATTCTGACGGACAGGAGCTGTTCCCTGATAATTGCGGCGATGAAATGTCCATTCTGGACATACTTATAGTCCTTGCGGAGCAGAAAAAACTCATACTCTCGACGGCGATCCTGTTTACCTTGGCGGGGCTTCTCTACGCGCTCTTTTTTACGGAGCCGAAATACAGCAGCGAAGTCCAGATGATGCCGCTGACGTCCGTCGTTTTGGATAAGGGCGACTTCTCCGTACAGATGCCCGGCAACATCGTCGGCGGCGTGATCATGAGCAACGCCACGCTTGACGCCGTCGTCGATGAATTCGGCCTGATGAAGACGAAGGACGGCGGGTCGCAGTCGCGCGTGACCGCAAGAAAAGATCTGGAAAAAGAGATAAAGGTCGACGTCGACAAGAACGGCGTCATCACGCTTAAGGTAGACGCTCCCCAGCCGGAAGAGGCAAAGAAACGGGCCAACTTCATATACGGCAAGACGGTCGCCATGCTGGAAGAAATGGGGATCACGGCGACAGTGGACAACAAAGAGGCCTATCTTGAAAAAACGATGCGTGAAAAGTTCAGCAAGATGGAAAAAGACGCCGCCAACGCAAGCGACACATCAAAAATCGCCTCGATGCTGGAGCTGTATACAATGCTGACCCAGTACGACGAAAACCAAAAGATAAAAAATAAGAATCCGATGGTGATCCAGCTGATCTCACCCGCCTCGCTACCCGACGAAAAAGCGTCGCAGGGACGGGGTAAAATCGTGGTGCTCTCCGCGCTTCTTGGACTTTTCTGCGCAATCACACTTGCCTTTGTACGGCATTTTTGGGTATCCGCCGGCGAGGATGCCGTGACCGCGGAAAAGAAGGCCCGCCTGCGGGCGCTTCTAGGCTGTAAGAAATCATAAAGCTATAGATAAGGACAAAACTAAAAATGGCGGCGGCGACGTTGTACCGGAAAATACTCTCAATAGTATTATGGTTTGGTATGCGCAACAGACGCGTGCTGGCGGTTGACGTATTTTGCATTATTCTTGCGGTTTTCGTCGGCTATTCCATGCGCTTCTCTTACTTTTTGAGAGCGGAGGATCTTACCGATTTTATATCCACCGCGCTGTTCTTTACCTCTGTCATTATTTCCGCCCTGTTGTTGGGCAAGACCTATACCGTCGTCTGGACCAGAGCCAGCGTTGAGGAATATGCCAGACTTACCAGTTGGTACGGGCTGGGGGTCCTTATGTTTGTGGTCATCAATTACTTTGCCCGCATGATCATTGTGCCGCGCTCCGCGCTCCTGATTTCCTCGCTTCTGGCCATCATGTTTATCACGGGAATACGCGCCATGTGGCGGCTTGCCGCGGTTAGCCGCAGCCCCCACTTTGCCGTAAGCCAGAGAGCGCTGATAGTCGGTGCGGGGGAGGCCGGCGCCTTGATGGCGCGCGACCTGCTGAGAAACCAATCATCGATGGAACCGGTAGGCTTTATTGACGACGATCCGGCCCTGAACGGGATGCAGGTCGCTTCCCTGAAAGTGCTGGGAAATAAAGGAAATATCTCGGATGTGATCAAGAACTACGTGGTAGACACGGTGCTGATCGCCATCCCGTCTGCGACCGGAGCCCAGATGAGGGAATATATCGAAATACTTAATAAAGAAAAGGTGACGGTACGCGTGCTTCCGAGCCTGCTAACCTTAGCCGACGGACAGGTGAGCGTCAGCCGCCTTCGCTCCGTAAACCTTGAAGACTTGCTCCGCCGCGAGCCGATCAAGCTTGACGACGAAAACATCAAATCGCTGATCAGCGGCAAAACGGTGCTCGTCACCGGCGCGGGCGGCTCCATCGGCTCGGAGATCTGCCGCCAGGTGCTCTCCCGCGGCCCTTCGCGGCTCCTCGCCCTCGGCCACGGAGAACAGTCCATCTACCTGTTGATGGAATCACTCGCCGAGGCGGGCAACACGATCCCGGTGGTGCCGATCATTGCCGATATCGCCGATGAGGCGACGATGAGCGCGATATTTGAGAAATTTTCGCCGCAGGTCGTCTTTCACGCAGGGGCACACAAACATGTGCCGCTGATGGAAGACAACCCGCGCGAGGCGCTGCGCGTCAACGCCTTTGGCACGTGGAACATCGCCACGCTCGCCGGAAAGCATCACGTAGAACGTTTTGTGATGATCTCCACCGACAAGGCGGTGCACCCCACAAGCGTAATGGGAGCGACCAAACGCGCCGCCGAGCGGCTGCTGCTCTCCGTACAGCAGGAATATCCCGGAACGAAATACATGGCCGTCCGTTTCGGCAACGTCCTCGGCAGCCGCGGCAGCGTCGTGCCGAAGTTTGAGCGCCAAATCGCCGCCGGCGGCCCCCTGACCGTCACCCACCCGCAGATGAAGCGCTACTTCATGCTCATCCCAGAGGCCGTCAGCCTTGTGCTCCAGGCCGGCGCGATGGGAGAGGGCGGCGAGCTCTTCGTCCTCGACATGGGCGAACCGGTCAACATCTCCGAAATGGCGGAGACCCTTATCCGCTTGCATGGCTACGAACCGCATAAAGATATCCAGATACAATACACCGGCATCCGCCCCGGAGAAAAGCTCTATGAAGAGCTCTTCTACGACCCCGGACACGTGGACCTCACCAGCCACGCAAAAATATTCAAAAGCAAACTGATCCCGGAAGCGGCGTGCATTTTGCCCACGGTAAAACTAATCCTGAACGACGCCGCCCAAGGGCAGATCACAGGAGACGAACTGAAGACAAAAATACTGGCGCTGGGTTGTGAGGCCGGAGCGAATAACGGCTGACGAATCAGGCATAGAAACGTAAAACTCTTGGGTTTAAAAAACATGACGGAGATAAAAAGAGACTGTAGTCTCTACCTGCGTAATACTGAATAAACACGGGGCCGGAGAATTATTTTTTTTCGCAAGAGGGCGCGGATTGTGCGGAAAAAGCATGACAACCGTATGCATACGACGGCGCAGGATTGCCTGATTATACCTGAAGGCGGCGAAAAGCAGGCATTCACAATAACGAAAATGACGGAGCCGCTGACATACACTGTGGCGAATAGTGAAATGATAAAGATAAATTTGCTTGCGCGTTGCTTGACGGATAAGAGCGAAAAAAATGAACAGCAATAAAAAAGCCTGTATCAGACTGGGTTTGTTTTACAGAATTTGCTTGCGCGTTGTTTGATGGAAAATGAATGAATATCGTTGATTATATTTCACAGCCAAAGCAACATAGACAGGCTTTTATTGCAGAAGTTTGTTTGCCGCGATTTGTGCTATTTGGGGTAGGCGTTATCACACATAAACTCCGTGATAGCCTCTTTTTTATACGATTCACAATACTTGCTCGCCGATCGCTTATATTTGGATACACCTTCTTTCGTATCGCGACCATGCCTGCGTTCTGTGAGATTAAAGCATGATTGGCAAATATTATTGGTATTCGTTAGCTGGCAGATAAAAGCTCGACAACTACTTTATCCTGTTTTTTCTATTCAGTTTTTATGAGCGCTAAGTGACCAACAAACGTAAGCGCCAAAGCTCTCGTACCTGTTAATAGCAGACATAATCCTCTAAACTTCCCTTATCATGTCCCATATAGATGGGGGTTTACAACGATCGACTGCGAAAACAAAGAGATTTATGCCATGTGCGAGCTGCGGGCATGTGTAAAAGGGATCAATGGATTGGCTGCCATTGAATCACTTCGCTCGGCCGGCAACTCATTTGAATCCGCAATGTTCATATTTTTGCAGCAATAGCTGCAACAAGGTTAAGATTACCGAGTGGGACGAAGTGGGTAGCGCCACTACCCACTTCAAGGACGGTATCCGATATTACTTAAGGGGTTCCAGCTTCTCCGCTTTCACCTGGATAAGAGTTAAGCGTCGTTCCCTCCACTGGCGCCCAAAAAACGCCGCGTCAAAAGACTTGAACAAAGCAAATCGGTATTGGAACGGCTAATTGGCAGAGGCAGGTGATATTTGACGCTTGTAGATAATCTTTAAAGAACCGGCATTCTAATAAAATCACTTCTTCTATACAAGACCAGTAATAGGGTAGCAAATAAAAGTTAGAAACGGATTCCGCCACAGCGTTACTATAAATTAACTGCTATGAGCGCCTTATTGACTTTTCTGACCCCAATGATTTTCTCACATGTTTGTGAATGTGACGAAGACACACTTAAAAATGGTCTTATTATATATCGTATCAGCCATGTTGTTTAGCTTTCTATTAATTGCTCTGATTTTTACGGAACAAATGAGAAGTTAAATAAGTGGTAAGCTAAACGTCATAATTTAATAGTTGCAGATAGTATCATAGTGGTGCTAATATATAAACGTTAATGCCAATATCTAGGCAAACACAGGATAGTTTTCAAGGTGCTCTGATGTGGGTAGCATTAAATAATGTTTCTGGAATTTTGGGAAACCCAAACAAGGCTGAAATAGAATTTAAGCGCTAAGGTGCGATGCATATGTATTGTAACGACAAATATATATATACCATGATAAAACGTGCGACGGATATTATCCTGTCGCTAGTTGGTCTGGTATTGCTTTCTCCCCTATTGTTTGCTATCGCCCTGCTGATAAAGCTTGATACGCCTGGCCCGATATTCTTTAAACAAAAAAGAATAGGCAGATATAAAACGTATTTTTATATCTATAAGTTCCGCACAATGAGAACAGATACGCCAAAAGATATGCCTACACACTTGTTGGCATATCCTGACGCTTATATTACAAAACTAGGAAAATTTTTGCGTAAAACGAGTTTAGACGAATTGCCACAAATAATAAATATACTAGTCGGTCAAATGTCTATCATCGGCCCGCGTCCCGCGCTGTGGAACCAGTACGACCTCATTGCGGAGCGCGACAAATACGGCGCCAACGACGTCCGCCCCGGCCTCACCGGCTGGGCGCAGATAAACGGCCGTGACGAACTGCCGATAGAGGTCAAAGCCAAATACGACGGTGAATATGTCCAGAAGATGAGCTTTGCCTTCGACTGCAAATGCTTCTTCGGCACCATCGCCTGCGTGCTGAAAAAAGAGGGCGTCGTCGAAGGCGGTACGGGAACACTGCAAAAGCTTACCGGCGAGGAACGCAAATCATGAAAAAGATCCTCATCACCGGCGCAAATAGCTATGTTGGCATGTCCTTTGAGAACTGGCTTTCCCAATGGCCCGACAGATATCATGTCGATACCATCGACATGATAGACGGCTCATGGCGCGAAAAATCCTTCGCCGGATATGACGTCGTCTTTCATGTGGCGGGCATCGCGCACGTCTCCGCCGATCCGGCAAAAAAAGACTTATATTACAAAATAAACCGCGACCTCGCCGTCCAGACCGCCGAAAAGGCCAAATCCGATGGAGTAAAACAGTTTATTTTTATGAGCTCAATGATCGTCTATGGGGCGGATGAACCTGTGGGGCGAGTGAAAATCATCACCAAAGACACAAAACCCGCTCCGGCGGATTTCTACGGCGACAGTAAGCTACAGGCCGACCTGGCGATTCAGGCAATGGCTGACGATAACTTTACCGTCTCCATAATGCGCCCGCCGGTAATCTACGGCCCCGGCTGCAAAGGCAACTTTCCCAAACTGCTCAAACTGGCGAAGTATGCTTTTCTATTTCCCGACATAGAAAACAGACGCAGCATGATCTACATTGACAACTTCGCCGAATGCGTGAGGCTGGCAATAGACGAGGCCCGAGGCGGAATATTCTTCCCGCAAAACGAGGATTACGTTGCGACAAAAGACGTTATCGCAAAATACAGAAGAACAAAAGGCAAAACAACCTTTGTTGTGCCTGCTCCCGTCTTTGTCTGCAAAATGCTTTCAGGTAGCAGGCTATTCAACAAAGCGTTTGGGTCGAAAATATACGCAAAAGAACTTTCAGACTGCGAAAGATACAGTGTAACGGATTTCCAAACAGGAATTGCGAGGATGTTGAGAAATGCCCGCTAAAGTTCTCATATTGGCATCTGTCGCCTCAATGATAGACCAATTTAACATTCCTAACATAAAACTACTGACAGAGATGGGATTTGCTGTTGAAGTTGCCTGCAATTTTCTGGTTGGCAACACCTGTTCTGACGAAAAAATCCAAAAACTCAAAACAACGCTGAGCGAAATGAAAGTAAAAACATATCAGATAGATTTTGCCAGAAACGCCTTTAATCTTAGGAAGAATGCTACGGCGTTCCATCAGGTTTTAGAAATAATGAAAACTAACCGTTACGAGTTCATCCATTGCCATTCGCCGATTGGCGGCCTGTGTGGCAGGATCGCCGGACACATAACGAAAACGAAAGTTATCTATACTGCCCATGGCTTCCATTTCTACAAAGGCGCACCACTTTTGAACTGGATTGTCTATTATCCAATAGAGAGATTCCTTTCTCGTTATACCGACGTGCTGATCACGATAAACAAAGAGGACTATGCGCGCGCAAAGAAATTCCATGCGGCAAAAGTTGAATATATCCCCGGCGTGGGAATTGATATTAAAAAAATTCAATCTGCCGTTGTAGACAAAGTAAAAAAGCGCCGTGAATTAGGCATCCCGGAAGATGCTTTTCTTTTTATATCTGTTGGTGAGCTGAACAAAAACAAAAACCACGAAGTGGCGATAAGAGCGTTGTCCAGGATAAAAGACAATGAAAAGATATATTACGTCATAGCCGGGGAAGGATGCTTAAAAAAACGTCTGACCAACCTGATTGCCGACCTTGGGATGGATTCCAGGGTACGCCTCCTTGGTTTTCGTACAGACGTTGTTGAATTATTGAAAGCATCTGATTGTTTCATATTTCCTTCTTTAAGAGAAGGGCTGCCGGTTGCCTTAATGGAAGCCATGGTAGTCGGTTTGCCTATAGTCTGCTCTAACATCAGGGGCAATGTCGATTTAGTCGAAGATGGTGTTAACGGATATTTGTTTAAAGCTTTGGATATAAATACTCTGTTAGATTGCCTAAATAAGGCGCTGAATATCATGGGCGAAGGCGCTCAAACGCAAAAAGAAAGAATGACATTTTGGGATAGAAAGTTTGTCTTGGCACAAATGGAAGGAATATATTCCAATGTACACAACTAGTCTTGAAATGCAAAGAGATAATAAAAAACTTCCTGTAAAGGTGTTAGCCATTGTACATAGCATGGCACGGGGGGGGCTTGAAAGTCGCCTTATGGACATCTTGCGGACAATTGACAGTTCAAAAGTAAGGGTTGATATATATTCTTATTCCATGGAAAAGGGTGTTTTTGATGACGAGATATCCAGCCTTGGGGGGACTGTTTATTATAATAGGCCATTAAATGTAAGAAATATGCTTACATACACTTATTATTTTGCAGGTTTTCTAAAGCAGCACCCAGAATATAGAATAGTTCATGCTCACCAAGATGCGTGGTGTGCGGTTTTCTGTAAAGGTGCAAAAATCGCAAATGTTCCTGTGAGGATAGCACATTCTAGGACTGCTGCTACGCAAGTAACATTAAAAAATATTATTCGTAATGTAATTAAGATACCGGTAAAGAAATATGCGACGCACTATTTTGCGGTATCTGACGTCGCCGGTAAATGGTTATTCGGTAATAAAGCATACCAATCTGGAAAGGTTAAGATATGGCCGAATGCCATAGATTGCGCTAAATATATATTTGATAAGAATATTAGAGTTGTAAAAAGAAATGAATTAAAAGTAAGCAATTTGACGGTGCTGGTACATGTTGGTAATTTTGTTGAAGCTAAAAATCATAATTTTTTAATAGACGTCTTTAGTTGTTTCTTAATATATCGCCCTGATTCTGTCTTACTATTGGTTGGGGGCGGCGATAGCTATGGTATAAAAGAAAAATGTAAATTCCTCAGAATAGAAGATAAGGTTTATTTTCTTGGCGCAAGAGACGATGTGCCTGAATTACTACAAGCTGCGGATGTTTTTGTCTTCCCTTCTATTTACGAAGGATTACCTGGCGCGTTACTTGAAGCACAAGCTGCTGGATTACCTTGTGTTATATCATCAAACATAACAGAAGAAGCATGTATTATTGGCTGGCTAGTAAGAAGACTCTCTCTCTCTCGTAATGTCAAAGAATGGTGCAGTGCTATCTGCGAATCATTAAGTATTGAAAGAAGCAATACTTATGAATGTTTCGTAAACAAAAACTTTGACATACATGCTCTGTCCAACAAACTAACGGATTTTTATCTTAATGTACAAGGATGACATTAATGAATATTTACGAACAGATTATATCCAAAAAAACTAAAGTATCTGTTATTGGTCTAGGATATGTAGGAATGCCAATCGCTGTCTCGTTTGCTAGGAAGATCGACGTAATCGGCTTTGATTTAAATCCAGCGAAAATAGCATTATATAAAGCTGGCATCGACCCCACAAAAGAAGTTGGCAACGACGTGATAAAGACTACGTCTGTAGATTTTACAGACGATGAAATAAAACTGCGTCTGGCAAAATTTCATATTGTCGCGGTACCGACTCCGGTAAATGACGATCATACCCCTGACCTTTCTCCTGTTGAAGGTGCGAGTCGTATCTTGGGCCGTAATCTGGTAAAAGGCTCTGTCGTGGTATTTGAGTCCACCGTATATCCCGGTGTGACAGAGGATATTTGTGCTCCTATTTTGGAAAAAGAATCTGGATTGAAATGCGGAACTGATTTTAAAATTGGTTATTCCCCAGAGAGGATCAATCCGGGAGACAAAGTGCATCGCCTTGAGACGATCACAAAAATAGTCTCGGGCATGGACGAGGAGACACTGAATATTGTCGCGAAAATTTACGAACTGGTTGTCAATGCCGGCGTATACAGGGCCGACTCCATTAAAGTCGCCGAGGCGGCAAAAGTGATTGAAAACAGCCAACGTGATATAAATATCGCGTTTATGAACGAGCTCTCCATTATTTTCAATAAGATGGGAATAGATACGCAATCTGTTTTGAAAGCTGCGGGGACAAAATGGAACTTCCTTAATTTCTCCCCCGGCCTTGTAGGCGGACACTGTATAGGCGTAGATCCATATTACCTTACCTATAAGGCAGAAAAACTAGGGTACCATAGTCAAATTATTCTATCTGGTCGTCGTATCAATGACGACATGGGAAAATATGTTGCCGAAAACCTCGTTAAAAACTTGATTGCGGCGAATAAAACCGTAAAAGGTGCAAAAGTAGCGATTCTTGGACTTACATTCAAAGAAAACTGCCCCGACACAAGGAACACTAAGGTAATTGACATCGTAAAAGAACTTCGCCAGTACGGGATAGAACCATTAATTGCGGATCCTGTCGCGGATGCGGATGAAGCAGAACGGCTGTATAGCGTTTGTTTCTATGAAATTGATGCCATACAAAACATGGATGCCGTTGTGCTGGCGGTTGCCCATACAGAATTCAAGAGCTTTACAAAAGAAAAAATTAATAAGTTTTTTGGATATGGTAGAAGGGTTTTGCTTGACTTGAAGGGGCTCTTTGATCGAAAAGAATATGAAAATGCCGGCTATATCTATTGGAGGCTGTAGACATGGGATACGCTAATCTGAAATTTTCTGAAGACTCACTGTTTCTTGTAACGGGAGGAGCCGGTTTCATCGGTTCAAACCTCTGCGAAGCTATCCTGAAAATGGGCTATAAAGTTAGATGTCTGGATGACCTATCCACAGGGAAACAAGAAAACGTTGATATATTCCTCTCAAACCCTAATTATCATTTTATTAGGGGAGACATAAAAGATATAGATACCTGCATGAAAGCCTGCGAAGGGGTAGCTTATGTACTTCATCAGGCCGCGTGGGGTAGCGTGCCTCGCTCTATTGAAATGCCCTTGTTTTATTGCGCAAATAACATTACTGGAACATTGAACATGCTTGAAGCGGCAAGGCAGAATGGCGTAAAAAAATTTGTTTATGCTTCCAGTTCCTCCGTTTATGGCGATGAGCCAAATCTTCCCAAAAACGAAGGAGTAGAAGGTAACTTGCTTTCCCCGTATGCTGTAACCAAACGTTGCGACGAAGAATGGGCAAAGCAATATACAAAACATTATGGTCTTGATAGTTATGGGTTGCGCTACTTCAACGTATTTGGTCGCAGACAGGATCCCAACGGAGCCTATGCTGCCGTTATTCCAAGATTCATCAAACAGCTAATACGAGGGGAACGTCCGACCATCAACGGTGACGGAAAACAATCTAGGGATTTCACATATGTTGAAAATGTAATAGAAGCCAATCTAAAGGCCTGCCTTGCCCCTCGCGAAGCGGCAGGAGAAGCGTTCAATATTGCCTACGGCGGGCGGGAGTATTTGATAGATATGTATTACGCATTGAATAAAGCGTTGGGGACGGATATTGATCCGATCTTTGGTCCTGAGCGTGCAGGGGATATAAGACACAGCAACGCAAATATTGCTAAAGCAAAAAAGTTGCTTGGATATAATCCGGAATATAATTTTGAATGTGGGCTTGCGGAAGCAATTGAATGGTACTTGGGGAATTTATAGAGACAGAATCTGGTTAAACATCTGATTGCAGGGTGGGATGTGTGCAATGCTCTACCAGATACTGAAATGGTGCTCTATGTTTTAGTTACGGCATAGTGTAATCAGATAAAGTACAAAAAATTGTTTATATTTGATAAAGTCAGAGACAGCAAAGAAAAGAGATGTTTAGTATGTCAATAAAAACATTTTTAAAAAAAAACGTCGTAGGTTCGCAAAATAAGTTTGTTAATACTGTAGGAAAATGCATGTATAAGTGGTTTTCAGACAGTAAACTTGTGTATTCTATTAGATTTTGCCCTGATATGGACGATGAAAAATATATAGTGCGCAAATACAAAAGAATATTTCACACAGCACCTAACCTCGTGTCGCCCCAAAATTTTAATGAAAAAAATAACTGGCGTAAGCTTCATGATCATAGGAATATATATACCTCCATGGTTGATAAGTACAAGCTTAAAGAAATTGTTTGTGAAAAATGTGGAAAAGGCTATACGTTTCCGCTCATTGGGGTTTGGGACAAGCCGCAAGATATTGATTTTTCCACTTTGCCTGATCAGTTTGTTCTCAAGGTTAATCATGCTGGCGGAGTGATTGTATGTAGGAGTAAAACCTCTTTTAATATTCAGGAAGCTGTCGCGGATTTAATGCGGGAACAAATGCGGGATTATTTTCCCATGAGTCGTGAATGGCCATATAAAAATGTTGAACGAAAAATCATTTGCGAACAGTACATGGGTGAGAACCTGACTGATTATAAAAATTACTGTTTTAACGGTAAAATGTTGTATTCATTTGTATGGAAAAATGAATCAAGAGCAGATGGTAGAAAACCAGAGGCTTTCTTTTGTGGCGCTTATGATCGAGAATGGAAAAAGACAGGGATTGACATCGATTACCCTTCAAGAACCGATGTGATTGATAAGCCAGATTGTTATGATGAAATGGTTGTAATTGCAGAAAAAATGTCAGCTGGTATTCCGTTTGTTCGAGTGGATTGCTATATTATCAATAACCACGTATATGTTGGAGAAATGACATTCTTCCCATGGGGAGGATTTCAAAAGTTCAAGGACGAATATTGGAATGATTATTTGGGACAGCTTGAGAAATTGCCGCAATGACGATGCCTAAGCCAGGGAAGATAATGCCGATAAAAAACCAATCACATAAAGCGACGTTGAGCTATCGATGATGGATAATACGGCCAAGTATTCATTAATAAGTACATCAAGCCATCTATTTCAGGATATTAGCGTAATATCCCCTTATAGACCGCTAAACGCATGGAGAAAAATTTTTTTTAAATATGCAGCAGGCAACTGTCACATTACGTTTATTGATAATCGATTACCGCAGATTCTATTCAATGATGCTATAGTAGAATGTAATACGACTTTGATTGTTTTTGATGCAAGCACTACGATTCCATTTATTAAGTGGATTCGCAATGTTTGTAGAAACGTGCGAATTATATTGTGGTATTGGAATCCTGTTAAAGAAATTACATACCTCCCTCCTCAAAAAGTCGGTGATGTAGAAAAATGGTCGTACTCTGAAAAAGATTGCAAAAAATATAGTATGAAATTTAATACGACTTTTTATTCAAAAAAATACAAGCTGCCTATTCAGAAGATTGAGAGAGATTTGTTTTTTATCGGAATCGACAAAGGGCGTTATCAAAAAATCCACAGGTATAGGAAACAGCTGGAAAACAGCGGCTTAAGTACATATATCCATATTTCCCCCGACCACAGGTACCAAAAGTTTAATAAGCGGGGCTATCTTTCTCCTATACCATATAAGAAGGTCTTGGAAGAGATAGCAAAAAGCAGGGCACTCCTTGATATATATAATGACCCCAATGCAGGTTTTTCTTTGCGGGTTATGGAATCCCTGTTTTTTAGAAAAAAACTGGTAACAAACAATTATGGAGTTTTTAACGCTGACTTTTACAGGCCAGAAAATATTTTTGTACTTGGTGTTGATGATATTTCTAATATATACAGTTTTATTCATTCACCATACAAAGAAGTACCTGAAGAGGTGGTTATGTATTATGATTTTGATAACTGGCTTAATAGGTTTAACGGAACCTAAAATTATATTCTATTATCTTTGTAATTTTAAAGATTGAAAAAAGGAGTATTTTTTTGTAATGCACAACAATAATATATTAAATTTAAAACAAATAAAAAACATGTTTTCAATGTCTGTTATAAGTGCAATTTTATTGTATTATATGTGTTATGCAGATAATATCCCCGATTTGGAGAATTATAAATTGCATTATGAATACTTATTATATATTAACAGTCTAGAATGGCTCTATCTTTCTTTAATTGAATTATCAAAATGGCTTGGTTTATCTTTTTTTCAATTTAGGGCTGTTTGCTATGTTTCTTCTCTTGTAATATTAAATACTGCAATTGGAAAATTCGTTAAAAATAGATTTATAATTTATATGTTATATGTTGTTTACCCATTTTTTTATGATGTAATTCAAACTCGTAATTTTATGGCGATGGCGTTGATATCATATGGCATTACTTTTTTGGTAGATAAAAACTATCGGCATGGTAACTTACTTTTTTTTACGACAGTATTACTGGCTGCTGGAATTCAGGCGATATCATACCTTTATCTTATTTTATTAATTGTAAATTATATACCGTTACATTGTAAAAAAAATACTTTATTTGCAATGATTGTATTATTCACATTTGGGATCGTGGCACCATTACAGGCTACCATATTATCTAAATTGATCCATATATTTGAAATTACTGATTATAGAATAATAAATTTAACTTTTGCATCAAGATATGGAATATACTTATATGCATTAATTAATGCAATGCATGCTTTGCTATTATTATGGGCACTACATTTACTTTCGTCAGAAAAATTCTTTCATGGGACAAAACAATATGATTTTGTAAAATTTATGGCGCTTTCGTTAATTTTACTTTTTTTTATAGTTCCATTATATTATTATACGGTGCTTTTTTATAGAGTCATAAGGAACCTATTCCCGCTTTCACATGTGATATGTTATTTGGTTATTAAGTATAAAAGTTTTGATTTCGATAAAATTATGTTTATTTTTAGTTATGTGCTTTTTGTATTAGCTATTGCAGTAATGCAATTTTATGTGCCACATTATGATGTGTTATGGAATATATTGAGTACTTGAGAAAACGCTGAATAACATGAAGGATATGGTATGGTATGATGTTATATTAATATCCATATTCAACTAGATGGTATTTACTCATGTTTAACAGTTATTTTTAATCGTTTAGAAGTATTGCTATAATGTGGGGTAACGTATAATTTTATGAGCACATATTAATAACATCCATCAGAGTTTACGGAGCTCTGATCCAGGATCAGAACCTATTAATGAACCGGACTGTAACTACCTGTTCATAGTTCTTTTAAGAATTAGTGAAGGGATTGAAAGTAGCCCTCCTCGCTGATATGTTAGCTTTGCGACAAACACCCATACGAAGCAAAAGGAGGACTATGTAATGAACAATAACACAGAGTAGCATGAAAATCCAGAAATACGCGCCAGACTTATCTCCATCTACGAAGAAGGAGTACGCAGCCAATTGAGCACACTGGAAAACAGACCGTAGAAGAAACGCTCAATGCAATGCTGGATGCAGAAGCAGACGAACTCTGCAAAGCTTCAAAATACGAAAGATCTCCAGAACTGGCGAGCACGAGAGCAGACCATTATACAAAGACGTTTCATTCCTCGGCTGGTCCGCTAAAGTTCAAAGTCCCTTGTTTAAGGAACGTGCCGTTTGAACCGGTTATCATTGAGCGTTATAAGCGCTGCGAAGTTTCGGTAGAGGAATCCCTCATCGAGATGTATTAGTAGGCGTATCTGTCAGGCGCGTAGAGGATATAACCCAGGCTTTATGAGGTAAAGGGTAAGTCCACAAACGGTAAGTAACCTGAATCAGATTACAAGCCTCGTGTCCGTAAGGACATGACAAATTCCCTTACGGGGTGAAGTATATGAATGCGTTTACCGCAAGAGAGAGGAGCGGAGCAACTGGCCGCTGCATGGAGCATATCCCTATGTTTATCTGGACGGGATTTGGCTCAAACGAAGCTGGGGCGGAAAGATAAAGAACGTCTTGGTCTTTGTCGCTCTGGGTGTAAATGAATATGGAGACCTGGAGATAATAGGAATCTTGGAAGGAGCAAAAGAGGATAAGCAAGTTGGTCGTTTTTTCTTCGTGAACTCAAAGAGTGTGACCTTACCGGCGTTCGCCTGTTCATCTCGGATAAAAGCCTTGGCCTAGCTGAAAGCATCCCAGATTTCTACTCGGAAGCAGTCTGGCAGCGCTGCGCGGTACATTTTTATAGAGATATCATGAAAGCCGTACCTAATACCAAAGTAGAAGATGCAGTTCAGGAACTTAGGGAGACGAAGCTCAATAAAGCTTCTGATATCATAGAGAAAGGCGTATCTGAAACATTAAGCTATGATAATTTTCCGCCTCAGCACTGGCAGCATATCAAAACCAACAACCTGCTGGAGCGAGTGAATAAGGAAATACGTCGACGCACACGGGTAGTCGGGAGCTTTCCCGACTCCAAATCAGCATTGATGCTTGTATCTGCTCGACTTAGGCATATCATGTCACCGAAGTGGGGTTCCATTCATTATATGAATATGCAGCTTCTCTTTGATGCCGAGAAAAATAATGAACCGATAGCGATCTAGTTTTTAATCAAATACTAACGTCTTAGCGAGGAAAAGCATAGGCGAAGAAAATGTGCGCATAACTCTTGACGCAACCTAATGTTGTGGAGGTATAGATGATGGCTAAAACGAAAAAGTCGAACATGGATAAAAAAAATACCACACCGATCTTATCAATATGTTTGCCAACATATAATAGATGTTCACATATAAAAAGACAAATAGAAGATATGGTATTGCAAACCCGTGCCGTTATTGAAGACGTGGAGATTTTAGTATCAGATAATGCGTCAATAGATGGTACGCCTAAAATACTTTGTGATTTGCGTAAAATTCACCCGGAAATAAGATTTTTTAGACAGTCGCAGAATATTGGGGCAGAGGCAAATTTTTTATTTTTGGCAAAGGAAGCTAGGGGGCAATATTATTGGTGTATAGGAGACGATGACATTATACGTCCTGGCACTGTTAAATATGTTGTCAGTATATTAAAAAAGTTCCCAAATATTGGGGCCGTAATATTGAAATGTGGGGGGACATACCCTATACTTTTTTCTAATTTTATATATTGGAAGAAGGCAAAATTTGATATTGATAATAGATGCCTTATTCAGTACTCTCCTAAAATTCTTCAAATATATCCGAATTGTGAGGGCGATACAGATTGGATGTTCATATCTAAATGTATAATTCAAAGGGAGGCATATATTAAAATAGCAGATAGCGAAGAGTTTAGAAATAATTGCGCTCTGGGAATGTTTGCAACTTGTATTTCTATACAAAATAAAAATTTCTATTATGCAAATATGTGTGGGTATATTACAGGGTGGCTATCTACCGATACTTGGCATAATAAGGCCGCGAAAGTATGTCACGATATTATCTCTGGAATTAATATGCTAAAAAAATATGGATTTACTAGTCGTGAAATTAAGTATT
This sequence comes from Synergistota bacterium, assembly GCA_023450745.1. Taxonomy (GTDB): domain Bacteria; phylum Synergistota; class Synergistia; order Synergistales; family Synergistaceae; genus Cloacibacillus. The sequence continues at coordinate 33,122 of JAEXGR010000006.1, forward strand.
TGTTTGCATCAGAGGAGCCCCATTTATATTATGTAAATACGTTAGGATGTATGGAACATGAGATGTCTGTGGAAGAGTCTTTGGAAAGTAATATGAATTTGCAGAGGCAGTTGAAGGTACCTGTGTCTAAGGATAGGATACTGAATAAGTTACTCATGAAAGATCCAGAAAAGATAGTTTTTCTCTACAAAGAAGTTATTAAAACCGCATATAAAAAAGCCCCTATCTCATCATATTTTGATAAAAAAAAGGAATTGAAACGATATAATTATTTGCCGACCAGGGGGCGGGAGTTAAAATTGATGATAAAGTACATAATCATCATCGGCCTAACACACAGATTAAGGACTTTGTTAAAAAAATGAAAAGAAAATATAACTTTTTTTTTAAGTCAAACACAATCAAAAATATCTCTTCAATGGTTGGGGCTACATTAGTAGCGCAGGTAGTTGGTGTTGCGGTTCTCCCTTTTCTTTCCAGGATTTACTCCCCTGCGGATTTTGGTGTGCTTGCGGTTTATACTTCAGTTGTGAATATCCTGACGATGTTTACGGGACTGCGTTATTATCTTGCTATTCCTTTGCCAAAACAACGGAAATATGCGTTGGCTCTGCTTTATGTAACACTGGCGGCGCATGTAGTGTTTGTAATGTTGCTATTGTTGCTTTCATTCTGTGGCGGCGATTATATTATTGTAAAGCTGCGGTTGCAATCGCTGCGGCCGTATCTGTATTTAATTCCTCTTGGTGTTTTTGCGATGGGGTTGTATACTATAGTAACGCAATGGGCGGTGCGAGAGGGTTTTTTCTCTACAATTGGATGGACAAGAATTGTGCAGGCTCTGAGTGGCAACGGTGCGAAATTATTGATAGGCTTTGCTGGATATAAACCAGTTGGCCTGTTATTCGGCGCAATTATAGCCCAGGGGTGCGGCAGTTCTACGATTATAAAAAGATCTCTAAAAGAGGGAATTTCTTCTCATATCTCCCGCACGGATATAAAAAGGGCGATTATAAAGTACCGGAACTTCCCGCTGTACGATATGTGGACTGCTGTGATAAATGTTGTGGGGCAAAATATGCCGCAGCTGTTTTTGTCGTTTTATTATTCGTTAAGTACGGTGGGGTTCTATACTATGGCGGCGTCGTTATTGTCTTTGCCGATTTCCCTTGTTGGCTCCGCCATCGGGCAGGTTTTTGTACAGCGCGGAGCGCAGGCTAAATATGATGGAACTTTACCCGTTTTTTCAGAGAAGGCATATAAGATAATGTTAACATTATCAATGTATCCGATAGGACTTATCTCATTATTAGGCCCTGCACTTTTTTCAATTTTCTTAGGCAAGCAATGGGGCAATTCAGGGTTGTATGCCATCATGCTGTTCCCTAGAGTGGCCTATAGTATGACATACTCTCCTGTCTGTATGCTGTATGCGATTAGCGACAGAATCAAAGCCTCATTTTATCATGAGGTATTGCTCACAATTGTGATGCTGGCTGGGTTGTACCTTGGTAATCTCTTTAAAAATCCACTCGTGGCTGTTTTGGTATATGCGGTATTAAGTTTAATCGTTATGGTGTGGCGGATGGCATATATTTTGAACGTTGTGGGGGTAAAAGTACAAGACACATTAAAAAGCACTGTTTTGATTTTTATACAAACTGCATTTTTTTTATTATTGCCGGGAATAGCGGTGTTATTACACTTATCAACGCTGCAAATTACTATCTCTACTGCTATTAGTGTTTTAATGTATTCATTGTTTAATTACAAAAAATTCCATAAAGGAGGATATGTATAGATATCAAAGAGATCTATCTATTTGTTCATATGCCACTGTATTGTTCTTATTATGCCGTCTACCAGGGAAACGTTTTGCTTCAAACCAAGTTCGCGTTGTGCTTTTTGCGTAGAAGGAACATACTTCGGAGCCGGGGTGTCATAGTTGGGGGTTCCGAGGATTTCGTATGGTATTTTATGCTCCGAACAATCGGAAACAATTTTTGCAAGCTCAGCGATGGAAAGTGCCTCTTCTGAGCCGACATTATAGGTACTGTTATTTTTCCCCTCCAGCAAAATAGTCCATAGCCATGTCATTAAATCTGAAGTGTAGAGGTAAGATCGATATGGGCGTCCATCGCCTTTTATTGTGATCTTTTCGTGCAATAGTAGATTATGAATAAAATTGCCAATGGCATATTGCGCATCTAAAGGAAGGTATGGCCCGACGAAAGCAAAACATCTTGCAATCGAGGTATTGATATCACTTTCAACACACATAGACTCCGCTTTCAGTTTGGCTTTTCCATACGTAGAAACAGGGAGTGCCGGTGATTCTTCTGATATATTGGGTATCTCTGGCGGTTGTATTCCATATACCGCGCCAGAACTTGTGAACAGTAACTTTTCAGCTCCAGTGTATTTCGCATATTCCAGAACATGCATTGTTCCATCAGATATTGAGGCAACAACCTCCTCATTGTTTTGAAAATCCTTACTTCCCCCTACAGGTGCTCCCGCATGTATAATGAAATCAAAGTGCCTCCCAACAAATCCAAAGTTTTTTAGATCTCCGGTGATAAAATCAATATCTGCACAATTAACAAAAGAAGGGTTTAGCGATAGAAATTTTTCCGGTGTGCGAGACAAGACTGTCATGGAGGCATTAAGGTGCAGTTCCCTATTTAAGTATACGAAACTATGTATGAACCACTTGCCGAAAAATCCGGTTCCACCAGTTAAAAAGATTCGGGCATTTTCTAATTTATGCCAATTAGCAGGATAATTTTCTACTATAGAATCACAATCCGCTTTTATTATACAGTTCATCATAACTAAATATTAAGAAATATCTCTAGAGATACGGAAACATATCATTAAGCTCATGTCCAAATTTCATTTTCGGATAAATGCCTGTACCAACGTCTATGCGGACTTCAAGAATAGAAGGCTCTCTCGTTGCGAAAAGCCAATTGAGCCCATTGTTTATGTCAAGTTTATCCGAAATTGTAATAGCTGGTATATTATAAGCTTCAGCTATCTTTAGAAAATCTGGAGCGCCATAAGTTAAAATAGTACCAGGATAACGAGAGTCACAGATTTCATCTTGAAATTGTTTTACCATTCCCAATGAGTTATTGTTGAGAATAATTAATTTAACAGGAAGATTGAATCTAGACAAAAGTTCTAGTTCCTGTATGTTGCATTGAATACCGCCGTCACCCACTATGGCCACGATAACTTTGCCATCATCAATCTTTGCCAAAGCAGCGCCAATCGCAACAGGGAGGGCATAACCCATAGCTCCCATTCCACCTGATGTGTAAAAGAATTGCTTCCCTGCTATTGGTATAGACTGAGCTGCCCAAATCTGATTTGCACCAACATCTGTTACATATCCATGGATATGATGAGTCTTTATCAATCCCAACTGTTTTAAGAAATCGTTTGGGTTAATTCCGCTAATATCAGATAGTTCTTTATCATCTGTAAATCTATTTTTCAATGCTTTTATGTAACTAACCCAATGGCTGTCATCACGTGTCCGTATTCCATCATATAGTGATGGAAGAAAGTCATTTAAATCTGCACAATATTTAATTTCGGGAGCTATTCTTGTACCAATCTCGTTTTTATCTATATCTATTTGAACTATACGTTTACCGTTTTTAAAGCTCTCTGTATCAGCACCGGTTTGTCTTATATCGAGCCGGCTTCCCAGCACGATCAGCAGATCTGATTCGTATAAAGCCATGTTTGCCCATCTATTTCCGTATGTTCCTATTAAACCGACAGAGAAATTAGAAGTTGTCTCTAATATCTCCTTCCCGTGAAGAGAGAACACCGCTGGTATTTTTGATTTGTCAACAATGGCCCTCATAATCTCTTTAGTCTTTGATTGCACAATGCCTCCGCCAAGAAGAAAAAGAGGGCGTTGGGATTTCGTCAATTCAAGATTTAGTTTATCAATTGTATCTTCATATATTGAAATCGATTGTGGCGACAGGCTTACATTAGAATATGCCTGTGCTTCTTTGTTACCTTTAACATAGTGTATTTTTTCTTTTTGCAGGTTCATAGGTATATCCAATAGCACGGGGCCTTTTCTGCCACAATTGGCAATTTCAAATGCCTTTGGAAGAATTTCTGTTATATCCGAAGCTGATTCTAACTGGACAGCATATTTTGTAATAGGCGCGACCATAGAAACAATATCAGTCTCTTGAAAGCCAAGCTGTCGAATTTTCATAGTATTGCTTATTTCGTTCTGATTAACTTGTCCTGTTATAAAGATAACAGGTATCGAATCAAAATAGCTTGTCGCAATGCCGGTTATAAGGTTGGTAGCGCCGGGACCGCTTGTAGAGATGGCTACTCCTGGTATATTTTTTGATTTGGCCCAGCCACAAGCGGCTAGAGCCGCTCCCTGTTCGTGGTGAGCGGAAATAATTTTTATGCGTTCTGATCTGTATATGGCATCAATTATTCTTACAGACATACCGCCAATCATTTCAAAAACAGTGTCTACTCCGTTTGAATATAGAAACTGTGCAAGATAGTCGCTTAGAGTCATGAATGTATAACCTTAGGTGCGGCTAGTAATATTTCGATTATTTTATCAAGTTTTGCTGGGGCCATCCCAGGATAAACGCCGACCCAAAAACTATTTCCCATAACAAGATCCGTGTTGGTAAGAGCCTTGGCAGTTTTATATCCGGTTTGTTTTAAACGCATTTCATCAAAGCAAGGGTGTTTTATGATATTACCGGCAAAGAGCGCTCGTGTCTGTATTTTATTTTCCTCGAGGCTTTTTACAACGTGATCCCGTGTGAATGGCGCGTTCTCTTTTACAGTCATCATAAACCCGAACCAGCTTGCCCTAGAGTTTTCCGTTGCCTCCGGCAAAACCAGATATTTTTCAAGAGAGGCAAGACCGTCTTTCAGATGCTGCCAATTTTCCTGCCTCGCTTTGATAAAGCCTGGCAATTTTTCCAACTGCGCGCAGCCGATGGCGGCCTGCATGTCCGTCGCTTTTAAATTGTAGCCAAAGTGAGAATAGACGTATTTATGATCATATCCTAATGGCAGTTCACCAAATTGTTGCGTGAAGCGGCAATTACAGGTGTTGTCGTGGCCGGAGGGACACCAGCAGTCACGTCCCCAGTCACGCAAGGAATTGACGATACGATACAATTCGGTGTTGTTGGTATAAACGGCCCCGCCCTCTCCCATCGTTATGTGGTGCGGAGGGTAGAAGCTCGATGTCGCGATGTCGCCGAATGTTCCCGTGTACTGCCATTTACCATCAAGGTAATATTCAGCGCCTAAAGCGTCGCAATTATCTTCGATAAGCCAAAGATTATGGTTGTCGCAAAAATCCTTTACTGTTTTTATATCAAAAGGGTTCCCCAATGTGTGCGCGATCATAACCGCTTTTGTCCTGTTTGATAGCGCACACTCAAGCATCGTTACGTCAATATTATATGTGGGGATTGTAATATCGACGAAAACGGGAATAGCTCCGTATTGAATTATCGGGGTCACGGTTGTCGGAAAACCCGCGGCTACGGTAATGACTTCATCGTTGGGAAGTATCCTTCTCTCTTTTAACTTGGGAGAAGTGAGCGCCATAAATGCAAGCAGGTTTGCTGAAGAACCGGAATTAACGACGGAACAATGCTTTACGCCAAGAAAGCGGCAAAAGTCCGCTTCGAATTTCTCTGTCCATTCTCCCGTCGTCAGCCAAAAATCTAAGGAAGAGCTTACAAGGTTAAGTAATTCTTTTTCGTCATAAATACGACCGCCGTAATTGATGATGTCCCCATCTTTGTAGGGCGCTTTTATATGTTCTGTATGATAATATTCCATTGTAAGCCGCAAAATTTGTTCCCTAATTTGCCGGCCCTTTAGCGTCTCTGTTTTCATCTTCATCTCTCCGATAGATACTTGTCGATTTGGTCATTTATTATCTCAAAAACGTTACCGTTATTGACCCATGCCTTTGCCCATTCGCATGTTTTCTCAATGGCGGTTTCTATATGCCATTTAGGCTTCCAATCTATTTGAGATTTGATTTTAGAGCAATCCAGCTTTAGGAAATTAGCCTCGTGCGGGCCGCCTGAATACCGGTTCTCCCATGTCATGCCCTCTCCCCAAACGTTGCAGAAAATCTGAGTCAAATCCCCGGTGGTCACGCAGTCAGCATCATCGGGGCCGACGTTGTAATAATCGGCGAGGTCTTTATTTTTGTATTGTTTTTCCGCAATCGCCATGTAGGCCGTTATCGGTTCTAAAACGTGCTGATAGGGGCGTGTAGAGTGAGGGTTGCGCACGATTATTGGTTCTTTGTTGATCGCCGCGCGAATGCAGTCCGGTATGATGCGGTCTTTTGCAAAATCCCCTCCGCCGATTACGTTTCCAGCTCTTGCCGTGGAGATGGCGATGGGCGCAGCGGAGAAAAAACTGGCTCTATAGCTATGAGTAACCAACTCAGAGCAGCTTTTGCTGTTTGAGTATGGGTCGTATCCGTCCAGAGGGTCAATTTCCCGATAGCCCCAATGCCATTCGTTGTTTTTATAGACTTTATCTGTTGTCACGTTGAGAAAACTTCTTACGCCTTCTGTATTGCGCAAACATTCCAAGATGTTTACCGTTCCCATAACGTTGGTCTCATAAGTGTAACGGGGGGCGGTGTAGCTTTCTCTCACGATCGGTTGTGCCGCTAAGTGAAAAACAATATCCGGGGCGGCGGCTCTAAAAGCGGCTTCCAACTTTTTGTAATCGCGTATATCTCCTATTTCTTCATTGATTTTAGGAGACAACCCGATAATATTATATAGACTAGGCTCAGTCGGGGAGGGCAGGCTATATCCTGTAACTCGTGCTCCGAATTTTAAAAGGGCGCAGCAAAGCCACGACCCTTTGAACCCGGTGTGCCCAGTTACAAAGACTTTTTTGCCATTCCAAAAAGAAGCTGTCACCATAGTTTCCAAGGAGCCTTGCCGTTTTGCCACAGGTCTTCAAGATATATTTTGTCGCGCAAGGTATCCATCGGGCGCCAGAATCCGCTGTGTATCCACGCGGAAAGCCTGTTTGTATGAGCCAGTGTCTCAAGCGGAGTGCGCTCAAAAATAGTTGAGTCGTCTTCAATCAAGTCAAAAACTTCCGGCTCCAGTACAAAGAAGCCTCCGTTTATCCACCCGCCGTCACCCTGTGTTTTCTCTTCGAAAGAGGTTACCTTGTCTCCATCCAGGTTTAAAAGCCCCCAACGTCCGGGCGGCTGTACTGCTGCCATCGTGGCGCAGTTATTCTTTTCTTTGTGGAACTTTATCTCATTACCGATGTGGATATCTGATACACCGTCGCCGTACGTCAGACAAAATGTCTCACCGCCGATGTATTTTTCTATGCGTTTGATGCGCCCGCCGGTCATGGAGTGTTCACCTGTATCTACGCATGTGACTTTCCACGGCTCTGCATAGTTGCTGTGTACTTCTATGCTTCCATTTTTCATATCGAAGGTGATATCGGACATGTGCAGGGCATAGTTGGCAAAGTATTCTTTTATTATGTATCCTTTATACCCGCAACAGATAATAAAATCATTTATTCCAAAATGGGAGTATAATTTCATGATGTGCCATAATATAGGGTAGCCGCCTATCTCTACCATTGGCTTAGGTTTAATCACTGTTTCTTCTGAAAGCCTTGTGCCAAGGCCTCCCGCAAGAATTACACATTTCATTGTTTTGCCGACCCCCTTTTACGTTATGCTTTATATAGTGATGTTTTATAATTTTCTGTTGACAGCCCCATGCTATTCCAGAGCTTGCTCTCGCTTAAAATAGAGTTTTTAGGCCTAGCCGCTGGCGTTGGGTAATCTGATGTCTCTACAGGAATGATTTTTGCAAGTTTTTCAAGCCCCTCCGTTGCCAACTTCTCACCTATCGCCGCCGTAAAACCATACCAGGTTGTTTTTCCGCCGTTGGTTAGATTGTAAACGCCTGAGATTTTTGGCATGTCTACGTGACACATGGGGCTCTGTATCTGGTTCAGCGCCTGCCCTGTTACTTCCGCTATTGTTCTGCACCATGTCGGCGCACCATATTGATCGTTGACAACTTTAATCTCGTCTTTCTCTTGCAGCAGCTTTCTCATTGTCAGATAAAAGTTTTTCCCACGCGCCCCATACACCCAGCTGGTGCGGAAGATGAGATGGTCGCAGCCGGAACCTTGGATGTTGACGTCGCCGGCAAGCTTGGATTCTCCATAGACGTTTAAGGGGTTAGGTTTGTCCTCCTCTGTCCACGGCTCTTTTTTTGTTCCGTCAAATACGTAATCGGTGGAGTAATGGATCATAAGGGCATGATTTTTCTTTGCCCAATCGGCCATTATGCCGGGGGCCTCCGCGTTCAGCCTGAAGGCCAGTTCACGTTCGCTTTCCGCTTTATCGACTGCCGTATACGCCGCGGCATTGGCGATGACGGTGGGGTGGTAGGCGTTAAGATTTTCTATGATGGAATTTTTGTCTGTCAGGTCACATTCGTCGACGTCAATGGCGCGTATTTCGCCGAGCGTCGAAAGCGTACGGCAGAGCTCATAGCCGACCTGTCCGTTTTTGCCGAAGATCAATATCTTTGAAGGTTCTCTTTTATCCATTATCTGTCACCTGTCAATCAAATAGGAGCTCGTCTGCTAAATCTTTGAACATTGGATGCTTTGTGTCTTTTTCCGAGATGATGGGGCTATCCGTTGGCCACGGTATGGAGAGGGTTGGATCGTTCCATACAATGCCACGTTCGCTCTCGGGGCTGTACTTGTCGGTGCATTTATATTGAAACAGGGCTGTATCGGATAAGACGCAGAAACCGTGGGCAAAACCAGGCGGGACGTAGAGTTGCTCTTTGCCTTCTCCTGTAAGTGTGAATCCCTGCCATTTGCCGAAGGTGTGAGACTTTTTTCTCAGGTCAACTACCACGTCCCAGACTTTGCCTTCTAGTACAAATACTAGCTTGCCCTGAGTAAAAGGTTTTTGATAATGAAGCCCGCGAATAACATTTTTTGTAGAGTAGGATATGTTGTCTTGCACAAACAGTATCCCAATTCCGGCATCTGTGTAGCGGTCCTTATTCCACGATTCAAGGAACCATCCCCTAGAATCGCCGAATACTTTTGGTTTTATTAGAGTGAGATTGGGAAAGACAGTCGTTACTATTTCCATTTACTTTTTCACCAACCTTTTCAGGTATTTACCGTAGTCTGTCTTTGATAACGGCGCGGCGAGCTCATTAAGATGTTCGTCTGTGACCCATCCCATGTTCCACGCTATTTCTTCAATGCAGGAGATCATCAGCCCCTGTCGCTTCTGTACTATCTGCACGAAGTTTGCCGCTTCGATCAGGCTGTCGTGAGTGCCGGTGTCTAGCCAGGTGAAACCCCGGCCAAAGACTTCCACTTTGAGCTGCTTTTGCTCAAGATAGACTCTGTTGAGGTCGGTTATTTCCAACTCGCCTCTGGGGGATGGCTTAAGGTTCTTTGCCAGCTCCACAACCTGGTTGTCGTAGAAGTAGAGGCCGACGACGGCGCAGTTTGATTTCGGCTGGGCTGGTTTTTCTTCCAGCGAGACGGCGTTGCCGCAAGTATCGAATTCCACAACACCGTAACGCTCCGGGTCGTCGACGGGGTAGCCGAAGACTGTCGCGCCGTTTTCCTGCGCGGATGCCGCTTGAAGCATTTTTGTCAGCCCGCGCCCGTAAAAGATGTTGTCTCCGAGCACCAGCGCGCAGGCGTCGCCGCCGATGAATTCTTCGCCGATGATGAAGGCCTGTGCCAAGCCCTCCGGCTTAGGCTGCTCGGCGTAGGATATCTTTATGCCCCATTGGGAGCCGTCTTTCAGCAGCCGCTGGAATGACTCGCCGTCCTCCGGCGTGGTGATGACGAGGATGTCACGGATGCCGGCGAGCATCAGCGTTGAGAGCGGGTAGTAGATCATTGGCTTGTCATATACTGGCATCAGCTGTTTGCTGACGGGGATGGTCAACGGCCAGAGACGGCTGCCGGAGCCGCCGGCGAGGATTATTCCCTTGGTGATCATTCCTGCGTACCTCCCAACCCGAGGCGTTCGCACATGTATTTGCCATTTAGTATATTTTCAATCCATAGCTGATTGTCTAAATACCATTCTACAGTTTTACGCATGCCGCTTTCAAATGTTTCCTGCGGCTGCCAGCCAAGTTCACGTTTTATCTTTGCGGCATCGATCGCATAGCGGCGATCGTGCCCTGGGCGGTCTTTTACATATGCTATCTGCGACTCATATTTCGCGCCATCCGCCTTTGGACGGATTTCGTCAAGAATAGCGCAGATCGTCTTGACTATCTGAATGTTCTGCCGCTCGCAGCTGCCGCCGATATTATATGTCTCTCCAAGGGAGCCTTTAAGCATAACCGTGTGCAGGGCGCGGCAGTGGTCTTCGACGTAGAGCCAGTCGCGGACGTTTTTGCCGTCGCCGTATATGGGCAGAGGCTTGCCTGCCAGCGCGTTGTGGATAATGAGGGGGATCAGCTTCTCCGGGAACTGGCGCGGCCCGTAGTTGTTGGAGCAATTAGTAGTCAACGTCGGGAAACCGTAGGTGTGGAACCAGGCGCGCACTAGGTGATCCGACGATGCCTTTGAGGCGGAATAGGGCGAATTTGGCGCGTAAGGGGTCTCTTCCGTGAAGTATCCGTTGTCGCCAAGGCTGCCGTAGACTTCGTCCGTCGATATGTGCAGGAAGCGGAAGTCTTTCTTTTTCTCGTCGTCCAATGTTTCGTAATATTTACGCGAGGCCGAGAGCATGGAGAAGGTACCGTTGATGTTGGTCTCGATGAATGCGCCGGGGCCGTCGATGGAACGGTCCACGTGGCTTTCAGCGGCAAGATGGAAGACGGCGTCGACGTCATGCGCAGTCAGCGTTTTATAAACCAGCTCCGTGTCACAGATGTCACCTTTGATGAAAACGAGCAGCTCATGGGGGATGCCGTTGAGAGAAGCTCTATTCCCCGCGTAGGTCAGCTTGTCAAGGACGATGACCCGATCTCCTTGCGACGTAAGGTGATGCGCCAAGTTGCTTCCTATAAAGCCGGCTGCTCCGGTCAACAAATATTTTTTCTGTTTCATCATGAATACACCAGCCTGCCATGGAATGATACAGCTACGGGAGTGATTATAGCATATTATCGCTAGAGCGAAAATCCATAGCGGCGGTTTTACAGGAGAACTCGCTATCGGTTGGTGGAGGGGCGGGCAGAGGTAGTTTTTCGGTTACCCATAAGGGGCATGTTTGGGTTTTGTTATTGAATCATTGTCAGCTACCGAAAATTGCTGTCGGGTTTGGGAGACGTATTTACAACGGTACTCGCAAAACCAGGCAACCTGTTTGTGTCGCTATTTTGCAATCAGTTGTTTATGTAAGACCTAATTTTTATCTTTTTATAAGTTCAATCAGCTTGTTTGCCGCGATACCGACCCATTCTTTTATGCCGAGGCAGGAGGCGTTCAATTCTCCGCTGGTGGGCAGGAACGAGGAGAGGCCGCGGATGACGGGGTCTGTCAGACGGCCGCTGGGGTAGGGGTATCGCTGAAGGTAGGGCATGTGGCGGGCGGCTGATTGCATGGCGCGGGGGGTATGGAAGGCGTTGGTGACGATGATGACGTGGTTCAGCCCCTGCTGCCGGATGATCTTGGCGCTTTGGCGCATGTTTTCCGCCGTGGTGCGGGACCATTTTTCAACGATGACGGGGGCCTCGCAGCCCATCGCCTTCGCCGCGTCGCGCATGGCTTCGGCTTCGGAGCGGTCGTTGGCGCCGAAGACGTTGCCGCCGGACATAATGAGGGTTGAATGCTCCGGGCGGCTTTGGGCGAGTTTTACGGCGGCGTAGACGCGCTCCATCGCGAAGACTCCCGGCTGGACTGACGAGCCTTGGTCGTCGTATGACGAGCCGCCTGCGAGAACCAATATCGCGGCGTCGGTGTCTGGCGGCGGAAGTTGGGCCTTATAGAGGGCCTCCAGGGGGCCGGTGATGAGCAGCGAACCGGCGGCGGTGCTCATCACGTAAAGGATGAGCGCGAATAGGCAAAGGGCGGCGGCGATTCCTTTCCTGCGGGGAGCTCGCCAGGCCAGATATGCCAGAGAGATTAGAATAATGACGAACAGCCCCGGAGGGACGATCATGGAGCCTGCCAGTTTGTATAGTAGGAACATCTAAAGTCCTCCTTTCGGGGCGTCTGACGCAGAGTTTATTTATTGAGGTCTCAAGGATATTAAGATAATTTTTTGTCGTCCTGTACCGGTAATGCCGCGTTTGCTGCCGGTAACGTTTTTATGCCGCCTGTTTTCGCGCCAAACGCGGGAGGCGAATAAAGCCGCCTGATAATCCGTTTGCCTGTTTTTCAATGATTAAAACGATCTGTCCGGCGGCTTATTTTTGCGCCGCCGGACAGATATGGCTATTTATATATCCAGGTTTTTGACCTCTTTGCCGAATTGCTCGATGAATTTTCTCCGCGGCTCGACGACGTCGCCCATAAGGATGCCGAAGAGCTCGTCGGCTTCGACGGCGTCCTGTACTTCGACGCGGTTGATGATGCGGTTTTCGGGGTTCATCGTCGTCTCCCAGAGCTGTTCGGCGTTCATTTCGCCAAGGCCCTTGTAGCGCTGGACTTCGACCTTTTTGCCGTTGGCCTTGTTCTGCGCCTCCTTCATCTCTTTCTCAGAGAAGCAGTAGGTGACATCTTTGCCGCACTGCACGCGGAAGAGCGGCGGCTGGGCGACGTAGAGGTAGCCGTTTTCTATTATCTGCGGCATGTAGCGGAAGAAGAGGGTCAGCAGCAGCGTCCTGATGTGCGCGCCGTCGACGTCGGCATCGGCCATGATGAAGATTTTGTGATAGCGGAGCTTGTCTTCGTTGAAATCGTCGCCGACGCCGCAGCCGAGGGCTAAGATGATGTTGCGTATCGTTTCGCTGCTGAGGATCTTTTCAAGGCGCGCCTTTTCGACGTTGAGGATCTTGCCGCGCAGCGGCAGGATCGCCTGGAATTCGCGGTTGCGCCCCTGTTTGGCGCTGCCCCCCGCGGAGTCTCCCTCGACGATGTATATCTCGCAGTCCGCGGGGTTGCGGTTCGAGCAGTCGGAGAGCTTTCCGGGCAGCGTCAGGCCGCTCATGATCGATTTGCGGCGCACGAGCTCCTTGGCCTTCTTCGCCGCCTCGCGGGCCTGGCGCGCGCGGAGGGCGCTTTCGACGATCGGCTTTAGAATCTCCGGGCGCTCGTCGAGGGCGTTCTTGAGCCCCTCGTAGACGATGGAGTCGACGATGCCCTTGACGTCGTTGTTGCCGAGTTTGGTCTTGGTCTGCCCCTCGAACTGCGGCTCCATCACTTTGACGGAGATGACGGCGGTGAGTCCCTCTTTGAGGTCGTCTCCGGAGAGGTTGTTGTCCTTCTCTTTCAGTATTTTGAGCTTGCGCGCCTCGTCGTTTATCGCGCGCGTCATCGCGGAACGGAAGCCGGCGACGTGGGTGCCTCCCTCGATGGTGTTGATGAGGTTGACGAACCCGTAGAGCCTCTCCAGGTAGGTGTCGTTGTACTGGATGGCGACGTCCACCTGCGTCTGGTCCTTTTCGCCGCTGATGATCATGGGGCCCTTGAAGAGCACCTCTTTGCCTTTGTTGAGGTATTCGACGAAGGAGGAGATGCCGCCGGGGTAGTTGTAGCTCTTTTTCTCGGGCTTCTCGGGGCGCAGGTCCTCAAAGTTGATGGTGATGTGCGAGTTGAGGAAGGCGAGTTCGCGCAGACGCTGTTTGAGGATGTCGGCCTGGAATTCCGTCGTGGAGAATATCTCTTCGTCCGGCATGAACTGCACGCGCGTGCCGCGCAGTTCCGTATCGCCGACGGCCTCCAGCCCCGTCATGGGGATGCCGCGCTCATAACGCTGGTGGTATTCTTTACCGTTGCGCCAGATCGTCAGTTCGAGCCAGACGGAGAGGGCGTTGACGACGGAGACGCCGACGCCGTGGAGTCCGCCGGAGACCTGGTAGGCGCTCTTGTCGAACTTTCCGCCCGCGTGGAGCACCGTGAGGACGACTTCGGCCGCAGACTTGCCCGACTCGTGCATCTCGGTGGGGATGCCGCGTCCGTTGTCGACGACGGTGACGCTGCCGTCGATATTTATCGTCACGTCGATCGTGTCACAGAAGCCCGCGAGCGATTCGTCTATCGAGTTGTCTACCACTTCGTAGACGAGGTGGTGAAGTCCGCGCTGGCTCTGGTCGCCGATGTACATGCCGGGGCGTTTGCGTACCGCCTCGAGCCCCTCAAGAACGTGGATGTCCTTTGCCGTATAGTCCGAGGCGTTGGCTCCGTTCTGCTGCGCGTTTGCTGGGATGTCCATATCTGACATATATATAACTCCTTTACTCTCAAGAATCATGAATTTGCAAAACCGTCCGCCGCCTATTCGCCTGTGTTTCGCGCGGCGCGCTTCGGGGTCGTATGTGTCGGGGCCAAATGCGCGTCCATATCGGCCCCCAGGGCTTTCTGCCTCTTTGCCAGGGTCGGCGGGGTAAACGACGTCGTCTCCGTCGAGCCGTCTCTTTTGAGGATCACCGTTTGGATTCCGCTTCGGTAGATCGCTACCACGTTGGCGAGGCAGACGATGTTTTCACCCTCCAGAGGAATAAACATTTGTAGAATCCCCCAATCAGTCTATAATTATACCATGTCATCCACCTGAAACGGAGTGAATTTATGAACACTTTATTTATACTTTCCAACTCTCCGGGGGAGGTCTCCGGTTGGATGGGGCCCGTCACAAAGGCCCTGGCCGAGAGCCGGCTTGAGCTGAGCATTACGGGGGTGACGCTGCCCTGCCCGTACGCGAGCGGCATGGAGGCGGGGAGCGCCCGCCTGATGCCCGGGGTAGCCGATGTCGTGCGGCTGCGCGAAGCGATGCGCGCAGCGCCTTCAGAGGGCAGGCGGCTCATCCTGCAGCTTGGTGGGGACCCGATGTATGGCTGGGCGCTGTCGATGAAGCTACGCGCCCCGTGGATGATATATACCGCGCGTCCGCGTTGGCGCGGGCGTGTGCGCCACTATTTCATTCCTGACGAGTTCGCGCAGCGGCGTTTTGAGAAAGCCGGGGTGGCGGCGGACCGGCGCAGCCTTGTCGGCAACCTGATACTGGACAGCGTGCCGGAACGCGGCAGCTGCCGCGCGGAAGAGTTCCGCCGCCGGTACGGCATTGCCGCGGAGCATATCATCTGCTTTATGCCCGGCAGCCGACCGTTTGAGTATGAGCTTGGCTTTGCCTTTTACAGCGAGTGCGCGCGCATCCTTCATAAGAAGTATCCCGGCTGGCAGGCGGTCTTTCCCGTGGCGCCGACGGTCGACGAAGCGTGTCTCCGTTCGGGGCTTGAAAAGGCGGGGCTAAAATGGCGTGGCGGGGAGCACGTGGAGGAGATACTTCCCGACGACGGCTGCCGCGTGCCGCTGGTGCGTTCCTGTCAGTATGAGGCGATCGCCGCCGCCTCCCTCGCCGTGGCTTTCCCCGGCACCAACAATCTGCAGATCGCTTCGCTGGGCGTGCCGCTGCTGATGATCGCGCCGCTCAATCAGGCCGAGAACATCCCGCTTGACGGGCTCGCCGGGGCGATTTCCCCGAGCGCGCCTGGCCTGCGCCTCCTGAAGAAGCGGCTTGTCTTCTGGTACAACTCGAAAGAAAGTTACGTCTCCCTGCCCAACCGGCTGGCTGGACGTCCGGTGCTGCCGGAGCGGCGCGAGATAATGACGCCGGAGAGCGCCTGTTACTACATCTCCGAGCTTATCGAATCCCCGGAAAGGCGGCGCGGGATCGCCGAAGAGTACGCGAAGCTGAACCTGCGGCGAGGCGCCTCGGCGAAGATCGCGGAAAAGATCGGGGAATTTTTCCGCGCCTGACGCTTGCGCTATCTCCCTTTGAGCACCCTTTCGATCACGTCCATACCGCGCTTTACGAGCTCCATATCGGCCTGGCTGCCCATGTGCCCGATACGGAATACCTTTCCCGCGAGCGCGCCGTAGCTGCCGCCCACGCCAAGCCCCTCCTTACGGAAGGCGGCGTCAAGCTCCGGCCACGTCCAGCCGTCCGGGATCATGATAGCGGTGACCGTCGGCGAGGCGAGCGATTCTTCCGCCGCGTAGAGCTTGAGTCCCATCTGCCGAGAGCGCGCGCGGCAGTACGCCGCGGCCTCCGCGTGGCGTTTAAAGGAATTTTCCAGCCCCTCTTCGAGCACGCTCTTGAGCGCGAGGTTCAGCGCGGCATTCGCCTGCCAGTTGTGGGTGTAGGGCATCGCCTTTACGTTTAAGGCATCTTTCCAGGGGAGTATCGCGTCGTACCCCGCGTAGTTTACCTCTTCCGCCCGTTTCCAGGCTCTGCCGCTTATCGTGAGCATCGATATGTCGGGCAGCAGCGACAGGCACTTCTGGCTTCCGAGCAGTCCGAGGTCTATGCCCCATTCGTCGACGCGGACGTCGGCCCCGACGGCGCTCGCGACGAAGTCCACGATGAAGAGGGCGCCGCTTTCGGCGACGACGGGGGCGATCTCGGCGATCGGGTTCAGAAGGCCGCTGGGGGTCTCGCAGTGCACGGCGGTCACGACGTCGGGACGGAACGCCGCTATCTTCTTGCGCAGCGCCTCTTTGTCGACGAACTTGCCGTCGGGGGCCTCCATGTATTCCGCACGCGCGCCGATCGCCTCGGCCATCTCGCCGAAGCCGTGGCCGAAGAGGCCGTTTGAGACCGCGAGCACACGATCGCCGGGCTTCACTACGCTCTTAAGGGCGCCCCAAAGTATCATCATCGCCTCGCCCGAGCCGACGACGACGCTGTTTTCAGTTTTCAGCACCTGCCGCAGCAGCGAGACGTTCTCCGCGAGCAGCGCGAAGAAGTCGTCCTCCAGGTCCGTACTGCCGTAATCCGTGAGATATGCTTCGCGGTATTTGAGAGGGACCGAGGACGGCCCCGGCACCAGCGGGATTTTATAGGTCTGCATTCTTCAAGTCTCCTTTGCCTACGAAAAAAGCGCCGGAAAACTGCTCCGGCACTTTTAAATTGTTTGCTTATGAACTACTGGACGAGCTGGTTCAGGTAGTGCTGAACGGCGCTCTTGACTCTGTTGCCGTCCGCCTGCCCCTTTACTGCGGCCATGGTCTTGCCCATCATCTTACCCATGTCTTTCGGTCCCGCGGCGCCGGTCTCTTCCGCCACCTTCGCCACGATCTTGAGGATGTCCTCAGCCGAAAGCTGAGCGGGCTGATAGATCTCAAGCACCTGGGCCTCGGCGAGTTCCCGTTCGGCACGGTCTGCCGCGCCGCCGCTCTTATACATCTCAGCGGCCTCGACACGCTGCTTGATAAGCCTGCGGACGAGTACGAGCACGTCGTCGTCAGTGAGCGCGTTTTCTTTGCCCTTTTCCACCTGTGCGAGCTGCATGGCGGATTTGAGCATGCGCAACACCGAAAGCTTCAGCTCATCTTTATTTTTCATAGCTGCAACCAGATCGCTCTGGATTTTGCCTGCAAGGTCAGACATTATTAATAATCCGCCCTCCTGCCTTTGTTTCGTGCCATCTCAGCCTTCTTACGCTTCTTGATTTCGCTGGGTTTTTCGTAATGTTCATGCTTCTTAGCTTCACGAAGCACGCCCACCTTCCGAAGCTCTCTTTTAAAACGCTTGAGGGCATCTTCGATCGACTCATTGTCGCGTCTAGTTACGGTGGTCATCAACATTCCCCCCTTTCTCAGTCGGGGATCAACACCTAAGCGAAAACACCATTTACGTAGATAAAATCCGCTTGATGTCATTCTCAGATTTATTACATCTATGTATTATGGGGGATATGGCAACATTTTGTCAATGACGGGGAATAGCACAATTCACCTAAATTACTGAAACATCAGAACTGAATTGTATATTTTGGAAAATCCCCTCGGTTATGAGTCCCTCCTCCGCGTACTTAGCAGGAATTGCCGTGATTTCTTCGTTTATTCCCGCGGCGGAGGCGGCTGTGATCCTTATATAGTTGCGAGTGAGCCCTTTGACCGCCGTGCCGTCGCTCTCCTCGGTCAAGACCCCGCACTCCCTGCCGATCCAGTTCGAGCAAAATTTTTGGTGCAGCTCCGCGGCGAGAGAGAGCGCCTCGTTGACGCGCGGACGCATCTCCGCCTCCCCGACCCGTTTCATCGCGGCGGCCGGAGTGCCCTCGCGCGGCGAATAGGGGAACACGTGGACCTTGCCGAATCCCTGCTCTCTGACAAAATCAAGGCTGTGCCGGAAAGCCTCCCCGTCTTCGGAGGGGAAGCCCACCATCAGATCCGTGCTGATATGCAGGCCGTCGCCGAGGACGTCGCGCGCGCGCTGCGCCGTCTTTGCGAAATCCGCCGCGCCGTAGCCGCGCCGCATTGCCGCGAGCACGCCGTCGTCGCCAGACTGCAGCGGCATGTGCAGGTGCTCGCAGAAGGCGGGACAGTCGGCGAGCGCCGCGAGCAGCTCGCCGTTCACCGCGAAGGGCTCGATGGAGCCGAAACGGAGCCGCCTTATCTTCGGCAGCGCGCCGATAAGGCGCACGAGCCGCGGAAGCTCCTCATAAAGCCCCAGGTGTACGCCTGTAAGGACGATCTCCGGACAACCGGCGTCCGTTATCCGGCGCGCCTCGTCCACCGCCTCCGCCAAAGGGCGCGAGACCGGCCTGCCGCGCACTGATGGTACGATGCAGTACGAGCAGTAGTGATTGCAGCCGTCCTGGACTTTGAGGAAGGCGCGCGTATGGAGACGCGGTCGGTCAAGCGTCAGCGCGTCCCAGATGTTTTCCCTTTCGATGCTTTGGTCCACCTCTATGAGCGGCGCGGAGCCGTTGAGCCGTTCTTCGATGAGCTGAGGCAGCCGGTGTTTGAGACGGTTCCCGAGCACGATGTCTATATCGAGCAGTTCCCTTTCCGCCTCGCTCACCCTCTGCGCGTAGCAGCCGCAGGCGGCGATGACGGCGCGCGGGTTTTCCCGGCGCGCGCGGCGGATCAGCTTGCGGCATTTGCGGTCGGCGACGGCCGTTATCGTACAGGTGACGATGACGACGATATCCGGCGATCCTTCGCCGCGAACCGCCCCTTCGGCCTCGAGCGCCGCGGCGATCGCCTCGCCCTCATATTGATTGGTGCGGCAGCCCTGTATGTGTATCGCGAATTTTTTCCCTGATAATCTCTGCATTGCTGCTCCCTTGCCGTATAAATCTCCGCTAAAGTCTATCATCAAAGGCTCCGTAGACGCAAATGCGGCATATAAAAAGCCGCCCCTTCGTGAGGCGGCCCGCTATTTAGATGTTCCTTATACTTCGCAGCCCCTCGAACAGTTCCTTCATCGGTCCCGCCAGCAGCCGCTGGCGCTCCGCGAAGACCTTTTCGTAGACGGCGGCGTTTCGCGCGTCGGGCTCGAAGCGGCCGCGGAAGGTGATCCATTCGCGCATCGTCTCCTTGATATTCTCGATGTCGCCGACGGCGTAGGCCGCCACCGCGACGTCGGCCATCAGGCCGCCCTCGCTTCTTGTGGGGATGTTGTAGGCGCCGCCGAGGATGTCGGCCTTTATCTGCGTCCACAACGGGCTCTTGCTGCCGCCCTCTGTGCCGATGATCTCGTTCAGGGGGATGCCGCACTCACGGTAGATCTTTATCATCTGGGCATATTCAAAGGCGATCGCTTCCAGGATCGAGCGCCACATCGCGGCGCGGTCGCTTGCGCCGAAGAGTCCCAGAAAGGCCCCGCAGGCTCCGGGCATGTCAGGGCCGGCCCCCTGCAGGTAGGGATAGAAGAGAAGGCCGCGCGAACCGGCTGGTATCTCGGCGGCGAGGGTGTCCATCTCCGCGTAGAACATCTGGTCTCCCGCGCGGTTGGCGACGCTGTCACGGAACCAGCGCAGCGAAAGGCCCCCGGCGCGGATCATGCTCCAGTAGAAATAGGAGTCCTCCAGCGTGCCGGCGGCAAACATCATGCCGGGCGCCGCCGTGATGCGGCTGTCCGCCTCCGAGACGGCGACGGCGAAGATCGAGGCCGTCCCCGCCACGTCGGTGGCGAGCCCCGGTTCCAGCAGTCCCGAGGCGAGCGCCGACTGCATCGTGTCGCCTGCGCCGGCGGCGATGGGGATGCCGGATGGCAGCCCCATCTTCTCAGCCTCCTCGGGGCAGAGGAAGCCGACGATATCCCACGGCTTGACGATTCGCGGCAATATCTCCATCGGAATGCCGAGCGCCTTCATCTGCCGTTTGGACCAATTGCGCTCTCTGGCGTCGTAGCCGATCAGCCAACCGGACATCGTCGCCCAATCCAGGAACGCCTCCCGCGCCGTCAGCCCGGCGAGCGTGCCTAAGACGAAGGGGCCGTTGTTCACGACCTTCACGGCGTTGTCGCGGAAGCCCGTATATTTGTTGAGGAACCAGCGCAGGATCATCGGCGGCATGAACTCGTCGACGATGGCGTTGCCGCTCTCCTCGACCCATACCGGCTTGACGTTCTCGCGCACCCATTTCGCTTCGCCGCTCGCGCGGTTGTCGAGGTATGGGACGAAGGGCGTCACCGGCTGCCAGTTCTCGTCGATGCCGACGATGCCGCAGATGATGCCGCTCGCCGAGATCGCGCGGACCTCGGCGGGATTGACGCCTGATTTGGCGAGGCACTCGCGCACTCCCTCGCGGACATTGCTGACGAAACAGTTGGCGTCCATCTCCGCCCATCCCGGACGCGGGTAAGAGATCTTATTCTCCCGGTAAGCCTCGGCGACGCGCGTGGAATCTATGCTGTAAAGCGCCGTCTTGGTCCCCATTGTGCCGCAGTCGAACGCGATGTAATATTTCCCCATCGGGCTAATCCTCGCGCGGCTGGAGAATTTCTTTCATGTCGATCTGCGTCCATTCCTGCTTATCGGGTATCTTGAACCACAGCTCATACCTCTCGGGTACCACGACCATCTGGTATAGCGTGAGATCGGTCGTCGCTCCCAGCTCCTCTATCTTGGAGTCCATGATGTCCATCATTACCTTATCGTTGATCGTGCCCTTGAAATGCTTGGCGAGGGTGAGTAGGTTCTGGCGGCGCGTGCGCGTCATCCAGTAGGTCTTGTCATCGGGGCGGGGGAGCCCCCAGGAAAATTCCGTGAAATGATTCGTCAATACGGTGAGCCCCGGGCGCGAATGCGATTCGCGGCGTTTCACCTCGAAAACGGGCCATTCAAAACAGCGGGCCGTCTGTCCGTCGGCCACGCCGACGATATAGGCGAAATTGGCCTTCGTCGTCTGGAAATGGCTCTCGATCTCGTCGAGCGTCGAACAGTCCAGAAGGAAGCCGAACAGCTCGGTGACCGCCGGGACGCGGCTGTCATACCAGAGCGCGCCGCCAGAGGGCATCCCGTTGTTGAGTTCGAGGAATATCCCTTTCTCATTCATCCCGTTGACGACATATATCTCGCCCGCGTAGCCGAGCGTGGCCACCGCCAGCGAACCGTCGCCGGGGTGGAAACAGGCGAGGACGATGTCGTCGTCAAAATCTTTGAACCAGGGGAGGTAATCGTAATTTCTTCCGTAGACGAGAGGCCCTTCCGCGTAGTCGCCCCACACGGCGATGCCGGAACACTGCTGCGGCATGAGAGCCATCGCGGCGATTACTTCAAAGGCGTTGACGAGCTTCAGCTCTTCAAGCGAAAGGCCGGAGCTCTCGCTCATGCCCCGCAGGATCTCTTTGAACTTATAGGGATAGTTCGTGAAGAACTTTTCCGCCTGAAGCTTGATGCCCTGCGGCTCCTCCGCCTGGGCCAGAATGCGGCCGCATATGGCCCTTTCATATATGTCGCGGAGCTCCGCCGACATCAGCGCGCCGTATTGGCGTCCCATCTCGCGCCATGTGCCGCGCAGATCGATAATGCTAAGCTTGCCGTTCTTTATCTTCGAACCTTTTTCAAAAGTTTCCATAAGTCAGCCTCCCATCGTTGCCTCTCATGCTATATTATACACTGGTAGAGTTCTAAGGGAACCGCTGATTCAGTGGGCGTCCGGCGCGCGCTAAAATATTTGCTGCGGAAAAGGCAGATTTTTTCTTTGCCTGCCGCGCGCGGCACGGATATGCGTCTCCTCAGTGGTGTCCATATCTATTAATTATCACATCAACGAGGTGTTTTTTGATGATCGAAAGCCTTGCGCCCGAGGAAATAAAAAAATATATCGACGAAAACGAGGCCAGGCTGCGGCAGTATGTATCGCTGCTGATAAAGGCCAACGAACTGGCGCGGCTCACGGGGCCCTCCGACGAAGGGACGCTCTGGAACGGGCACATCATCGACTGCGCCTTCGCGCTGCCGCTGCTGCCCGCGGGCGGCAGCGTGATCGACGTCGGCACGGGAGGCGGCCTTCCCGGCCTCGTCTGGGCGATATGCCGCCCCGGACTGCATGTGACTTTGCTCGACAGCATCACGCGCAAATGCGTCCAGGTGGAGCGGATCGCGGAGCTGATGGGGCTCTCAAACGTAACCGTCGTCTGTTCGCGCTCGGAGGACTACGCGAAAAAGAATTTGGAAAAGTTCGACGCGGCGGCGGCGCGCGCCGTCTGCGCCGCCGGCATCCTGGCGGAATACCTGGCACCCTTTGTAAAGGCAAAGGGACGGCTCATCGCCTTCAAAGGGCCGAAGGCGCGCGAAGAGCTGGCGGCCGTGGGCAATAAATGGAAGAACCTCGGACTTTCGCAGCCGCGCCTCGTGCCATATGAGCTGGGCGATATGAACCACTGCTTCGCGGTGTGGGATAAGGTCGGCCCGCTCCCCAAAGGAATGCCCCGAAGGCCGGGGATGGCCGAGAAGTTTCCCTGGTACAGGTAAATCGGCGTTTATAAGCACGATTTGCGTCATAAAATGGGGACCCCGAATCCTCGCCGTATACAGATACGGCTCCGGTATCGGAGCCCCCATTTTATTTAGCAACTCGCACTTCTAAACGCCGATTTACGC
>JAEXGR010000066.1 GCA_023450745.1 Synergistota bacterium
CTTCTGATACAGCCAGAAACCGTCGCCGTCCCACGCGATGATCTTAACCCTGTTGCGGCTCTTGTTGCAGAATATGAACATCGCGGACTCAAAAGAGCTGCCGGCCAGATGAAGAGAGGCAATGGCAGCCAATCCATTGATCCCTTTGCGCATGTCCGTAGCTCCGCAGATGATGTAAATCTCTTTGCCTTCGCAGTTGATCACTGTAAAACTCCCCTCTATGCATGTGGTATCTGATGAGGGGAGTTTAGAGGATTACGCCTGATGTTAACAGGTACGGGAGGTTTGACGCTTACCATCTTTCGGCAAAATATAAAAAGCGGTCCGTTCCTTCACGGAACGGACCGCTTATCATTTTATAATCTTCGGGGCGACAAAGGGGGTTACTCCGCCGCCGCCTCTTTCTGGGCCTGGAGCGGGTCTATCTGAATACCCACGCCCATCGTCGAGGAGACGGTGATGCCCTTTATGTATGTGCCCTTGACCGCCGCGGGGCGGGCTTTGATGATTGCGCGGAGAAGCGTCTTTACGTTGCCCATGAGGTTTTCCACCGGGAACGAGGCTCTTCCGACAGCATTATGCGTGATCGCTGTCTTATCAACGCGGAACTCGACACGGCCCGCTTTGATCTCTTTGATAGCATCGGCAACATCGAATGTAACGGTATTTGTCTTCGCGCTCGGCATCAGTCCGCGGGGACCGAGGACCTTACCGAGACGTCCGGCCATCTTCATTATATCCGGTGTGGCGATTACTGCATCGAAATCAAGTCTGCCGTTCTGGATCTCTGCAACCAGATCTTCGCCGCCAACGATGTCCGCGCCTGCATCCTGAGCTTCCTTCTGCTTGTCGCCGAGCGCCAGCACCGCGACTTTCTTGGTGTGGCCGGTTCCGAAGGGAAGGACGATTGTGCTGCGCACCTGCTGGTCTGCATGACGGGGATCAACGCCCAGGCGAACATGGAGTTCGAGGCTTTCATCAAATTTCGCGGTCGCGCATTCCTTCGCGAGCGCTACTGCCTCTGAAAGGGAATACTGCTTTGTAAGATCAACTTTTTCGAGCAGCGCCTTGTAACGCTTTCCTTTTTTTGCCATTGTATATTCCTCCTTGTGGTAATGTCGGACGTCCTATGGGGACTTCCTCCCACTCCTGAAACTATTTGCTGTCTTCAGGATGAAAAAATCGAACTAGCGGACTATTTCGATACCCATTGAGCGCGCGGTGCCTTCGATCATCTTCATTGCCGCTTCGATGTCGTTGGCGTTGAGGTCGGGCATTTTAAGGGCCGCGATCTCCTGTACCTGCTTCTTCGTCAGTTTGCCGACCTTGTCCTTGTTGGGGACCGCCGAACCCTTTTCCTTGCCGGCGGCCTTCTTGATGAGAATGCTCGCGGGCGGGGTCTTGAGTATGAACGAGAAGCTGCGGTCGGCATATACCGTGATGACGACCGGGATTATCATACCGACCTGGTCGGCGGTCTTGGCGTTGAACGCCTTGACGAATTCCATAATGTTGATTCCGCGCTGACCGAGCGCCGGGCCTACCGGCGGCGCCGGCGTGGCTTTTCCTGCGGGGAGCTGAAGTTTGAGCTCCCCTATTACCTTCTTAGCCATGGTGATGTTTCCTCCTTAGGTTAAAAACCTCTCCCGCTGCGGGCGAGGCTGTTATTCTGTTGTCAATGTGCGTGCTGCGGAAGATCGTTATGACGACGGGCGGCCTCTAGATCTTTTCGAGGTCGTTGTAGTCCGCCTCCACGTCTGTCTCTCTGCCGAAGGCCGTAATCCGGAACTTTATCTTTGCCTTATCCGCGTCGACGTCCACGACGGGACCGCTGCATCCCGCAAAGGGACCGGTCTTCATCTGTATCATGTCGCCGACTTTGAAATCCACCTCTACCTTCGGCTTGGCCTCTTTGCCGAGCTTCTGCATTATATCTTCAGCCTCTTTGTGCGAAAGGGGGATGGGATGGTTTCCGGAACCGACAAAGCCCGTTACTCCGGGAGTATGGCGAACGACATACCAGGACTGATCTTCAAGTATCATTTCGACAAGGACATAGCTCGGGAAGACCTTCCGTTTCACACGTTTAGTCTTTCCCTCTTTTATGGTTACCTTCTCCTCAACGGGAACAAGGACACGGAAAATTCTGTCTTCCATGCCCATCGTCGCTATGCGCTGATCGAGATTTGCCTTGACCTTATTCTCATATCCTGAGTAGGTCTGTACTATGTACCAGCGGCGTTCCTGTGTATTTCCAAATAATTCGCTCATGCTTAAAAGAGGACGCGAGTCCTCTCCACCTCCAGATTACAGTCGAGATACATCCAATAAGATCCGAACATACGCAACTACTGGATAATCTTAGAGAATATTCCAGTGAGAATCAAATCTACCAGCCCGAGATAGGCTGAGGCGATGGCCGAGACGACAATAACAATGATGGTCGAATACCATAACTGCTGTTTTGTGGGCCACGTTACCTTTTTAAGCTCAGCTCTAGATTCCCGGATGTAGTCGAGGACTTTCTCCATTAACCCCGACCTCCTCATTTATCGACTTTAGTATAAATTACTCTGTTGCTTCCTGACCGTTTTCAGAGAATAAAAATGGCAGGCCTGGAAGGATTCGAACCCTCAACCCCCGCATTTGGAGTGCGGTGCTCTAACCAGTTCGAGCTACAGACCTGCATGCAGAGGATATTCTACACTATTTGCATTCTTT
>JAEXGR010000025.1 GCA_023450745.1 Synergistota bacterium
GTGCGCTCCTCAATCTTGCGCCTGCCGTTGGCCGCGCGGTATGAGATTTTGGACCCTTTGTGGAGAGACACTATCTCACGAATTGATTCTAAAGTATACGCCATACACAACACCTCCACAAGTCGTCTAATGATTGTACATCAAAGCAGGTTAAATTGCAATACAATCTACGCAATAGAGGTGCGTTTCTGGCCTTTTATGCAAACATTTATTTCTTCATTAAAATGCGTTTGTCGCCGACTCTCCTGGTAACTCCTTTGCTGTCGAAGTATTCAAGCAGCGGCAGCGCGTATTTTCTGCTGCTGCCCGTCGCGTCGCGCACGGCGGCGAGCGTGATGTCTCCGGAAATATTTGCTAACTTTTCTTTGAAATCCGCCTCAATTTCAGAGAATAGGAGGAAGGCCCCCGTGATCAGCGCAAGCTCTTTTTTCTCCTTGAGGTAGGCGACGACGCGCTTCATTTCTTCCGCCGTGAAGCCTAAGGCCGCCTGCGCCTCCTCGACGCTGGGCATCGCGTAGCCTAGTTTGAGGGTGTACGCACGAAGGGCGGCGACGTTGGCGGAGAACTGCGCCTCGTCAAATGGCTCGAAATCGGCAAGCCGCGCGCGCTCGTCCTCAAATTTTATCGTTCCCAGTTTATCAAAGAGGGCGAGAAGTTCCCGCGTAAATTTTGTCTCCTGCAAGTCGAGGGCCTTGCCGCATTCTTCGGAGGGCATCCCTTTTCTCTCAGGATGTTCTTTATGGAAGGCGGAAAGCGCCTTTGCCAGTTCCGCCCCCAGTTCGTCCAGCTTGGCCTTTGAGAGCAGCGCGGCATTGCCGCCGCGAATCACGCCGATTTCTCCGCGCGCTTCAAACGGAGAAATGGCGCGCATGAGCTCAACGATCGTTATCTCATTCATTCTCGCCGCGTCTGAGGCGGCGATGAGTCCCCGGTAATTTACCAGCGCGAGCAGCCGCTCTTTGAGGGGCGGCTCTTCGGAAAGTCTGTCGAGATATTCCAACAGGGCGTTCTTCGTCTGTCTGTTTTTGGGGCGTTCTCCGGCCGGCATCAGTATTTTTCCCCCCGCCACCGTTACCAGCGGGCTGTAGGTCCTGAGTATAAAGCAGCTGTTCATGGCGGCCACGACCGGATCTTCGGTGATCAACTGCGCCGTGGCGCTTTCTCCCGGCAATATCTGTTCTCTGTCGAGCAGCGACACACGCGTCACCGTGTCCGTGGTTCCTACGTGGAGCCGCAGCCGCTGCCAGTGGCGGATCGGCTCTGCCGCGGAGAGCAGGCGGATGCTGACGTCAAGGCACTGGGAGGCGGTGAAGCAGTCTTTGGCGGTCACGACGTCCCCGCGCTTTACGTCGTCGAGGGATATCCCCGCGAGGTTCGCCGCGACGCGCTGCCCGGCGGTGGCGATGGGGACCGACGCGCCGTGGACCTGTATGGAGCGCACCTTTGAGGGGATGTTCCGCGGCATGACCTCAACCTCGTCGCCCTCGCGGATCTCGCCGTTGATCGCCGTGCCGGTGACGACGGTGCCGAAGCCCGAGATGTGAAAGGCTCTGTCCACGGGAAGAAAAAAGGCGCCCCGGCGGCTCTTGGCGTCCGCGTTTTCGGTCATCCGCTGCAGCGCTTTTTTCAGTTCGTCGATGCCCGCGCCCGAGACCGCGGAGACGGGAATGAGAGGTTTATCGGCGAGAAACGTATCGGCCAGCAGAGATCTGGCGTCGTCTATCGCCATTTCGAGCATCTCCTCGTCGACGAGGTCTATTTTGTTGATCACCGTCAGGCCGTTTTTGATGCCGAGCAGTGATAGTATGGCGAGATGCTCGCGTGTCTGCGGCATCACGCCGTCGTCGGCGGCGATGACGAGCATTACCGCGTCGACGCCCGCCGCGCCGGCGACCATCTGGCGGATGAATTTCTCGTGTCCGGGCACGTCGACGATGCTTATCGTCTGTCCTGAGGGCAGCGTGAACGGCGCGAAGCCGAGCTCGATCGTCATGCCGCGCTTTTTTTCCTCTACCAGGCGGTCGCAGTCGACGTCTGTGAGGCGCTTGACGAGGGTAGTCTTGCCGTGGTCTATGTGTCCGGCGGTGCCGATTACGAAGGGATACTCGTTGTTAGGCATCTCAGAAAACACGCTCCGCCGGCATGCTGAGTATCTCGCCCAGGGCGTCGATGATGCGTTTGTCGTCTCCGGCGCGCATGGTGCGCAGGTGGAAGAGGATTTTATCCTCCGCCGCCCCCGTAATGACGGGGTAGCTCCCGCGGCGCAGCTTTTCCGCGAGCTTGCCGGCGCTGCCCATCTCGGGCAGGCGCAGCGCGACGGCGTATCCCGCGAGCTCCGACTGGGGGAAGGTGCCGCCGCCCACGGTGTCGTTTACCGGGACGATCTCTATCGTCAGACGCTGTATCCTTGTATTCTTGAAATAGGCCTGGAGCCGGCGGCGGAATTTCTTCGCCTCTTCAAACAGCTCTTCTTTTGTCTTGAATATCATGTCGATCGTCGGGATCGCGCGAAAATCGCCGCGCAGGTAGAGGCGCAGCGTCGCCTCGCAGGCGGCGAGCGTCATCTTGTCGACGCGCAGCGCGCGCAGCAGCTGATGTGATTTGAGTTTTTCAATCAGCTCTTTTTTGCCGACGATCGCGCCGATCTGCGGCCCGCCAAGCAGTTTGTCGCCGGAGAAGGTGACGAGGTCGCAGCCCGCCCGAAGCGATTCCGCGACCGTGGGGTCGTTCTCGCTCGAGAGTCCCGCCGCCGCGGTGTCGATCAGCATGCCGCTGCCGAGATCCTCCATGAAGATGAGGCCGCGGGAGTGGGCGAGTGCTGCGAGCTCTTCACGCGGAGCCGCGCAATGGAATCCGGTGATGCGGTAATTGGAGGGGTGTATTTTAAGAAGCATGGCGCTTTCTTCGGTGATCGCGCGCTCGTAGTCTTTCAGGTGGGTGCGGTTCGTCGTGCCGACCTCTACCATCGTCGTGCCGGAGAGGGCCATGATGTCGGGGATGCGGAAGGAGCCGCCGATTTCGACGAGCTCTCCGCGCGAGACGATTGATTCCCTGCCCTTCGCGAGCGCCGAGAGCGCAAGAATCACCGCCGCCGCGTTGTTGTTCACGACGAGCGCCGCCTCCGCTCCCGTGAGGCGGCACAGCAGCCATTCAACGTGGTTGTTGCGGTGGCCGCGCGCGCCCTCGTTGAGCGAATATTCGAGGGTGTTGTATGAGCCGGCGATATCCAGAACCTCTTTCACCGCCGCCTCGGCGAGCAGCGAGCGTCCCAGGTTGGTGTGGATGACGACGCCGGTCGCGTTAACGACGCGGCGCAGGCTCGGCGCCGACCTTTTCTCCAGCAGGCGTCTGGCGTCGTTTTCGATGGATTCAAAGTCGAAGGCCGTATCCGGGTCCTTCAGGATCTTGGCGCGCTGGGCGGCGAGAAGCTCCGTTAACAGCAGCTTCACCGTTTCGCGCCCCAGCTTCTCCTCATATCCCGCGATCCACGGCAAAGCCAGCAGCTTGTCCATGGAGGGGATGTTTCTCATTATCTTCTGAATGTTTGCGTCCAAGGGAAGTCCTCCCTATTATTTTATATTGGTATTAACCCCTTAATTGTATATTAAAATCTCAAGAAAGTTATATGATTTCCGACCAAATCAGATTCGCTATTCTCATACCCTTATTGGTCAGCCGTATTCCCCGGCCGTCCATCTCGTAAAGGTCGCGGGGAAATTTTCGCAATGAATCCGAGACCGCGGCGAGAGCTTTCTCGCCGTACCTCTCCGTAAAGTCCTTTCTGTCGATGCCGGCGGTCATTCTCAGTCCCAGCACCGCCGCCTCGCGGGCGCTTTTTTCAAAGGGCAGCCTTTCGCTCTCCGCGACAGGCAATTCGCCGCGCGAGAGCGCCACCGCATAGCGCCGCAGGTCGCCGAAATTTTTGTAGCGCAGGCCTGACAGGCAGCCGGCCGCTCCCGGTCCGGCGCCGAGATATTCCCCTTCGCGCCAGTAGTTTATGTTATGTAGGCTCTCGCTTCCCGGCCTTGCGAAATTTGCGACCTCATATTGGGCGTAGCCCTTGCGCGGCAGATACCACTGCGCCCAGCGATAGGCGGCGTAGCCGTCGCCGAGCGTTTTTTCGTCAAGCGAGGCCCACGGCGTGCCCTCTTCCAGAGACAGCTGGTAGAGCGATACGTGGCTGAGGCCGCAGCGCGCCGCTTCGCGCAGCGTGCGCCCCCAGTTGGCGAAGCTCTGATGCGGCAGCCCGAAGATGAAGTCCGCGCTTACCGAAAAGCCCGCGGCGAGCGCCGCTGAGATCGCGCCGTAGGCCTGACGTGAGCTGTGGAGCCTTCCCATCAGCGAAAGCTCCGCGTCGTCGAAGCTCTGTACGCCGAGGCTGACGCGCGTCACGCGCCAGTCGCGCCAGGCAAGCAGGTGCTCCGCCGCGAGCGAATTGGGATTCGCTTCGACGGTGACCTCCGCCGCGGGGGCGAAGTCAAAGTACTTGTCGACAAGCTCAATAAGCTTAAGCCATTGCGGCCCCGTGAGCGTCGTCGGCGTGCCGCCGCCGAAATAGCAGGTGGCAAGCCGCGGGCGTTTTTCCGCAAAGAGGCGGAGCGCAAATTCGCGTTCCAGCATCGCGAGCCAAAGCTCACGCTCTCCCTCCTTCGGCACGGCGCTCTCAAAGGCGCAATAGTTGCATTTGCGCTCGCAGAAGGGAACGTGTATGTATAGAGAGAGGAAATCTTTGATTTCCGTCTTTGGACTTAGTTTTTCCATCAGCGCGACGTCTGCTGCCTATTTATCTTCCGCCTTCGTGACGTCCATGAAGGCGAGGAAGGCCTCCTGCGGTATCGAGACACGCCCCACCTGCTTCATGCGCTTTTTGCCCTCTTTCTGTTTCTCGAGCAGCTTGCGCTTGCGGGTGATGTCTCCGCCGTAGCACTTTGCGAGGACGTCCTTGCGCACCGCTTTGATGTTCATGCGGACGATGACCTTTTTGCCGACCGCCGCTTGCACGGGGACCTCGAACAGCTGGCGCGGAATCAGCTCCTTGAGCTTGCCGACGACCGCATGTCCGCGGTGATAGGCCTGGTCGGCGTGGCAGATGAAGGAGAAGGCGTCGACCGGCTCCTCCTGGAGCAGCAAGTCTACCTTGACGAGCTTCGCGGCGCGGAACCCCGTGTGGTCGTAGTCCAGCGAGGCATAGCCGCGCGTGCAGGATTTGAGCCGGTCGTGGAAGTCAAGGATGAACTCCGCAAGCGGCATGTCGTAGGTGAGGCGCACGCGCTCCGGCGTGATATAATCCATCGCCACGTAAGTGCCGCGCTTGTCCTGGCAAAGCTGCATCGCGGCGCCGACGAACTGCTCGGGCATAAATATCGAGAGCTTTATGTAGGGTTCGCGTATCTCTTCGATACGGCCGGGGTCGGGGAAGTCGGAGGGACGGTGCGCCTCGATGACCGAGCCGTCCGTCAGCGCGATCTGATAGACGACGTTCGGCGCGGTCGCCACCAGGTCGACGCCGAACTCGCGGTTCAGGCGTTCCTTCGCGATCTCCATATGCAGCAGGCCAAGGAAGCCGCAGCGGAAGCCGAAACCCAAAGCCGCGGAGTTTTCCGGTTCAAAGCTGATCGCCGAGTCGTTGATCTGCAGCTTTTCCAGCGCCTCGCGGAGCTGGTTGATGTCCTCGCGCTCCACGGGGTAAAATCCGCAGAAGACGACGGGCTTCACCTTCTTGTATCCGGCGAGCGGCGCGGCGGCCGGTTTGGCGCTGTCGGTGACCGTATCGCCGACGTGCGCCTCGTCGATAGTCTTGATGCTCGCGCAGATGAAGCCGACCTCTCCGGGGCCGAGCCTTTCGACCTTCATCATATCGGGCTTGAAGACGCCGACCTCATCGATCTGATAGTCCTGTCCCGTCGCCATGAAGCGGACGTTCTTCCCCGCCTCCAGCGTGCCGTTCATCACGCGCATATAGCAGATGACGCCCTTGTAATTGTCATAGACGGAGTCGAAGATCAGCGCCTGCAGCGGGGCGTCCGCCTCGCCGGAGGGCGGCGGCACGTCGCGCACGATGCGCTCCAGCAGCTCGGGGATGCCCTCGCCGGTCTTCGCGGAGACGGGAATCGCGTCGCCGGCGTTGATGCCGATGATCTCCTCCAGCTCGCGCTTCACCTGCTCGGGATGGGCGGAGGGGAGGTCTATCTTGTTCAGAATCGGCACGAGCTCCAAGTCAAGGTCGGCGGCTAGGTAACTGTTCGCCACCGTCTGCGCCTCGACGCCCTGCGCCGCGTCAACGACGAGTATCGCCCCTTCGCAGGCCGCGAGCGAACGCGAGACCTCGTAAGAGAAATCGACGTGTCCCGGCGTGTCGATAAGGTTCAGAATATATTCCCTGCCGTCCTGCGCCCGGTAGTTCATCCTCACGGGGACGGATTTTATCGTGATGCCGCGCTCGCGCTCGATATCGAGCCTGTCGAGCAGCTGCGCCTTCATATTTCGTTTGTCTATCGTGCCCGTCGCTTCCAGAAGCCGGTCCGAGAGCGTCGACTTTCCATGGTCGACGTGGGCGATGATGCTGAAATTCCTGATATTTTCTAATTTCATCCGCGTAAACTCACTCCCTCAAAGTCACACTGTATTTTATCCGATAATGGCGGTGCAGGGCAATGTATAATTTTCCCAACTTAGATGCTAAAATACAAAGGCGGCCCTGACGCCGCTAAATTTCCTACGAAAGCATGGACGACAAATGGCGGATAAACGACACTTTGTACATAACACCGATATCGGACAGAATTTCTTGATCGACCGCAGCGTCGTTGAATTTATCGTAAAGAGATCGGAGCCGCAGGCGGATGACGTAGTTCTTGAAATCGGCCCCGGGGACGGCGTGCTCACGCGGGGGCTGCTGTCGACGCCGCTTGCGGCGCTCTACTCCGTCGAGATAGACGAGCGCTTGCGCTGTGGGATAGAAAAGATCGCCGCAAGCGACGGGCGCTGTCACTGCTTTTGGGGCGACGCCGTGCAGTTCGACTATACGCGCTCCCTGCCGGAGCAGCCGACTAAGATCATTGCGAACCTGCCCTACCACATAACGACGCCGCTGATGTGGGCCTTCCTCGAACAGCTTGCGCCGGCGAGAACCGGCTATATGCTGCTGATGGTTCAGCTCGAATCGGCGGAGCGCCTTGCCTCGCCCGCGGGACACCGCGAACGCTCACCGCTGGGGATAACCGTCGAGGCGATGGGAAGCGCCGAGATCGTCAGAAAAATTCCTCCCTCGGCTTTCAACCCGCAGCCGCGCGTGAATTCCGCCCTCATCGAAATAAAAATAGAGAAAAACCGCGGGCTCGCAAATGACAGAACCTGGCGCGGGCTGCTGACGCGTTCCTTCACCCAGCGCCGCAAGACCCTGGCGAATAACTGGGCTGTGGGATACAGCGGCAGCGGCGTGACGCGCGAAAGGGCCTTTGAGATACTGGCGGCGCATGGGCTGAAGCCGACGGCGCGCGCGGAAGAGCTCACGCTCGACAAATGGTTCGCGCTGGCGCAGGTCCCCGAGTTTTACCTGAAAAACAAAAAGAGCGGTGAATAAAAATGTTATGGAACCTCAATAAGGTTATTGTCAGCCAAAACGACGGCCTGCCGGTCGGTTGGCGCGAAATGTCCCCTTCGGGGCGCGTCTTCGTCGAAATCGGCTTCGGCAACGGGGAATTTCTCGAATACCTTGCCCGCAGCAATCCGGAGACGCTGATCGTGGGCATCGAAGTATCGCAATGGTGCGCCGCTAAGGGCGCGCGGCGAATCCTTGCCGCCGGCTATGAAAACGTGCGTGTGATGCACGGCGACGCCCGTTTTCTGCTGCGCCACTGTTTCGCGCCGGAGAGCGTGGAGCGCGTCTACATGAATTTTCCCTGCCCGTGGCCCAAGACGAGGCACGCCTCGCGCCGCGTCACCGTCCCCTCGTTTGCCGACCTGATGAACTACCTGATAGCTCCGGGAGGAGCCTTTGAGCTGGCGACCGACGTCGACTGGTACGCGGAAGAGACGGCGGCGGTATTCTCCGGTTCCCCCGCCTTCCGCGCCGACCCCGTGGAGATAAACCCCGTCCGCCCCTATGTGACGAAGTACGAGCGCAAATGGAAGGCGATGGGAAAAGATACCTGGCACCTGACGATACACAAAGATGCGAAACTTACTGAAAAGCCCGAAGAAGAGGATGATTGGCCAATGGAATGCGAAGCGCAGGCAAATAAGAGCGTGAAAGAAATCGTAGAATCCCTTAAAGACTGTGAAGGCGACGGAGTCGGCGGAAAAGGCCATTGGGTGTTCCGCGACGCCTTCCTCTCCGCAGACGGCGTCGGTCTGATGCTTGTGATAACGGCGGACGAGGGGTTTGAACAGCACTTCTATCTTAAAGTGATTCCCAACCCGCGCGGCGTCACGATCAAAGTGGACTCCGTGGGCCACCCATACCGGACCCCCGCGATGCGCGCGGCGCTGCTGAAGGCGCTGGCCGCGGCCGGACGCTGAAGGGGCCGCCGAGCGGCCCCCTACCGAAATAATAGCAGAGCAAGAGAAAAGGCAAATCAACGAGGGACTCACGGCCGTATACTCGGCGCGTGAGCCCCTCTTTAATATGTGTCATGCGGACTTTACGAACGTGCTTATCCCTTTCGCGCCATGATGAAGTGCCGCGCGCCATACCACAGCGTCACCGTCCACGGCAGAAAGGCGACGACGTTCAGCGTGGCCTGCAGCCCGGCGGCGTCGGCGATGATGCCGACCGGCGTGACGAAGAGATTCGCAAGCCCCCAGGAGACGCCCTGCGCAAGAGAGCTGACAAGGCTGCGGGACTCGGGGCAGCGCTTCTGCGCCATCGCCGTCGTCACGGGGGTGCTCGCCTGCAAGAAGGCAAAGCCGGCCATCAGCATGGCCAGCGACGCGACGCCTGTGCCGTGCAGTCCGAAAATCAGAAAAATGGGGGAGATTGCGATCGTCCCGAAGAGGACCTTTTCATCCCCGATCATGTCGGCGAGCTTTCCGCCGGCGACCCCCGCGCAGGTCGCCGAAAGCGTTGTGGCGAAGAGTATCAGCCCGCCGGCGGCGATAGAGCTGCCGCGCAAAATCAGCAGCGTGGGCAGGAAAATCTTTATCGATTGAAAAACGGCGTCGCGCACGCTCGTTATCGAGACGATCCAGCCGACCTTCGAGATAAGGTAGCGTAAATTATTTAAAAACTGTGGGCGCGGCCGTTCGCCGAAATCCTTGACGGCCTCCCCCGCGCGCGCTCTCATGTGACGCCAGAGATAAGAACAGACCAAGACGACGACCGGTATCATAACGAGCGGAAAACCTGGCTTTCCCAGCATCGAGATCATAAAGACGACGTATATCGGGCCCAGAGAACTTCCCAGCCCGCCGCTTGCCTGAAAGAGCGAGAGATAAAAGGCGAGTCCCGTTTTGCCCGCCGCCGCGCCGCAGCTGCCAGAGCCCTGCGGGTGAAAGAGCGCCGTCCCCGCGCTCATCATGCCGACAAAGATAAATGCTGTGCCGTAACTCGGGGAAAGGGGGAGCAGCGACGCCCCCGCGACCGAAAGCAGCGGCCCCCAGACGGCGAACCACGGGCGCTTGAGACGGTCGGCAAAAAAGCCGAAGACCGGCTGTCCAAAAATATTCGTGAGGCCAAAAAGCGCGTTCAGAAGTCCCGCCTGGCTCATCGTCAGCGAAATAGACTGCGCCAGCATCGGTATGATCGTCGGCAGCGCCGTCGAATGCATGTCGTTGAGCCCGTGAAGGAAAATGACCCCGAACAGAGTGCGTTTATTTTTCCCGGAAATGACGCGGCAGTCAGCGCCAGCGGCGTGGGCAGAGCGGCAGTCAGCCTGCTTTGCGGATTGGCTGGTCTGTTTCTCTGGTGAATCCATAAAAAACCCCCCAAATCTATATACATCAAAACTATCCGCTATTATACTCTTTGTGTGAAGCGCTGGGAGGAATAAGTTCATGAAAGAGATGAGACCGACGACCGGCAAAGTAATGCTGGCGCTCTTCAACATACTGGGAAACATCCACGGCAGAAGCTTTCTCGACCTCTTCTCCGGCAGCGGGCAGATCGCGGCGGCGGCGGCGAAAAAAGGGGCCGCGCCCGTGGTCTCCGTCGAGTCGGAGCGGAAGCGCCACGCCGAGATCGTAAAAAAAGCCCCCGCCGCGGTAAAGTGCCTCTGTTTCGACGTGCGGCGCGCCGTTGCGCGCTTTGCCAAAAACGATGAAAAATTCGATATAATCTTTGCCGACCCGCCCTACAATTTAGGCTGGGGCGACGAATTTCCCAAATTGATGGCGGCGAACGAGAGGATTTTAGCGCCCGATGGCGTTATAATCTTTGAACATTCCGAAGAGGAAGAGCCCGCCGTGATGGATGAGACAAAATGGGAGCGCGAGGACAGAAGATACGGCGGCACCGTGCTCAGCTTCTACCGCAGGAGGAATAATGATGATTAGGGCAGTATACCCAGGGTCCTTCGACCCGATAACCAACGGACACATATACATCTCCGAACGGGCGGCGGCGCTCTTCGACGAACTGATCGTCGCCGTGCTCGTGAACCCCGAGAAACGCTCCACCTTCAGCGAAGAAGAACGCCAGATCATGGCGCGCGAGGCGCTCGTCCATCTGCCGAACGTCAAAGTAAAATACTTCAACGGCCTGCTCGTCGACTTCATGCGCCAGCAGCAGAGCCGCATCATCATCCGCGGCCTGCGCGCCCTCTCCGACTTTGAATACGAGTTCCAGCTCGCGCAGATGAACCGCCAGCTCGCCCCCGAGATAGAGACCTTCTTCATCGTCACCGACGCGAAATACTCCTACCTCTCAAGCCGCGCGATAAAAGACGCCTTCCAGTTCGGCGGCGCGGTGCGCGACATGGTCCCCCCCGGAGTCTACCGCCGCCTGCGCGAAAGAATACCGCCGCGGAATCTGTAGGGTTTATAAAACAAGACGCCCATAATCCCCGCGCCGGCGAAAACCGCGCGGAGATTGGTTTTATTAAGAACATACGTATACCGGTACGGCGGCCGCAACGTTGTTTGCGGTGGAAAACGAAAGAAGGAATACAAAACTTGCCGCTTGAACCGTCAAGCAGGCGGCGCTTTTCTTGCTTGCCTTGCGGCAATGGCGGCGGCAAAAAATCAAAAACCGTGATTTGGCTTGTGCGTTACGGACGTAATCTTGCCGACGGTCTTAAACTCACCGGACAAGACCTCTTCCAGAGAAATGTATATCTTGGTACCGTCGGTCGAAACCAGTTCGATGGAGCTGTCATCGTTTCGGATGATTTTTTTTAAAGCCAGCTGCCGCTTGTAATAGACTAAAGCGACGTCGAAGTCCAGCAGCTTTGCCTCTGGATTGACGATGATGCGGCTGTTGGCGGTGATGCCGTGAGCTGGTATGATGCCATCCGTCACCGTCAGGGCGAAGGGGGCGTTGTTTATGGAAAAATAATTGCCGACATCCGCTTTAGGTACGCAGATAAGCCTCTCCGCGGCTTCACTGCGTGGCGCAGCGGAGCATCTTTCCAACAGTGAGCGCAGGGAAAAGTGCTGAATGATTACATAGTCGACCTGCTCTAAAGATTTTTCGCGGCCGATAGACACGCTTTTAGGCAAATCCAAACCTTCGTCTGGAAGTTCCAGCCCCGCCGTCTCACCTAGCAAATAGCTCACAGTTGTATTGAACTTTTTTGCCATATCCAACAACAAAGCGTTAGAGGGAACCTTCTTGCCGCGCTCTATTTCGCTTAAATAAGCCTGCGTAATATTAAGAATTTCTGCCATTTCACTTTGTGTTCGGCTGCCACGAAGCGCACGTATCCGATCAGAGAGTATCTTATAATTCTTTTTCATTACCATACTATAATCTAGAAAATATAGCCAGCACAGTGTGTATATAGCTAAAAATAGCTAAAAGAATTGACATAAAATTTCAAATAGCTATAATAAATGCGTCATGTCACTTTTGGTAAATTTATATACTGGAGGGAGTTAGCAATAATGAATAATACTGTCCGAGGTTGCGAGAGTTTATCTGTTATTAAGGTGTGGATATGTCTGTTGGCGGCCGTTACGCTCTGCCTTGTCTCTTCTGTTTCTTACGCTGGCATTATAAACAATAACGGTACGGGAAAATACGTTATCAACGGCGAACATACGTGGGGATTGAATACGCGGGACGAAACGATATCTTCGTTGGTTGTAAATGATGGTTCAAGCCTAAGGCTGCTTTGGGGCGAAGCTGAACCAGGCAAATATTGTATCGGCAATATCTTCGGGGATGGCAATCTGGAAATATCCGGCGGCGGGCAGTTGTTTGGCGATTGGGGCATAGTGGGGCAAGGAATCCGTGCGGGCTATCAGGTTTACGGACTTAAAAGCATGCGGAGGCTGCCGCACCGGCTGCGGAGCGTTGGCAGTATTTGCGCTTATGACAATTCCTTCCTTAACTACAACTGTAAAAAAACTTAAGCGCTCTGCGTAAGTTGGATAACTGTTATTACCGGCGGCAGGGAATCGTCTGTCGCCGGTAATTTGTATTACAGACCAGCGCCCGATTGACATTAGCATTCTTTTCGATATAATTCCCTTTAAGGTTTATATGTATGTAAACAAGTTAATTTTACTAGTTGCGCGTTGAGAATATTGTAATATTTTTTTCGTGTGACAGAACTCAGAAACGGAGTGGTTGGCGGTGTCTTGTTTTCTTCGTAAGTCGGTATTTACCTTCATTTTGATTTTCGTGGTGTTTTGGTCTTTTTCCGGTCCGGCGTTTGCCTCGGGCGGAGAGAAGATGCGGCTCGCGGTCATGGATTTTAAAGATAATTCTCAGGACGGCGCTCCGGCGCGCGCCATTCAGGATATGATGACGGGCGAGCTTGCCAAGGTGCCGCTGTTTTCGGTGATCGAACGGGCGCAGCTTGGCGATATCGCGCAGGAGCAGCGCATGTCCGCGCAGGGGCTTACGGATGAATCGGCCAGCGTGGAGATGTCGCGTATAAAGGCGGCGCAGTACCTGATCGCCGGTTCGATAACCCAGTATCATTACCTGGCCAGCGGCGGCGCGGTGCCCATCCCCGTCCCCATCTTCGGCGCGGTTGCGGTCGCCTCTGAGGAGGCGCACGTAACGATCGACTTGCGCGTTATAGACACGACTACGAGCGAGGTCATCATGACTTCGCGCCAGACGGGCGTAGCGAACCAGTCGCAGGGCGGCGTGGTCACCGCCTATGGCGGCTTTGGCACGGGAAAGGCCGGCGGCCTTCTTTCGCAGGCGACCTATAAGTCTGTCACCAAGCTTGTCAGCGATCTTCAGGACAAGCTGCTCGGCGACAGGGGCGCTTTTGGCGTGCTTGACGCCTCGACGCAGGACGTGACCTGCAATATGGGACACGCAAACAGCGGCGTCAAGAAGGGCGAACTGTACGCCGCCTACCGCAAAGGGAACGTGATACGCGACCTTGACGGCAAGGAACTTGGGGCGAGTAAAAATTATCTCTGCGTTTTTAAAATAACCGATGTCGACGCCGGCTATTCTTCCGGCAAGATCGTGAAGGGTTGCGTGCCGCGGCGCGGCGCTCTTGTTATGCGTGCGCCCTCCAACTGGAAGGAGCTTAAATTCGAGGCGGAGGACTATGCGTCGGCTGCGGGCGGTTTTGATATCGACGAAGCGATGAAGCAGAAACAGGCTGATTGAGGCGCAGCTTGTGATGAAGGTCGCGGACAGGATATTTAAAGTTTTTCTCTTTTTTGCTCTCTGCGCGGCGTTCTTTTTGCCCGGGGCGGCTTACGCCGGGAAATCGGCGGTTCCCGCGGCGAGCCGGGTGGCGGTGGTCGTCAGCGACGGTTTTTCGATGGCGGGCGACGTCAATATCTCTGTGGAAAGTAAGTTTGCGCGCCTTGCGGAGAGTATTGTCCGGCGGGAGCTGCGCAGAGCGGGATTCAGCAATATCGCCGCCGTCAATCTGACGAAGAACCAACTTAAGCTGCTGACTGGCGGCGACGCGAAAAGTATGGCTGGGCTTGCGAAGAAGCAGCAGGTGCAGTATCTGATATACGGCAATATCACTGAGAGCGGCGCGGATGTCAATTCCTTCGGTACTTTCTCCAGCACCGCCTCCGTGACGCTCCAGATTGTCTCCGCGGCGACGGGCGATTACGTCTTTGACGATATGGTGCCGGGCAAAGCGGTTGGCGGTACCAAAGAAGAGGCGATGCGTAAGGCGATAGAGAAGGCCTCGGTGGGGATCGCGGCGCTGATAAGCGGCAAGTCTGAATATTGATTTTATGAATATTTTAAAGAGAGTACGCGATAAAATCATCGCAATAAATGTTTGTTGCCGTACTCTCTTTTGATTATGTTCCTGGTAATATTGACATCACCGCTGGGGGCGCGGTTTTCTTATCTCCATGAAGTCCTGCGGCCTCCCGGTGGCGGCGAAGCCATTTTTGCGGTAGAGGCTGTGGGCGTCTTTGGTCAGCAGCAGCCATTGGTAGACGTCGGATAGCTCGGGGGCCTTGAGGACGCGGTCTATCATCTGCTGCGCGACGCCCCTGCCGCGGTATCCCTCTTCGACGTAGAAATCCGTCAGGTACGCGAAGCGGGTTTTATCCGATATTACGCGCCCGTATCCTATCTGGCAGCCCTTGTCATTGAAGGCCCCGACCACCAGCGCGGAATTTGGGGCGGCTTTTGTCACCTCGGCGAGCCCGATGCCGGGCGACCAGTAGGCCTTTGAGAGCATTGCCGTCACCCGCGCCATATCCATGTTATCCAGACCGGTTTTATATTCGATATTCTCCAAAATGCCACCCCCCTCAGACCATGATAATGCGTCTTTTGTGCTCTTCGCCGAAGCGTCCGTTTGGTATCAGCTCTTCCCATAATTCGCAGGCCAGCGCCTCATAACGCGCGGTCTTTGTGGCGTAGGGCGACGCCTGCGCGGTTTTGCCGTATGTCGTCACGACGGGCAGCGCGGCGCGGTCTCTCATCTCTCGCAGCAGCACGCGTCCTGCCGCGTTCATGCCGAGCGCGCGAATGTACGGCGGTCCGAGACGCTGGGCCGCGCGATTTGTCCAATGGTCGAGCCCGAGCAGCGTATGTACCGCGGAGCGGCGGATGCGCCCGGCGGGATAGCGTTTCGACGTGCAGGCGCCGCACCATTCCTCGAAGCTTTTTGCCTCAAGTGCCGCCGCGATCATTTTGTATTCGATGCCCTCGCTGATCTCCGCGTATTTTGCCAGCGCCTCCGGTTTTGTGCGCAGCAGGACGGCGCGCAGCAGCTTCCAGTATGTATCGCGGCCGGTGCAGGCGCGTCCCTCTTTCAGAGCGTTAGTCAGGATTTTTTCCGCCTCTGGCGGCAGGTGCCGCAGCGCCTCCTCCCGCGCCCCGTTTTTGAGCGCCAGGCGAATCGCCGTGGCGCTGGCGAAGTGTTCCAGTCCGGTGCTGTTGTAGGCCGCGCCGATTCGCTTGACCGGCAGCGGCTGGATGTCATAATTTTTCTTTTTTATCCTCGCCAGGTAGGCGAGCGCCAGCGTGTTGTTGCTGCCGGCGAGCGCGGCGGCGCTTCCGGGGTGCATCTCTTCCGCCGCGCGCGCGCGCGCCTCGACATAAGAGAGGCCGTTGTCCAAATGTTTTTTCAGTAATGGCTTGAAAGGTTCGGGTTCTTTTAGTAGAATATCAACAATACTGTCCACAAGGCAGTCTGGATTTTCCGCGCCGAAAGAGAGGTGCGTCACGACGCCCGTCGCGGCAAGGAGGTCGACGGCGGCGCCCGCGAAGACGCCGGCGTTGTGCGAAGAGAATATGACGGGCAGCTCGACGACGAGGTCGACGCCGCAGCGGAGGGCCATTTCCGTCCTTGTCCATTTATCAAGCAGGGCAGGCTCGCCGCGCTGGACGAAATCGGAGGAGAGCACGGCGATTACGGCCTCGGCGGCGCAGAGCTCACGGGCTTTTTTTATGTGATGCAGGTGCCCGCAGTGGAGCGGATTATATTCGGCAACAATCCCGGCGACGGGGTATGGCATAGAGGTTCACCGTCCTTTACTGTGTATTAGGATACCACAAAGCGGCGGTACAATCAGATTAACAGATTAAGGGAGGCAATTCAGTTCTAATGAAAATTCTTGTTCTCAATTGCGGCAGCTCATCTTTGAAGTATCAGCTCATCGAGATGGATGGCGAAAAGGTCCTCGCGAAGGGGCTTGTCGAGCGCATCGGCATCGAAGGCTCGCGTATCAAGCACACGAAGACCGGTCTGGACGCAGTAACGCGCGAGGTACCGTTCCCCAATCATTCGGCGGCCATCAAGTATGTCCTTGACATCCTTGTCGACCCCGAGCTCGGCGTGCTCAAGAACCTCGACGAGCTTTACGCCACGGGCCACCGCATCGTACACGGCGGCGAGAAGTTCACCAAGTCGGTGCTTGTCACGCCCGAGGTCGTCAAGGGCATCGAAGAGGTCATTCCTCTCGCGCCGCTTCACAACCCCGCCAACCTTCAGGGGCTCAAGGCCGTCATGGAGGTCCTGCCCGGCAAGCCGAACGTCGTCGTCTTCGACACCGCCTTCCATCAGACGATGCCGCCCAAGGCCTATGTCTACGGTATTCCCTATAAGTATTACGAGGAGAATCGCGTGCGCCGCTACGGCTTCCACGGGACGAGCCACGGTTACGTCGCGGGCCGCGCCGCGGAGATTCTCGGCAAAGATATCAAAGACCTGAAGATCATCACCTGCCACCTTGGCAACGGCAGCTCGATCACGGCCGTCGACGGCGGCAAATCTGTCGACACCAGCTTCGGTTACGGCACGGCGGAGGGCGTCCTCATGGGCACCCGCAGCGGCAACCTTGACCCCTCGGTAATGATCTTCCTTATGGAGCAGCTCGGCTGCGCCCAGAAGGTGAGCGACGAGGTGCATAAGAAGTCAGGGCTTCTCGGCGTTTCCGGCATCTCCAGCGACCTTCGCGACGTCGAAGAGGCGGCGGCGAACGGCAACGAGCGCGCGAAACTCGCGCAGAATATCCTCGTTACCGGCGTGAAGAAGTACATCGGCTCCTTCGCGGCGGAGATGGGCGGGGTGGACGTCATCGTCTTCACCGCCGGCATCGGCGAGAATGGCATCGGCTTCCGCAAAGAGGTCTGCGAGCAGATGGAGTTCATGGGCATCAAGATCGATCCCGAGAAGAACAATTGCCGCGGCAAAGAGGTAATCTTCAGCACGCCGGATTCCAAGGTCACCGTGATGGTCGTGCCGACGGATGAAGAGATGGTCATCGCGCGCGATACCAAGAGATGCGTAGGGGAAGCGAAGTAGGAAGACAATGACGGCGTATCTGGAGGAAGCTCCCAAAAGCTGGAAAAATCGCCTGGTGCTCTCCGCCGTTCCGAAAGACGGCGCTCCGTACGAGGACAGCTTTTCTGTGCACGTTGACAGGCCGGTGAGCTACTGGGACCAGATATATACACTGCTCTCAGACCCGCAGGTGCGGGTGGAGGCTTACCGTTCGGAAGGGCGCGTGATCGTGGTCGTAGCCCTCCGGACGGAGGTCTGCGTGCCTTGCGCGCGCTGCCTTGAACCCGCCCGCACCGGCGTCGAGGGAGAGATGCGCTATATCTTCTCGCTGCGCCGCGACGAGCAGCAGCGGCAGGAGGCGGAGGAGGGGCCGGACGGCGAAGAGGAGATAATCATCCTTGATTCCTGGGAAGATGAAATCGACCTGGGGCAGCTGATCTGGGAGGTGCTGATCACCTCGCTCCCCGGCGCCGTTCTCTGTTCCGACGACTGCCGGGGGCTTTGCCCCCAGTGCGGCGCGAATCTTAACGAGGGCTCCTGCGGCTGCAAAAAGGAGAGCCGCGACCCGCGTTTTGACGTTTTGAAAAATTTTATGGAAGATAACGGCAAATAGTACTGCAAAAAATTGGATTTAGTGATAAAATTGTCCAGTTGGAAAAATGTTCCGGCGGGTGTGCTAGCGGTTTGCCGCGTCGTTGACGCTTCGCCCGTTTTGGCGCATACTCCACGAAAATGAATGTGCCGGTGTCGGACTTAGTATTTTTTACCGGAAATCTCTGATTTTCGTCGTCTAAGCCATTGGCAGTTCCAGATGGCGTATATAACCAGAGTTTTACTTAAGGGGGGAAACAGAAGATGGCAACGCCCAAGAGGAGGGTATCCCACGCCCGTACACACAACCGCAAGTCACAGTGGCTCGGCGAGCTCGAGGCCCCCAGCCTTACAGCCTGCAAACATTGCGGAGAGATGATCCAGACCTATCGCGCCTGCCCGGCGTGCGGCTACTATAAAGGCCGCCAGGTCGTCAAGATTGCTGAAGAAAAGACAACAGATTAATAACTTCTGACCGCACGCCTTCGCGCGGCGGACCGGCGGTTTTCTGTTCGGCAGCTAAAGAACGGGACGGTATCTTGCCGTCCCGATTTTTGGTCGGCGCGGCTCTGTCCGTGTGGCGAAACATAGAAAAATTTCATAAAAATCCCCCCGCCAAGCGCCTCAAATTATAATTTTTCCTATTGACAACAAACCTAAGATATAATATCTTGTCTGGTGTTATGACCAGCTCTTAATTGAGCGGTGACGACACAGGGCAATTATAAAAAATGTTTCTTTAAGGAGAAGCAAATGCGTTCGGAAGGCAGAAAACAGAGGCACCGGCAGCTTGTAAAACTGATAGAGTCAAATCCTCTGCTGACTGACGAGGAGATATCCTCCGCGCTCGGCGTCAGCCTCAGCACCGTCCGCCTTGACAGAGGACTGCTTGCGATCCCCGAGCTGCGCGAGCGGATGCGCTCGATGGCGGAGCACGCCACGAGCCG
This sequence comes from Synergistota bacterium, assembly GCA_023450745.1. GTDB lineage: Bacteria > Synergistota > Synergistia > Synergistales > Synergistaceae > Cloacibacillus. Next base: position 18,875 of record JAEXGR010000025.1, read on the forward strand.
CCTGAAGTCGCTTTGCGCAGACGAAGTCGTGGGCGAACTTGTCGGGCTCGAGCCCAACAAATGGGCCCTGTCGATGCTTTCCACGAATCCGGATATGGCCTTCCGGCAGACGGAGATGGTCGGCGATTATTACATCTACGCGCAGGCGGCCTCGCTGGCGATCGCGACGATAGACGCCGAGATGGTAGTAGTTGCGACGGCGCGCCTCAAATATTGCCAGCCTTCATATTTGGGAGAGAAAATAATCGCCAGGTCAAAGGTTGGTACGCACAAGGGAAACAAATATGTCGTCAGCGTTCATTCGCGCATCGGCGAGAGGGAAATATTTGTCGGACGCTTTGTGGTCGCCGCGATAGATGCTCACAATAACGAAAAATTGGGGGACGAAATATGCTGATAGCACTGGATGCAATGGGCGGAGACCACGCGCCCGAAGAACCGTGCAAAGGCGCGATTCTTGCCTGCAGAGAGAAACCTCATCTCTCGATTGCGCTTGTAGGCGACAGCGAAAAGATAAAACCGCTCATTGACAAGGCTGAAAGAAACGTGCGCTCCCGGCTCGATATCGTCCATACGGACGAGGTGATCAGCGGCAGCGATTCGCCTTCTCTGTCGATCAGAAGAAAAAAGCGCTCCAGCCTCGTCGTCGGGTTCGAGATGGTCCGTTCCAAAGAGGCTGACGGCATCGTATCTTCCGGCAATACCGGGGCGATCGCCGCCGGCGCGGTGCTCCTCCTCGGGCGCATCCCGGGAATCGACAGGCCCGGACTGGGCGCGGTGCTGCCGGTGCTGAACAGGTCGACCCTTCTGATGGACGTGGGCGGCACGGTGCGCTGCAAGCCGATAAACCTGCTGCAGTTCGCGCAGATGGGCTCGATCTATATGAAGCTCTTCCAAAATGTGGAGAATCCCTCCGTGCGTCTGCTCAGCAACGGCGAAGAGACGACCAAGGGAGACGACGTCATCTCGGCGGCGCGGGAGCTGATCAAGGCGAGCAGCCTCAACTTCCAGGGATATGCCGAGGGTAAAGATATCCCGAACGGAGTGTCGGACGTCGTCATCTGCGACGGTTTTACCGGCAACGTCATTATAAAATTCGGCGAAGGCCTCGGCGAGCTGCTGAAGAGCCAGTTTAAAGAGGAATATATCCACCATACGCTGCCGAAGATCGGACTTTTCTTTATGTGGCCCGCGATGAAACGAGTGATGGGCCGTTTTGACTGGGAAAAATATGGTGGTTCCCCGGTGCTCGGCGTCAACGGGAGCGTCGTCAAGGTACACGGACGCTCCAAGGCAAACGCCATATCGCACGCCATCACGGGAGCGGCCAATTTTATAGAACGTAACGGCGTTGACCGGATAAGAGAAGAGATAGCGCGAGGAGTAGAAAATGGTAATGATTAACGGATACCCCGTGAAGATTGCGGGGACCGGGAAATACATCCCGGAAAAGATAATGACCAACTTTGATTTTGAAAAATTCCTTGATACCAGCGACGAATGGATACAGAGCCGCACCGGTATCAAGAAACGCCACATTGCCGCGGATGATGAAAAGTGCAGCGATCTGGCCTGTAAGGCGGGGCTCGCCGCGCTGGCAGACGCCGGACTGCGCCCCGACGAACTTGACCTCGTCGTCGTCGCCACCGATACGCCGGATACCTATTGCCCCTGCACCTCGGCGAAGGTACAAGGCAAACTGGGGGCGAAGAACGCCGGCGCGTACGACGTTCTTGCCGGCTGCACGGGCAGCCTCACGGCGATGCTCACGGCAATCGGCGGCATCGCCGCCGGAGTCTGGAACAACGTGCTCGTGGTCGGCGCGGAAGACTTCGCGAGCGTTCTGGACTGGAACGACCGTTCGACCTGCATCCTCTTCGGCGACGGCGCCGGCGCGTGCGTTCTGTCGCGTTCCGAGGAGGGCGGCCCCCGCTTCGTCGCCGGCGAAGTTCTGGCGGACGGCGCTAAATATGACCTGATCACGATCGACAAGGAAGAGGGGCTGCCTTCACCCGTGCTGCGCATGAAAGGGGCGGAAGTGTTTCGTTTCGTCAATACCCACCTGCCTCCCTTCATCAAAAACTTCTGCGAAAAATCAGGCGTCGCCCCGAGTGAAATAGACTTCTGGGTGCTGCACCAGGCCAATACCAGAATAATCGACAGCCTCTTTAAGCGTCTGGACGTTTCGACAGACCGGACCCTGATCAACCTTGACAACTATGGCAACACCTCCGCCGCCTCCCTAGTGGTCACTCTTGACGAGGCGATGAAAGAAGGACGCCTGAAAAGGGGCGAGAAGGTTCTGTTCACCGCCTTTGGCGCGGGGATGACGCTTGGCGCGCTGCTTTACGAGGCGTAAGGAGAAATTCGATGTTTGAAAATAATCCGATAATAAAGCTGCTCAAAATCAAATATCCGATCATTCAAGGCGGCATGGCCTGGGTTGCCGACGCGGACCTTGCCGCGGCGGTCAGCAACGGCGGCGGCCTGGGGATCATCGCGGCGGCCAATATGCCCCCCGAACTTCTGGAGCGGCAGCTGTTGAAGATCAGAACGCTGACCGATAAGCCGTTTGGACTCAACATCATGCTGCTGTCGCCCACCGCCGGCGACGCGCTCGAGCTTGCCGCGAAACACGGCGTGCCGGTCGTGACCACGGGTGCGGGGATGCCGGGCAAAGTGCTCGACAAACTCAAGCCGCTCGGCACGACGGTAATTCCCGTCGTCGCCTCCGTTTCCCACGCGGAACGGATCGCTAAACAGGGAGCGGACGCGGTAATCGCCGAGGGAACAGAGGCCGGCGGGCATATCGGCGAAATAACGACGATGAACCTGGTGCCGCAAATAGCCGACGCGGTAGACATCCCCGTCATTGCCGCGGGCGGTATCGCCGACGGACGCGGGGCGGCGGCGGCTTTCGTGCTTGGCGCGAGCGGCGTGCAGGTGGGAACGCGGTTTGTCTGCGCCGAAGAGTGCAACGTCCACATCAACTACAAGCGGAAAATCGTCATGGCCAACGACCGGGCCACGGCGGTGACCGGTCGCTCGCTCGGGCATCCGGTGCGCGCGATAAAAAATAAATTTATCAAGCAATACGAAGAACTTGAAAAAAAAGGCGCTCCCGCGGAAGAGCTTGAGGCTCTCGGCGCGGGCAAGCTGCGCCTCGCCGTCGTCGAAGGGGATGCCGAGATGGGCTCCCTGATGGCCGGTCAGTCTGCGGGGCTCGTTCACGCCATCGAGCCGGCGGCCGTCATTATTGAGAGCATCGTCTCTCAGATGAACAACATCTTTTCAGAAATGACGAGGTATAGCAGATGAAATATGCAATGATATTTCCCGGACAGGGCGCGCAGCGCCCCGGAATGGGAAAAGACATCTACGACCGTTACGTCTCGGCGAAGAGAATCTTCGACGAAGCCGACGAGGCTTTGGGATTCTCGCTCAGCGGCATAATCTTTAACGGAACCCCGGAAGAGCTGGCCCACACGGAGATCACCCAGCCGGCGATCCTCACCGTCAGCGTCGCGATGTTCAGAGCGCTCGAACAGGAACTGGGGACCGCGGTCGAGCCCTCCTGCATGGCCGGGCACAGCCTCGGCGAATACACGGCCCTCGTCGCCTCCGGCGCGCTCTCGCTGAGGGACGGCGTGCGACTCGTCCACCGGCGCGGCGGCCTCATGCAGGACGCCGTTCCGCTTGGAATGGGCTCCATGGCGGCGATAATCGGGCTGGAACTTCCCGACGTCAGCGCCATCTGCGCCGAGGCGGCGGCGGGGGAGGTCTGTCAGGCGGCTAACATCAACTCGCCGACGCAGATCGTCATCTCCGGACACGCGGGCGCGGTGGCCCGCGCCGTCTCCCTCATCGAACAGAAGTACACCGCGAAGGTCGTGCCGCTGAGAGTGAGCGCACCTTTCCACTGCGACCTGATGCGTCCGGTGGCGAACAAATTGAAAGAAGCCTTCAAAAGCATCGAGTGGCACGAGCCGAAATTCCCCATCATCGCCAACGCCAACGCGCGTCCGGTACAGAAGATCCCCGCTGTGCGCGAGGCCCTTTACAACCAGACCTTTTCGCCGGTGATGTGGTCGCAGTCGGTCTTGGAAATGGAGGGCGAGGGCGTCGAGGGATACATTGAACTTGGCCCCGGCAGCGTCCTCTCCGGACTGGTAAGAAAAATATGCAAAGGTAAACGCCCCTATGCGGTCTCAAACTCCGAGGAGCTCATGGCCGCGGCGGATTATCTTAGAGGTTTGAAAAATGGATAAGCGGGTGGCTCTGGTAACCGGCGCGGGCCGCGGCATCGGCCGCGCCATCGCGCTTGAGCTGGCGAAAAACGGCTGTTCCGTGGCTGTCAACTACAGCCGCTCAGAAGGTCCCGCAAACGAGGTCGTCGCTGAAATACGGGCGCTGGGCCGCGACGCGGTGGCCGTCAAAGCGAACGTCAGCGACGCCGCCGAAGTGAAAGAGATGTTTAAAACGGTCACGGAACAGCTGGGCGCCGTAAACATCCTCGTCTGCAACGCCGGCATCACGAAAGACAACCTCCTTATGCGCATGAAAGAGGCAGAATGGAACGACGTGATCGATACGGACCTCAGCTCGCTCTTCTACTGTGCGAAAGAGGCGGTGCGCCCGATGCTCAAAGGACGCTGGGGCCGCATCATCGCCATCACCTCCGTCAACGCGCTGCGCGGAAGCGCGGGACAATGCAACTACGCGGCGGCGAAGGCCGGCATGATCGGTTTCATAAAGAGCCTCGCGCGCGAAGTCGCGGCGAAAGGCATCACCGCCAACGCGATCGCGCCGGGTTTCATCGAGACGGACATGACCGCCGTCCTCTCCGACGAACTCAAAGAGAAATTTGTCGAATCGATACCGGCGGGCCGTTCCGGGACGCCGCAGGATGTGGCCGGGCTGGCCGCGTTTCTCGCCTCTGAAAACGCCTCATACATACAGGGACAGATAATCGCGGTTGACGGCGGCATCACGATGTAGTAAAACGGTTACAAAGCCAGAGACAGGCTTTTGACATAAACAAAAAAACAAAGAACGTAAACTCGTAAAGGAGAGACACAACTATGAAAATGGAAGAAGTACAGAGCAAACTTAAGGAAATCGTTATGGACCGCCTCAACGCCGAAGAGGATCAGATCAAGCCGGAAGCCTCATTTGTCGAGGACCTCGGCGCCGATTCGCTCGACATCGTCGAGCTCATCATGGGCATCGAAGAAGAATTTGACATCGAAATCCCCGATGAAGACGCCGAAAAACTGACGACCGTCGGCGAGGCGATGGAATACGTCAAGACGAAGCTCGCAGTCGAAGACTAACAAAGCATTGGGGGACTGCTCTGCGTAGTCCCCCCTCTTACACAGGAGGGAGCCTATGACGCCAATGAACGACAGAAGAGTGGTAATCACAGGTTGCGGTGCTGTCACCCCAATCGGAATCGGAAAAGAAGAATTCTGGAACGCCCTGGAGCGCGGGGAAAACGGCGCCGATTTCATCACTTTATTTGATACAGCCCAGCACGCCACCAAAATCGCCGCCGAAGTAAAAAACTTCAACCCCGAAAACTGGCTTGACAAAAAAGAGGTGCGCCGCACCGACCGCGTCATCCACTTCGCGGCGGCGGCCGCGGACCTGGCGGTAAAAGATTCAGGACTTGAAATAGAAAAAATCGATAAAAACATGTTCGGCGTCTATGTCGGAAGCGGCGAGGGCGGCATCCACACGCTTGAAGACAACTCGCGCGTCCTCTACGAAAAGGGCCCCGGCAGAGTCAGCCCCTTCATGGTGCCGATGATGATCACCAACATGCCCGCGGCCTACATTGCGATCCGCTTTGGCGCGAAAGGGCCCAACATGGCCGTCGTCACCGCCTGCGCGAGCTCGATCAACAGCATGGGCGAGGCCTACAACTGCATCGTGCGCGGCGACGCTGACATAATGCTTACCGGCGGCGCGGAGGCGGCCGTATCGCCGCTGGCCACGGCAGGCTTCGCCTCGCTTAAAGCCCTTTCGGGCAGAAACGACGACCCCAAGCACGCCTCCCGGCCCTTTGACGCCGGACGCGACGGCTTTGTGATCGGCGAAGGCGCGGGCATACTCGTCTTTGAAGAGTACGAACACGCCAAAGCCCGCGGCGCGCACATATATGCGGAAGTAACAGGCTACGGCCTCTCATGTGACGCCCACCACATCACCGCCCCCGACCCGGACGGCGACGGCGCGTACCGCGCGATGGCGATGGCCGTCAAAAAAGCCGGCTGGCTGCCCGAAGAGATAGACCTCATAAACGCGCACGGCACCTCCACCCCTCTCAACGATAAAATGGAGTCGCTGGCGATAAAGCGCCTGCTGGGTGAAGAAGCCGCTAAAAAAATCCTCGTGCACTCCACAAAATCGATGGTAGGACACGCGCTTGGCGCCGCCGGAGCGATAGAGACGATCGCGACGCTGCTTGCGATAGACAACGGCATCGTGCACCCGACCATCAACCAGATAACACCCGACCCGGACTGCGGCCTCAACACCGTACCCAACAAAGCGATCAAGGCGAAGATAGACCGGGCCATAATAAACAACTTTGGCTTCGGCGGACACAACGGCGTGCTCGCTATACAGAGCTGCAAAGACTGACAATGAATGCCGGCAAAGGGCGCGAAGAACTTCTTCACGCCCTTCAGAAAAAATTGCAATATCAATTCAACGATCTGGAGCTTCTCCAGGAGGCTCTGACCCATTCGTCATACGCGAATGAAAACGGCGTCAAATTCAACGAGAGACTTGAATTTCTCGGCGACGCCGTTCTTGAGCTCGTCACCTCCAACAAACTATTCCTTTCATACCCGGACTATGACGAGGGACAGCTCACGCGGCTGCGCGCCCAGCTGGTCTGTAAAAACAGCCTGAGCCTCTGGGCCGCGGAAATCGGGCTCAAAAACCTCATCAGAATCGGCAAGAGCCTCATAAAGTCTGGCCCGACCGACTCCGTTGCCGCCGACTGCGTAGAGGCGCTCTTCGGCGCGATATTCCTTGACGGGGGATTTCCCCGCGCGGCGGAAGCCGTCGCGAACTTCCTCAACACCAAACCGGAAATATCGGGGGCCGCCGTCACAAAAGACCCGAAGACGGAACTGCAAGAATACTTCCAGCAGCAGGGGAGGGGAGTACCCTCCTATGAGACTGTGGAGCGCACCGGTCCGGAACACGCCTCAAACTTTAAAGTGAGGCTCGCGGCTGAGGGCAAGATACTTGCCGAGGCCTGGGGGCCGTCGACCAAAGAGGCGGAATTCAAAGCCGCCGAAGCGGCGCTGAAAAAAATTCACGCTTAAGAAAAAGCGCGCGAAAAACCTGGAAAACATGAGAACAAAAGGCAGCTACTCTAAAAACAGAGGCTTTGTGCTCGTCACCGTCATCATCTTCGGGGGCATACTCATGACAGGCGGCATTCTCGCGCTCCGCAGCGCGAAAATGATACTTGAAGAAAGCATGATCACCGCGGAGCGCCTGAGAATCGAAAACGCCGCCGCCCAGGCATCGGCGCTCGCCGGAGAGTGGTTTCGCCTCAACATAAAACACATGGACAAAGAAAACTACTTCGCCCTATCCGCCGCGCCCGCGGCGGCGCTCGACCTGGACTTTCCCGCCGCTTTCTTTGAGATAATGGAAGAGGAATACCCCGACTACAATTTTTCCTGCCGGACGCTGGACCTCCACTATAGCGACGAGAACACCGCTGCCGCCGACCTCTTGCGAGTGCCGCGCATCCCGCCTGACGAAACCGCAGAAAACGCCGTCGAAAGAGCTTACATCCAAAAGGTCACCGTGACTCCGATAGACAACAAAAACGCCGCATACACTCATACCAAAAGCCTAAGGGCGATAAAAGAAACCTCCGGCGATATTCGCTGCGTTGTCGTCGGAGTGACCGATTAGAAAGCCGGATGTATTTACTGTATAATTAAAAACAGAAAATACAATTTATTTGGAAATATACCAAACCTGAATATTATAAATAGTATATATTTACAACAACTATAAAATAATATAATCCATAAAACATAATCTAAAAATAAACATTTAGCATTCAAGGGTGCAC
>JAEXGR010000037.1 GCA_023450745.1 Synergistota bacterium
ACAAAGGCTCCGTATGGCGCGACATGTTCTACCGTGCCGCTTACTGTTTCTCCCACGCTTACCGCCGGTGCTGCTGCAGCCGCCTTCTCTGCCATCTGTGGTTTCTGACCTCCAAAATTTGTTTTAAAAGACAATAATAATTATAAGCCATTAGAAGGCTATAAAGCGAATTGTACCATATTTTTCAATATAAGTATTGCCAAAGGGCTATTTCAGCGTCCTCTCGATGGCCTCGGCAACGCGTTCCGACTGGAGGGGCTTGATGAAAAAGTCCGAAGCTCCCGCGCGGATCGCCTCTATCACCTGGTTCTGCTGGTTCATCGCGCTGACCATCACCACTCTGGCCTCCGGATGTTCATGCTTGATCGCCTTGAGCGCCGCGATTCCGTCCATCTCCGGCATGGCGATATCGAGAGTTACCACGTCCGGACGAAGCTCATTGTACATCTGGACGGCCTCCTGGCCGTTCTCAGCTTCGCCCACGACCTCATATCCGTCTCTTATAAGTATGTCTTTAAGGATCATACGCATGTGTGTGGAATCTTCAGCTATCAGCACCGTCGCCTTCATCTTTGCCGCTCCTTTCAGCTTATCTGGCCGCTATCCCCAGCTCTTCGAGGAAGAGGGGGCTGAGCACCTTGATATAGGTGCCCTTCATTCCAAGGCTTCTGCTCTCTATTATACCCGCACTGCCCAATTTTCTCAGCGCGTTTACGATCACGCTTCTGGTGACGCCGACCCGGTCCGCGACTTTGCTCGCGACGACGACTCCTTCGGGGCCGCCCAGGTCTTCAATGATGTGGCGGACGGACTCGACTTCCGAATACGAGAGCGCGCGCATCGCCATCTGCACGACGAGGCGCTCGCGTCCGCGCTCTTCGATCGACTTGCCGCGATCGTTGAGTATTTCAAGGCCGACGACCGTCGAAAGGTATTCGGCAAGCACGAGGTCGCGGGTGTCGAACTGACAGCCGAAGCGGGCCAGGATGAGGGTGCCCAGCCTGTCTCCGGCGCCGTTGATGGGGACGATGAGGACGTGCTTGTTGGAGTAGGCGCAGGGCTGGTCCGCGTAGGCGCAAAGGCCGTGGTCCGTATGGTTGAGGACCGATTCGTGGAACTGGTTCACCTTTTCAACATAAGGGGCGGGCATCGCGCCGTTGATGAGAATCTCCGCCATTATCGGGCAGTCGTATTCGCTGACCCACGCGTAACCCAGTATCCGGCCCTCTTTGTTTATCACGTAAACGTTGGCGGCCGAAAGGTCGGACATCAGCCTCGCGAGCTTCGGATAATCGGGCACGCCCCGGTCCTTTCTCGCCTGGAGCACGCGGCTCACGACGCGGGTCTTTTCAAGCAGATCCTGCATCGCCGACTGGTTCATTATTTTAGGACGGTTCTCAATAAGCTCTTTTGGTGTATCCATTAAAAAATTGCCTCCCTGATTTCTTTCTATATGCAAAAATTACAACTCTTCATCTTCCAGCGCCCTGGGGTGCGACGCCAGATAGCTCTTTTTGATCTGCTCCGAGGTGATCGACAGATACCTCTGCGTTGACGCGATGCTCTCGTGCCCCAGCATCTCCTGTACGATACGGAGCGGCGCCCCGTTCTCCAGCATATGCGTGGCGCAGCTGTGGCGCAGCGTATGCGGCGTGACGCCGTGCAGCCCGACGCGCGCCGCGGCGCGGAGTACGATGCGGTCGACCGTGCGGACGGTAAGACGCTCCGCCCCTTTGGCGGAGAGAAATACCGGCGCTCCGCCGTCGACGCAGGTGATGTCCCGCCACTCTTCGAGCAATTTTTTCAGCGGCATCCCGATGGGGATCAGGCGCTCCTTGTCTCCCTTGCCCATGACGCGCAGCATGCGTTCGTCAAGTTCCACCATGTCCCAGTTGAGCCCGATCAGCTCCGACACCCGCAGGCCGGCGCCGTACATCAGCTCGAGAACGAGCCGGTCGCGCCTATAGCTCTTTGAATCCGCATCAGGCCCCTCCGTGAGCAGCTTGTCAACTTGCCCGTATGAGAGGGCGCGCGGCAAAGCCTCCGGCCTCTTGGGCCCTTTGAGGCCAAGCGAGGGGTCTTCATGGATGAGGCCGCGCCAGCAAAGCCAGGCCGTAAAACCGCGCACCGCCGAGAGCCTTCTTGAAGCGGTGCTCTTTTCCTCGCCGACTCCGAGGATGCTGCTTAAAAAGATTCGTATCGCGCGAGTATCTATCTCACGCACATCGGTAATTCCCTGATTCCAAAGGTAGCCTTTAAAATGCAGAAGGTCTATCTTATAGTTTACCGTTGTATGCTTAGACTTTCCTAAAGATGTCAAATATTCAATGTATTCGTCGATATTGTCAGATATATTCTCCATCATGAACGGTATTTTAACAGGAAAATTGTAAATATCAAGCGGAATTTTAAGAAAATTCACAAGTAACTGTACAATGCGTACTATTTAACAAACTTTCTTAATTGGGCGTCAGGACAAACGCGTGAAAGGCGGGGCGCCGCACGCCGGCGCGGCCGGACAGCCTTCGCATAAAAAGGCCTCGCGCGTCTGCCCCGATTGGCGCGCTGGCCGGGGGAAGAAAGAGGCCCTCCGCGAAACGCGGAGGACCGGATGATTCAGTCAAGGCTAGAGGGGAACAGCCGCAGGGCGACAGCATTTACTTTTTGTGGAGCAAGAAAAATTTGCGGGTTAAGAGCTGTCTTGAGCATCGCCTTTTTCTTGCTTCGACGGTCGTGTCCGCTCGATACCGTGCGAGAACCAAAGGGCAGGAAACAAGATACGGCGGGCTTAAAATCAAGGTCAAAGTCAACACTCCTTCCGACCCGGCGGAAAACCACCGCCGGCCCACCTTCCTCAAAGAGGAAGGCAAAATGATAAAGACCAGCTCAGCGCCAGGTTTATGCTCCTTAGCCGCCAGCCTTGTTTTCGGCTCCCTCTTCGAGGGGGCTCC
>JAEXGR010000048.1 GCA_023450745.1 Synergistota bacterium
AGTCGATGTGGGCGTAGTGGCGCGACGGCGTCTCATATTCGACGTGCGCGATGTTGATGGTGATGCCGCGCTCTCTCTCTTCAGGCGCCTTGTCGATCATGTCGAAGGGCGTGAAGTCGGCTCCGCCATGGCGGGCCAGCGTCTTGGTGATCGCCGCCGTCGTGGTCGTCTTGCCGTGGTCGATGTGGCCGATCGTACCGATGTTGAGATGCGGTTTGTTGCGTACGAATTTCTCTTTTGCCATACTGAAAATCCTCCCTATATTTGGTTCTACGTTACTTATGCCCCATTGGAGCTCGTATTCGGCTTCCCACACCAAAAGAGACCCGGGAATCAGAGCCGGATCTCTTCAAAGATATGTAAAGGCATTATAGCGTACAATCTCTTCAATTGCAACACTTTATGAGGAAAACCAGGGGCCGGGCGCGCGAAAATTTGTTCCCGGCCTCCGCGGCGCGCGGCCGCGAAATCATACCGTTTCCGCGCGCCGCGGCCTCCCGATTACGCGTGAAAGCGAAAAATACCGCCGCCCGGCCGCGCGCCGCTCAATGTTTTCATTAAAGAGGCCTGGCGCGTTTGCCCCAGGGGAAGGCGGGGCGGAAGTCTTTTAGAATTTACCGGGCTGGGGAGGCCCTGCCGAGAGCGCCTTTTTCGCGGTGACAGTCCGGCAATTTAACCTTGCGACGGTCGCGGCCTGTGTTGCGGTTTTGTAAAATTATTTACTATTCTTAAATCATTTAAAACTTCACAGAATGGACGCATGTGTGATATATCTCTTTTTGTTTAAAAATATCTTTCGTATATAGCATATCTTAAAAAGGTATTTTTATAAAAATATCTGATATTTTTTAAGTTTGCCATTCAAAAAAGGTTAATGTAATATAACCAAGATGACGATGTGCTTTATATCGCAGTCAGGAAGTGTGTTTTATGACAGATTTTTCGTTTCTCGCCGCGGCCTCCGATATATGGGAAGAATGGCGGTTTGAACCATGGCGGAACGGTTCGGCGGAGGGGCTTTACAGAAGGGTCTCGATGGTGAAATCGGGGCTGCTGGGCGAGGTCGCCCGCTATTATGCGGATGATTATATCGTGTGGAAATATGAAGAAAACGACATGGAGCGGCTCAAAAAAGAGGCAAAGTCCGAAAGCGACCTGCTGCTTCAGCGTTTTGTTTTTCTGCGCGAAAGCGGCCCTTATTATATGAAAAAAAGCTCTCTGCTGTTCGGCTTTCGCGGCTTTGTGGAGTTGCATTTTTTCACTCCGGGAGACGCCATTCCGAAGGCCATTCAGGATACGGCCTACCTTGTCAACGCCGCGGCAAGGAAGACGGCGGGAAGAGGGAGCGGCGTGACGGATATATATAGAAAGAGAGAAAAATAGCCGGACGAAGACGTCCGCTGTTTTATAGACAACAAACTTTTTTGGAGGTGGGACTTATGTTCCTCATAATGTTCGTAGTATCCGCTTTATTGTTGGTACTCGGCTACATATTCTATGGAAGGTTCATGGCTAAGGTCTATGGACTCAGCAACGGCAATGTCACCCCCGCCGAGCAGATGAATGACGGTATGGATTACTGCCCCACGCACCCCGCGGTCGTCCTGGGACACCACTTTTCGTCCATCGCCGGCGCGGGGCCGATCGTCGGCCCGATAACGGCCGCCTCGATGTTCGGTTGGCTGCCTACGATCCTGTGGTGCATTTTCGGCTCGATCTTCCTCGGCGGCCCGCATGATTTCGGCGCCGTCATCGCCTCGATGCGCCACGAGGGCAAGTCGGTCGGCGAGGTCATCAACCACTGGATCGGCCACAAGGGCAAGCAGCTCTTCCTTGTTTTCACAATCCTCTCGCTCTTCCTCGTCGTCGCGGTCTTCCTCGTCCTGACGACGGCCACCTTCGTGACGGACCCGGTGGTCGCCTTTGTAAGCTGCATGTACATTCTGCTCGCAGTCATCTCTGGGCTCCTCATCTACCGCTTCAACATGAACCTTAAGCTCGTCACGTTCGTGATGCTCGCCATCATCGCCGTCTGCACCGTCTGGGGCGGAGACTGGCCCTTCGTCGCGGCGCTCTTCACGCACAGCGCCGACCAGTGGAACGCCTTCCTCGCCGTCTACATCCTCGCGGCGTCGGTGCTCCCCGTCTGGCTGCTGCTTCAGCCGCGCGACTACCTCGCCTCCTATTTCCTCTATTTCGCGGTGGCGATCGGCGCGGTGGGCATGATCTTCGGCGCTTCGCTGGACAGCGGCAACGTCCCCATGATCGCGAAGGATATTCAGTGGTTCGGGCTCAGCAAGGCCAACCTCTGGCCGATGATGTTCGTCATCGTCGCCTGCGGCGCCATCTCGGGCTTCCACTCGCTCGTCGGCTCCGGCACGACTTCCAAGCAGCTGGCCCATGAGGCGGACGCCCTGCCGGTCGGCTACGGCGCCATGCTTCTCGAGGGCCTCGTCGCCGTTATCGCGCTCGGCACCATGATGGTCGCCGGCGGCATACAGAAGGGCGGCCCCGTCGGCACCTTCGCCGCGGGCTTCGGCCAGTTCTGCACGATTCTCGGCATCGATCCCGTCCTCGGGACCCGCCTTGGAGCCATCGCCATCAACGGCTTCCTGCTCACCTCGCTCGACACCGCGACACGTCTTGCCCGCTACCAGATTCAGGAGCTGACGGATTACAAAATCAACAAATACGCGGCGACGATCATAGCCGTCCTCGTGGCGCTCGTCCTCGTCTACGTCAAGACCACGGGCCCCGACGGAAACCCCGTCCCCGCCTGGGCGGTCATCTGGCCGGTCTTCGGCGCCTCAAACCAGCTCGTGGCGGCGCTCGCCATCCTCGGCATCGCAATGTGGATAATCCGCGGCCTCAAGAAGAAGGCGACTTTCCTGCTCATCCCCTTCTGGTTCATGCTCGCGACAAGCATGGCCGGCCTGGTGATCGAGATCAAGAGCACGCTGACCAGCGCCCACCCGAACTACATTCTCGCGGGAATCAGCGCTCTGCTGCTGGTACTTGCGCTTCTGATGACGAAAGAGGGGCTCGCCGCCCTCAACAAAGAGAAAAAGGGCGAGTTTGTGAAATAGCCCTTCGCGGCGGCATCGTAAAAAAACGGATAAAGACTGGGCCTGCCTTTCGGCGGGCCCTTTAAATTAACGTCAGGAGGCAATTCAAAAATGTGGGCAATATACGCGCTCTGTTCGGCTTTCTTCGCGGCGCTCACCTCGATTCTCGCAAAGATCGGCATCGAGGGGGTAAATTCCAATCTCGCGACGGCGATACGCACCGTCGTCGTCGTCGTCATGGCCTGGCTCGTCGTCTTCGTGACGGGGGCGGGCGGCCAGGCGAGCGAGATCAGCCGCAAAAGCTGGTTCTTTCTCATCCTCTCCGGGCTCGCGACGGGAGCTTCGTGGCTCTTCTACTTCCGGGCGCTGCAAATGGGCGAGGCCTCGAAGGTGATCCCCGTGGATAAGTTCAGCGTCGTCATCGGCATCGCGATGGCCTTTATCTTCCTCCACGAGGCCGTCACGGCGAAGGTCCTTGTCGGCGGCGCGCTGATCACGCTCGGCACCTTCGTACTGATATTATAAGGGGCCTTTTCGGACTTCAGGGGCCCTCCTCAGGGTCCCCTGCCGGCTCCACCCGCGGCGCCGCCGTCCGCGGCTCCAAAGGAAAGACGCGCTGAATATCCGGCAGGTATCTAAATTTTTCATAATTAAGGGCCGCGCGCGGGAAATTTTATGCAAAATTGGGCATTGTTTTAGTAAAATTATAAATTTATTATTTTTACCGCCGATAAAATTGGAGTTTTGCGTTATCAGCGCCAGTTTTCTTTTTTCTTTGTTTGTGAAACCCTAACGTTTCCTTACAAAAAATACTTTTGTTTTTCGCCATAAATGATAGAATATTGCTTTGGATTTGCATTGTGTTATTTGCAGAGAGAGATCTTTCTGAAATTGTATAAAGGAGGAACGATTTTATGAGGCTTCCAACCTTCTGGGGCGGCATCCATCCACCTCAGAACAAAGATCTGACCGTAAACGAAGAGATCGAGTCCTATCTCCCGCAGGGAGAGTTGGTTTTTCCGATGGCCCAGAACATCGGCGCGCCCTGTTCGCCGGTCGTCGCCAAGGGAGATAAGGTTCTCGTCGGCACCCGTCTCGGCAACAACGACGCTTTCGTCTCCGCGCCGATTCTCTCAAGCGTTTCGGGAACGGTGAAGGACGTCACGATGAGAATGACGACCCCGGGAATGCTTGAAAACTGCGTGATCGTAGAGAACGACGGCCTTTACGAGATGGCTCCCGAGTGGAAACCGCTGGAAAATTATGAAAGCGCCGAGCCGAAGGAGTATATCAAGCGGATACGCGAGGCCGGCATCGTCGGCTTCGGCGGCGCGACCTTCCCGACCGCCGTCAAGCTGTCGCCGCCGCCGGATAAGAAGATAAACTGGCTGATCGTCAACGGCGTCGAGTGCGAGCCCTACCTCAACTGCGACAACCGCCTGATGCTTGAGGGCGCGGAAAAGGTGGTAAAGGGGCTGCAGCTTGTGATGCGCATCTTCCCGGAGGCGCATGGCGTCATCGCGATCGAAAACAACAAGCCGCAGGCGATATCCGTGATGAACGACCTCGTCGCGAAACTCGGAGCGAAGGACATAGCCGTACAGCCGCTCACGGTGAAATATCCGCAGGGCGCGGAAAAGATGCTGATCGAAGCGATCACCGGCCAGGAGTATGTGATGACCGCGCTCCCTGCCGACGTCGGCTGCATCATCCTCAACGTCCGCACCGTCTATCAGATATACAGGGCGATCGCGGGGGGCAATCCCGCGACGACGCGGGTCGTCACCGTCACGGGAGACGCCATAGCCCACCCCAAGAATATCAGAGTTCCATTGGGTACCTCCGTACGCGAGCTGGTTGATCTGTGCGGCGGCTTTAAGGAACAGCCGGTCAAAATCCTCTCGGGCGGACCGATGATGGGCGTTTCAATGCGCTCGATAGACGTACCCGTGGTGAAGGGGACCTCCGGCATCTTGGCCCTAACGGCAAAGTCGGCGATGCTGAAGCCGATCACTCCCTGCCTCCGCTGCGGGCGCTGCGTCACGGCCTGCCCGATGGGGCTCGTGCCGAACGTGCTGGAGCCGCTCGTCCTCGAACGCCAGTATAGCCGTTTTGAGGAAGAGGGCGGCATGAACTGCATTGAATGCGGGAGCTGCACCTATATGTGTCCCGCGAACCGTCCGCTGACACAGGGCTGCCGCGACGGCAAAGCCTCCGTGATGGCGATGCGCAGAAAGGCGGCTGCAAAATAATGGAACGTTTATTGGTAGTATCAAGTTCGCCACATATCCACGCCCCGCTCGACACCCAGAAGATCATGGGCTGGGTGCTGGCGGCGCTTTCACCCGCGGGAATCGCGGGGATATACTTCTTCGGCCTCCGCGCCGCGGCGGTGATGGCGGTCTGCGTCGTCTCCTGCGTCGCCTGCGAGTATCTCTGGGAGAGGTGTACGAAGAGGACGATCACGACGGGCGACCTCTCCGCGGCGGTCACGGGACTTTTGCTGGCCTACAACCTGCCGCCGACCATCCCCTTCTGGATGGCGGCGCTCGGCAGCCTCTTCGCGATCGTCGTCGTCAAACAGTTCTTCGGCGGTCTCGGCTGCAACATCGTGAACCCGGCGCTGGCCGCGCGCGCGATGATGCTCACCAGCTGGCCCGTGCCAATGACGACCTGGACAATTGACGGCGTATCGGGCGCGACGCCGCTGGCCCTCATCAAGGAGGGAAGCCTGGACAAGCTCCCGAGCCTGGCCGACGTCTTCACCGGCAACGTCGGGGGCTGTATCGGCGAGACCTCAGCGCTGGCGCTGCTGATCGGCTTCGCCCTTCTCCTCTATAAGGACATCATTAAATGGCAGGTGCCGGTCATCTACGTGGCGGTGGTCGCCGCGCTCTGCACGGCATTCGGCCGTCCCGTCGGCCCGCTCTACGAGATCATGACCGGCGGCCTCTTCCTCGGAGCCGTCTTCATGGCCACCGACTATACGACGACCCCCATCACGCTGCGCGGGCAGATGATCTTCGCCGTCGGCTGCGGCCTCCTTACCTCGCTGATCCGCACCTGGGGCGGCTACCCCGAGGGAGTATCCTACTCGATACTGATCATGAACCTGACGGTGCCGCTGATCGACCGCGCCACCAAGCCGCGTATCTTCGGAGAGGTGAAAAAGCATGGCTAAGATCATCAAACTTGGATTAGTTCTCTTCATCATCACCGCCGTCACCGGCCTCATCCTCGGCGCGGTGCACACAGTCACGCTGGAACCGATCCGCGAGGCGCAGGCGCGCGAAAAGAACGAGGCGCTCGCGGCCACCCTGCCCGGCGCGACGGAGTTCAAGGAGCTCCCGCCGCAGGCCGACGCGGGAATCATCAAGGAGATATATGAAGGAAGCGACGGCGGCAAGACCGTCGGCTACAATTTTACCGTGACCCCAAAGGGCTACGGCGGTCCTCTCGAGCTGATTATCGGCATCTCCAGCGAGGGACGGGTCATGGACATCAAGATCCTCAGCCACAGCGAGACCCCGGGACTCGGGGCGAAGGCGGTCGAAGAGCCGTTTGCGGGACAGTTTAAAAACAAACTGTTTGAAAAACTCTCCGTAACAAAGACGCCGGCCGAGGCGGAAGATCAGATACAGGCGATATCGGGAGCCACGATCACCTCAAGCGCGGTCGTGAAGGGCGTAAACGACGCGCTTGCCTACTGGAAGGCTAATTTCAGCGGCGGCGCTTCCGATTCCGCGACAGGCGAGGAGGCCAACTGATGATAAATCCTCTCAAACTGCTTAAAAACGGCATACTGACCGAAAACCCCACCTTTGTGCTGGTCCTCGGGATGTGCCCGACGCTCGCCGTCACCTCCAGCGCGAAGGACGGCTTTGCCATGGGGCTCGCCGCGACCGCCGTCCTGATGGGCTCGAACATCGCGGTCTCGGCAATTCGTAAGTTCATCCCCGACGAAATCCGCATCCCGGCCTTCATCGTCGTCATCGCGGGATTCGTAACCGTCGTGCAGCTGCTGATCTCGGCGTACGCGCCGGCGCTCAACAAATCGCTCGGCATCTTCATCCCGCTGATCGTCGTCAACTGCATAATCCTCGCGCGCGCGGAGGCCTTCGCCTTTAAAAACGGCGTCATCGAATCGCTCTTCGACGGCATCGGCATGGGGCTCGGCTTTACGCTGGCGCTGTCGGTAATCGGCTCGATCCGCGAGCTCATCGGCAACGGCACGGTCTTCGGCGCGACGATCCTCTCCCCCGCCTTTTACCAGCCGGCGCTGCTGGCGATTCTCGCCCCCGGCGGATTCATCACGCTGGGAATCCTGATGGCCCTCTTCCGCAACCGGCAGATCAAAAAAGAAGAGGCGGAAAAGGGCGGCGCGCCCTCGTCCTACGACGGCTGGGAGCAGCTCACGGCCTGCGGCGGCTGCGCCCTGAAAAACATCTGCGGCGGCGGCAACGCCGCGGTAGTCTGCGCCAAAGAGCCGGCGGCCAAGACGCCGGCCGGAGCATTCCCGCAAAAGGAGGCTGGTAAATAATGTCGCTTTTGGCTCTCTTTATCAGCTCGATATTCGTAAACAACATCCTGCTCGCCCGCTTCCTCGGCTGCTGCCCATTCCTCGGAGTGTCCAACCAGCTGGAGACCGCCAAGGGCATGGGCGTCGCCGTCATCTTCGTCACCACCTTCGCGGCGATCATGACGTGGCTCGCCTACACATTCATCCTTGTGCCGCTCGGGCTTGAATATCTCTACACGCTGGCGTTCATCCTGATTATCGCCGCCCTCGTGCAGTTCGTTGAGATCGTGCTCAAAAAAGTCATGCCGGCCCTCTACAAATCGCTCGGCATCTTCCTGCCGCTGATCACGACAAACTGCGCCGTCCTCGGCGTCGCGGTCATCAACATGAACGAAAAATACACGCTCGTCGAATCGATAGTCAACGCCTTCGGCTCATCGGCGGGCTTCCTGCTCGCGATCGTCCTGATGGCCGGTATCCGCGAGCGTATCGAGATGAGCACGGAGATGCCGCGCTGCCTGCGCGGGCTGCCGATCGCCCTCGTGACGGCGGGACTGATGTCGATCGCCTTCATGGGCTTCAACGGACTCATCAAATAGGGAGGGACGCTTAAAATGAATGGAATGATCTATCCCGCGCTTGTAATGGGAGGACTCGGCGTCGTCTTCGGAAGCCTCCTGGCCTTCGCCTCAAAAAAATTCTACGTTGAAGTGGACCAGCGCCAGACGGACATCCGCGCGCTGCTGCCGGGCGCGAACTGCGGCGGCTGCGGCTTCCCCGGATGCGACGGCTACGCGGAGGCCTGCGCCTCAGGCGCTGCGAAGCTTAATCTCTGCGCCGCCGCGGGCCCGGAGGTCGCCGCGAAGATCGCGGAAATTATGGGCGTCGCCGCCGAATCGGCGGAGCCCCAGGTAGCCGTCGTGAAATGCCAGGGCTCCTTTGCCAAAACGGTGAAAAACTGCGTCTATCAAGGGTCTGAGGACTGCCGCGAGGCCGCCGTCGTGCCCGGCAAAGGCCCGTCGTCATGCGCCTATGGCTGCATGGGATTCGGCACCTGCGTCAAAGTCTGCGCCTTCGGCGCGATAGAGATCGTCGACGGCCTTGCCGTCGTGGACCGTGAGAAATGCGTCGGCTGCGGCGCTTGCGCCGCCGAGTGTCCCAGAGGCGTCATCGCGATGGCGCCGAAGCGCTCAAAGATACAGGTCGCCTGCAGCAACCCGCTCAAAGGTCCTTTCGTGAAACAGGTCTGCTCCGTGGGCTGCATCGGCTGCACCCTCTGCGTCAAGGCCTGTCCTAAAGAGGCGATTGAAATGAAGGGCAGCCTCGCCGTCATTGACGCGGCAAAGTGCGTAAACTGCGGCCTCTGCGCGCAGAAGTGCCCCGTAAAAGCGATCGCCGACGCAAGACCGCCAAGGCCGGCGCCGGCGGTAAAAGCCGCCGAGCCCGCCTCCGCGCAGCAAGCCTAGGACGCCCAAAACGCAGGGCGATGTGAAAAAGCCGCGCCCCGTTTAAAAAATTACATCCAAAGAGGACAGGAAAAATTTATTTCCTGTCCTCTTTTTTATGAGGCAACCGGCGGCCAAGGCGCGCGCGCCTCAAGCGGATATCACCCTGGCAATTCCTGGTATCCGCATTCCTACGAACGGAAACACCGGGTCGTCAATATCCCCGACGACGTCTACAACATGTTCAACTGGTACGCCTACACGACAAAGTAAAAAACGGCGCTCAACCGCGAACAAAAGGACAATATCAGCAAGCCCCCGCCTCAAGGCGGGGGCTTATCTACGTTGTGTTTTGCCGGCGGACGTCTTCCGGTACCGCGGCCGCTAAAAACAACGCCAAAAACACCCCGAAGTTACCAAGGGCATGGCGACGCTGCTTTCGCACGGCATCTCATGGCGTCAGAATAACTGGGGCGCCGCCCTATTTGTCCAGCGGCGGCAGGGGCCTTATTTCTTCTTCGTCTTTAAATTCGGTCCTCGGTTCCTGGGTGTGGTCGTCCATCCATTTTTCAATACGGTCGTAGAACGATTCCGCCCACGCCGGGTTCTCCCAGAGCTTCTTTTTTGCCGTGGTGGAGAGACAGGCGCACATCATCGCGCCGAAATAGAAGTATGGATGCTGCGTAGCCAGAGCTATTCCAAAAAAGATAAAACAGAGCGACGCGAATAAATCTCGATAGAACATGCCGATACCGCCTCTTTGGTTCCAGATTCTCTTTATTATATAACAAAAACCGGCGTTAAAAATCAACAATCAAAAAAACCCTCCGAAAGGCGGGCGGCGGCTTCCCGCAAGACGCGCCGCCCACAGTAGCAAAAAAGCGTCCCCTTTCAGGGACGCTTTTCGCATTAAACGAGGTATACCTCTTGTTTTTACCAGGGAACGCCAAGGATCATGTGCGGCAGGAAGAGGACGAGCTTCGGGATGTAAGCGGTGACGAGCAGCACCGGTATCCAGCAGAGCGCCATGAAGGTGAGGGCCGGCTTCATTATCTCGTTGATCGAAGCGCCCCCAACACGCCCGCTGAGGTAAAGGACCGGCGCCGCCGGCGGCGTTATGCACCCCAGAGCCGTGTTGACGCCGACGACCGCCGCGTAGTGAACGGGGTTGATGCCCAGCTCCATAATGATCGGGAGCAGGATCGGCGTGGTGAGCACGACGACGCTGATGTCGTCCATGAGCATTCCCATGAGGACGAGGAATATATTGATCATGAACATGATCACCCATTTGTTCGTCGAGATCGAGTAGAAGAGGTAGAGCACCTTTCCGGGGAGGTCCTCAAGGATGTAGAGTCTTGAGAGCATCGAGACGGAATAGAGCATTACCATGATAACGCCGGTGGTGATGGAGCATTCCACCACGATCAGGTAGAAACTCTTCCACGTAAGTCCCTTGTAGACATAGAGACCGATCGGGATGCAGTAAAGAACCGCAAGCGCCGAGGCCTCTGTCGTTGTCATGATGCCGCCGTAGATGCCGCCGAGGACCATGACCGGCATGAAGAGGGCGGGAATGGCAAGGCGGCCGCGCTCACGGAACATCTTCCAACGCTCGGCTCCGGTGCGCTTGGTCGTTACAAAGACCTGTTTGTTGTCGCGGAGCATCCAGACGTTGATGAGAGAGAGGAGGATCGTCGTCACGATGCCAGGCCCAATCGTCGAGAGGAAGCAGGCGAGCACGGAGATGCCGCTGATCCAGGCAAAGATGATGAGCGTCGCGTTCGGGGGGATGAGAAGGCCGAGCAGCGAGGCGTTCGCCATCAGCGCGCAGGCGTGCCCCATCGGATAGCCGCCCTGTTTGAAGCGCGGGAACATGATCGCGCCGATGCAGGAGAGGGTGGCGCAGGCCGCGCCGCAGATGGAGCCGAAGACGGCGCAGGAGACCGTGCCGACGATTCCCAGTCCGCCCTTGATATGGCCGACGAAGACGTCAACCATGTCGATGAGTTTTTCAGCGATGCGCCCGCGCTCCATGATGCCGCCCGCGAGGATGAACATCGCGATTGCGATGAGGGAGACGGAGTTCATCTGGGTGAAGCCGTAGGGGAGCAGCTGGGTCGCCTGATAACCCTCCATCGAAGGGCCGCCGAAGAATATCAGCCAGGCGCAGGAGGCCATGAAGCTGACGGGTACGGGAACACCGATGATAAGCGCGGCGATGAGTATTACAAGAGCTACATAAATCATTACTTTTTACCTCCAGAGAAGAGTGCCTGCCCGGCCCGGATCATGTCCCACATAAAGTAGTAGGACATCGAGGCAAGGCCAATAAAGATCGATACATAGGCCGTCCAGAGGGGGATACGCCAGGCGACCGTGCGCGGCAGCGCGACGCCGGTACCCAGGGGGCCGAGGAACCCGAAGATGAGATAGTCCCAACCATATTTTGTGAAGAGGAGCGTGACGCAGAGCGTTACTACCGTCTTTGTGAAGATGAGGAGACGCTTGATAAAACCCTCTTTGACATAAGACTGGACAAGGTCGGCGGAGACGTGCGTACCGGCGAAGGCCCCGTATCCGGCGCCCATAAAGTAAAGCCAAAAGGCGAAGATCTTAATCCACTCTTCGTAACCGTAGAGATCCATCTCAAAGATATAGCGCATTATCGTAGCCGCGCTGATGATTACCGTGAGAAGGAGGGACATTACGAAACAGACGATCGAATAGAAGCTGACGGTGATTTTGTCAAAGAGACACTTTGGTTGTCTTACGCTTAGCTGAACTTCTTCGAGATCGGGCGGTATTACCTGTTCTACCCTTATTTCATCGTTTGCCATTTGTGGTACTCCTTTCAGAAACGGAAAAGCCCCGAGGGGGAGTCCCCCTCAGGCCTTTCCGCTAAAGCATGTTAAGCATTGCTGTAGAATGCCTACGTTATAACAACTAGATATTGCCGAGGTTCTTTTTGAACTCCTTCATGAGCTCTACGCCGGTGCCGGCCTTGCCAACCTCTTCCCATGTCGAGACACAGGCTTCTTTGATCGGGGCAAGCTGCTTTTCCGTGTATTTGTAGACCTTGATGCCCTTCTTCTCCATGAGGTCCATGTACTTCTCGTCTTCGGCCTTCGCGTTGTCTATCGACTTCAGCGTGTACTTTTTGGCGACGTCGAGGAACACCTTCTGATCTTCGGGGCTGAGCTTCTTCCATGATTTGTCACTTACCATATAGGCAAGGTATTCCATCGAGTAGTTCGTCGCGTACCAGTACTTCAGAACGTCGCCCAAGATCGTGTAGGCGGCAGCCGTCGGGTAGCCGTCAACCGCGTCGCAGACGCCGGTCTGCATTGACTGATAGACATCGGGATAGGGGATGGTGATGGGGCGATAGCCCATCGCCTTCGCGCCGAGCGTGTAGACGACCATGTTCGGAACGCGGGTGAGAACGCCCTTGTCAACCTTCGGATTGAGGGGGTCTTTGACGGGCTTGGTCGAACCGATGCCGATAAAGCCTTCGACATACGAACCGATGAGGTGTACGCCGAGAGCCGAGGTGAACTCATTCAGTTTGTTCGGGAGCCATGCTCCGGGGACGAGAACCTTCTTCGCCGAATCATAGCCGGTAACGAATCCGTTTGTATAGATTATCTCAAGGCGCGGATCGAAGTCCGTAGCGACCGACATGCAGGCCATATCGACCGTACCGCGGATCATCTCTTCCATGACCAGAGAGTAGTTTCCCAGCTGGCTGGCCGGGTAGACCTTTATCTCAACTCGGCCCTTGGTGCCCTCGTTGATCTCCTTAGCCATGGCTTCCATCGTCTTTGTCGCCATATGGTCCGGCGGCGACTGGCCCGCAAAACGGAAAACAGTCGGCGCGGCAGTTGCGGGGCTTACTATAACGGCAACCAGAAACATTACTGCAAACATAAGTGCAAATTTCTTCACGAAAAACTCTCCCTTCAGAATCGAACCTTTTTGAGACTCTGTTTAGTTTTTTACTTCAAAAGAAAAAGCGCTTACATTGCAACGTAGCCCTAAAAACGTTCCTCCTCCTCTGCGTAATATTTGCAATGTGTAAACTAGTAAAAAAAACGCAGTTGCTGAGAAATAAATTACAACAAACATCTTATTTAGTCAATCTTTTTTACACATTGCTCTGCCGCACCGAAATTTCCATCCGCGCATCCTCGCATAAAATGGAATTTAAGTTACTTGCAACAAAGTAACACTAACAACGCGGAATATTTTTCCCTTATTTTTTTGTCAATGTGCGAGAAAGCTTTTGTTACAAGCCGAAAATCAACGTATGTCAATTTTCGTCGCTCTGGCGGTTTTCCCCAAAATACCGAGTTCTTTCAAACTATCAGATTGTCACGTCCGTAAAAAATTGATATATCAGACTCTAAATTCCTTGCTCAATCCGTTAAAATATAAATTAAAATTTATTTTTAATTTTAACGTCAGCGCAGAAAAAATGCTCCGAATATTCCAAATATTATCAGCATCGCCGCCGGATTATCTTTAAAAAACCGGCTGAACTTGATCAGCGCCACGCCCGCCGCGAAAAGGGCGACGGCGGCGGCGCCGTTGCGCCACGTCGAAATAAATGGCGATACGATCGAGAGCGTCAGCAGGCCCGCGACGACGGGACGGAGCATCAGTTTAAAGTTTTTGCTCTTCTCCGGAGGCACGCGCTGGAGCAGGACAAGTATTAGAGAAAGCACTAAAAGCGGCGCGGCGACGAGTGCGACCGTCGAAGCGGCGGAGCCCCAAAAGCCGGCCTGCCGGTATCCCGCGAAGGTGGCGGCGTTGATCGCAATCGGCCCCGGCGTGACCTGAGATACGGCGACCATCTGGTTGAAGTCGGCGATGTTCATCCAGCCGTTCTTTGTAACGAGCTGGTATTCGATCAGCGGCAGAGTCGACAGGCCCCCGCCGAAGGCGGTGATCCCTATCTGCATAAAGGCCCCGACAAGCTGCGCGATCTGCGTCATGCCGCCGTGATCCTTTCATGAACAAACTGCATCGCGATGACCGCGGCCATGACGAGCAGCGGATGGATGTTGAAGGCGCCGATCAGGGAGACGACCATCAGGTACGGAACAAGGTTCCACCATTTTCCCAATAACGCGTTCTTTACGTTATCTATGATCACCAAGACGATTATCGCGCTGGTACCGGCCAAGACGCCGCGAAAAAATCCCTTGACCGCCGGGACGTCGGAGTATTTTATAATAAAGGGCGAGAGAAAGAGGATGATCAGGAAGGGCGGCAATATCGCGCCGGCGACGGCCGCCATGCTGCCAGCGAGGCCGCGGTAATGACGCCCCATGAGCCAGGCGATGGAAACGGCGATCGGCCCCGGCATAGAGGCCGCGAGGCTCACCATATCCGCGAAGACTTCCGGATCTATGTCACGACGCTTCTCCTCCTCCAGCTGCACCATGCCGAGGATCACAATCCCGCCCCCGAAGGTGACGGCGCTTATTCTAAAGAAGAAGATGAAAAGTTCAAGCAAGCTCATATTTCAAAACCCCGAATATCTTTAAATGCCTCTTTTATACGCTATCATAAAAGCCAATAACGGCCAATTATTCTCCGGCACCTTCTAGATATATCAGATGATATATCATAAACATAAAAAATACAAATTTTTTCGTTATATTTTTTACTCTGTCAGAAAAATATTTTTTGGCTTAGAATCATGGCGTACGGCGATACCAAATCTTAAGGAGGAAATACTTGTATGAGGATAAAGACGGCGCTGATCTGCGCGCTGGCGTTGGCGCTGATTCCCGCCGCGCAGTCGTTCGCGGGGGAACGGGAGGCGGAGGCCGCGCGGGAAATCGGCAATCTCGTCCGCGCGGAGCTGACGCCGGAGCGCGTGGAAGTCACGGTGGCGGAGGGCGGAAAAAAGGCCTGGATAGAGTGCGCCGGCGCCCAGATATCCGGCATCAGGATAGAATCGATGAAGCTTGAGGCCGAGCTTGCGGCGCTGCCGGAGAAGATTCAAAGCGGCGACGGAACGGAGCTCTCGCGCCGCATTACCTCGTCGCGCGGCGAAATCGCGCTGCGCGAACGCGACGTCAACGATTATTTCGCTTCCGGCAAGAGCACGGGCGGTTTTTCCGCGCTGCGTTTCAAATTTTCGCCGCAGGGATACCGCGCCGAGGGAAAATTTGAGGCCGATATAATGATAATGAAGATAAATCTGGACCTCAAGGCCGACGGCAGGTTGGGTCTGAGGCCGGACGGGGTCTATCTTGAAAATACCGCGATCTACGCCGAAGGCATGAAGCAGTCGGAGAGCGTCACCGAACTGGTGACCGGCAGGATCAACCCGCTGCTTCCCTTTTCTAAGATCCCCTTTCCCGTCAGCTTCAGCAGGATAACGATGAGCGATGGCGAAGCGCTGCTGACCGGAGGCCCGCAAAAGATTGCGGGCGGCGGCGTTTGGCGGTGGCGCCGCTGAAATTTAAGGAACCGCTGATTATATGCGCCACTTGCGTCACGCAGCAGACCCCGCCCGTCGCTCCAACGTATCAATATACGCCTCCGCGCCGCTTGGGGCCTGCTGCGTTTAGCGCCTGGCACATCTAATCAGCGGACATACGTTGGTTATTATTCGGCTTATTTTCAATTAATCAGCGGTTCCTTAAGCTTACATTCTTTGCAAAAAACATAAAAAATCGGCCGTTGGTCCTTAGCTGGCATCAAAGGCCGATTTTTTTACATTTCTGTTTACTTTAGTCAGTTATGGTCTAACGCAATTAACACGAAATATGATATTTCCAAAGAATTTTTTATAAAAAACGGCCTTAGTTTTCTGAATTCCACTAAATTACACACAAATTTTATACACATGATGTGGATAATTTTCTGTTTTTATCCGTCTTTCCGCCGGTAATCAGCCCTTTTTACCTTTCCGTTACCTGGAGGTAAAACTAATTTTTTATATATCGCATAATATAATTACAAATATTTTATAAATTATCCACACCATCCACAGTAAAGCACAATTATTTTTTTTTACGGTTTCTTCATAAAAAAAGAGTATCATCAGCAATCATCAAATTTTTAGATTTTTACATCTATCACGGCCATTCGGCTCTGCTGCTGAATTACTTACGCTGTCTACATTTTTGTGTTTTTAGATGTGTATATGTGAATAACTTTTGTGGATTTCTTTTCAAAAAACCGTTTATCCTATTGACTTGAAATCCTCTTTATGCCTCGCTTAAAAAAATTCATCCCCGCGCGCATTTCAAAATCGTTGAAATTTGTTTTTTGGTCTTTCACCGATTCATGATAAAATCTCTAGTTGGAAGAATATCTATTTTATCTTCTGTTGGAGTGAACCAGATGGATTTAGACATTATTTGGAAAGAATATTACAAATACTGCATGGAGAAGCTTGGGGCGGAGGATAAGACGGCGGAGATATATCTCCAGACCTGTATGCCGCTTTCGCTCGAGGACGGCGTGCTCGCGCTTGACGTCGCCACGCAGTTTGCGATGGACCAGATAAAGTCGCGATATCTCGCAAGGATGAAAGAGCTTCTCATCGAGACCAGCTTCGGCACGGATATCAGACTCAGGGTCTCTTCCGAGCAGCCGGAAGAGTCTAAAGCGCCGGAGCCGCAGCTGAAGAACAGCCCTCAGCCGAGAACGGCGGCCGGGCGCAACGGCCTCAATCCGAATTATGTCTTTTCGACATTCGTCGTGGGAAAATCAAACAGGCTCCCGCACGCCGCTAGCTTAGCCGTCGCCGAGTCTCCGGGCAACACTTACAATCCCTTTTTCATCTGGGGCAAGGTGGGGCTGGGGAAGACGCACCTGATGCACGCCATCGGACATCATATCGAGGCCACGAACAATAACACAAAAATACTTTACGTCAGCGCGGAAAAATTTACCAACGACCTGATCACCGCAATACGAAACAACACGAACCAGGAGTTCCGCGCGCGGTACCGCGAGCTCGACGTGCTGATGATAGACGATGTGCAGTTCATCGCCGGCAAGGAGCAGACGCAGGAGGAGTTTTTCTGGACCTTCAACACTCTGCACGACGCGAAAAAGCAGATAATCATCAGCGCTGACCGGCCCCCGAAGGATATCGAGGGGATCGCCGACCGGCTCGTGTCGCGTTTTGAGTGGGGGCTCGTCACCGACATCCAGCCGCCAGACCTTGAGACGCGCGTCGCCATCCTGCAAAAAAAGGCCGAGATGAAGAAGTATCTGAACATCCCGGACGACGTCATTATGTTCATCGCGCAGAATATACCGAGCAACATCCGCGAGCTCGAGGGCTCGCTAAACAGGATCGTCGCCTGCTCGGACCTCAACCATGAGCCGATCAACATTGAAAACGCCAGCGTCTGGCTCAAGGATCTGATCAAAGAACATCCCGTGGGAACGGTGAGCATCGGCCTTATCCAGCAGCTGACGGCGGAAGCCTTCGGCTTTTCCGTCGACGAGCTGCTGTCCAAAAAAAGAACCGCCGACTTGGCCCTCGCGCGTCAGGCGGCGATGTATGTGTCGCGCAACAAGACGAACGAAGCGCTGATCCAGATCGCCTACGCCTTCAACAAGAAGGACCATACAGTCGTCATCCACGCCTGCAAGAAGATCGCCGAACTGATCAAGACGGATATGCGGGTGCGTTCTTTTGTGGATAACATTGTGAGTAAGTTATGATTTTTTGCGCAAAAAGGGTGCACTGATTTGTGGGCAGTTTTACTTTATGAATTTTCCACACAAAAATTGTGGATAATGTGAATAAGTTTGTGAATTAAAAAAAATCTTTTGCACATCGAAAAATTGCGTCACGGCGGGGCATAATATACTTTTCCACATTTCCACAGCCTCTACGACGACGATGACGATTTTATTTATAAAAAAGGTGTATTAATAGGAGGGCTCGTCTATGAAGCTTACGATCAACAAAAAGCAGTTCCTTGCAAGCTGGGGTCTCGCCGAGAGAAGCACATCCGCCTCAGGATCGGTGAGCATACTCTCGTCAATCCTTGTAAAGGCGGACTTTGAATCTGTGCTGCTGCAAGCCACCGACATCAAGACGTCGATAATCTGCTTCGCGTCCGGCGTTGCCGTAACGGAGCCGGGAGAGGCCGTATTTCCCATCAAGATGGTCAGCGACCTTTTCAAGAAGGCTCCCGGAGAGGAATTCACCATCGAAGTCAACGACGGAAAGGTGACGCTGAGGGCGGGCAGAAGCAAATATAACTTCTCCAGCTATCCGGTGCGTGAATTTCCCGCGCTGCCCTCGTCGGATAACGCCGAGGTCTTCTGCCGCGTATCGGCGGCGGAGCTCGCGAAGGTGATCGAAGAGGGGACTCTCGCGGCCTCGTCCGGCGAGGAGTTCCCGCTTTACCTGTCCTCGGCAAATTTACAGATCGCCAAAAACCGGCTGAACGTGGTCTCTACGGATACCAGAAGGCTCGCGCTCTCCTCGGCGATGGTCTCCGAGGGGACCGATGAGGCGACGGCGCTTTTACCGATGAAGGGCGTAAAGGAGCTTCAGCGCATTCTGGGCTCTCTGAGTCCGGAGACAGAGGTGAAGGTGCTCTTTGACAGCTCGCAGTTTTACTTTAAGACGGAGACGCTTGAGTTTACCGTGCGCCGCGTCGAATCGAAATTCCCCCCTTATGAGAAGATCCTGCCGAAGAACAGCACGCTCAGCGTCGTTACCGACAGGGGCTCGCTGATCTCCGCCCTGGAACGCGTCGACGTCATCGTGCGCGACTATAACCGCATGGTGGTCCTCGATATCGCGCCGGGCGCCGAGATGGTGCTGCGCGGCAAAGCGCCCGACTTCGGCCAGGCCAAGGAAGAGATCGGCGCCGAGATCGTGGGGGAAAAGCTGCGGATTGCCGTCAATTCGAAGTTCTTCTTAGAGGCCCTCAAGGTCATGAGGGAGCCGGAGGTTAAACTTTCTTTCAACGGCCAGGCCGGCCATATGGCGGTCAAGCGCAGCGACAGCGACGATTTCTTATGCCTTATCGCGCCGATCAACCTCTCTGAGGATGAACTCAAGATGTTTGATACGGATTCAAACGGAGCGGATGGGATTTAGCCGGGTCAGGTTCAATAATTTTAAAAATCTTGAGCCCCGGGAGATGAGATGGTCCCCGGGGCTGAACTTGCTGACTGGTGAAAACGGCGCCGGCAAGACGAACATTCTTGAGGGGATAAATATCATCGCCGGCTGGGGCCCGCTTGAACGCGGCGCGAAGACCGCGTCAATGCCCGCTTGGGGAAGCGGTTCGTCGGAGGTGCAGCTGACGGGCGAGCTGGAAGCCGGGGAGATTATCCGCGTTAAGGTCTCGCGCCGGTACATGCTGAGACTGGACGACAAGGTCGTCACCGCCGCGGACCTGCGATGGAAGATTCCGGTGCTCACCTTTCTTCCCGACGACATGTCGATCGTCGAGGGCTCCGCCGCTTTCCGCCGGAGGCTGCTCGACATGCTGCTTGCCCTGATAATTCCCTCCTACGCGATGCGGCTTGCGGAGTACAGGCGCGGCGTCCGGCAAAAGGCTGTTTTTCTCAAGCGCGGGATGCCGGCGATGATCGCCGACCGGGCGCTTCTGCCGCTGGCGTCATGGATCTGGAGGATGCGTATGGAGGGAGTCAAGCTCCTGTGCCTATGCCTCGAGGGAATGTCGGCGCTCACGCCGGCGAAGATCACGCTCGCCCTGAAAAGAGGCGGAGCCGGGCTTGCCGACGATTGCGAAGACGATTACGCGCAGGCGGTGATCAAAAGCCGCGAGCGCGAGGCGGCGGTAAAATTCCCCCTCGTGGGGCCGCACCGGGACGACGTCGTCATCACGGCCGACGGCCGGCCGGCCGCCGAGGCGCTCAGCCGCGGACTTCGCCGGCGCACGGCGATCGCGCTGATGCTTGCCGCTTCCGACGGCGTCAAGAGAAAGATCGGCCGCGATCCCGTCCTTTTGCTTGACGAAGTGACCGCGGAGCTCGACCCCTCCGGGCGAACGCTTCTCTTTGAGGCGCTGCTTTCGAGAGAGACACAGGTGTTCGCGGCGACCGCGGAGCCCTTCAGCGAGAAATTTCCCGGGCTCGTTCACCGGATAGCCGGCGGGAGAATCACTGATAGCTACGATAACCGGTAAAGGTATATTTATTTATAAAGAGGCGCGAAATGATAATAAACGACAGATACGAGGTCATTACGATAGGGGCGGGCCACGCCGGCTGCGAAGCGGCGCTTGCCGCCGCGCGGATGGGAGCGCGCACGCTCCTCGTCTGCCTATACCTTGACAGCATCGCGATGATGCCCTGCAACCCCTCGATAGGCGGACCCGCAAAGGGCCATATGGTCAGAGAGATAGACGCCTTGGGCGGCGAATGCGCCGCGGCCGCGGACGAAGCCACGCGCCATCTGCGCTGGCTCAACACTTCGAAGGGGGCGGCGGTGCGCACCCTGCGCGCGCAGTGCAGCCCGCGGGTTTACAGCGACCACTACCGCACGGCGCTGCTTGCGGAAAAAAACCTTGAACTGCATCAGGCCCAGGCTGCGGAACTCATCATCGAACACGGCTGCGCGCGCGGCGTCAAAATAAAGACGGGCCAGGTATTTTACGCGGACTGCGTCATCCTGGCGACCGGCACATACCTTGACTCCAAGATACATATCGGTATGACCTCGCATAAATCCGGCCCTCTGGGGATGGTGGCTTCGACCGAGTTCGCGAGGAGCCTGCGCAGAAGCGGCCTGGAGACCGGCCGCCTGCGCACCGATACGACGCCGAGATTGCATTTCGACACAATAGACTGGGAGGCCCTGGACTGTCAGCGCAGCATCGACGAACCGCAATCCTTTTCGCACTTTGGGGAAAAGAAAAGGTATGACGAGATGATCTGCGGGCTTACGCGCACAAACGCGGAAACTCACAGAATAATCAGAAAATACTTTTCCGAATCGCCCCTCTACACAGGCAAGCTCGGCACGGAAGGGCCCAGATATTGCCCCTCCATCGACGACAAGGTCATAAAGTTCCCCGAAAAGGATAGTCACCCCATCTTTCTCGAACCGATCACCTCAGAGGGCAGGGAAGTCTATGTGCAGAATTTTTCCACCTCGATGTGCCTTGAGGCGCAGTTTGAGAGCGTCAAGACGATCAAGGGCTGCGAACATGCCCACATCCTCCGCCCCGGTTACGCCATAGAGTATGATTTCGTCATTCCCACGCAGCTCAGCCCCTGGCTTGAGGCGAAACCAGTGAAAAACCTGTTTCTGGCCGGACAGATAAACGGCACCTCGGGATACGAGGAGGCGGCGGCGCAGGGATTGATCGCCGGCGTCAACGCCGCGCTGCGCGTGAAGGGCAAAGAGCCGTTCGTGCTGCGGCGCGACGAGGCCTATATCGGCGTGCTGATAGACGACCTGGTGACAAAGGGCACCAGTGAACCCTACCGGATGCTGACGAGCCGCTGCGAATACAGACTGCTGCTGCGTCACGACAACGCCGCCGAACGCCTCTGCGGAGCGGGACACCGCGTGGGACTGCTTTCGGACGGCAAATACGAGGCCTTTCTTGCGATGGCCGAGGCCGAAAGGGCCGAAGGCCGGCGGCTTGAGGAGTTTAAGATATCACCCTCGGGTGGAATCAACGAGAAGCTCGCCGCGATCCCCTCCGCGCCGCTTGACGAGGGGATGTCGGCGAAAAACCTGCTGCGGCGTCCTGAGGTAAGCTGGGCCTTTATTGCCGGCCTTACCGGTTCGGAGCTTGACCCCGAGCGCGGCGAAAAGATCGCGAACGAACTGAAATACGAGGGATACATCAGCCGCCAGCTGAGGCAGGTCGATAAATTCCGGCGCATGGAGCTGCTTAAAATCCCCTCTTACATCGACTTCCAGACGATTGGCGGCCTGTCGGCCGAAGGACGCGGCAAGCTGGAAAAAATCAGGCCCGCGACGTTGGGACAGGCCTCGCGCATCCCCGGAGTGCCGCCGACCGACATACAGCTTCTATGGGTCGCGATAGAGAACGCGCGCCGGACGCAGCATGAAAAAAATTGACGGCGCCAAGGCCGCCGGCGACATCGTCAAGGCGGCG
Source organism: Synergistota bacterium (assembly GCA_023450745.1). Classification (GTDB taxonomy): domain Bacteria; phylum Synergistota; class Synergistia; order Synergistales; family Synergistaceae; genus Cloacibacillus. The sequence continues at coordinate 22,133 of JAEXGR010000048.1, forward strand.
ATCGAAAGAGGCTCGCGCAATACGGTGGCCGATGGCGAACGGTGGGCGCAGCTGACCCTCTCCGTCAAGCTTGCCGAGCTGGAGGAGCGCTGGGAAGAGATCGCCGGCTCGCCTTTGGCGCAGAAGAGCCAGCCGGCCATGTGCGAATGTGCGGACGAGGGGCTGACGCTGACCGTCAATGTCGCGGATCAAGGCATCCTCTCCGCGGTCAGGTTCCGCCGCGCCCAGATGGAAAAAAATCTGGCCCGGTTTTTCGGCTGCCGGAAGGTCAAGGTTGATTTCAAGGTCGGTCCGGTAGTCCGCCGCTCACAGGCGCAGGTTTCGCCGCCGTCCTATAAAAGACGCGCGCCCATCGTGCTTTCGGACGACGACGTTGAGGCGGAAAAGCAGGAGTTTGAAAAATCGGGAATATCCGCGGACCTCGCGCTGAGAATGGCGCGCGTCAAACTGTCGCTGGAAAAACTCTCAAAGAGAGCGTCTAATTAACAGGCCAAACGCGTGAAAGGCCGCAGTATTGCCGGACAGCGGCATCTTCGGCTTTTTCACAGCGTTCGCTAAAAGCGAGCGGATTTCCCGTGCCAGCGAAAAACGCCGCCGCCCGCCCCCCGGCTGTTCAGTGTTTTTTGTCAAATTGGGCTGATTAATAATAAATACGCCATTATACCGACAACTTTTCTGAAAATATAAAAAAACTATGTATTTTTACGCTTATATACACAAACGGAAGATATTATGATAATATTAACGCAGGTAATTGAAAATCAATATAGAAATCTAATAATGGAGGAATAGAGCAATGAAAATCAGCGAAGTAATAAGAGACGGAGATTTCAAAGCGGAGAAGCACGTACCGACGATCGAGGCCCCGGAGAAAATAAAGGCTGGAGAAGAGGCGCTCGTCAAGGTCATGGTCGGACAGGAGATCAAGCATCCGAACACCCCGCTCCACCATATCCGCTGGATTCAGCTTTTCTTCAAACCCAACGACGCGACGCCGGTCGTCGAAATAGCAAAGTTTGACTATAACGCGCATAATGACACGATGAACCTCGACGCGCCGGGCTGCGCTGCGGCCGACCCCGCAAGCTGCGTCAGGGTCAAACTGACAAAGCCGGGAACCTTTATCGCCGTCAGCTACTGCAACGTCCACGGACTTTGGGAAAGCGCGAAAAAGATCGAAGTCGAAGCGTAAGCTTTACCTTTCAAAAGATTGCCGGCGGGCCGGGTTCCCACTTTTGCGGGGACCGCGGCCCCTTTTTTATAAAAGAATATAAAATAGGCGTTTCACATAAATAACAGAAGATCGATATAGAGGCCGTATTCACAGGTTAATCCACCTATATTTTCAACTTATACACATCAAATAGCATAAACAGGCCCTGATTTCCCCTCTGCCAACGCTAAAACATCATGTTGAACACAAACATATCCACATTTTGTGGATATGTTTGTAGATAAGTCGGTGAATAAATGGCAAACTTTAAATAATTCGGGCTCCGCAAAAGAGCGAAAATTTGTCTTAAGTATGAAAATATTTATCTGAACGCACGGAATGCGTCGCAAGGCTTTGCCTCTAGCGAGTCTCGTCTTGTCAGCCCCGTATACCCATACAAATATCCCAGGAAGCCCCCTTAGGGGCCGCCCGGGATATTTGTTGATCGGTGCGGTTGGCGTCTAGCCCGTTAAAGGCTGCCGTTAAAAGGCCCTTATAGGGCCTAGTCGTACCACCCGGCTAAGCCGGCGGTTCTGATTCCGGCTTTTTTGTTAACCGCGTTTTGCGATCGCCGCGCCGATTGCCAGCGTCTCTTTTCCCGTGTTCTCGATGCCGTGAGAGCGGCCCATGCGGCAGAGCATGATATCTCCAGCCTTCACCGTCCGGCTCTCGTCTTCTTCTGTGTACAGGCCTTCGCCGCTCATGACGAAGTAGACCTCCTCGGTGTCGGCGTGAAGATGATAGCCGACAGAGGCGCCGGGCTCCAGCTCAAGGCGGGTCGTTATCACGAAAGCGCCGTTCTGATCCGGTATCGCCACCGGAAAGGCAAGCGCCTGCCCCTTGCCGCTGCCGCCAAGCTTTTCTCTTCTTATGCCCTCATCCTGATTTTTTAATATCATCTGCTGTTCTCCTTTTGCCTGATCTTGTTAATTGGCTTTCACAGAGAAATTATATTGCCTTGCGGGAAGTTGTCCATTTCAATTTTCAATATAAAAGAGTTGAATTAGGCTGACTTTTAATGACTAATTTTTTGTTCTTCGAGGGGTAATCTATCCGTTGCGGCAAAACGTCTTAATTGTATGAAATATATTCATAATAACGAAATGTTAATAAATATTATTTAAATACAATGGTTAAAATAAATAATTTTGCAAATATTATATTATCATGATAAAATGATATATCGCCTCTTGAGGCGCTGCTCCTCATAAAAACCGTTCCGGCGAAGAGAAAGGCGGTGGATCATATTGACCCGGTGAAAGACAAAAATATTATTAATACTTAAAGGAGGGACCATTTATGGCAGAGAAAAAATCTTTCACGGATTTTAAGTTGCCGAACACTTTTGTCATTCTTTTCTTTCTGATCGTGCTGGCCACCATCGGCACCTATATTGTGCCTGCGGGAGTCTATGACCGCATCACCGATCCCAATACCGGACGTTCCGTCGTTGATCCGGCCACCTTTCACATCGTTGAATCGTCACCTGTAAGTCCGTTCGACATGTTTATTAATATTTATAAGGGACTTGTTCAAGCGGCGGATATTATCTTCTTTATCATGATATCATACGCAACATTCTATCTAGTGCTGGTCAGCGGTGCGCTCAACGCCGCCATCGGCTCCCTGCTTCGCGCGACAAAGGGTAAGGATGCTTTCGTCATCCCACTGTTTGTCTATCTCTTTGCCACCGCTTCGACCTTCTTCGGAATGTATGAAGAGGCTTTCGGGTTCATCCCAATCTTCGTCGGCTTGGCGATTGCGATGGGCTATGACGCCATTGTGGGCATGTCAGTCGTAGCGATGGGCTGCGGCCTTGGTTTTGCCGCCGCCTTTATGAACCCCTTTACCGTAGGTCTGGCCCAAAAACTAGCGGAGTTGCCGCTTTTTTCCGGCTTGGCTTTCCGCGTGGTCTCTTGGTTTGTCTTCGTCACTATGGGCGCGCTCTGGACGATGCGCTATGCCGCTAAGATCCGGAAAGACCCCGACAAGAGCCTTATGAAGGGAATTGACATGGGCGCGCTTGCGATGGATCACAACGAGCTTATCGGAACGAAGTTCACTGGGCGTAATAAGTCGGTGCTGGCCGTGCTGTTGATCGGCATGTGTATTCTGATTTGGGGTGTGCTTACAAAGGGCTGGTATTTTGACGAACTCTGCGGCATCCTGCTGGTAACGGGCGTCGCCTGCGGTGTCGCTAACGGGTACGGCCCCAGTCGTATCGCAGAGATATTTATAGAGGCGTGGAAAGACATTCTTTTCGGCGCCTGCATCGTCGGTGTTTCGCGCGGCGTCCTTGTCGTTATGCAACAGGGGCAGATCATCGATACGGTCATCTATGGAATGGCCGCTCCCCTTACTCTGCTGCCTAAGTGGGTCGCCGCCGAAGGAATGCTCTTTGTACAGACGCTTATCAACTTCTTCATCCCATCTGGCTCGGGGCAGGCCGCAACGACCATTCCGATCATGGCGCCGCTCTCGGACATTCTCGGTATTTCGCGCCAGATAGCGGTCCTCGCCTATCAGTATGGCGACGGCTTCTCCAATATTCTCTGGCCAACGACGCTGCTGCCAGTCATGTGCGGAATCGCAAAGGTGCCGATTGAGAAGTGGTGGAAGTATTTTGTACCGTTTTTCTTCATGCTCTTCGCCGTGCAGATGGTCTTTATCTTTGTCGCGGTGATGATCAACTATCAGTAAAAAGCGGATCATGGCAAAATTTGACCTGCTAATCCGGGGAGGGGAGGTCCTCCTTCCCGGATATTCTGCTCCCGAAAGGGTGAATATCGCGGTTAGCGGCGGAAAGATTGCCGCGCTAACGGAGGCGGAGCCCGCAGCAGCCGAGATTATTGACGCCGGCGGGCTTTGCGTCGCGCCCGGCTTTATCGACATTCACATGCATGACGAGGAGGCCGGCGACGGGAATACGGTGGAGCTTGCGTTGCTGCGCCAAGGGGTCACGACAGCGATCGCCGGCAACTGCGGCTCGGGTCCGCTGGCGGCCGATATCAAGCCCTTTCGCAAAACTCCCTGGCTCAACCTCGGCTACCTGACGGGACATACAAAGCTCCGCGAGAAGGCCGGTGTGACGAACATTTACGCCGCCTCGCCGCCTAAAGCCGTCGCGGCGATGAGCGATATACTCAATCACGAGCTTGAGAAGGAGGGTTCTTTTGGGGTCTCCTTTGGCTTGGAATATCTGCCAAATACCTCCAGGGAGGAGATCGAGGCGCTTCTGAAGACCGCCTGCTGTTTTAAAAATGTCTGGGTGCCGGTGCATATCCGCGCCGACGGCCCCGCCGCGGTGAACTCCGTTGACGAAATAATCGGATATGCCCAGAGGTACCCTCTCCGCTTTCAGATCTCGCATACCGGCAGCATGTGTGCCTTCGGCTGCTTATCCGAGGTGCTTGACCATATATCCGCCGCCATCGCCAATGGAAGCGACATTACCTTTGACTGCTATCCATACGACGCTTTCTGCACCAGTCTCGGCTCGGCGGTCTTTGACAAGGGTTTTGAGGAACGCTGGGGCCGCGGCTGCGAATACCTTGAGATTGGCAGCGGGCCACACCGGGGGAAGTTTCTCTCAGAAGAGGGACTTTACGAAAAACTCCGCCGCGAGGCTCCAGAAACCCTAATCATCGCCCACGTAATGAATGGCGTCGAGGTGGAAAAGTGTCTTATGCACCCACGCTGCGCCGTCGCCTCCGATTCTCTGCTCCTCAATGGGCACGGCCATCCCCGCGTCGCCGGCACTTTCCCGCGCGCGATAAATATCATGATGAAAAATGGACTTTCCCTTGCAGAGGCAGTGCGGAAATGCACTGCGCTGCCGGCCGCGATGGCCTTTCTCGACGGAGATAAGGGAGCCATCAAGCTGGGATCCGACGCCGATTTCGTGATCTTCGACATGGAGCGTCTGCGTGACCGGGCTACCTTTGCCGAGGAGCTTTTGCCCCCCGAGGGCATCGAATGGGTCGTCATCGGGGGGATGACCGCGGTGCATAAGAACGAGATCGTCGGCGGACCATGGGGAAAGCTGATCACCCGGGCTTAAGAGCCCTCTGTGGTATAGTAGCGGCAAGTAATGATAGAGAGAGAGGCTGATGTGATGGAGCTTCGGAAGATGATCGCGGAGCTTGACAAAAATATTGAGAGGTACGCTCCCGCGATGGCGGCCATGAGCGACGGCTTTGCCGCGCGCCCAGAAATTTCTGGACAGGAGTTCTTGACCAGCAAGGAGATCGTCCGCGTACTGAAAGATGCGGGGTTTGAGGTCGAATATCCCGCGCTGGATATCCCGACCGCCTTCGTCGCACGCTGCGGAAAAGGCGGTAACCCGCAGGTCGCCATCCTCACAGAATATGACGCCCTGCCGGAGATCGGACACGCATGTGGCCATAACCTGCATGGCTCGATGTCCGTCCTGACGGCGCTTTCCCTCTTTCCTATCCTGAAAGAGATGGAGTGCGAACTGCTGGTGGCGGGTACCCCCGCCGAAGAGACCGACGGCGCCAAGGTGGAGATGTCCGCTAAGGGGCTCTTTGATGGCTGCGACTTCGCAATGATGATTCACTCCTGCGGCGGTAAGAGTATGGTTGAATATCGGTCGCTTGCGATGGATGCGGTGGAATTTACCTTTACGGGGAAGACTTCGCACGCCGCCTCCGCTCCCTGGGAGGGGCGCAACGCGCTGAACGGCCTGCAACTCTTCTTTCACGCGGTGGATATGCTCCGGCAGCATGTGAGGCCCGAGGTGCGCATGCACGGAATCGTCCATGACGGGGGCGCTGCCCCGAACATTGTGCCGGAACGCGCCGTGGGACGTTTTTACTTCCGTGCCCCAAAACGGGCCTACCTTGACGAGGTTATTACAAGAATCTATAACTGCGCGCGTGGCGCCGCACTCGCCACGGAGACCGAAGTGGCGTGGCGCAATTTTGAGGCTAGTTTTATGGATATGCTTCCCAACGGCCCCGCGGAAGAGATGGCGAAGAGACACTTTGCCGAAATTGGTGTTGAGGTCGTGCCCTGCGAGGGTTTTATGGGCTCCTCGGATATGGGCGACGTCTCCTACAGATGTCCTGCGTTGCAGCCGGAGTTGGACATCTCCGGCGAAAAAATTGAGGCCCACACCCGCGCCTTCGCCGGGGCGACGCAAAAACCGTTTGCGCATGAGGCGATGAAAAAGGGCGCGAAGATCATCGGACGCTGCCTGCTGGAAGTGATAACCGACGAGAAGCTGCGCGGCAGGATGTGGAAAAGTTATAAAGAGGAGATTGAAGCCGCGAAAAGATAGCGAATCATGTAAACGCCGCCGCGGTGCCGGCGGGAAATGAACTGCCGGGGATTTCCGGCAGTTTTAATATTTGCGCCGCCGCGCGGCGTCATTTTTAGCGCTTGATAAGAAGCCTGACGCCGCCGGGCCGCGATATCAAAAACGGCTTTGCGCGTGGTAGAATTAGCGGTGGATTTGCAAGAAAGAATACCAAAGGGAGAGATAAGACGATGCCGTCAAAGGTGTATTTTACGGATATGAGGGCCACCCCGGAACTTAACCTGCTTCAGAAGCTTGCGAAGCTGACAAAAAGCGCCGGGATTGAACAGATCGACTTTAAAAAACAATTCACGGCGATCAAGATCCACCTCGGGGAACCCGGGAACATCGCCTACCTCCGCCCGAACTTTTCCAAAGTTGTGGCGGACATCGTTAAAGAGCTGGGAGGAAAACCATTCCTGACGGACAGCAACACGCTTTACGTCGGACGCCGCAAGGACGCGCTCGAACATTTGGACGCCGCCTACGAGAACGGGTATAACCCCTTCTGCACAGGCTGCCAGGTAATAATCGCCGACGGCCTCAAGGGAGCGGACGAGGCGTATATTCCGGTGAAGGGCGGAGAGCATGTCAAAGAGGCGAAAATCGGCCGCGCCATCGCCGACGCCGATATCATCGTCTCACTCTCCCATTTTAAGGGACATGAGCTGACGGGCTTCGGCGGCGCGATCAAAAATCTGGGCATGGGCTCCGGCTCTCGCGCGGGTAAGATGGAGATGCACAGCGACGGCAAGCCGAGCGTGGATGAGGAAGTATGCATCGGCTGCGGCCGCTGCGCGAGAAACTGCGCGCAGAAAGCGATTTCGATCAGGGACGGCAAAGCCTGTATCGACCACGGCAAGTGCGTGGGCTGCGGCCGCTGCATAGCCGCCTGTCCCTTCGACGCCGTGCAGCCCGACTGGGAGGGCTCGAACACCGTTCTTTGCCAGAAAATGGCCGAATACGCGAAAGCGGTCGTCGACGGCAAACCAAGCTTTCATATCTCCCTCGTCATAGACGTCTCGCCATTCTGCGACTGCCACGCGGAAAACGACGCCGCCGTCACGCCGGATATCGGCTTCTTCGCCTCCTTCGACCCCGTAGCGCTCGATCAGGCCTGCGCCGACGCGGTGCTCGGAGCGCCAGCCATCTCCGGCACATATCTGGCAGATAAGCTGCACGAAAACGGCGCCGACGCCGACCATTTTCACGCCATGCACCCCGATACAAAATGGCAGGCGACATTGGCTCACGCCGAAAAGCTGGGCATGGGCACGCGCGAATATGAATTAGTGGAGATTTAAGTACTATATAGTTTCTATATGACGCCGGCCGTCTTAAACGAATGGCGCTGACAAGAAAAACGGGCCCTCTAAATTGAACTTGTATCGATTATATGGCTCGTTATTTTTATCTTACTTACCGCTTTTTGTAAGCGGCTGCCGGTAGCGCGATATTGTCAGCTTGAGGACTTCTTTGCCAAGCAGCGAGACAAAGACCAGGCGAATGAAGAAGAATTGGAAAAAATTCAGTTCTTCGAAACCGAAGAATGTCAGGATCGCCCAGAAGACCGCGGTGCATGAGAAGGTGATGGGCAGCATAAGGGCGAACGCGAATTTTAACGGCGAATACGGCAGCCGCGCCGTCCATGATTTACTTTCCGCCGCGACGGGGAGTTCCCCGGTTTCCCGCAGATCCTTGATCTTTTTCGCGATCGGCAGCGCCATCCTCAGCGTTACGATAATGCCCAGTATGACGCCGGAGATGACTATCGCGCCGCGCGCGGTCGGCATGATGACTACCTCGTGTCCGCGAATGACCGTGCCGCCCAGCAACAGGCCGATGATCATATTGAAGCCGAAGTCGTCCACCGCGCTGTTGTATATTTCCTTTACCGCCGATATGCGGCGCAGAGGGTTCTTGACCTCTTCCGCCCCGCTTCGTTTCGCGGAGGAAGGCGGCGCGCACTCCGGCTGTACGTAGCGGAGAATGGCCCATTCCAGGATAAGCGCCGAGAGCAGACAGGAATATAGCGCTTTCCAGACCGCGAAACGTTCAAACGTGAACGAAGATATCTCATAAAACCAGATCACAAGGAGGTTGAACGCGGGGGTCAGCAGGGCGAAGACGGCCCCGAAGACAACGGCTAGAGCCAGGGGGTTTTGTGGCAGCCGCGACATTTGCCTGACTATAGGCGCTTCGGAGGGAAAGCTGCCGGCGTCGCGCATCTTTTTTAGTCTCCGCTCTACGATAAAGACGTTGATGAATGAGGTCGTCACCCCGGCAAAGGCGGCGTCCGTGAGAATCGTCCTTATCGTAATCGGCCGGCCCCACTGGAAAATAAAGACGGCCAGCGCGTTGACCGCTACGGTAAAGAGAATTACCCGCGCGTTGTTCAAGTATGGCAGAGCGGGCTTAAGCTCTCCCTCTTTGACGGAAAAGCCGTTCATCTTGCTTTCTCCCGCGCCGCGTCGTGCCAAGCCCAGCGGTCGCCGGCCGTTTTGGCGATACAGGATGTTTCATTTTTAAACGGTTCTTTTTCCATCAAAATTCCCTCCTTGATAAGTTTGTGACAACGGGCTTGTTCCGGGATTTTTTTATATCTGTATAAGTATAAGGTATATGAAATAACCGCGCTATAGCCCATAGCGGCGCAAAAGAGGCAGGTCCTGCGCGGCGGCAAAAGCTTTATCTAATATATGGGGATGATTTGCCGCCGCGCGCTTAAGCGCATATAATTTTATCCATCGGACGGCTGAGGAACGGAGGTTCACGGATGGAATATATCACCACGCGGCAAGCCGCGGAAGCGTGGGGAATTCAGAAACGCGCCGTGCAGAAATACTGTCGTGCCGGGCGCATCTCGGGAGCCGCTAAGGTTTCCGGCGTGTGGATGGTGCCCAGCGGCGCGCAAAGGCCGGCCCCTGAGTTCAAAGAAGGTCTGCCAACAAACCCGGCGCCGCGCGGCGGCGTCCTGCTGATGACCGGCATCTACCGCGTTCCCGGCAGCGGCGGCGTGTTGGCGGAATATTACCGCAGGAACGACCCCGGTACCGGCGCGGTCATGGAAATGAATCTGGCCTATTTCCGCGGCGAACACGAAAAGTCCGCGGCGATGGCGCGGAAACTGTTGTCTTCCAAATGCGGCATGGATACGCGCCTTAACTGCTGCCACTTCGTCTCCATGGACGCGATGTACAACGGGGATACCAAGACGTGGCGCGAGGCGCGCGGCATCCTGCTGCGTACCAAATACGAAAGCGCGCAGGAATATGCGCTCTACGAATTTAACGTATCCATCATGGACTGCAACATTTTTGACAAAAACAGCTTCCCCGCCTGGTTCACCGTAGGGCGCTTCGAGAGGCTGCCCTTGGAGGCCCACCCTTTGGCCCGCTTTATCTACCTTAAATGGCTTTATATGAACGGGGATGTCAGAGGACTCGCCGCCGCGGCGGGGCCGCTGATATCGCAATCGCATGTGGAAGGCGCGCTGCTTTCGGAGATCTATCTGCGTATCATCGCCGCCGCGGGGTATCAGCTTGCGGGCGGGTACGCCCAGGCAGAGGAGCATATAAAAAAAGCTCTGGAACTGGCGCTGCCCGACGGGCTTTATTCTCCCTTCGCCGAATACCGGCGCCAGCTCGGCACGCAGCTTGACAAGATCGTCAGGGAAAGCGACCCATTCGCGCTGCGTGAAATAATCAGGCTCAATCATCAAATACAGGCCGGCTGGACAAAGCTCTACAATTCCATTTACAACAAAAACATCACCAACGAGCTGACTCTTCGCGAATACGAGACGGCAAAATACGTCTGCCTCGGCATGGCGAACGCCGAGATAGCCTCCCGCATGGGAATTTCCGTAAACGCCGTGAAGCTCTACCTGCACGCTATATATGAAAAGCTCGGCGTCAGCGGGCGCACGAAGATCGCGCCATTTATTTGGGAAGAGCCCTGATTACCTGAAAAAAGGAAATTTCGGGTATACCGACTCTGTATCGTTTGTGGCTATACTTTAAACAGAAGTAAGCGGCGTTTAAAGAGAAAAAGATATCCTGAGCGAGACGAAATAATCACGTACCTCCAGGAAAGGCAGGCGCAGAACATGAACGAATATTTTAAGGATAAGGTTGCGGTGGTGACGGGAGCCGCCTCGGGCTTCGGCCTTGGCATCTCGCAGCGGCTTTTGAAATACGGCGCGAAGGCGGTGTGGATGTCGGATTTCAATGAATTCACACTGACCCGCGAGGCGGCCAGGCTGCAAGAAGAATACCCCGGCCGCGTGAAGACGGCGGTAGTCAACGCGATGAATCGGGAGGAAATCGAAGGGCTGATAGAGAGAGCCGCCAGCGAAGACGGAAGCCTCGACCTTCTCTTCAACAACGCCGGCAGGCCGATGACCAAGCCCTCTGAGGATTTGACGGCGGAAGAGTTTGAGAGCCTTGTGCGGCTCAACTATCTTGGCGTCGCTTACGGCACGCTGGCCGCGCTCAAGATCATGCTGAAACAGGGAAGCGGGCATATCGTCAATACGGCCTCCTGCGGCGGCCTCGTTCCCGGGCCGTTTCAGGCGGCTTACGCCTCGACAAAGGCGGCGGTGATCACGATGACGCGCTGTCTGGCCTACGAGTACGCCGGCACGGGGCTGCACTTTACGCAGTTCTCGCCGATGAACGTCGCCACAAACATCTTCGGCGCGCAAGAGGCGGAAAGGCTGCGCAAAGAGGGAAAGAGCGAAGAGGAGATAGACCGCGTCCTCGCGGCCTACAAAGCGCTCAAAGCGCCCGCGGGCACGATGTCGCTGGAGGACGCGCTGGACGAGGTTTTTGCCGGCATAGAGGAGCTGCGGACGGATATAATCTTCGGACAGGACGGAAGAGATGTATACAAGCTCTACTGCACCGACCGCCCGGCCTTCGACGCCCTGGCCCTTGAGATCAGCGCGAAGCGCAAAGCGTTCTACGCCGCGGTAAAACGAGGCGAGGACGTAGTTTTTCCAGGATAGAGCGAAAAGGAGGAAGCCGCGATGAGAGGCAAATTCAACTTCAACGAAGACTATACCTATCGTATGCCGGTTCACTTTAAGGGCTGGCCCTTCAACAACGAAAACCGCGTCGTCTTCAGCGACGTATCGATGTTTCAAGTGGAACAGAAGACGGAGCTGGAGGAGCTGGCAAACCTTGTGCCGTCGGAGTTTGAACTGCTCGCCCCGTCTTTATTGTGGAGCTACGCCAACTGCCGCGGCGTGGACTTTATGGCCAACGGCGAATACAGGATATTTCAGGCCAGCGTGCCGGTGAAATACGCCGAAAAGGGCAAAGAAATAAACGGCGTCTACCCTCTAGTCATATTCGAAGACGACCCCGTGCCGATTCTCGGCGGACGCGAGGAGGATGGAATGCCAAAGGTCTTCTGCTGCATCTCCACCGACCGTCACTATGAAAACCACTGGTTCGCAAGCGCCGCGCTCTACTGCGAGACGATGGCGAAGTTTGATTTTCATGAGAGCGGCGAAGCCGCGGGCGAGGAACTTGCCGCCGTTCAAAGTTCCCCGCTTGTAAATAACTTCGGCTACCGCTACATTCCTCATGTCGAGGGAGGGGGCGCGTCAACCCGCGGCCCGATCCTCTATCCGCAGGAGGTCCGCCCGGAGCGCCTGTGGCACGGAGAAGGAAGCGTGCGGGTCATCGTCCCCGACGCGTGGTATAAAAATCCCTTTATGTATCACATCCTGGCCGGCCTCGCGAAGCTGCCTGACTTGGGCTTTGCAAACGCGGTGCGCATGAAGGGAAGCCTGCGCCTCTGCGTGGCGGACTCCAAGGAGCTGTAAAGAGGGCCAAAGAGCGGCGACTTTGATCGGCAAAATAAATAAAGCGCCTCCGTGACAGCGTCAAAAACGGAGGCGTTTGTTGTGATGATAAACTAACCGCAAAACCATTTGGCCAAATAGGCAAGAATTTCTTCTGAATCGCTCACATACTTCATAATCTACAATTCTTGTCACCCTCTGCGGAGGCGACATTGTCTGCGAAGAAGCGCCCTCCCCTATCAGCTCTGTACCAAGGTGAAGAACGAAATAAACTTGGAAGTGATGGCAGCGGTAACCACGGTAGTGGCCTCCTATTACGGCCTCGTCGGCGAAACTGCCAAGCGGTGCGGAATGAAGAGTGCAGGCTAGCTTAACGTCATATTCCCTGATCATTTCACGCAACTTTTTGTTGCCTTCTTCGCCTAAAGGGCTTTTCTCTCCATTGTAAAAACCTCCTGCTGGTCAGTGTATTATACCGACCTTGAGGAGGCTTGCACATTTTTATATGCATTACTAAGTTTTCCTTTTATAAATGTTCACTACGACCTTCCAATTCCATGTGAAGGCGAAAAATGCCTCCGACAGGTATCCCCGGTTGTTCAAAGTTCTCATTTAAAAAGTTTGGTTTGTTGGTTCTGAACGTGTAATACTGTGTTACGATAACTATTTTATGCACCAAAGGTTAGCTGGTCTTGAAAAATGTCAAAACAGCAAATAAAAAAGCGCCTCCATGTCGGCATCAAAAACGGCGGCACTTTGTTCGTGTGATACGAAGCACTATCCACTTAAGTTATTGCTATCTCTCCCAAGAAACAATTTTCCCTGGATTTAAAATATTATTAGGGTCAAAAGCCAACTTTATTCTGCGAATTAATTCAATTTGAGCTTCGTCGATAAACGCAGATACATATTTTATGCGCTTTAAACCAACTCCATGTTCACCTGTGAGTGTCCCTCCAAGAATTTTAACATTTTTATACATATCAAGCCTTGCGTTTTCAATAATGTTTCTCCAATTTTTGTTTTCATTTTCTAAATAAAGAGTCACATGCATATTACCATCGCCGAGATGACCGTATGCAGCATATTTTACATTATACTTTTGAGCAATATTTTCCAGCTCGCCCATAAACTCAGCTACTTTACTTGAGGGAATCACAATATCTTCGTTAGCTAACTGAATAGGCGTATAGGCCCAGACAGCTTCTGCTATGCTTTTGCGTCCTTTCCATAGTTTATCCTTGGTATTTCTGTTATCCGCAACAAATACCTCAAGTGCCCCACAATTCATGCAGATATCCCCTATTTTTTCTATTTCATCGGCTAAGTGGTCTTTGTTGTTGCCCTCGTATTGAAGTATTAAAAAAGCTTCAGCTTTCATAGAATACGGAATCGTCATCTGTAAATAACCCTCAGTAAGAGTTACCGAACATTTATCCATGTATTCTATTGAGCTGGGCAAACATTTTCCATCAGTCATAATTGTAGGAACTGCATTTATAGCAGTTTGGACGTCAGGAAATGGAATTAACAGATCTACTACAAAAGAAGGGTTGGGCAATAGTCTTAGTATTATTTTGGTAACAATTCCCAAGGTTCCTTCTGACCCAACTAAAAGGTGGACAAAATCGTACCCTGTCACATCTTTGCGCCTTTTACCTCCAAACCATGTAATTGATCCATCAGGTAGAACGACTTCTAAGCCAAGCACGTGGCTGCCGGTGGGACCGTATTTTACTACCTTATTTCCTCCCGCATTCTCTGCAACGTTTCCTCCAATGAAAGAAGCGTCACCGCTGCAAGGATCGCCGGCATAGAGTAGATTATGTTCGGTCGCCGTTCTATTTATATCTGCTGTTATTACGCCTGGTTCGACGGTTATCGTAAGGTTGTCCTGATCAAATTCTAGAATTTTATTCATTCGTTCTAACGATAGTTCAATTCCGCGATAGGCCGGAACTGCGCCGCCCGAAAGACCTGTGCCAGCGCCTCTTGGGGTGATGGGAATACGATGAGAGTTTGCGTATTTCATAAGCTGTGATATTTGCTGTGCGTTTTCAGCAAAACACACCACGTCGGCGCAATATTTTTTGTCCCATAGATGAGAGGCGACTTCATCTTTAGAATAACTTTCCACTTTTTCCTGATCTGAAGCTACGCCGGATTTGCCAAATATTTCGTACAAATCTTTAAGTGTTTCTGACGTTATCGGATTATAGTCAAAATTAGCTTTCATTATTATCTAATCTCCTTGCGAATACGGGCGGTAAGGCGCGGCAAAATGTCGTTTAAATCGCCGCATAAAGCTATATCAGCTATTTGAAAAATAGTTGCGTCTGGATCTTTGTTAATTGCCACAATTTTTTGCGCCGTTTGCATACCTGCGAGGTGCTGTATGGCTCCAGATATTCCTGCGGCTAGGTAAAATTTGGGGGCTACTACTTTTCCAGAAAGACCAACCTGGTGTGGATAATCAATCCATTTTGCTTCAACAGCTGGGCGTGACGCTCCGACCCCCGCATTTAAAAGATTTGCTAACTCGTTAAGAAACGCAAAATTTGCCGCTTTTTTCAGCCCTTTGCCTCCGGACAGAATAATATCTTTGTCCTGGATATTAGAAACATTGCTTTCAGAATATTCCATGCCGCAGACTTCTATACGGCTCTTTAAGACATCTTCGTCAAGTTCATATTTCATTATTTTCCCTCTCCGCTCTTTTGCCGGTAAAGGGATTCTAAATGTCTTGGGCCTCACTGTTGCCATTTGTGGGGTATGAAGAGGTGTTGTGATAGTAGCAATGACATTTCCCCCGATCGCTGGCCTGGTTTGGAGAAGCAATCCTGTTTCTTCATCAATGTCCAAACCAGTGCAATCAGCGGTAAGTCCGGTATGAACCATAGCCGCAACATAAGGCAAATAGGTACGGCCCGCTGTAGTTGCCGGTGCAATCACAATCTCTGGCGTGAATCTTTGAATGACTTGGGCAAGTATCTTAGATTCGAGTTCTTGATTAAACGGCGTAAGCCTTTTATCCATAGCTAAAAGCACGGTATCCGCTCCGTAGGAGAATAGTTCTTTTGGATCTTCTTTCATCTCACCACAGCAAAGCAACACCGTTACCTCGGTTTTTTTCTTATCAGCAAGCTCTCTGGCCTTCCCTATCAATTCCATTGTCGCGGAGTGTATGAAGCCACGCCTCTCTTCGCCGCAGATAAGGACACCTTTTGTATTTGAATCTCTCAACATATTCTATTCTCCTTAAATTGCCGCGATATCATGCAATATGGCCACAACGTGCTCTATTCCACAATCAAGTTCTTTTCCAGAGAAAAATTTTGTCTCTCTCGTTAATTTGGGATGGCTAATTTTAACGACACGCGTAGGAGAGCCAGATAATCCGGTCTCGTCTTTAGTAAGATTGAGGTCTTTCGCTGTAAGAACGTTTATATTGGCACGACGCGCCATTTTTTTGCCATTTAAAGTTGGCATTCCAGGGTCGTTTATATTATTTAGCACTGTAATAAGACATGGCATTGTAATTCGCTGTTTTTCAAGCCCATCTTCTATTGTTCTAGTTACAACAACAAAGTTTTTTGAAAGAGCAAGCTCACTGACATATGTGGCGCATGGAATCCCCAATATAGCTGCCACTTCAGGCCCCACCTGTCCTGTTTCTCCATCCGTGGCTTTTTCTCCGGCGATTATTAAATCATACGAACCTATTTTCACTAAGGCTTTTGAAATTGTCAAAGATGTGGACCAACTGTCTGCTCCAGCAAAAAATTTGTCCGACAACAGATAGATATTGTCTGCTCCAAGTGCCATAGCCTCCCTTAAAGCATCTTCTGCCTGTAGTGGCCCCATTGAGATTACGTCTATTTGGGCTCCGAAAGCTCTTTTGATGTCTAATGCGGCCTGAATAGCGTTAAGATCAAGGGGGTTGATAATATTGCCCGTACCGTTTCTGATCATAGTTCCTTTTTGTGGATCAATTTTAACTTTATCACAATCAGGGACTTGTTTTATCAAAACAGCAATTTTCATCTTTAATCATTACTCCTTTTTGATACTACATTGCAGTTAAACTCAATAAAGATTGGATACAAAATAATGATAGGTTATATTAGAATATTTGTCAATAATAGTCTAATAATATGCAATAAATATTTTATAAATATTTTGGATACAATGATTGACTTATAAAAAATAATATGATATTGTTGAATCATAAAAGATATAACCTAAGGGGGAAGTTGAATGGTAAGGTCAATACCCACAGAGTTATTAGAGGAATTTTCACAAAAATCAATAAAAATTTGTCAAGAGCTTGTACGCAGGCCATCTGAGGACTTGCCTGGAGACACCAGAATCATTGCGGGGTATATAAATGATTTTTTTAAATCACAAGGCATAGAAAGCTCATTAGTAGCACCGCATGAAGAAAAACCAAGCGTTGTTGCCACTATTAAAGGAAGCCGCCCTGGAAGACACGTTGTCTTCAACGGACATATTGATACCTTTCCTATCGGCGAGAAGAGCAATTGGTCACAAGACCCATTTGGCGCCAAAATTGTAGATGGAAAACTTTTCGGCCGTGGTTCCTCCGACATGAAGGGTGGCGTAGCCGCAAGTATGGCCGCGTTTTCAATACTTAATAAAATGAAAAATGAGTTGTCTGGAACGGTTAGCATTACGTGCGTATCAGACGAGGAAGTTGGCGGGCCTTGGGGAACCCGCTATCTGTTAAAAAATTTTCCAGAACTCTACGGTGATGCGATGATAAATGGAGAACCTTCATCTATAGAACATATACGGATAGGAGAAAAAGGTAAGTACAAGGTAAAAATCATAACCAGCACAAAAGGCGGACATGGAGCGTATGCTGGACTTCGCACCAACGCAATAATGAAAATGATGGACATTTTGAATAACCTTCGTGATTTTTCACATGAAGCTCCTGAAATGGATGAAGATATTAAAATTGTTATGGAGAAGTGCCGTCAATCATACGATAGTATTCTTGGCAAAGGGGCAATGGACGTAGCTCTATCTGCTAATATGAACGTGGGGACAATTCATGGTGGCATTATGGTCAACATGATTCCAGAAGAATGCGTATGTGAATTAAATTTTAGACTGCCACCGGGACTCACAGATAACTTTATACGTTCGTGGCTGGACAAAAAACTTATGCTATTTTCTGACACGACGTATGACATATACTTTAGTGCGAACTCATTTCTTACCTCGCCATCCCACCCCATTGTTAAAATAGCCAAAGAAGAAGCTGCCCTAAATTATGGCAAACCAGTTTATGAAAATTACAGCATCGGTGGAACGGAATGTTATCTGTGGCGGTCTAAAGGGATTCCATGTGTGCAATATGGGCCTAATCACCATAATATGGGATCTCCAGATGAATATATTTTTGCGAATGAGCTGCCGATTGTAACAAAAGTACATGCAATGACGGCTTGGCGGTTTCTTAATGATACTATATAAAGTTTAATTATAAGTTAGGTGCTTAATATGCCACAATTTTGCGAAAGCAGTCAATATTATCATCTAGTACTGGCAGAGATGGAACCACGCCCGCTGCCAGCGTTTCATGAGGAAATAGAACAAGAACGAGTGTGGGGAATGCAGTGGGGAGTACCGAACGATGTCGGTACCATCCGCAAAATTTTAGTCCACAGGCCTGGTAACGAATTGAATGTTATTTCTCAGGATAAATATGATTATAAACTTGAAGCTTTAATCGACAGGCGCAATAAATGGTACTACCGTTCTGATAAGCTTCCTGATATCGCGGCTATGCAACGAGAGCATGATGGCCTTGTTGATGTTTTAAAAAAGGAGGGTGTAGAAATAACATATGCTGACGGAAGTCCTTTCGACCCAGATGCCATAAACGTAAGAGATAACGGTATTGTAATCAATGGCGGAATCATCATAACTCGAATGGGCGTTGTTGGCGAAGATAAAGGTACGGGCCGCCGCGGCGAAGAGGCATTCATTACGCGTAAGGTTGCGGAGATTGGGATGCCGATACTTCACACTATTCAGGGGGATGGCTTGATGGAAGGAGGTAGCTTTTGTCTCCTTGATGAAAAACATGCTGTAATCGGGATGAGTTGCAGAGGAAACGCCTCGGCCGTCAAACAAATCCGGCAAGTGTTGGAATTGCAGGGCATTGAGCTAACAGAAGTCCCTCTGACTGGTTTTAGTCTTCACATAGATGGAGCAATAGTTATGATTGACCATGATAAGGCGCTTATTAACGTGGAAAGAGTTCCGTACTCTCTTGTAGAAAAAGTCAAAGCCCTTGGGATTGAGCCAATCTTTGCAGATTATCGTGACGTGAGGTTGGCCGTTAACTGTCTTGCCTTGAAACCGGGGAAGATAGTGATAGACGAGCTGGCTCCATGGACTGCAGAGATGCTGTCATCCAAGGGAGTTGATATCATTACAATCAAATATAAAGAATGCAGGAAAAAGGGAGGAGGTATTCACTGCGCAACCTTGCCGCTTGTCCGGGATATGGATTAAACAGTATTCAGCATCATGTAGTTAAACTTGAGAAGGGGTGTTCAGACATGAAAATTACAAAAGCTATTTTAACGGTAATTCTTTTACTTTGCTCATGCACCATGGCATTTCCTGCACAGACGTATGAATTTAAAATTTCTTCAGCTATGTCATCGAGTTTTCCGCCTCAGCAGGCACTGGTAGATTTTACAAAATATCTTAATGAAAAATCTAATGGAAGAATTCATGCGACACGTTATACCGATGGCCAGTTGGGGGGTGTCCTCGAAACACTTGAGGCTATTCAAATGGGAGTCGTTCAGATGTCCCTGCCTACAACTTCGGATCTTGCGGGTTTCGATAAAAAAATACAGGTCTTGGATCTTCCCTTTCTGTTTAAAGATTACAAAAGCATGATGTCCGCATTAAGAGGACCGTTGGGTAAAGAAATGGATAAAATTTTTGAATCACAGGGGTTTAAATGCTTTGGCTATAATCCAAAGGGAGGCAGGCACATTTCTAACAATAAACGCGCTATATATAAGCCTGAAGATCTAAAAGGATTAAAGATAAGGGTTATGCAAAACCCTATGCACATAGCAATTTTCAAGGCTCTGGGAGCGAATCCGACACCGCTGAGTTATTCTGAGCTTTACACGGCGCTGCAGCAGGGCGTCGTAGACGGGCAGGAAAATGCACCGGCTCAGGTTGTTGATGCAAACTTACATGAGGTACAGAAATACTACTCTTTGACGGGTCATATTCAAAGCACAACCTGTATACTTGTAAGTAAAAAATGGTACGATTCTCTGCCAGCGGATCTTCAGAAGGTTTTCAGTGAGGGCGCGAAAAGATTCCAAAAAGATTTTACCGATCGTTACTTTGCATACGACAAACAAGCACTTGAAGTGATGAAAAAATCTGGGGTAAAAATTAATACACTGAGCGATGCACAACTTAAGCTTTTTAAGGATAAATGCGCTCCCATCTATAAAGACTTCAGAAACGTAGTGGGAAGCGATCTTATGGACATTGCACTTGCCGCATCAAAGTAATATACATGGATGTCAGTGGAACTGATGCACCGGTTTCATTGACATCCAACCATAATAGTTTTTCATGAGTTGTCACAAAATTGGAGGTGTGAATGTTGAAAAAATTGATTGATATTTTTAATCATCGAATTGAAAAAATGGAGGAAACAATTATCACATACATGCTATTGTTCATATCATGTGTAGTCATGCTTCAAATAATTATGAGATATGTATTTAACAACTCATTGACGTGGTCTGAAGAGCTTTCAACATTTGTTATGATGTGGATGACATGGGTGGCATGCAGTTATGCGGTAAAGAAGAACATGCATTTACGGGTTACGCTATTTATTGATATGTTAAAAGGGAAATGGCGATCCTACGCATATATTTTGATAGATATAGTTTGGTTTGTGTTCTCTGTATACATGGTCGTTATGGGGTCTAAGATGGTCCAACTTTCCTATCGGGGCGGGCGTGTTTCTCCCGCTCTTCAGGTTCCGATGTATTTTATATATTCATCGGTAATAGTGGGGTGCCTTTTAATGTGCCTTAGCCTTATCAGCTCAATCTTCAAAAGGACAAGCGAAAGCAGGGAGATGAACAACAAATGATAGCAGCATTTCTTTTGGTAACCTTATTCGCATTCTTATTGACTGGTTTTCCAATAGGGATAGCAACCGGAATCGCAACTGCGCTTTCCATGGTTTTATTTACGCCAGAGATTCCCTTACAACTTATGGCACAAAAGGCCATTACCGCATTAGATTCGTTTCCCTTACTGGCTATTCCGTTTTTTATGTTTGCTGGTAATCTTATGGGATCGGGTGGAATCTCGCGGCGCCTTGTAAATCTTGCTGATAGCCTTGTTGGCACGATTGCTGGAGGACTCGCGCTCGTATCTACGCTTGCCAGCGCTTTTTTTGCCGCAATTTCTGGGTCAGCCCCTGCCACGGTTTCCGCGATTGGCTCAATAATGATTCCAGAAATGGATAAACGCGGATATGCCACCTCATTCTCCACTGCAGTGGCTGCTTGTTCAGGAACGATAGGAGTTTTAATTCCCCCTAGCATACCATTCGTCGTCTATAGCATTGTTGCTAAAACTTCGATAAGTGATATGTTTATTGCAGGAATAATCCCAGGGATTATGTTTACTATAGGGATAATGATAACGGGATATCTTGAATCAAAAAAACGCGGTTATGTTGGAAAGGAGCGTGCCATTCCTCTTTTAAAAGCTTTAGGAGACTCTTTCTGGGCATTACTTGTACCGATACTTATTCTTGGCGGTATATATTCTGGTGCCTTTACCCCAACAGAAGCAGCTGTAGCCGCAATATTTTATTGTATATTTATTGGAAAATTTATATATAAAGAACTTACATATAAGGATATCTTTGAGTGTGCGAGGTCTGCAGCCACACTGCACGGTGTAACCATGTACGGCATGGGGTTTGCGCTTGCTTTTGGCGTTTTTCTTGCACTTAATCAGGTGCCGCAGTTTCTTCTCGCTCAGGTAATGAATGCAACTTCTAACAAGATTCTGATATTGCTCATTCTTAATGTGTTTTTCCTCTGCATTGGATGCTTTATGGGTAATATAACCGCGACAATCATTCTTACGCCTATTCTGCTCCCCTTGATCGTATCTATCGGAATGAGCCCAATACAGTTTGGTATATTATTAACCGTCAATCTTGCAATCGGGTTTGTGACGCCCCCTGTTGGCTGCAACTTAAATGTAGCTTCGGCAATCTCAGGCATACCAATCCATGTTATTGCAAAAGAATGCATGCCATTTATGGTAGCCATGATAATTTGCCTGATGCTGATTACATTTGTTCCAGGGGTTAGTTTAGGGCTACTCCAATTTATTAGATGACGTCAAAAAAGTTGGATCAAAGGCGGGATTAACCGTATATATATTTAAACTTAAAACGAGATTCCGCCTCATCATATATGATAGATTTATTGTACAGATTCATGGTTTTTCTTTAGAATATAGCTATGTACAAATAAAAAATTAACTCTCAGCGTTGTATTGTTTACATTCGCGAGTGGATGAGAGAGGGTGTATTAAGATGAAAAACGGACAAGTTAATTTATCGGATAACGTATATTTTAATCTAAAAAATCAAATACTACGCGGCGAGCTGACGTCTGGAACCGCTTTACGGGAAGAATGTCTCGCGGAAGTTTTTCAAGTTAGCAGGACGCCGCTCAGAAAGGCCCTTACCCAACTTATGGCGGAAGGGTATCTCGTCAAATATAAGGACAGAACGCTTAGAATCCCTAAGATTTCTTTGGAAGAATTAAAGGACACGTTAGTTGCAAGAAAGTTGTTGGAAACAGCCGCAATAAAAGAAACGGTTGTTAAGGCTACCGAAGGCGATTTAGAACGCCTCGAGCATTTTATTTGGGATGAAGAAGAAGCTATGAAAATGCATGACACCTTGCACATCTCTTCCGTGGATAAAATGTTCCATAACTATCTGGCTCAGGCTTCAGGCAACAAAATTTACGAGGAATTCATCGGGCAACTTGGGTATAAGGTTTCTCTCTACCTGGCGTTAAGCAATACTCTGGGAGATGTTATCTCCGAAGCATTAATGGAGCATCGCGAGATTTTGGATGCCGTGAAGTCACGTGATCCGGAGCGAGCGGCGACGGCCATGTCGGCCCATATTGACAATGTAGAGAAGCGAATACTTACGGCGATCAACGATAGATCTCAAACGGAGGTTTTACCGCTTTCTTCGTTATGTCAAAATAATAATGTTAAGGATAAGAGGAAATGATACAAAATGGGAAATAATTTTCCAACTGCCCGCATGCGTTCCATAAAAATGTCTGGAGGTATCCGAGAGATACTTTCGCGAGCCAATGAACTTGAGGGACTTGGGCGGGATATTATACATATGGAGATAGGGCGCCCTGACTTTGATTCCCCCCTTTGCGCAAAAGAAGCTGCGATTCAGGCTTTGAAAAATGGTGACGTTCACTACACAGATATGAGTGGAACCATGGAACTCCGCAGCGCACTCGGTAATAAATATGCTCGTGACAATGCCATGGAAATCGATCCGGCAAACCAAATCGTTGTCACATCAGGAGCTATTGAAGCGTTGGCCGCAACGTTTTTGACACTGTTGGAACCGGAAGATGAATTAATAATTCCTACGCCTTATTTTGCTGCATACGCTGACCAAGTGGCGATAGCCGGGGGTAGCGTTGTCGAGGTTCCCACAACGATTGAAAACGGTTTTCGAGTACAAATTGATGATATCAAAGCAGCGCTTACGAACAAGACAAAGGCGATTCTGATAAATACTCCCAACAATCCAAGTGGTGCCGTCCTAACGTACAAAGACTTGGAAGATATTGCCAAACTTGCCATAGATCATGATATATGGGTTATTTCAGATGAGTGCTATGAAAAGTTCCTTTATGAGGGAGAACATATAAGCATCGCCAGCCTGCCTGGCATGGCCGAAAAGACTATAACAATCTCTGCCGCCTCAAAGACCTGGTCTATGACAGGCTGGCGGATTGGTTGGGCCATAGTCCCAGCAGCGATAAAACCCTATATTACTAAGTGCCATCAGAATTTAAGCACTTGTGCGAATTCATTCGCGCAGGCTGGTGTAGCGGCGGTAATAACAGAGGCAGATGACGCTATATCAGTTATGATTGACGAATATAAACGACGCAGAGACATGGTAATTTCCCAGTTGAATCAGGTTAAATGTTTTGATGTTACAATTCCTTCTGGAGCTTTTTATGCTTTTCCAAAGATAACTCGTTCTGGCATGAGTTCGATGGACATGTCACAAATGCTTTTAGAAAAAGCAGGAGTAGCAACGGTCC
This sequence comes from Synergistota bacterium, assembly GCA_023450745.1. GTDB lineage: Bacteria > Synergistota > Synergistia > Synergistales > Synergistaceae > Cloacibacillus. The sequence goes on from JAEXGR010000048.1 coordinate 45,913, forward strand.
CCGGAGATGTGTTTGGAGCACCTGGCCATATCAGACTGGCATATTGTCGTTCTTATGACTATCTCTGCGAGGGGCTACGCAGAATCAGGACTCTATTACCATAAGGCAAAAGCTCTAATCTTTAAACGGCCACATAAAATATGAACATCATATTATGTCCAATAAGTTTACGGCATTGCGTGATTTGTCAATGTTGTAGGTGTTGTTTGTCATTTAGAAAAGGAATGAACAAGTATGCAATATAAAGATATGATGCCTTTGCAGCTTAAAATAGAGGCAACCCGTATTCAAACCATGCTCGATACCTTCAAGTCACAACATCTTAATCTCAATATGGCTCGCGGCAAACCTAGTGCAGAACAGCTGGCGCTCTCCATACCAATGCTTGATGTCCTGAACTCAGGCAGCGACTGTGCGGCGAAAAACGCTGTGGACTGTCGCAATTATGGGGAGCTCTCTGGCATTGTAGATGCAAAAAAGCTTTTCAGCCGCTATATGGGTGTTGCAGAAGATGAAATTATCATTGGCGGATCATCCTCACTGAGCATAATGTATGATACTATCGCGCGGGCGATGCTTGTGGGCGTACTTAATGGTGAGAGACCGTGGAGTGCTTATGATAAGATAAAATTTCTTTGCCCTGTGCCTGGCTACGACAGGCACTTCACCATCTGCGAATTTCTGGGGATAGAGATGATCAACGTTCCTCTTACGGAAGAAGGGCCTGATATGGATATGGTGGAGGCGCTTGCCGCGGCAGATACGACAATAAAAGGCATTTGGTGCGTTCCAAAATACAGCAATCCGCTGGGTAGCGTCTATTCAAACGATGTCGTCAAACGGATGTCCAGGCTACGTCCAAAAGCGAAGGATTTCAGAATATTCTGGGATAACGCTTATGCCGTCCACAAGATCTATGAGGATGCGCCGCTATTGAACCTTCTTACTGAAGCAAAGTATGCCAAAAACGAGGATATGGTCTACATGTTCGGCTCTACTTCAAAGATAAGTTTTCCCGGTGCTGGCGTTGCCTTCTTCTGTGCTTCGCGCGCAAATATTGCCTTCACATTGAAACAACTTTGCGCGCAGTCAATAAGCGCAGATAAGATGAACATGTTGCGCCATGTGCGATTCTTCAAAGACATGTGTGGCATACTATCCATGATGGAAAAACATGCGGCAATCCTGCGTCCGCGTTTCGACATAGTGCTATCGGCGCTTGAAAATGAGCTTGCGGGGTACGGTGTGGGAAACTGGACAAAACCAAAGGGCGGCTACTTTGTCACTTATATGGCGGAACCAGGTTGCGCGACGCGCGTAGTGGAACTTTGTAAAGGTGTCGGGGTTACGTTGACTCAGGCGGGAGCTACCCATCCCTATCACCGAGATCCGGAAGATAAATATATCAGAATCGCGCCAAGCTTTCCATCGTTACAGGAACTGAAGGAGGCAATGAAGATATTTTGCGTCGCTGCAAAACTAGCATATATCGAGAAATTGAGCGGAACAATGTAAAGGTTGGCGGAATTTCAGGACGCTATATTTAAACGCACAGGTTTTTCCTATATAAATACCACCTAATATCTGTAACTGCATAAACTTTAAAGTTAGGCAGCTGCAGAATTTTTGTTGCCCGTGTTTTTCTTATAAGCTGCTTGCTAATGTCTAAAGGAAGACATATGTGGTAGTAATTAATGTATAGTTACCCACACAAAGCGTCGATAATAATCTTCGCCGCGATTGCAATAAGGACGCCGCCGCCGAAGTATTCGGCCTTTTTGCCAAAAGTCGTCCCAAGGCGTTTGCCGACGAGCGCGCCGAATATCGAAAGGGAGAAGGTGATGACGCCCGCCAGCAGGGCAAGCGTCAGCGCCGAGCCGCCGGTGCTTTCGATGGAGAAGCCTACGGCCAAAGCGTCGAGCGAAGTGGCAAAGGCGAGCAGGGTGACGCTCTTCAGCGTTACCGTCATGCAGCTTTCGCCGCCGCCGCAATCCCGCGCCTCCCTGATCATATTGATCGCCACCCATATTATCAGCGCCGCGGCGATCCACGGCGTCCAGGCGTCAAAAAAGCCGGAGAGATGTTCCGCGATCTCGCCGCCCAGCAGCGGCATGAAGAACTGGAAGAAGCCGAAGGCCGCGCCAAGGATCAGGGCCTCGCGCCGCCGCAGCCGTTCTTGGCAGAGGCCGATACAGATCGATACCGAAAAGGCGTCCATCGCAAGAGACGCCGCCGTCGCCGTGAGCGCGAGATATTCGCCAAACATCATTATTTGCCATTCCTTTCAAGCCAGCGTTTACGATAGAGGTCACATACGGAGACGAAGAGCACGAGGATGAGCGGCCCGATGAAAATTCCCAGGAAGCCGTAGACCATGACGCCGCCGAAGAGCCCCATGATGATTAGTAAAGTCGGGATCTCGCTTCCTCCCCCTCTGCCGCTGATGAGGAAGGGGCGCAGCAGGTTGTCGATCGTACCCACGACGGCAAGTCCCCAAACAAAGAGGATGGCGGCGTTTTTCAGGTCTCCGGTAAGCGCCAGGTAGATAGAGCCGGGGACCCAGACGATGGCCGTACCCGCGGGAAACATGCCGAAGAAAAACATCAGCATTCCAAAGAGCGCCGGGCTGCCAAGGCCGACGAACCACCAGCCGGCGCCGCCTATGAGGGCCTGCAGCGCGACGGTGAGGATGATGCCGTAGACGATGGAGTTCAGGAGGCTGCCGGTGCGGGAGAAAAAGTCTTCGCTCTCCTCAGGCGAAAGGGGGAGGACGCTTTTTATATAGTTGATGATCTTTACCCCGTCGCGGATGAAGAAAAAGGAGATCATCGTCGTTATCATCGCGTTGAGGATGAAGCTGGAGCCCTGTTCGATGATGTGCGCGGAGAGCGAGCTTAGAAATTTCGCCGACCACTGGGCGAAGAACTGGAGCACGGACTTCACGGCGGCGGAATTTTCCAGGAAGGAGGTCGCATAGTCGGCGGCCCAGAGGGGCAGCCAGGCGGGGAAGTTAAAATCCCTGCCGCTGTAAGCCTGATGCTGGATCTTGTTGAGAAGCTGCGAGAATTTGGCTCCCATGCCGGCGGCCTCGCTCCCCAGCGTCGAGAGGGCGTAGATGACGGGAACGATGCAGATAATCAGCAGCAGCGCGAGCGTAACGCCGGCGGCAACGCTCGGAAAACGGTCCCGCAGCATCCGGCGGCTGACGAAGCGGTATATCGGCGTCGAGATAAAGGAGAGCATCGCCGCCCAGAGAAGCGGCGTCGCTATCGGAGCCGTTATGTCCCAGGCGAGGAGGGCGAAGAAGAGGAAGAATATTATGAAGGGCATGTTGGCGCCGAAAAAATTTACCGATTCCTGACGTGGGTTCATATAATAAAATTCCTCTCAATGCTATAATAAGATACGAAGAATATTATACATCAACCAGTTACAGAAAGAGGTGGGTGTTTTGAGCATGCCGGCAGAAAATTTGTATTACCGGGAAGAAAGCGGCACGGTTCTTTCCGGCAATGTCGATAGATTGGAAAATGAGATGTCATACGAAGCGGAACCGGAATCCCAGGCAGTTTTTAAAAAGGCGATCAAGGTGATAGCGGTTGGCGGCGGCGGCGGAAACGCCCTTAACCACATCATATCGCGCGGTATTGAAGGCGTCGATATGCTTGCCGTGAACACCGACATTCGTTCGCTTGAGATGTCGCTCTGCGGTTCCAAGATAATCCTTGGCGAGCAGGTAACGAAAGGGCTTGGGGCGGGAGCGATGCCGGAGATCGGCGCGCGCGCCGCGCTGGAGTCGATAAACGATATCCGCGAATACCTGAAGGGCACCGATATGGTCTATCTGGCGGCGGGGATGGGCGGCGGCACGGGGACGGGCGCCATTCCCATCATCGCGCGCGCCGCGAAGGAGATGGGAATCCTCACGGTGGCGGTGGTGACGAAGCCCTTCTCGTTTGAGGGCAAGCGCCGGCGCCGCTACGCGGAGGAGGGAATAGAAAAGCTCTTCCCGGAGGTAGACGCGCTGATCGTCGTGCCAAACGACAGACTGCTCGACATCTCCCATAAAGCGACCCCGATAACGGAGTCCTTCTCCCTCGCGGACGAGATACTCCGTCAGGCCGTGCAGGGCGTCACCGACCTTGTGACGCGCCCCGGACTCGTAAACGTCGACTTCGCCGACCTGAAGACGGTCATGAGGGGCGCGGGACGCTCCGTGATGGGAATAGGCGCCGCAAGCGGCGAGGACTGTGTGATAAAGGCGGTAAAGAACGCGCTTGAAAGCCCGCTGATGGAATGCTCGATGTGCGGCGCGAAGGGCGTATTGATGAACATCACCTACAAGGGCGAGCTGCCCCTTTATGAGATAGGCCGCGCCGCGGAGATCGTGGAGGATGTCATCTCGGAGGACGCCAACTTTATCTGGGGCTGCGTTTCGGACCCGCAGATAGACAGCGACGTGGAGATAACCGTCGTCGCCGCGGGGTTTGACGAATATCAGGCCAACCAGCCGCGACCGGCGAAAAAAGAGGAACCCGCGGCCGAACCGGCAAGGAGCGAGCCCGCAGCCGCGGCAAACGAACCGGCGGCGGTTTTTGCGCCGGCCGAAGAGCCCGCTAGCGAACAGGCCGCGCCGCGGTATGAGCGCGTTCGTCTTTTTGAGCGCGAGGGGCACGTTCCCGCTTGGCTTCTGGAGGAAGAGCCGGCGGAGGCGAACGCCGCCGACGGCAAGAAGCCGACGAATTTTACAAAACCATCCGCATACGAAGCCTACGAGAACCCAACCTTCGTCCGCAAAGGAAACAGCTTGAAAAAGCCGCAATAAGCTGCCTTTTAAAAAACGATCAATCTGTCAGCGCCTCAGGAGCCTTTCCACACGTATGGAGGGCTCTTTTTTTATCCTCTGGCCGCGCCCGGAACGCGATATAATAAGTCAAATAAGGTTAAATCAATTAGACACATTTATACTGTGGATAGTGTGGATAAGTTAGCCGGCACAGGCGAAAAATCTTGCCGAATGGTATAATGTGGGGGTTTCGTGAAAAAGAAACAGCCACGCTATTAAACGGAGGAATAAAAGATGTCCGTAAAAACAGACGCAGAATTTGATTATGAGATATGCTCAAGCAAGATAAGGCCGATAGCGGAGGCCCTCATCAGAAAATACGACGAACTGCATCATATAGATCCCGATAAGATACTTTTCGTAGTCAACCATAAGAGCGCGGGAAGCAAAAAACAGATGACCCTCGCCAAGACGACGAAGATCTCCCCGAAATGGACGGAGTTGCTCTATCAGCTCGGCTCCTGCTCTTACTTCTACATGATCGAGTTTTATGCGAAGACGACGGCCACGATGGATGAAAGCCAGATGGTGGCGCTCGTCTACCGCGAGCTGCGCCGCATCGGGCCGGAGGGCGAGATCCTCACCCCCGACGTCCACGACTGGTGGCAGATCCTGATGGGGCTCGGGCGCAAATGGTTCTATCCCGACAGCACCTGCCCAAACCTGCTTGATGATAATGTTGACTGGAAGAAGCTGATGGGCACCTATTACGAGGAGGCGCGCCAGGAAGAATAACGGTTCCCATATAATCCACATATTTTCAACACATAAACGCCAGAAATCGCCCATAAAACCTTCACATCGGCGGCCTATACTCTTGTTTATCGAGATTAAAACAGAGGATGGTGCTGATGATGAAGGTTTTTTTCGATAGAGTAAAGAAAGCCGCCGCCCTGGCGCTGACCGTAACGGTGGTCGCCGCCGGGAGCGCTTTCGCCGCCCCGCAAAGCCCATGGATGCCGCCGAAAAATCACGGGCAGGCGATGAAGCGTATCAACCACGCTCCCGAGCCTCGGCCGGTGCCGCATTTCGCGCCGGCGCCCCCCGCCCCCCGCCGTCACGAAAGCGATTCCGGCGACACCGTCAAGGCGCTCGCCGTCGGCGCGGTCATCGGCGCCGTCGTCGGCAGTCTTGCCGCAAATTCAAAATAGACGAGTTTTTCCGGGTCTCTGGGTAAACGCCCGGCCGCTGCACGTATAAATGGCAGCGATTTCAAAAAAGCGAGGAGGTGTAAAGATGAAAATTCTAAGCAGACCTGCGGCGGCGCTGACGCTGCTGCTGTTTGCCGCGGGAGGGGCCTTCGCCGCCCCGCCGGGACCGCCGCCTGGTCATAAGATGCCAATGAGGCCCGGGCCGGTGAGAGTCAATAACCCCATGCCGGTAATGCACGGGCCTGGCGGCCCCGGCAGCGGCCCCCGTCCGGGAGGGCCGGGCCCGCATATGCGCCCGCTGCCGCCTGGGCAAAACAGGCCGATGGGCCCCGGCCCGATGAGGCCGGGAGGCCCGCCGATGCCGCCGCGTCCCACTATGAGGCCCGGCGTTATGAGGCCGCCGATGGGCCCGGGGCCTCATATCCCAGATTTCCGCGGACCCGGCTGGCAGGCGCGCCCGCAGCCGCGGCCCTATTATGGTTCCGGCTATGGCCCCGGCCCTCGCCGGGATCGTGACGACGACACTGGCAAGATCGTCCTCGGCATCGTCGGCGGTCTGATCTTGGGCGGGATCATCAGCAACGCGGCCGCCAACTCGAATTAAGCGCCGTCTCTCGCCGGCCTGACGACCGGATGGCAAAAGGCGGAAGGAGAAACCCCCTTCCGCCTTTTTGCATGCCTGTAAGTTTATTTCGCCGGTCATCAGTCTCCCGCGCCGCGGGAGGTGTCATCGGGTTATCATGAACCGAGCTTGATCCTCTCGTATTGCGGCTCAAGCCTGTTATCGACGGTGATAGAGAATATTTCCAGAATTGGCAGCCGGCGCCAGATTATCTCGCCGCCCTCTTTCAGCGTCAGCCTGATGTCGCTGAGTCCGAGGATTTCGTCCCTGCCGATGCCGCAGGAGGCCTGGGCCTCGGCGGCGAGCGGCTTCGGGAGCCTGTTTGCCGACCACTGATTTTTCCCTGTCTGTGAGATGAATAACCCTGTGATCTCGCGTCCGCTCTTGTTGACGATCTCCAGCGGCGCGCCGCCGCTCGCGCATTCGGCGGCGTGAAGGGTTTCCGCCGCCGGGAGCGTTAATATCAGAGCGGCCGCGGCTAGAAACAATAGATTCCGAAGCATCTTATCACCCCTGTCTTTAAATATTAAAGCAAGAAACGCTGGCCGTATTTCTCAGCGCCAGCGCTCGCGCACCAGAGGACTTTCGTCCCATTTCATCTCCGTAAGGAACGAACGCTGCGCCATTTCCGCCAGCGGGAGCTCGATTTCGGCCCGCATCGAAAGCGGCACTTCAAGCCTCATGGCGACGTCGGCGCCGTACTCAACGCCTACGCGCTCTTCGGGGAAGCCCCATTTGCGCAGCGTTGTGGAGAGCGTCTTTGAGTAATCGTAACCGCAGCGCAGCAGAAGCGCGTTGTGAAACTCCATCTCGACGGCGCCCGCCTGCTCCACGGCGAGTTCGGCCGCCGCCTTGTAGGCCTCGATCAGCCCGCGCACGCCGAGCTTGATCCCCCCGAAATAGCGTGTGACGACGATAAGGGTATTGGTGAGCTCATGGCGCTTGATCGTCCCCAGGATCGGCCGTCCCGCGGTTCCGGCGGGCTCTCCCGCGTCGGAACAATGCTCCAGCGCCGCGCCGCCGCCGATACGGTAGGCCCAGCAGTGGTGGTTGGCTTTCGGGTAGAGCTCAGGAAACTTTTTAATCGTCTCCGTCGCTTCGTCCGCGTCGAGCACGATCCTCACGGAGCCGATGAAGCGCGAGCGCTTCTCGGTGAACTCCGCGTCGCAGTCGCGGCGGGGCGCGCGAAAGGGGCTCAGTCGATCTGCGGCCATATCGCTTTCAGCCGGGAGTATGTCGAGGCGAGGGACTCGGAGACGACCCTTACCTCGCCGATGACGGGCATGAAGTTCGTATCGCCGTTCCAGCGCGGGACGATGTGCATATGCAGGTGCTGGTCGATGCCCGCGCCCGCCACCTTGCCGAGGTTCATGCCGATGTTGAAGCCGTGCGGCTGCATCAGCGCCGTCAGCGCCCGGACCGACTTTTGCACCAGCGCCGTCATCTCGCCGAATTCCTCCGCCGAGAGGGAGGTGACGTCCGCGGTGTGGCGGTAGGGGACGACCATGAGGTGCCCGGGGTTGTAGGGGTAGGCGTTCATGATCACAAAACAATGCTTTCCGCGCTCGACGATGAGGCGTTTTTCGTCCTCGTCAAGCTTGGGGAAATTGCAGAAGATGCAGCCCTTCTCCTGAGGGTCCCCGTTGTCTGAGTTTGAAAGTATATACTGCATACGCCAGGGGGCGAAGATCTTATCCATATCGGTCATCCTTTCCGTCGCGATTTCTTTTGTGGAGCCGAGGTCCCGGTCCGCGTTATCATCCGCCGCAGGCCGGGCCTCTTTCGTCTCGCATATCTTCCCGCGGCTTCCTTAATCGCATATACATAATTATATTGCTTTTAATGGTTTTGATGGAGCCTATATTATAAAATAATAATATAATAGAGATGGAGTTACCATAAAAGGAGGAAATACCAGTCCACAGCGTCTGCATGCATTGTACAAGCAACGAAACTTGTTGCCTTGTTCTGCACAACTTAATTATACGAGGAGGAAAAGGAATGAAAATCAGCAGGAAAATTACTATTTTTGCGCTGCTTGCGCTTCTCGTCGTCGGCGCGGCGCAGGCCGCTTTCGCGGAGACGGCGCACATGAGGCGAATCCGGCTTTCGACCGATCTTATCAATAAGATGGCGAAGGAGCAGGACGCCGACGCGCTTGCCGACGTTATCAAGTCGGGCAAGGGCGTCGCCATCTTCCCGGCGGTGACGAAGGCGGGGCTCGGTATCGGCGGACAGACCGGCGAGGGCGTGGTCCTGCTGCGAAAGCCCAACGGCAAATGGAGCGGCCCCGCCTTCATGGGCATCAACGGCGCTTCGATCGGCTTCCAGATCGGCGTGCAATCTGTGGGGCTCGTACTCGTCATCACCAATGAACAGGGGCTGCGGGCCTTTACGGGAGGCAACAGTTTTAAGCTCGGCGCGGACGTGGCGATCGCCGCCGGCCCAGTCGGGCGCGACACCTCCGCCGCGACGGACGGACGCGCGAAGGCCTCCATCTACAGCTATTCGATGTCCAAGGGGCTTTTTGCCGGCATCTCCATCGACGGCTCGGTCATCAACCAGAACCGCGACGCGAACAAGGCCTACTGGGGACGCGACATTTCGGCGGCCAACGCGCTGAAGAAGCCCGCGAGCGATAAACGGATTACGCCGCTCGTCAAGGCCCTCAACAATTTGATGAAAAAAGCTCCCAAATAGGTCCGGCCGCATACGTCAGAGAGCCGCTCCCTCGCCGCGCGAAGGGGCGGTTTTTTTGTTGGCCAATGCACGCGCACCGTCGATACGGCAATTTTACCGCCCCGCGCAAAGGCAATTTGCCATCTTTGCCGCCCGCGTTCTGAGGTAAAACTATAGTCAGAAAACAGGAGAGGGGCAACAGAACATGAAAAGACTTATCGGACTTTTTTGCTTCATGATAATCGCGGTATTCACCGTCATTTTCGTTAATGAGGCTTACGCGGCGGAGAGGCCGCTGTACGTGCGGCGCATCGAGATGGCGGCCGACCTGGTCAACAAGATGGCGCGGCAGGCGGACGCGGCGGGGATGGCCGACACCATCCGTTCAGCGAAGGGCGTGGCGATATTTCCCAACGTCGCCAAGGCGGGTTTCATAATCGGCGCCGAAGAGGGACAGGGCGTCGTGCTGCTGCGCACGGAAAACGGCGGTTGGAGCGGACCGGCCTTTATGGGGATTTCGGGCGCTTCGGTCGGTTTTCAGGTCGGGGCGGAGTCAATCGGGCTCGTGTTGGTGATAAATAACGAAAACGGCCTGCACGCCTTCACCGGCGGCAACAGCTTCAAGCTCGGCGCTGACGTGGCCGTCGCGGCGGGGCCGGTGGGCCGGCAGTTTGGCGCTTCGACGAACGCGCCGCTTAAGGCCTCCCTTTACAGCTACTCTATGGCCGAGGGGCTTTTCGCGGGGATCTCCGTCAGCGGCTCCGTGATTAATCAAAACAGAGACCTCAACCTCGCTTACTGGGGTAAGAGGATGACCGCGCAGCAGGCGCTCGCCGAGCCGGCCACCGGTACGAAAGTACTGCCGCTGGTGCAGGCGCTGAACGGACTTCTGGAAGGGGAAAAGTAGAAAAATACAGCGCCTCGCAACAAAAACGGCGCTTTAAATATACAGGAACCAGGCAGCGAAGCGGGAATATCCTTTCGTCAAACGTAAGCGAATATTCCCGCTTTTTTGCGGCGTCTCTTTAAAGCAGCTCCTCCAAAAACCCCTCCGCCGCCTCGCCGCGCGGAATTTCCTCCCGCTCAAGCTCGTTTATAACGCGGCCGCAGCTCAGGATCTTGAAGCGCGCGCCGAGCCGCCGCGCCTGCGCGAGGCTGTGCGAGACCATGATCACCGGTATTCGTTCTTTCAGTTTGTCCAGGTGCTCCTCGATCAGCTCCGCTGACTTTTTGTCAAGCGAAGCCGTCGGTTCGTCAAGCAGAAGGATGTCGGGTTCGAGCGCGAGCGTTCGCGCAAGGCACATCCGCTGCTGCTGACCGCCGGAAAAACTTGCGGCGTGCTGGTTTAAGCGGTCTTTCACCTCATCCCAGAGGCCGACGTCGCGCAGGCTTTTTTCCATGCGAAGCTCGGCCTCCTCCCTTTTCAGCCCCAACGTCAGCTCAAGCGGGAGCGTCATGTTTTTCCGCAGGGAGAGCGGCAGGGGGTTAGGGCTCTGAAAGACCATGCCGACACTGCGTCTGATCAGCGTTAAATCAGGTGCCTCGCTGCCGTAAATCGATTTCATACCGCCTGCTATCGAAAGCCGCACGTCTCCCTCTCCCGAATATCCCGCAAAGCTTTCATTCAGCCGGTTCAGAGCGCGCAGCAGCGTCGTCTTGCCGGAGCCGGAACGCCCCAGCAGGACGGTGACGCCGCGGCGCGGAATGTCAGCCGTAATGCCGTGCAGCACCTCTTCGCCGTTAAAAGAGACGCATAGTCCCCTTATCTCAGCGCAATTTTCCATGACGTCAATATATCCCCTTCCAGCGGCGCTCCATGCCTCTCTGGCAGAGCCAGGCGACCCCCATCAAAAAGGCGGAGAGCAGCAATAAAACCAGCGAGGCGCCGAATCCGCGCAGCAGTTCGCTTTCGTCGGCATACTGCGCCGCGGTGTAATAGATCAAAAACGGCAGCGCTTCAAACTTGGCGGCGAGGCCCGCCGGCAGCCCCGAATTCACAACCACTCCCGTCAGCATTATCACGGCGGTATCCTCCGCCGCGCGCCCCATTGAGAGAATTATCCCGCCGAGTATGCCGCGCGCGGCGGCGGGGACCAGCAGGCGGCGCAGAATTTGATTTTCGGAAAAACCCAGCGAGGCGCCCGTTAATTCGAGCATCGGCGGCAGGCTCTCCAGTGAAGAGCGCGTCGTTACGACCAGCGCCGGCATCACGAGCAGCGCAAGGCAAAAGGCGGCTAGAGAAATGCTCGTCGTCGCGTCCGGCGCGAACGTATGCCGCAGCGCAAGAATCAGAACGAAGCCGAACAGCCCCATGACGATCGAAGGTACGCTCGCGAGCAGGTCTATGGCAAGCGACAGATTTTCCTTCGCGCGGCCCCTCGCGAAACGCGCGAGATAAATGCCGCAGCCGATACCCGGAAGCGCCGCCATGAGCATTGTGAGGGCGACGAGACAGAAGGTCCCCGCGAAAGCCGGCCAGATGCCGTCCCATACCGGGCGAAGCCCCATTATCGCCTCATAGGCGGGAGTGTCGCCAAAAAATAGCGGCCGCCCCAGAACGGGAAGCCCCTTGTCGAGGAGGAAAAAAATCAGCGCCCCGCAGGCTCCAAGCACATATGCCGCCCCGGCGACGGCGATTATTCCGCAAAGGGTCAGCCGTCTTTTCATCGCGTCTTCCTCGCGCGCAGCATCCTGAAGAGGATATTCGCCCCGGTGCTCAGCGCAAGCAGGATGCCGCCGGCGACAAAGAGAGAATAGTAGGCCGTGCCGCCGACGTCCGAGGAGAGCACGAGCCCGATATGCGCCGTCAGCGTCCGGACCGCTTCAAAGGGCGACGCCGGATACTGCACGGCGTTTCCGGCCAGCATCGTCGGGACCATCGTATCCCCCGCCGCGCGTCCGAAACCCAAAAGCGCCGCGCCCCACAGCCATTCCCGCGAGGCCGGCAGCACGACGTAGACGAGATGTTCGGCGCGCGAGAGGCCGAGAGATTCGGCTGTCAGGCGGCTCTCCCGCGCCACCTGGGCCACGGCGCCCTCCATCGTCAGCACCATCGTCGGCGTAATAAGCAGCGAGAGAACGAGCGTGGCTGTGAACCACGAGAAGCCCGAACCGCCGAGCCCGTCGCGTATCAGCGGCACGAGCAGGAAGACCGAAGCGAAGCCGTAGACGACCGTGGGGATCGCCGTCATGAGGCGAAGCAGCGACGAAAGCAGCGAGGCACTGTATTTTTCACCAAAGCCGTGTATATAGCAGACGCAGCCGAAGGCGATCAGCCAACCCACGGCCAACGAAGAAAACGAAAGCGCGACGGTCGCCGCGATCATCGGCAAAATGCCGAAGTCCTGAGTTTCGGGGTGCCAGATGGAGGTAAAAAGCGTTGGCCCGCCCATAAAAAGCCCTTCCGCAGCACAGAAGGTGATAAAGACGAAAACGGTCGCCAGAAGCGCCGCTACATATAACGCCGAGGCGCGCAGCCAGAGCGGGGTGTTTGGTGAATCCATCATCATAGACCGCCTGTGGGCAAGCGGGGCGCCGAAAGGGGTTTTTCCGGCGCCTCGCAGGATTTTTACTTCTTCCGCGGAAGCGGGATATAGCCGCTGTCCTTGATTATCTGCGCGCCTTCGGGCGAATAGATGTAGTCGATGAAGAGCGCCGTGAGGCCCGCCGGCTTGCCCTTAGTGTTCATGAACAGGTCGCGCACGACGGTATACTTGCCGCTCGCGGCGTTTTCCTGCGTCGCCGTCATTCCCGCGAGCTTAGGAGCCTTGACCGACTTGTCGATATGGCCGATGCCCACATAGCCGATCGCGCGCGGGTCTTTCGCCACCGCGGTCTTCATCGCGCCGTTGGAATTGACGACGTTGGCCTTTGCCGTGACGCTGTTTTTCTTGATCGCCTTGTCGGTGAAAACTTCGCGAGTGCCGCTGCCGTCCTCGCGCACATAGAGGTTGATCTCCGCGTCTTCGCCGCCGACCTCTTTCCAGTTGGTGACCTTACCCGCGTAGATGTCGATTAGCTGCTCGAAGGAGAGCTCTCCCACCTTGTTGGCGGGGTTCACGACGACCGCGACGCCGTCGATCGCGAAGGGGAAGGTCTCGAGGCCGTACTTCTCGACTTCGTCCTTCTTCAGCGGGCGGCCGGTATTGCCGATCTCCACGAGTCCTTCGCCCACCTGCTTCACGCCTACGCCGGAACCGCCGCCGGCGACGGTGATGCGAATGTCGGGGTTCGCGCCCATAATGCGCTTCGCCGCCTCCCGCATGACGGGAATGTGCGCCGTACCGCCGGCGATATCGATCTTACCCTTCTGTCCTTTGAAGACGTCCAGCGGGGAGGCCGCAAAGGCCGTGGCCGCAAAGAGACATACTACTGCCGCGATGAGAAACTTCTTCATGGTGCAAAACCACTCCTCAGTATTTTTTTCTATTGATTTGATTGATGTCCTATTAGCCGCGAAAGACTAAATGACAGACCAACGATTGGCAGCCGCCGCCGGGGCGCTGCCATCTCGAAAACGCAACAATGCAGGGGGGAGAATTTTATATCAGGAGGCCGGAATCTTTATCTGGCCGGAAGTAAAGGCTCGGCGAAAAAAGAGCGTCCGGCGGCCGTGCAATGCATCCCGTGCATTTTATCAGCGCTAGATCACGTCATCTTTTTCCACCGTCCTTAAAATCGTTACATTATGTTTATCTATGTAATATCACACTGAACCCGCTAAATGTCAATGTATTTTTCTGGCGTAAAGTTAGAATTTAGGCGGAGCGACAAAAATAAAGGAGGGTCCCTCTTTTCGCGAAAGGACTCTCCCTGTTTTTTGCCTGCCGTCAATGACGCGCCGCTACAATTCTGAGGTGCAGTGCGGACAGCGCGTCGCCCGCTCGTCGATCTCCGTAAAGCAGCGGGGGCAGAGGCGCGGCGGCTTCTCCGGCTTGGGCGCTTCGGGCCGCCGCAGCCGGTTTGCGAATTTGACGATCATGAAGATGGCCCACGCCTGAATGAGAAAATTGATCACGGTGTTGATAAAAAGACCGTAGGCGACGACGGGGATGTTCTGCGCCTGAGCTTCGGCGAGCGTCGCCGCCGGCGTGCCCGAAAGGTTGACGAAGAGGTTGGAAAAGTCGATGCCTCCCGCCAACAGTCCGATCGGCGGCATGAGAACGTCGTTGACGAGCGAGGTGACGATCTTCCCAAAGGCCGCGCCGATGATGACGCCGACCGCCATATCCATAACGTTGCCGCGCACCGCGAATTCTTTAAAGTCCTTGAGCCATGTCATAAAAAACCCCTCCCGTAAAATAGAACGCTACGTAAACCTTCGTTATTTTACGATAAAAATTAGAGGCGCGCGATGAGAGGATAACGTATTTATGAAAAAGTATAGAAATTTTTTACAAAACAAAATCAGAACTATGTGTCGTTATCATGTGCCGCACATAGTTCTGATTTTTATCTGGAGAAATATTTTAACAATTACACCCAGTACAGCCGCCGCAGGCGTCGGTGCGCGTACCGGAACAGCCCTCCGGCTTTGCCTTGGGCTGCGGCGTGTGGTGATGACAGCCGCCGCCCTCCGTCATCATCTCGTATATCGGGAGGTAGGCGGAGACGATAGCCGCGACATTTTCACGGCAGCCGCGTCCCGAGGGATTGCGCGCCGCGCATTCGTTGTCCGTGCAGAGCGGCACCGCCTTGGCCATCGCCTCATAGTCGTGAGCGCCCTCCATGATTGCGTTGAGGATCATATTCTTCGTCGTTCCTGTGACGGTACAGACGGGCGTGTCGGCCCGCGCGTCGCGCCAGAGGCTTTCCAAGTCTATCATGAACTTCATTCCCCTCCTGTTTTTTGCTATATTATAGCCTATCGGCGTCGCGGTTGGCTTAAGGAGCCGCTGATTATATGCGCCGTTCGCGTCACGCAGCAGGCCCCGACCGTCGCTCCAACGTATCAATATACGCCTCCGCGCCGCTCTGAACCTGCTGCGTTTAGCGCTTGGCACATCTAATCAGCGGGACGTACGCTGGTTATTATTCCGGCTGATTTTCAATTAATCAGCTAATCAGCGTTTCCTTAATAAAAATGGGGCCGGCCCACGGCAAAAAAGTAAAGAGAGGCAAAGATGATGATCGAAACTGAGCGGCTTGTCATGAGAAAGATAACGGCGGCGGACTTTGAGGCCGTCTCCAGGATACTGGGGGATGCCGAGGTAATGTATGCTTGGGAACACGGCTTTTCCGAAGCGGAAGCGCGCCGGTGGCTCGGCGAAAATATTTCCCGGTACGAGAGCGACGGTTTCAGCTATCTTGCCGCCGTCGAGAAAACGAGCGGGGAAATAATCGGCTTCATCGGTCCGCTGATAGAGACTATCGAGGGACGCCGCCATATCGGCGTCGCCTATATATTAAAAAAAGAACGCTGGGGCGGCGGCTACGCCGCCGAAGGCACGCTGGCCTATGCCTTTGAGCGGCTGGGCGCGGAACGGGTGATCGCCGAAATACGCCCGGAGAACGACGCCTCACGCCGCGTCGCCGAGCGCCTGGGCATGGAAATAGAGGGGCGCTTTATAAAACATTATCATGGAAAGGAGATGCCCCATCTCATCTACGCCATATCGAAGGAAAAATGGACGGAAGCTTGCAATCCGCAGCCTCCGTCCGCGTCATCCGCTTAAATATCTTCCGTCAGCGAGCAGATCGGCACCTTGTCGATCACCTTGAAGCCGTAGTTGATGTAGAAGGGCAGTCCCGCCTCCGTCGCGAGCAGCACGAGCGGCTTGCCCTTGTGCGCGAGCGCCGCCGTGAGTCCGTCCATCAGCCGCGCGGCAAAGCCGCGGCGGCGGTATTCCGGCAGAGTGGCGAAATAATAAAGCCCCACGGTGTTGGCTGTTTCATGGATGAGCGCCGTCGAAAGATATTTGCCCTCGTCGGATTCGACGGCAAAGGCCCTGTTCATCTCATATGCGGCAAGGTAGGCCCCGTAAGTCTTATAAGAGGCAGCGGCCTCTCCCCCTTCGCCGCCAAAGGCGTACCAGGCGGCTTCTCCCCATTTTAGCGCGTCTTTTTCTGTGACGGCGGCAACGCCGTCCGGCAGGGAGCCGCTCTGCATATTTTCGGGAGGCAGATACATCGCGGTGTATATCCGGCGGCGCATCAATCCTTTGTCCTCGAATGCCTGCGCAAGGCTGTAGGGCGTCTGCGGCAGCCAGGGAGCGACGAAATCCGCGCGGCGGCCGCCGAAAAACGAAATTGCCGCCGCTACGTCGGCGTGTTCTGCGCCCTCGCCAAAGATCGCGTAATTTTCGCCGGCGTATGGCTGCCCGCTTGCCGCGGCAAGCGACGGGGACTTGAATGAGAGCGTCGAGCCTCCCGGCGCGCCGCCGAGCATCGCCGCGAAAGAAAAAAAGTTTTCATCAAAAGCCTGTAATCTATCCATAAAAAATACCTCTCTTGTCTATATTTCATCCTCTTATAATTAAATAGCTTAAGTCTAAAAACAACAAGCGCGGATTACAGATTTCGCGCAAAACGGCGGTTGGCGGGGCAAAATCAACGGGCGCGGTTTTCCGCCGGCCGCCAATACCCGGAGGCGTCGTCTTACCCTATAATTCTAACTGTTAACGGTCTTTGCCATGCCCAAGGGAGGAGAATACGGATGAGAGAAAAAAAGGATAAAAAAATTACAGAGGGAGAGGGGTTTTCCCTTTCCCGGCAGGCGCCGCTTGAGATGTCGCTCGGAGCTTTGCTGGGAGCGGAAAATACGGTAAAACATGAGGTCTCTGAGGCGGGAGCGGCGGCCGAAAAAACTCCGCCCAAGCCGGCGTCGGAAAAAGCCGCTGGCGGAGCGAAGATCTCCAAGGTCGCCCTGCGGCGCGAGCGCGCGGGGCGCGGCGGCAAAACGGTGACGATCGTGTCGCTGCCGCAGGATTACCGCGGCGATCTGGCGGCGCTCGCGAAAGAGCTGCGCAAAGCTCTCGGCTGCGGCTCCACGATGGAGGAGGGAAAGATCGTCCTCCAGGGCGACATTATGGAACGTGTAGAGGCCTGGTTCACGAAAAAAGGCGTGACGAGAGTGACGAAGAGTGGATAAAAAGAGTTAAACTAATTTGACTTAAGTTGATTAAATAAAATTTATCTATAGATCTTGACTATGCTTGTATGATTGTATATAATCGACAATGTACAGTTTGAAGGGAGAACTAAATAGTGGCGACTCAGGAGCTTTCATTTGAGAAAAAGAACAGCGGCTTACAGCATAAGAGCTTGGTGGAAAATATCGTTGAGGAGATTGAATCCAAGATCATCAGTGGCGAATTTAAACCTGGTATGCGTTTAATCGAACAAAACATGTGTGAGCAGATGAATGTCAGCCGTTCTCCGCTGAGAGAGGCTTTTCGTATTCTAGAAAATATGGGCTATCTTGTGAGCAACGCGAGAAAGGGCGTTTTCGTGAGCGAGCTGACATATAAAGACGCCGTAGACGTGTATACGATAAGGGCAAACCTTGAAAGCTTGGCGATATACCTAGCGATAAAAAATAACGACAGTACATTGGCCGACCGCCTGACCCACATTAACGAGCAGATGCTTATTTACGCTGAGAGCGGCGACGCATGGAACTATGCAAAGTATAACAGCAGTTTTCACGAGACGCTGATAAAGGCCTGCGACAATCAGAGGCTTATCAATATGCTGGATATTTTCAGCAAGCAGACGAAACGCTACCGGGCGGGAGTAATGCTTTCCACGGGAAAGATGCAGGAATCGATAAAAAAACATGAGGAGCTGATCAAGTCTATACGAAACGGTAATGCGGAAGAGGCGGAAAAAATGCGCAAGGAGTCTATACTTGCTAATTTGAAGTACCTGCCAAAGCTGTTTTCTCAACAAGGTCTATCAAAAAGGGAGGATGTTGAATGAAGATAAATGGAGAGTTATGTATCGGGTGTAAGCAATGCGTGCCTTACTGCCCGGTGGGCTGCATAACCGCTAAAGATGGCAAGGTGTATGTCGATCACGACGAATGTGTCGACTGCGGTGTCTGCAAAAGAGCAAACGTCTGCCCAAAAGACGCTATCTACATGCCCGCTGAATGTTACGAGTATCCGCGCGCTATCCGCATGCAGTTCAGCGATCCGGGCGTGCAGCACCCTAATCTGAAAGCGTGGGGGCGCGGAACGGAAGAGGCTAAGACGAACGACGTCACGGCAAAGTTTAAGAAGGGCGAATATGGGCTTCTTCTTGAATTTGGGCGCCCAGGAACCGGCACGAGACTGACGGAGATAGAAAAGGTGACTCTGGCGATGCGCAGCATGGGGATTCCGATAATTAAGGACAATCCGCTTTACGGCCTTCTTGAGCCGGACATCTCCGGTAAATTTAAGCCTGAATACGTAAATGAAAAAGTGCTTTCGGCAATCCTTGAGCTTGTGCTTACGGAAGATAAGTTGGAAGAGACGCTAAGCAAGCTGTTCCCGATCTTTAAATCGTTAAACACTGTCGTTTCTGTCGGTCTTGTGAGCCGTTTTGACGATAACGCAGAACTTCCGGTAATAAAAAAGCTGAAAAAACTCGGAATAAAGGTCAGGCCTAATGCAAAGATCAACGTCGGGCTGGGCCGGCCGCTGATAGATTAGGAGGTTTTTTAAATGAGCCATTCGCTGCATCGTTATGGAACCGTTGAAAACCTGAAGAACGATTTTTGTATCTATACAAGAGCCGCAAAGGGAATCAACCGCGATAACTGCGGAGATAAGCTACGCGAGACGCTTAAGATCTACCTTTCTGAAAAGGTCGTAAATTTTGGCTCCAGCCACGCAGGCAAAAGCTACTTAAACGGCCTTGACCCGGAAGAATATGCAAAGACACTGGATAATTCTTACGGCATCATTGCAACTTTTTCTGACCGTGAAGCCGTGAAGGGTGTGCTGATGAAGGCGAAAGAGGCCAAACTTGGCATCTCTACGGTGGTGAGCGGCTTGATCGGCGAAGTTGTGCAAATTGCCCGCGAATGCGGTCTGAAACCGCACACGGCGCTTCTGTCGCTGGGCGTTTATGGCGACACGTCGCTTCTGCCGAGCGAGGAGGTTCTTCAATATACCACAATGTGCGGGCACTCGTTGGTTTCACAGCATCTTGTGAAGGACGTTACCGAAAAGGTCAAACAGGGAATGATGACTCCCGAAGATGCGGCCCTGATTCTGGCAAAGCCCTGCACCTGCGGTATATTCAACACTGACCGCTGCGCACAGCTTATAAAAGAATGTCTTACCGCGGACAGTAAAAATTTGTAATTTTGCTTTTGCATACAATCGACAATTGTGCAATTGGAGGTAATGTGATGAAAGATTGTGCTCTGCTCACACCGGCAAAGATCGGCCCGGTAGAAATAAAAAACCGCGTGATCGTATCGTCAATGTGTCTTTATTATTCAAACAAAAACGGCGATGTCACAGATAAAATGATCGCGTTTTTTAAAAACAGGGCAGAGGCCGGAATCGGTGCGTTTATTATTCCCGCGAATCCGCACGGTGCGAATAAGAGAGCGCGGGGATCGCTCGCGGACGATTCGCGGATCGCCCAGTGGAAGCCGCTGCTTGATGCTGTACATGGCGCGGGTGCTAAAGTTTTTAATCAAATTCATCCCTCTGGGATCCAATTTGGCCGCGTAGGATTTGATGAATCGCCCTTCGAGCTTCCCACCGATAGTATCAGGAAGATGATTGAATCCTATGCCCAAGGGGCGCTTCGCGCAAAAAAAGCCGGTTTTGACGGGGTCGAGATACATGGGGCCCACGGGCATGAGGTGGCCCTTCTTCTTTCAGAACTGCTCAATACCCGTAAAGACCAGTATGGCGGGAACTTGGAAAACTGTGCGCGTAACGTTACAGAGATGATTTCGCGCATAAAAGAGCTTTGCGGAAAAGATTTTCCCGTCATTTTAAGGATCAGCGGCGAGGAAAGAATACCGGGAGGCCGCACTATTGAAAAATCGGCGGAGATATGTCGTCTGGCGGAGGCGGCGGGTGTCGACGCCATACACGTTTCCGCGGGAATGCCCGCCAGTGAGGAGTGGGAATGCCCTCCCTCCGAGATACAGGAAGGGCACCTGGGGTACATGGGTAAATACCTTAAAGAAAGGCTCAGCGTGCCCGTGATCGTTGTCGGCCGTATCGTAGATTGGAAAATCGCTAATAAAATGGTCGAAGGGGCGGAGGCGGATTTCTGCGCAATGGCGCGAACGATCCTCGCTGATGGAAATTGGATGCGCGCGGTAGGCAACGATAATTACCCGATACGCCATTGCATCGCCTGCAACCAAGGGTGCCGCACCCGCAGAGAGCAGAACAAGACGCAGTGCGAGTGTCTACAGAATCCCCTTACAAGCCGCGAGGAGCTCTTTGACTTTAGCGAGCAGGACGCGACCGGCAAAAAGGTATGCGTGATAGGGGCTGGACTTTCCGGGTTGGAGGCGGCAAATGTCTTTGCCCGCAGAGGCGCGGCGGTGACGGTTTTTGATGAGGCGGAGAGCGTTGGCGGCCTTTTCCGCGCGGCCAGCGCCGCGCCCGGCAAATCAAATTACATCGATGTGATCGGCTACTATCAGCATGTTTTGCCCATTTATCACGTCAGCTTTCGGCTGGGAAAAAAAATCAACGAAATACCAGAGGGGAACTGGGATCTCGTCGTCGTGGCAGTTGGCGGCAAGGCGATAACCCCACCAATAAAAACTGCGCCCTCCGTCAAGGTGGAAAAGGCGGCTGAGATGCTGATGTCGGGAAAATGCGACGCTGAGAGCTATGTCGTTATCGGCGACGGGCTTGTGGGCTATGAGACGGCCGATTATCTCTCTCAGAAGGGTAAATCCGTCATCGTCATCGGCAACGACCCGCGGGAGCAGGAGGCGCTGCAGGGCATAGCGCGCTGGCATTTTATGAAAAAACGTTTTGCGGAGGCCGACGTCAAGGTCATTCGCCACAGCACCGTTTTGTCGATAGACGAGGGCGGATTTGACTACCGGGACAACGAAGGGGTCGATCATCGTTTCGACGGAGCTTTTTCCTACGTGCTGGCCTGTGGATACGCTCCTGACAAAAAGGCGGTTGCAGAGCTGGCGGAAAAGGCCGGTAAGGCGATTGCCGTCGGAAGCTCCGCTAAGGGCGGAGACGCGATGGACGCTATCCACGACGCCTTTGATAAAGCGATATCCTATAAATTTTGACGCGGCGGAGCGGCGACGATGACAGAGAGTGAAAAGATACTGGCAGTTAAATCAGGCAAAACCTCCGTCCGCCCTGGCGACATAGTCGAGGTCCCGGTCGATATGGCGATGATACATGATAACAACGCGGCGCTGACGATTGAGAATTTTTATAAAATCAACTCTGCCAGTGTTTGGTCTCCAGAGAGGATTACGTTATTTATGGATCACCATAGCCCTTCAACGACAGCCAAGGCGGCCAAGCACCATGATACGATGAGGAAGTTCGCCGCGGAACACGGTATTAAAAAGGTTCACGAGTGTGGTTGCGGTATCAGCCATGTCGTTATGTACGAAGAGGCCCTGTTAAAAAAGGGCGAAGTGGTGGTGGGCACAGATTCCCATACTACTGGAGAGGGCGTGAACGGCTGTTTCGCAGTCGGCATTGGCGCCAGTGAGATGGCGGCCGTGCTTGTAAAGGGCTCGATATGGTTTAAGGTCCCCGAGACGGTTCGGATCAACGCTTACGGGAAATTTCCCTTTGGCGTTATGCCGAGAGATCTTGTTAATTCCATACTCTCCTATTTTGGACCGAACGGCGCCAACTACTGCGCGGTCGAGTATGGAGGGGATGCGTTTCTGACTATGCCGCTTGACGGCAAGATCATGGCGTGTGTGATGAGTGCCGAGATGGGAGCTAAAAATGCGATGGTCCTTGGCAACGAAGTCACCTCGGAGAGCGAAGGGTACCGCGTTGTAAAAAATTTTAATGCGGAGACGCTCGAACCGACAGTGGCCCTTCCGGGGCTGCCGACGAATATAGCTCCTATATCTGAGGTTGTGCCGGAAAAGATCAAGGTCAATCAAGCTGCCGTTGCCTCGTGCGCGGGCGCGCTGCTCAGTGACCTTGCCGCCGCCGCCGCCGTTCTCAAAGGACGCCGGGTCGGCTCTGGCGTAAGGCTGCTCGTCATGCCCGCCACGCGCGAAATATACAACCGCGCTCTGGCGCTAGGGTATTTAAGCATTTTGAGCGACGCGGGCGCCGTCATCACCTCTCCCTCTTGCGGGGCCTGCGGGGCGCACGACGCCGGAATACTCGCCCCAGGCGAAGTCTGTATAAGCTCCTCTACAAGGAACATGCCGGGCAGGATGGGCGACGGTGGCGTCGTCTATCTCGCCAGCAGCGCCGCCGTCGCCGCTTCTGCGATAACCGGCTACATATCTGACCCCAGAGCGTTTTTGTTGGAAGGTGGTTGTTGAAATCATGACCGGCAGATGCTGGAAATTTGGTGATAACGTATCAACAGATGAGATAATTTCCACTCGTTGTCTTACGTTGACGGATAAAAACGAACTGAAGCGGCATATTTTTAAAAATACACGCCCGGAAATCGCAGATAAGGTTCAGCCGGGAGACATTTTGGTCGCGGGGGAAAATATGGGTTATGGATCGAGCCGCGAGCACGCTCCTCTGGCGCTTCTGGGAGCAGGGATAACGGTCATCGTGGCATGTTCTTTCGCGAGATTGTTTTTTCGTAACTGTATAAACCTTGGCATTGCCGCAGTCGCCGCACCGGAAGCCGTGCGGGACATCTGCGAGGGCGACATGCTCGACGTGGATCTGCAAAAGGGCATCATCTCCAATGTAACGCAGAAAAAACAGTATCGTTTTAATGCATTCCCGGATTATATACAGAAATATATATTGAAAGGAGGTCTGATCAACGCTATTAACGATGAAAGGCCGGAGTAGGCGTCGTTGCTTTCGGGATCTTGGGTGTCAATGTTATAGTCACACATTATAAGGGAGGTTCTATCGAAATGAAAAAATTGGTGTCCGTACTTACGTTGATGTTTATTATTTCTGCGGTTTTTGCCTATGCGCTTCCTGCGCGCGCCTCCGAGGCCGATAATTGGCCGAACAAAAAACTCGAGCTGATTTGGCATTCAAAAGCAGGTTCCGGCGGCGATCTCTACCTCAGAGCCCTTGCCCGTTTCCTTGAGAAAAAGACCGGGCAAACCGTAATCGTCAATAATGTCACCGGCGCTTCCGGCGCGAATGCCTGGACAAAGGTCAACAAGGCAAAGCCGGACGGATATACGATTTTAGGCGTATCCTCAACGTTTGTGGCATCGCCTATCGTTAACAAGCTGCCTGTGAACTATACGAATTTTGAGCCTGTCGCGCGTATGTTTATTGACGCTACCTGTATTTATGTTGCGCAAGATTCAAAATATAAAACGCTTGCCGACCTTATCGCGGACGCGAAAGCGCACCCTGGCGACGTCTCTTTTGCGGGCGGCACCGCTGGCAATATAGAGTTTATCGCGGCCAGAGAACTTATGATGAAGGCCGGATGCAAGGTCTCGATCATTCCCTTTGAGGGTGGCGGAGACGGTGCGATATCCGTGCTTGGCGGCCATGTAAGTGCCGGGGTTGGTGAATACGCGGAGATGGCCTCTTCAGTGGAGGGCGGAAAGATGAGAATCCTTGCGACCTTTAATAAGCTCCCGGGATTGCCGATACCCTCCGTCGCAGAGGCTGGATATCCCAACGTCAAGGTTGAAAAGCTTCGCGGCATCGTGGTACCCAAAGGGACGCCGGCTCCCATCATCGATAAGCTTGCGAAACTTTTGAAAGAAGCGATGTCAGATCCTGACTTTAAAGCTTACTACACTTCGAGCAAACTTGTACCGGCGTTTGCGGAGGCAAAAGAATTTAAAAAGATACTCTCAGATCAGACAAAACAGGTGGAAGAGTCCTTAAAAGACGTTAAATAAAAACGATTCGCAGCCGGCGTCGCGGTAGCTGGGTCAGGCAACGGCGCCGGCCACTCTAATTATGGAGGAAAATACTATGTTCAGAAAAGAAGATTGGATATTCGGTTTGATTTCAATCATCATCGGGGGCTTTGTTCTGTTTAACACCCAAGGCCTGCTCAATGTACAAAATATGACGGACCCCGCGGGGCCTGCGACGTTGCCGCGTATAATCGCCGTAGTGATGATTATCATCGGGGTAGTTCATGTGTTCTTTTCTTTACTGAAAATAAAAAACTGTCGTGCTACCGGGCAAGCGGGCGGCAAAGTGTCCGGCATTCTTAAACCGGTTCTTATGATTGTGGCGGCAAGCACAATATTTATTTTCTGCCTCGATATATTGGGCTACCCCATAGCAATGCTGCTTCTAATCGTTGCCGTTATGTTCTCCGTTGGCGTGCGCGATATGAAGGAGCTTGCGATGACCTCGGTAATAACAACGGTTGTCCTCTTTGCCGCGTTCTTTTACGGTTTGAATGTCAACCTGCCTCTGGGAATCTTCGAGAGGTTCTTCTAGTTGACGAAAAAGGAGAAGTAAATTATGAGCGCAAACTTTATATTAGGGCTTCAATCTGTATTTCATCTCAATTCGTTGCTGGCTCTCGGATTTGGCGTGCTGTGGGGCACGGTCGGCGGAATGATTCCCGGTATCAATGCGACGATAGCAATGGCCCTTTTGCTTCCCTTCACCTGGGGCTTGGCTCCTGTCGTCGCGGTGATAATGCTTGCCGGGGTATACTGCGGAGGAGAATATGGCGGTTCGATTCCGGCCATTTTGATTGGGACTCCGGGAACCAATGCGGCGGCGTGTACCGTCTTTGACGGCTACGAGCTGCATAAGAAGGGGGAGACGAGCACGGCGCTTTACGCGTCTCTTCTGGCCTCTGTCTTTGGCGGGCTCGTCGGGGCCACTCTGTTGGTCTTTATCGCCCTGCCTCTGGCCTCGCTCGCCCTAGCGTTCGGCCCTGCCGAATATTTCTCGCTGGCTTTGTTGGGGCTGACGCTTATCTGTTCTTTAGGAGAAGATAATGTTCTTAAAGGGATATGGGCCGGGCTCTTCGGAATGCTGCTCGCGACGATCGGTTTTGACCCCGTGGCCGGCGCTTTGCGGCTTACGCTTGGCATGCCCTCGCTTTCGGACGGGCTTGAAATGATCCCTCTGATGATGGGTCTCTTTGCTATATCGGAGGTCTTCAGGCAATCGATGGAACTGAAAACCGGTGTCGTCATGGAGCAAAGAAAGATTGACATGTCGTTCCCCGGGTGGAACACTATAAAAAAATGGATTCCGTGCGCCACGGCCTCTTCCTTGCTGGGGGTCGTTATTGGGGCGATGCCGGGCGCCGGGGCCACCGTCGCCTCTTTCCTGAGCTACAGCGGCATGAAAAAATGGAGTAAAAACCCGGATTCTTTTGGAAAGGGAAATCCCTTGGGTGTGGTTGCGCCGGAGTCGGCCAACAACGCCGTTACCGGCGGCGCGATGGTTCCGTTGTTGGCGCTTGGTATACCAGGTTCAAATTCGACGGCGATAATGCTCGGAGCTCTGATAATCCATAACGTCACCCCGGGGCCGATGCTCTTTGTCAACCACCCTGAGATACCGTATGGTATATTTACGGCCCTTTTTGTAGCAAATATTTTTATGCTATTTGTCGGGTATGTATGTATTAAATCCGCCGTGCGTATCGCGAATATATCAAAGCCGTCTCTGCTTGCTCTGATAATCGCGCTGGTCTTCACAGGTTCCTATGCTTACAGCGGTGAAATTTTTGACATTTGGGTGGCGTTGGTCTGTGGTATTATTGGCCTGGCAATGAAAAAGGGGCATCTGCCTCACGCCGCGACCGTACTTGGTTTTGTCCTCGGTTCGATTATGGAGACAAATCTGAGAAGAGCTCTGATATTGACTAAAGGGAGCTACATGATGGTTTTCATGAATTCAAAAATAAGCTCGGTGTTGATTTTTATCGCGCTATTCTCCGTACTGTGGGCGCTCTGTAAGCCGCTCTATGATTCGATAAAGGTGCGTCGGCAGGCCGCTTAGACCCAGCGTGGGGATAAGTCTGATGACGGGTAATATCTTCCAGCAAGCCATTGCTTTTCTTATAACGTTTGCGGTTGGCACAGCAGGGTTTTTCTCATTCAAGATCCTTAAAATGCCCAACCCGGCGTTATTGGGAGCGATGTTCAGCACGGGTATCCTCAGTATTGCCGGATATTACCCCTATTTTCCCCTTGGACCGATCTCTTTCTGCGCTAACGTCGTTATTGGCATAATGTTGGGCAGGCAATTCAACCGAACACTTTTTATGCGCATCCGCAGGCTATTGCTGCCTGTCGTTTCCACCGCCGCTGGATTGATCTTGCTTTCTCTACTGTGCGGCTGTACATTTTATAAGCTTGCGGATGTTGACTTGAAGACAGCCCTGATTGCGACCTCCGCCGGCGGTATAACGGAGATGATGGTCTTTGGAATGTCCATGAACGCGAACCTCCCTATTATTGCCTGCGTGCAGGTCTTTCGCGTCGTGATTTTTCTTACTATAATACCTTTCATTGCGTTGTTTGATAAAGAGCAGTCCGAACGTCTAAAAAAAGAGAACCTGATAAAAGAACAATCCGACGCCAGAAGCTGGTTCTATAAAGCGGATTATATCGCGTTATTGGCGATTTCATTTTTGTTGGGCGCTGCGGCGGCACATTACAAAGTTCCGACCGGGGCCATGCTGGGGGCCATGGCCGGTGCCGGCGGATATTCCCTTTTTATCAACAGGCGATATTTTTACAACCCTGGTATCAGGTATTTTGCGCAAATAGGACTTGGGCTGGTAATGGGACGAAGAATGACGTCAGAGATAGTCTTTCAGCTTACGGGTATCCTCATCCCAACTATCATTACCACATTTGTTATGTTGCTTGGCTGTATCTCTCTCGCCATAATAATAAAGAAAATAAGTAAAATGGATATTCTGACCTGCCTTCTCTGTACATCTCCGGCGGGGCTGAGCCAGATTGCCGTCTTCGCCGAAGAGATCGGAGCGGATGCGCTGACGGCATCGGTCTTTCATTCTGTGAGGATCATATCAATAGTTTCACTCTATCCCTGGATCATATTGCTGGCGATCTCATCCTGATATTTTGCGGAGTTTGCCCCTACACTGGCGGCGAAAATATTGACTTGCGATGGTGACAAGAAAAAGGGGCCTCTGCTTGCAGGGCCCCGTAATTTTTGTTTGAACATATAAACTTCTTTATTTTATGCTTCGGCTCCCGCCTTCACCTTAACCCTTACCCGCTTCGCGCAGAGCGTGAAGATTGCCGCGGAGATGATGACTCCGGGGACGATCGGGTGGATCGCGCCGAGGAGGCCGGGGGCGGCGAGGCCGGTGAGCGCCTTGGAGGTCGAAGAGTAGGCCGCAACGTACCAGGCGATCGAGCCCGCGAAGCCACCTAAGGAGCTGGCAAGCGCCGCCTGCGGTCCGGCCTTGGGGCCGAATGCCAGCAGCCCAAGGTATGGAACCATGATCGCGCAGGCCAGCAGCGTCCAGCTTGTGGCGCAGATGACGGCGATTATCGAACCGCTTTTGAGCGCGAAGAGACCGCTTCCAAGCGTGCAGAGGACGACTACCCCGCGCCATGACCAGCCCTTAAGCTCCTTTTTGAGAACGTCGCGTCCGAGGCTGCCGCTTGCGATATGGAGCAGCGCCGAAGCCGTCGAGAGCGAGGCGGAGACGATCGCTAAGGCGAACATCTGCTGGCCGAAGGCGGGCAGGAGCTGGTGGACGAGCGTCGGCAGCACGATATCGGGGTTGGTGATGCCGTCGCCGAGCATGACCCTTGAAAGGGCGCTTGCGAAGTAGGCTCCGCCGACGACGACGGAGAGCGCGAGCATCGCGAGGGGAGCCGCCTTCTTCGTCTCCTCCATGCTGCGCAGCGCGAAGTGGCGCTGGATGAGCTGCGGCTGCGCCCAGATGCCGACGGAGGTGACGATCGTAAGGAAGATGACGTTCAGGCCGCCGGCGCCGCTGGACAAGGCGAGGAAGCCGTTGTCCGCGCCCTTCGCGGGCGGCAGGGCGGCAAGCTGCTGGAGGCCGTGGACGGGGCCGCCGACCGCTTTAAGCAACGCGATGAGAAGCGCGCCGACGCCGATGATCATCACGAGTCCCTGCAGGGCTTCCGTGTAGAGTACTCCGCGCAGGCCGCCCCAGATGACGGAGAGGCCGACGATCGCCACGAGGGCGATGAGCGCGGCGTTCACCGAGATGGGCAGCACGCCCGCCACCATGACCGCCGCGCCCTTGAAGACCGCGGAGCCGTAGATGACGAGGAGCACGACGGAGATCGCGCCGATGAATGTCTGGAGGACCGGTATCTGGTATGCCTTAGCAAGAAGTTCCGCGGGCGTGCGGGCGTCAAGCTTTCTTTGCCAGAGGCGCGTCGGCCAGGCGAGGTATCTGTAGACGAACCAGGTGCCGAACCAGACGTTGCCTGCCGCGACGAGCAGCATTTGCAGGCCGAAGAGGTAGCAGAGGCCGCCGAAGCCGACGAGCGCCACCGCTGAGATGTAGGTGGCGACGTAGGCGAGCGCCTGCACCGCGACGCCGACGCGGCCGGGAAGCAGCGCGTCGTGGCTGCGCGAGTACTTGGCGATCAGAACGAGGATTAAAGCGTAGCCGATCCAGAGAGGCGCGAAGGTGAACATCTTACCTCGCCCTCCTTATTATCATTACCAGCGACCACGTCGCGCTCCAAATAAGCGATGCTCCCGCGCAGATTACCCAAAGATCCGTTCCAAACATTTTTCATTACTCCTTTTCTTTCGTAAAAGTTTTTATCTATAATTTTTGCATTGCCCGCGATATTAAAAAAGGACCGCTGCCCCTGCGGGCGGCGGTCCTTGAAGTATCTTTCAGATTTATTACTTTATGCTGTCTGAATCACTTCGAAGAAAACACCAGAAACCCCGAGGCATCATATGTGCGGGGATAAGCATAAAAGTAATAATAGTAGTTGTTATTGAATAATGCTTTTCCCATCACCCGTGCCTCCTTTTTCTTTCGAAAATCTTTACCACTTTTCGTTGGTGAAGTGAATGATACTCTTTGACGATATTCTTGTCAAGCCTGATTACGGAATTCAACGGTTTTGGACGGCTGAATTTTGGCGCGTCCCCGCCGCCCTCCGAATACGGGCTTTTTGTCGCCGTGTAAGGCGGGAGAACCGTCGCGCGTTTCCGTGCGGAAGCTCTCCCGCCGCGGTTGTGTCCCTCGCGGAGAGGGGGATTTTCGCTTACCTGGCTCCCTGTTTGCGGATCACGGCGGCGACGAAGTTCATGTATTTTCCCGCGCCGGCGCTCATCGCTTTGCGGTCGCCGACGGCATATTCATTGTCGCAGGCAAGCCAATCGTCCCAGCATTCATCGAAGCTCTCCATCTCATGCAGGGAGAGGATCTCGGCGCCCTCCGCCGCTGCGAGTATCCGCCGCCAGTATGCCGCGTCATGCAGTGTGTCCAGGTCTTCCGGCCGCCAGGAGAGCAGCATCTCCGCCGGAATGTCGTCGTGGACGTCCTTTTTCATTCCCGGCACCGCAAAGAGCAGCCGCCCGCCATCTTTTATCAGCGGCAGCAGGTGTTTGCCCAGATATTCGGGGTCGAGGCCGAAATAGTGATAGGAATCTACGGAGACGACGTCGTCAAAGAAACCGTCGGCGAATGGCAGTTCGTGGGCCTCGGCCTTTATCGGGATGATCTGCTCTGAGGAGAGCCCCATGGCGTCAAAAAATCTCTTGTTTTCGCTCGGGGATATCCAAAGGTCCGCCGCGAAGACCCGCACGCCGCATTCTTTGGCGAGAAAGAGCGAGGTGACGCCGCGGCCGCAGCCAAGGTCGAGCACGGTTGAACCTGGCGCGAGCGGATTTTCCGTAAGCAGCTCTTCAAGCAGTTTCATCGGGTTGGGGCCCATGATGTAGTTTTTAAGCGCGTTCTGGTCGTATTTAGCTGATTTTATATATTTCATCGTTGTTATCTCCTTTTAATCATTATCTCTTGCCCCGCGGCCTAAACGGTCCGGCGGGGAATATGCCTGTTCGGCGGTGATCCGCAAAGATGGGGAAGAGGAAAGGAGACGTCCTGTACCGAAGACGAAGGCCATACGCCGCAAGCTTGGCGTAAGCTTACACAAAAAAGGCCTGTCTGCATACTGTAAGGACAAAAACCGCACACCAACATTACGGTATAAAATTATACCGTTTTGCTGTCCCCTATGCGGTTTGTCTCCTTTACAATATGGCCAAACAGGCACCCCTTGCCAAGCTATTTTTTCTATAATATCACCAGCCGGCGGCGTTGGCAATCTCTGGTAAACGGCGGCCCGGGTCAGCCGCATGAAAAATCGCCGCCCGCGCGGACGGGGCCTGATCGCGTCATTTTCAGCGCTTTCACAACGTTCGCCGCAAGCTAACTTACGAAATATCAATTATAGGAGGAATTCGTGCCCACTACTTTTCTGACCCTTGCTTGGCCGTGGCTTATACACAGCCTTTCTCGTAAAATGTAGCGTTCTCGAATACTGCCGTCAATGCCGCGTGTCGTTTTTGATAAATCTCACCGCGCCGGCGAGGTGGGCGAAGAATTTTTTGTAGCCGCGGCATAGGTAGTTTTTGCCGCCGTCGAAGCGGTCCTTCGGGCAGCCGCCCCAGCAGAGGCCGAGCCAGCGGCATTCCCGGCATTCCGCAGGCAGCGACTCTGCCTTGTAAAGGCCGAAGGAGCGGTTTTTCTCCATCAGCACGTCTAGCGGGCTTTCCATGAGGTTTCCCAGCCTGTAAGCGGCGTCCGTATAGCGGTCGCATGAGTATAGGCTGCCGTCTGCCTCCAGCGAGGCGGCATGTCCGCAGGTCGGTTCATGCAGGCATACTCCGGAAGGTTTGCCAAGCATGCTGCCAATTGCGGCCTCGATGTTCTGGATAAATTTTTCTCCCACGTCTTTTTGGCTCCAGCGGTTGAATATACGAACGAGGAAATCCCCCCAGCCCTCTGGCGTGACGCTGAAAGGGGCTGTTTCGCGTCCTTCGCCATGGCTGTGAATGCCGTTCGGCAGCCGCGGCGCTCCTTCTGCGCAGCGCTCCGTGACCGGCAGGAACTGCATGAAGTCTGTAATGGAGGAGAGGAAGTCGTAAAGTTCTTCGGGGTGGGCGGCATTTTCGTTGTTTACGGCGGTCAGCGTGTTGAAGCTCACGCCCTCGCTGCGCAGAAGGCGCGCCGCGGCAAGCGCCGCGCGAAAGGAGCCTCCCCTTTCGCCGCGCCGGTAGCGGTCGTGCAGATACTCCGGCCCGTCAATAGAGAGCCCTACAAGAAAATCGTTCTCCGTGAAGAAACGGCACCACTCTTTATCAATTAATGTCCCGTTGGTCTGGAGAGTGTTGATTATCCGGCGCCCCGCGCCATATTTGCGCTCCAGCGCCATCGCACGGCGGAAAAAACTCACGCCGCGCAGCGTCGGCTCGCCGCCGTGCCAAGCAAATTCCACCGTCGCGTGGCGTCTGTGGATGCGGATATTTTCCGAGATATAGCGCGCCAGCAACGCGTCGGACATCAGGCCGCTTCCGACGCGCCGGGCGGCGGGCAGATAATAACAGTAAGCGCAGCGCAGATTGCAGTCGCCGCCCGCGGGTTTTGCCATCACGGCGTAGCAGCGGTTTTCCGTCAACGGCCTCTTTTGCGCGAAAACAGCGCGGGGACGATCAGCAGCGCGAAGGGCCACGGTGTGGCCGCGCAGCCTCCGGAAGAACCGCTCGACCGGTCCGCCGCTCTGAACTCCGCGCCATTGTCCGTACCGATCTCGTTGGCGATCGCCTCGTTGAGTTTCGCGTTAAGCGCGAGGACGAGCGCCGGGTTTTCCGCACGCAGTCTTTCCGCGAGGTTGTTACGCTCCTTCGGGTCGGCGTTCGTATCATATATCTCTACGTCGTTATTCAAATAAAGCGAGTCGATGTCCTGTGGGCTGTTAAAGCCCCGCGGCGTGAAATAGCGCGCGAATTTATAACCGTCGCTGGTGACGATGCCGCGCACAATGCCCCGCTTGTCGGACGAAAGGGGCGGTTCAGCATAGGAGGTTACGTTGCTGTCGATTATTGAGAGCAGGCTGCATGCGAAGAGCGCGCTGTCGCGCTCTCCCGCGTCGTTAGTGCCGACGAGCGGCAGCAGGTCTTTGCCGCGCAGGCCGGTTGCCGCGCGTGCCGCCTCCGCGTTGTCCGCTCCGCTCATGCTGACGAAGGTCGGCGCGAGGTCGAGGTGGCTGGTGAGCGCGTTGCTGTTGGAGACCCCCTTTGTTCTGTCGGGGTGGTAGATTATCAGCGGCACGTGAATGTTTTCCTCGTACATATTGTTGCCCTTGCCGGACAGGTGGTGCGCCCCCTGCAGTTCGCCGTGGTCGCTGGTCATGACAATGATGGTTTTATTCAGCATCCCCGTCGCCTCTAACTCGTCAAGGATACGTCCCAGCTTGTCGTCGCTGTCCTGAATGCAGTTGAGATAGAAGTCGCGCATACGCTCCCAGTTTGCCGCGTTATCGGGGATGACGCCGATATTCGTACTCCAGCGCTTGTAATATTCCCGGTGTGCCTGAAGCCGGCCCGAGGCGTCGGAAATATCCTCGTCGTATGTCGTCGGTATCGGGAAATTGGGATATGTATTTTTGAAGATACTGTGGTTGGGCGCGCGTTTTATTTCAAGATAGTGGTAAGAGCCGGACTGCGCGCTTTCCTCCTCGGCGTCGGTATTGAAATACATCACGTCGTGGGGGTTGATGAGGTTCACAGCGAGAAAGAAGGGGGGTCCCTTTCTTGTTCAGCGCGGCGCCTTTGTTACGGAGCCAGCCGATCGTCTCCCCCGCGATGGAGTCATCGGTCGAATAGCCCTCTTCGATGCCGCCCGGGGTGTCGCCGTCAACGTTCCAGTCTGCGAAGCCGTATGGCTCCAGCCAGCTCCTGGAGCGGAAATGGCTGGCTACCGTACTGTCGTCGCCCTCCGTCAGCGCGCCGCCGCCAGCCATGTGCCACTTGCCCTTGTAAGCCGTGTAATACCCTGCCGCGCGCATCATGTCGCCGACGGTGGGCAGTGTCTCATCTAGGCGCGTGATATACGGCATATCGGCGTTATCGTAGAGCTTCGTCTCGGTGATGTGCCGTCCGGTGTAGATGACGGAGCGCGAAGAGGTGGACATGTTAGAGCAGATATAATGCTTTTCAAACGAAGTTCCGATGCTTTTGAGATGTTCGCGCGCCTTGAAGGAGGCGTCGGAGGGGTAGCTGGGGCCGAGATAGCGCTCCTGATCGACGAGGACGAAAATTATGTTGTACTGCCCTGCCGCGAGTTCGGCCGCGCCGTTTATTCCACCGCTGGAGGAGAAAAACGAAAAAAGCGGCACAAGAGCGTCCGCCGGCGCGAGGGAGAGGTACGGAAAGAGGGTTCCCGCAAAATAAAGCGTCACTGCGGCGAGGGAGACGCCGGCGGCAAATTTGAGCCCGGTAATTATTTTACCAGAGGGCTTGTACATAGATAATCACTCCTTGTTTCTATATAAAAACTTTTAAAGCGTTTGTCCCCCCTCGTTACCGCCTGTTTACGAGCCAGATCCCGCTCATGATCATCACCGCGCCGAGAGCGAGCCAGAGGGTGTAACGCTCGCCGATGAGGAAGTAGGAGATGACCATGCCCGCGACGGGCTGAAGGAATTGGAAGACGATGAGCTTCGCGACGGGCATGACGGCTAAGGCCTTGTACCATAGCAGGTAGGCGAAGGCCGAGGAGAGCGCGCCAAGGAAGATGATCGCGGCCCAGGTCTGCGCCGTAAAGGAGGGCATCTGGGAAAAGTCGGTGCCGACGGCAAAGGTGGTGGCGAACGCGTAGAGGGCGGCAAAGATCATCTCCCAGAAGATCGAAAAGGCGGGAGACATTTTCGTCTTGAGGAATTTGCGCGAGGCGACGAGGAAGACGGCCCAGTTCAGCACGGAGAGCAGGAT
Organism: Synergistota bacterium; assembly: GCA_023450745.1. GTDB lineage: Bacteria > Synergistota > Synergistia > Synergistales > Synergistaceae > Cloacibacillus. The sequence goes on from JAEXGR010000048.1 coordinate 80,248, forward strand.
GATATAATCGCCCACGGTGCCGAAGGAGCCGGTCTCGGCGGTCTCTTTCACCGTTCCCCAGGCGAGCACCAGCGTGACGCCCGCGGCGGATAGGATGAGCCCCAGAATGCCTGCCGGGGAGATTTTTTCCCCAAGGAAGACGCGCCCCAGTAATGCTACGATTGCCGGCGAAGCGACCATCATCCAGTTCGCGTTGCCCGCGCCCGCCGTCTTCATCGCCACCGCCTGTATTCCCTGATGGAAGTAGATGCCCTGAAAGCCGATCAACAGCAGGATTACCGCCTCTTCTTTGGTCGGCAGCCGCAGGCTTTTTTCAAAGAGGCAGCCGGCGGCGAGCACCGGAATGCCGAAGAGGAAGCGCAGCAGCAGAATAAGCGAGGGCTCTGCCTGCGCGAGCGCGTATTTCGTCGAGGCGAAGCTGCCGCCCCAGATGATGACGGTGGTGAGGATGATTATATAGTCGTAAAGGCGCGGTCCCGCCGGACGCGCGCGGTCGAGTTCTTCTGAGGGCATGGGCGCTGAGACACCTTCTTCGCAAAATTATGCCAAACCGGGAAAATTATACCCTGATTTTCGCTTTTATGAGCGCATCAACAGGGAGAAGTCGCCGGGGGTGTTGAGATTTGTAAAAGAATTTTTATAGCTTTTCGAGAAGCGAGAAAGGGTCTCCTCGCCGGCGATGGTGAGGCGCGATTCGCGGTAGAAGCCCTTTATCCGCCCGCCGCCCGCGAGCGCCGCCTCGGCGCGCGGCAGACAGCGGCGGTTGTAGAAGGCGTGGAGCGGCTCCAGATAGCCGCCGATCTCCGCCGCTACGACGTCCGTATCCTCCGCGCGTAAGGCCGCCATGCCGCGCAGCACCGCCTCCTCCACGTTCGGCATGTCGCAGCCTATAAGGAAGCCCCACTCGCCGCTCATCGTCGCGAGGCCCCGACAAAGCCCTTCGAGCGGGCCGCGCCCCGCGGCGCGGTCCTCCGTCACGCGGACGTTCCATTCGTTGAGCAGCGGGCCGAGCCGCTGCCGCGCCTCCCGCGCGCCGTCCTTTGCCGCAAGCAGCAGCGTCTCGTCGAAGAGCGGCGAAAGGCGCGGCAGCAGGTACGAAAGCAGCGGCGCGCCGGCGAATTTGAGGTACAGCTTATTTTCTCCCCACATCCGGCTGCCAAGCCCTCCCGCCAGCAGCAAAAGCGAGCCGCCGACGCGGCGGGCTGCCGCCGTAAGGCGGCACGACGGATTACCCAAGTCCGCCGCTAGTGCGGCGCGCGTTTCGCCGCCGACGCGGCGGGCCGCCGCCGTAAGGCGGCACGTTGGACTACCTAAGTCCGCCGCTAGTGCGGCGCGCGTGGGCACGGCGTTATCCCCGCGCGAGCTTCACGGCGCTCACCTTGAAGCCCGGCGTCTCGGAGGTGGGGTCCCAGACTGCCGCCGTCAGCAGGTTGGCGGGAGCCTCGGCGAAATGGAAGGGCAGAAAGACCATCCCCGGGGCCACCTTGTTCGTGATTCGCGCGCGGCCTGACACGGAGCCGCGCCGCGAGGCGACGGTCAAGGCCTCTCCCTCCGCGATCGGGAGCTTGGCCGCGTCGGCGGGGTTGATCTCGATATAAAGCTCTTTGAGGTGCCGTCCCGGCGCGCCGCGCCGCGTCATGCTCCCCGAGTGATAGTGAAAAAGGCTGCGTCCGGTCGTCGCGATGAAGGGATATTCCGCGTCGGGCCATTCGTGCGGCGCGCTCCACCCGCAGGGCGAGAAGGCCGCCTTGCCGCCTGCGCGCGCGAATTTTTCCTTATGCAGGATCGGCGTTCCGGGGTGGCTTTCATCGGGGCAGGGCCACTGCAAATAGCCCTTTTCAAGCCGTTCGTAGCTCATGCCCGCGTAGGCGGGATTGGCTTGTCTTATCTCCTCGAAGATATCTTTCGGAGAGCCGAACCGCCATTCATGGCCGAAGCGCCTCGCCAGCTCCACGAAGGTGCGCCAGTCCTCGCGCGCCTCGCCGGGGGCGGCGCAGGCCCGCCGCAGCAGCTGCACGGCGCGCGTGGTGTTGGTGCAGGTGCCCTCCTTTTCGGGCCAGCAGGCGGCGGGCAGCACGACGTCCGCGAGCTGCGCCGTCTCGGTGAGGAAAATATCCTGCACGACGAGAAAGTCGAGGTTTTTCAGCGTATGGCGGGCGTGTTCGGTGTCGGCGTCGGTGACGGCGGGATTCTCCCCCATGATGAAGAGCGCCCCGAGCTCTCCCCTGTCCGCCGCCGCCATCATCGCGGCGACGGTGAGCCCCGCCTTCGCGGGCAGCGTGGAGCCCCAGAGGGCGCGTGCCTTTTCCGCGGCGGCCTCCGTATTCACTTTCAGATACCCCGGCAGCGTCGCGGGCAGACAGCCCATGTCGCAGGCCCCCTGCACGTTGTTCTGGCCGCGCAGCGGGTTCACGCCCGTACCGGGGCGGCCGAGATTGCCGCTCAGCAGCGCGAGGTTGCAGAGGCTGCGCACGTTGTTCGTTCCCGTAACGTGCTGCGTGATGCCCATCGTATAAAAGATGGCGGCGTTTTTCGCCTCTCCGTAGAGGCGCGCCGCCTTGACGATCGTCTCCGCTGGCACGCCCGTTATCTCCCGCGCGTATTCGGGAGTGTATTTTTCGACCGCGGCCCTGAGAGCGTCGAATCCTTCCACGCGTGCCGCGATAAAGGACTCGTCGTGAAGCCCTTCCTTTATTATGACGCGCATCATCGCGTTGATCAGCGCGACGTCGGAGCCGCTCTTTTGGCGTACTGAAACGTCTGCGCAGCTGTGCAGCTCGATGAGGCGCGGGTCGCAGACGATGAGCCTCGCCCCCGCGCGAACGCGTTCCTTGATCATCGCGCCGATGACGGGATGGGCCTCCGTCGTGTTGGAGCCGATCACCATGATCGTGTCGGCGTGCTTTATCGATTCATAATCGTTCGTCATCGCTCCGCTTCCGAAGGTCTCGCCGAGACCCGCGACCGTCGCGGAGTGTCAGAGGTGGGCGCAGTGGTCCACGTTATTGGTGGACATCACCTCGCGCGCGAAGCGCTGCATCAGATAATTCTCCTCGTTTGTGCAGCGGGCGGAGGAGAAGAAGCCCGCGCGCCCCAGGTTGCGCCGCAGCCCCGCGGCCACCGCGTCAAGCGCCTCTTCCCACGAAGCGGCGCGGAACTCGCCCGCTTCCTTTATAAGCGGCGTCGTGAGGCGGTCGGGGCTGTTCACGAATTCCCAGCCGAAGCGGCCCTTAACGCAGCTTCTCCCCTGATTGAGGGAGCTCGTGTCGCGGTGATCCGTCGTCACATTCGCCAGCTGTCCCTGCGCGTTTACCTCGGCGACGACGGAGCAGCCGACGCCGCAATAGGGACATACGGTCTTCACACGCCTCATCTCCGAGGCTGCGCCGCCGCCCAGCGCGGGACGGTCCGCGAGGGCCCCGACGGGGCAGACCGCGACGCACTGGCCGCAGAACTTGCAGTCCGACGACTCGACGCCGAAATCGGCGGGGCGCTGGATCTCCGTTGCGATGCCGCGGTTCAGAAAATCGATCGCGCGGTACTGCGCGTGGCTTTCGCAGACGCGCACGCAGCGGCCGCAGAGCACGCACTTATCGGGTTCGCGGATAAAAAAAGGATTCGAGTCATCCCGGGGGCGCGGCGCCGGCGAGTGGTCTTCGCGTCCGGGAAAGGAATCGCGCCTGATTCCGAGATAATAAACGAGCTTCTGTAATTCACAGCGGCCGTTTGCGTGGCAGTAAAGACACTCGAAGGGGTGGCGCAGCAGCATCAGCTCCACGACGGCGCGCCGCGTCTCGCGCAGGCGGGGGCTCTCGGTGGTAATCTCCATCTCCTCCGAGAGCGGCGTCGTGCAGGCGGGAATCAGCCGGGCAAAACCCTTGACCTCCACAAGGCAAAGGCGGCAGCTGCCGAATGGCTCAAGCGCCGGGTGATAGCAGAGCGTCGGGATATATATATCCGCGCGCCTCGCCGCCTCAAGAATCGTCATTCCCCGCTCAAAGGAGACCTTGCGGCCGTTTATCACCGCTTCCGGCATTAGCTCTTTCCCTCCCGGACGCGCGCTCCGCGCTTGGCTGCCGGCGCCATACGGCGCCGCTTTCTATTTAAAAAAGACATTTCGTCATACCTCCGCGTAAATATTCACCCCTCATTATACGTTTATCTCAAACTTTAAGAAAGAGAAAGCGGCCTCTTCCGCAGACAAACGCTTCAAGCCTTTTTTATGCAAGCATCGAACCGCCGCGAATGCCGGGCGGCGGCCTGCTCCCGTCCGGCATTCGCGAAAGCCCTTCGTGCGGGCCGAGTCCTTTTTAAAAAGAGCTGTTGGCGATGTTGAATGAAGAGTGGTTTTTTTTAAACGGCAAAGGAACAAAAACGAGAATATTTAAAACAATCAAGGGGATTTTTGCTGCAGATATTGTGAATAAAAATGAGCAAAAAGGCACAAATGTGATTTTAATTGTCTGAAAAAAAGGATTCTCAGTTGCGGTTACTGTCAATGAGGGGCTATAATAACTACGCTTTGTGTACTTTTTCGCAAGTGCTGTCTCGCACAGCGCTTCGCCAATATAGAGTGTCTCATTTAGAGCGTTTTTGAGGCGTGCGAATCGTTTTGTAACTTTTTCTATTGGGGTTACATTTTCGTCTTTTCAGGCGGGAGGGCCTGAAAAGAAGACATCTTAAGGAGGGTGCGTTTTATGGTGGAGAAAGCGTCGGAAAAGCAGTGGGAGCAGCTAGCGGAGCTCCTAGGCAAATACCGCGGCACTAAGGGAAGCGTCATTCCCGTGCTTCAGCAGGCACAGGATATCTTCGGCTACCTGCCGAAAGAGGTCCTGATCGAAATCAGCAACCAGCTCGGAGTCCCCATCAGCCAGATATTCGGCGTGGTGACTTTCTATGCTCAGTTCCATCTTGAGCCGCGCGGAAAGAATATCATCAGGTCCTGCCAGGGAACTGCGTGCCACGTCCGGGGAGCGAAGGGCGTTCTTAACGCCATCCGGGAAAAGCTCGGCCTCAAAGAGGGTCAGGTTACGACCCCCGACCTCAAGTTCACGCTTGAGACGGTGGCCTGCATCGGAGCATGCGGTCTCGCCCCTGTCTTCATGGTCAATGACGAGACGCACGGCAGACTCACTCCTGAGTCCGTTGGTCCGATTCTGGACAAATACGCTTAGGAATAAGGGAGGAACTATAAATGGCAATCAAAAGTCTTGAAGATCTTCGTAAAATAAAGGCAGAGTCAAAGAAACAGACAGAGGCGAGAAAGCTCAACGAGAAACAGGTCATCATCGGCATGGGTACCTGCGGCATCGCCGCCGGCGCGCGCGCCGTAATGTCGGCCGTCCTTGAAGAGCTTGCCAAACGCAACATACACGATGTGGCGGTCCTTCAGACCGGCTGCATCGGCATGTGCCAGAAAGAGCCCCTTCTCGACATCGTGCGCCCCGGCGAAGACAGAGTCACCTACGGCCCTGTCAGCCCGACGGATGTCCCGCGGATCATCGCGGACCATCTTATCAACGGCGTAGTCGTTGAGGATCTTGTCGTAGCCAAGATCCCCAGCAAAGAAGCATAGGTCGAAGGGAGGAATTTTCGATGGCTCTCGTAAGAGCTCACGTACTCGTCTGCACCGGAACGGGCTGCGTCTCCTCCGGTTCAAAAAAAATAATCGCGAAGTTTGAAGAAGAACTCAAAGCAAACGGCCTTGACAAGGAAGTAAAGATCGTTGAGACCGGCTGTCAGGGATTCTGCGAACAGGGGCCCCTGGTCATCATCTATCCTGAAGGCACCTTCTACACGCACGTTCATGAAGCCGACGTTAAAGAGATAGTCTCAGAGCATCTCATCAAGGGACGTATCGTGAACCGCCTCCTCTTCAAGGAGCCCCTCACGGCGCAGAGCGTTCCCGACTATGCGGACATAGATTTCTACAAGAAGCAGCACCGCCTCGTCCTCAAGAACTGCGGACATATCAACCCCGACTCACTTGAGGAATACATCGGCGCCGACGGCTACGAGGGACTCGCGAAGGTCCTCCTGACAATGACGCCGGAGCAGGTCGTTGAAGAGATGAAAAAGACCGGACTCCGCGGCCGCGGCGGCGGCGGGTTCCCGACGGGCATGAAGTGGGGCTTCTGCCAGAAGTCGCCGGGCCCGAAAAAGTACATCATCTGCAACGCCGACGAGGGCGACCCCGGCGCGTTCATGGACCGCTCGCTGCTTGAGGGCGACCCGCACGCGATACTCGAAGGCATGATCATCGGCGCTTACGCGATCGGCGCCGACGAAGGCTACATCTACTGCCGCGCCGAATATCCGCTCGCGATCAAGCGCCTGAAACAGGCGATCGCGCAGGCTGAAGAGGCCGGACTGCTCGGCGAGCATATCCTCGGCACCGATTTCAGCTGCACCATCCACATCAAAGAGGGCGCCGGAGCGTTCGTCTGCGGTGAGGAAACGGCTCTGATGCAGTCCATCGAGGGCAACCGCGGCATGCCGCGCCCGCGCCCGCCGTTCCCCGCCGTGAAGGGACTCTGGGGCAAGCCTTCAAATATAAACAACGTTGAAACATTCGCGAACGTCCCCTACATCTTCCGCGTCGGCGCGGAGGAATACGCGAAACTGGGGACCGAAAAGTCAAAGGGAACCAAGGTCTTCGCCCTCACCGGCAAGATCAACAACACCGGACTCGCCGAAGTCCCGATGGGCATCACGATGCGCGAGATCATCTTTGACATCGGCGGCGGCATCCTGAACGGCAAGAAATTCAAGGCCGTGCAGATCGGCGGCCCCTCCGGCGGATGTATCCCCGAGCAGCTTCTCGATACCCATATCGACTATGACTCGCTCATCGCCGCCGGCGCGATGATGGGCTCGGGCGGGCTCGTCGTTATGGACGAAGACACCTGCATGGTCGACGTTGCGAAATTCTTCCTCAACTTTACGCAGTCCGAATCCTGCGGCAAATGCACGCCCTGCCGCGAGGGTACGAAACGTATGCTTGAGATGCTTGAAAAGATCACAGACGGCAAAGGCGAAGACGGAGATATCGAGAAGCTCGAAAAACTCGCCGTCTCCATCAAAGCCGGAGCGCTCTGCGCGCTCGGCCAGACGGCCCCGAACCCCATCCTCTCCACGCTGCGCTATTTCAGAGACGAATATGAGGCGCATATCAAGGAGAAGAGATGCCCGGCCGGCCAGTGCCACCATCTGCTGAGCTACAAGATCACCGACGCATGCAAAGGCTGCGGCCTCTGCGCGAAGAACTGCCCGGTCAATGCGATCAGCGGCGAACCGAAACAGAAGTATGTCATCGATACGGCCAAGTGCATCAAATGCGGCGTTTGCATGACAAAATGCCCGTTCAAAGCGATCGTGCGCGGCTAATTTCGGCTAATGGAAGGGGAGTAAAAAGAATATGGAACTTGTTAAGGTTACAATAGACGGCATAACAGTAGAGGTGCCATCCGATTTTACCGTGATCGAAGCCGCAGCCCGCGCCGGAATCCGCATTCCTCAGCTCTGCTATCACCCGGAGCTTGCAAAAGAAGGCGCCTGCCGCGTCTGCGTCGTTGAGATCGAAGGCGGCCGCGGACTTGGCGCAGCCTGCGTCTATCCGGTAGCGGACGGCATGGTGGTACATACGAACACCCCGAAGGTGCGCGAGACCCGCAAAGCGGTCGTCGAGCTTCTTCTTGCCAACCATCCGCAGGACTGCCTCTTCTGCCAGAAGAATCAGGACTGCGAGCTCCAGCAGACGGCCGCCGACCTCGGCATCCGCGAAGTGCCCTACACGGGCGCGAAGCGCTCCGCGGTAAAAGACGAGAGCAACCCCAGCCTCGTCCGCGACCCCAATAAGTGCATACTCTGCGGCCGCTGCATCAGAGCGTGCCACGAGCGCCAGGGCCTTGACGTCTACGCCTTTGTAAACCGCGGCTTCAAGACCATCGTCGAACCGGCCTTCGGGCTCGGACTCGACAAGGTCGCCTGCACATACTGCGGACAGTGCTCCGCGGTCTGCCCGACAGCCGCCATCTGTGAGCGCGACGACACCGAAAAGGTCTTCACCGCCCTCGCCGACCCGAAAAAATACACCATCGTCCAGACGGCTCCCGCCACCCGCGTCGCCCTTGGCGAAGCGCTCGGGCTGCCGGCCGGCGAGATCGTCACCGGCAAGATGGTCGCCGCGCTGCGCCGCCTTGGCTTCGATAAGGTGTTTGACACCGACTTCTCCGCCGACCTCACGATCATGGAAGAGGGACACGAGTTCCTCGACCGCGTCGTCAACGGCGGCGTGCTGCCGATGATCACCTCCTGCTCGCCGGGCTGGATCAACTTCATCGAGATCAAATATCCCGACCTTCTCCCGCACCTCTCGACGGCGAAATCGCCGCAGGGAATGTTCGGCGCGCTGGCCAAGACCTACTGGCCCGAAACACAGGGGATTCCCGTCGAAGACATCTACAGCGTCTCGATCATGCCCTGCACCGCGAAAAAGGCCGAGTGCGTGCGCCCGCAGCTTCAGAGCAACCCCGGCATCCCCGATGTCGACACCGTCCTGACGACGCGCGAACTTGCGCGCATGATCAAGAACGCCGGCATCGACTTCAAGAACCTCCCCGAAGAAGACTATGACAGCCCGCTCGGTTCATCGACCGGCGCCGCGGTCATCTTCGGAGTCACCGGCGGCGTCATGGAAGCGGCTCTCCGCACCGTCTACGCCGTCCTCAACGAAGGCAAGGACATCCCTGGAATCATCTTTGAACCCGTCCGCGGCATGGAAGGAATCAAAGAGGCCTCCGTCGACGTCCCCGTGGGCGGACAGACCGTCACCGTGAAGCTCGCGGTCGCTCACACGCTGAAAAACGCGAAGATCCTCATGGATAAGGTTCGCGCCGGCGAAGCCGACTACCACTTCATCGAAGTCATGGCCTGCCCCGGCGGCTGCATCGGCGGCGGCGGACAGCCCCAGCCCGTCAACGCGGAGATCCGCGCCGCGCGCACGGCGGCCGTCTACCGTGACGATGAGGCGAGCACCCTGCGCCAGTCGCACAAGAACCCCGACATCGTCGCCCTTTACGAAAAATGGCTTGGCAAACCGCTCGGAGAAAAGTCGCACCACCTTCTCCATACCCACTACAACGCTCAGCCGAGAGAGTTCTAATACCTCTCAAAATACCGGTAACAGACAAAGGAGAGGCTTCGGCCTCTCCTTTTTTACGTCGTTTGCTTCCCTAAACAAAAACAGGCGGCAGGGCCGCGCTGCCCGATCAGGAATTTTTCATGACGACGCCCTCCACGGCGTCGGCTACATGCTCGCAGGCGTCTACGCATTTCTCCAGATAAATATAGATCTCCCGCCAGGTGATGATCGTTATCGGGTCGTCGGCGGTTGTATGCAGCGCGTGCATATTGGTGATGAAGAGCCGGTCGGCCTCCTCCTCCATGGTGTTGATATGTACGATATGGTCGTGCAGGTTCTTGGAATGTTTGAAATTCGCGAACTCCGTGACCAGGCGCCGGGTCTCATCACAGCAGCGGATAAGCAGCTCCACAAGCGGGAGGGCGTCCTGGCGGATCGTGCGGATATTGTTGCAGTAGATGCGAAGCAGAACGTCCTCTATTTTATCGGTCATCTCGTCAATATTCTGGCTCAGCTGAATGATATCCTCGCGTTCGATGGGGGTGATGAAGGCCTTTGCCAGGACATTGAGAAGCTTATGCTTCTCCTCGTCGGCGGCGTGCTCGGCCTTGTGGATCTCCGCCAGTCTCTCCTCCATAAGATCGGGGTCGAAGTCAGTCAGCGCCTTTTCCAGAAGGTGCGCCGCCTGACAGGCGAAACCGGTGCAGGTGATGAAGTTTTCAAAATAGAAGGCGTCCCTTTTTCTTGACATCTCGCGTTTGTCTCCTTATCTGTGATTTTGTCCGCCATGTTATTGCCCGGATCAGAGAACGGCCATAAACAGCTTTGCCATGACGAAGCTGATAAGGCCGCAGCCGGGAAAGGTGAATATCCAGGTGAGCATCATATCCGACACCACGCCGAAATTGATTGCCGAAAGGCGCTTCACCGCGCCGACGCCCATGATGGCGCTGGTCTTTGTGTGGGTCGTTGAGACGGGGATGCCGAAAAGGCTCGAAAGCAGGAGGCAGGCCGCCGCCGAAAGGTCGGCGGAAAAGCCCTGATACTTCTCCAGCTTCACCATATCCATGCCGACCGACCGAATGATCTTTTCGCCGCCCACGCTTGTCCCCACGCCCATCGTCGTGCTGCACAGGACCATCAGCCAGAGCGGGATGGTCATCCCCAGCACGCTGCTCTGCCCGTCGCTGAAAGCCATTCCAAGAAAAAGCACGCCGATGAATTTCTGTCCGTCCTGCGCGCCGTGCATGAAGCTCATCGCCGCCGCGCCAAAGATCTGCGCGTAGCGAAAAAAGACATTCGTCTTTCTTCTGTCCATCCCCGCGCAGACGATCGTCAGCGCCTTGCAGATGAGCCAGCCACTCATAAAGCCCAGCAAAAGGCTCAGCCCGAGTCCGTAAAGGACCTTCACCCACTCGCCCATATTGATGCCGCCGATGCCGTCCTGAATGGCGATGGCCGCGCCGGAAAGGCCGGCGATCAGGCTGTGGCTCTCGCTGGTCGGTATCCCGAAATAAGAGGCCCCGACGCTGTAGACGACGATCGAAAAAAGAGCCGCGCAGAGGGCTATCAGCGCCTGCTCGGTGTTTCCCCCAAAGTCGACCATGTTGCTGATCGTGGAAGCTACCGAACTGTTGATATGCGTCATGATGAGCACGCCGAGGAAGTTGAAGACCGCGCTGGTGGCGATGGCGGAGCGGACATTCATGCAGCGGGTGGTGATACAGGTGGCGATCGCGTTGGGAGCGTCGGTCCAACCGTTGACAAAAATGACGCCGATCGTGAGCACAACTGTGATCGTAAGGATCGAACTTGAAGCCATCTCCTGCAGGAAATATGACAGTGAAACATCCATAAGACTCGCCCGCTTCCCTAATTTTTTGCCGCCGGAACAAAAGAGCAGGACTTCCGCCGTCAGAAGTCCCGCTCATCATTAAAGACAGGGTATAAAAATACCCCTATTAACGATTATTCGCCGTGAATAAATAGAGACGCGTTCGCGCTCTATGACAGACTCCACCGTTTATCCCAGCGGTTATTTACGATAACATCAAATTTGGCCCCCGTCAATAGCGGCGCGTGTGCGGTACAGGGCAACAGCATTTACTTTTAGAAGCGGATAAAAACATCAACTAACGCCTGTATAGGGCTGGCCTTTATCATTTTGCCTTCCTCTTTGAGGAAGGTGGGCCGGCGGCGGTTTTCCGCCGGGCCGGAAGGAGTGTTGGCCTTGACCTTGATTTTAAGCCCGCCATGTTACTTCGTATATCACTAAAGACAAGCGTGCCTGTACTGTTGATGGAGGTCACAACTCCTCCACCGGCCTGCGGCCGGAGCCCCCTCCGCGAGGGAGCCGAAAACAAGGCTGGCGGCTAAGGAGCATAAACCTTGT
>JAEXGR010000050.1 GCA_023450745.1 Synergistota bacterium
GCGGAGGCTGTTGCATTTAGCTTGCCAAACAAGAATAGAGCCTAAGAATATTATCTTGAGGCCATCCTTGTTGAGGTAAATTACCCTGTGTTTTGCAAGTAATTGGCGTTGCGTTTACCATGAAAAAATTTTTAGGCTTATAGCAACGTCAGTTTTACTGTGCCCTTTTTTATCGGCCAAAGCGACTATTATCCTGTTTTCATCTGTATTTACTAGATTTTCTCTTGTTTTTCTTTGCCTTTTTAATATTTCCCTGTCGCTGGTTTTATATTATTCAAACTAAACGCAACTTGTTGCGTTTAGTCTGACCAGATTGCATTTACTTTGAGGATTGACCATCGCTTTGCGGAAGCATTTTTATCCGGCGGCGGCCACGCCATGCGAGGTATCTTTTACAGCCCCCGCGTTCAGGGACGGCCAACACAAAATGAGCTTGAATACCCGCGCCTGGACGGCTCCCATCCACGGTCGCTGATGTAGAATATATACAGCGCGGCACAGTCGGAAAATATCGATGTATGATATAATGTTTTTGTATGTACGATCAATTTCGGAGGTAAAGAAAGAATGTACCATAAGAAACGTAATGACACGGACTTCTCTCTAGAACACAAGACAAAGAAAAAGAAGTCCTTTGTCTTTTCTCTATTTTCAACGCTTGCCTTGCTGGCCGCCGTTATCGGCGCCGGAACCGCGGTCGCGTCGATTTTTTTCCTGAAGGACATTACGTCCACGCTGCCCTCCTATCAGGATATCTTGGATCACGAGCCCAGTCTCGCGACGACGGTGTACGACCGCAACGGCAAGGTTGTCACCCAACTTTTTCAGGAGAACAGGACCTGGGTAAAGCTTGACGCGATATCGCCGTGGATGGTCAAGGCGATCCTGGCGGCGGAAGACGACTCTTTCTACGAGCATTCGGGAATCAGGCCGGTCGCCATCGTCCGCGCGCTGCTCGTGGATATTTTTCATCGGGGCGCGAAGCAGGGCGCAAGCACGATAACGCAGCAGCTGGCGAGAAATCTTTTTCTATCTAATGAAAAGACTATCATCAGGAAGGCCAAGGAGGCCGTGCTGGCTCTGCGTCTTGAAAGGATATACACCAAGGACCAGCTGCTTGAGATGTATCTGAATACGATTTATATGGGACACGGCGCTTACGGTATAGAGGCCGCTTCAAAGGCATATTTTGCAAAGGCCCCAAGAAATCTTACAATCGACGAGTCGGCGACGCTTGCCGGACTTGTCGCGGCTCCGGAAAAGTACTCCCCATTCAGGAATGAAAAGAGTTCGCAGACAAGGAAAGCCTACGTCATGCGCCGGATGCTGGACCTTGACTGGATCTCCAAGGACGACTACGACACCTATATCGACAAGAAGCCCGCGCTTGCCAGGCGCACGGCACGGACTAATTCGATCTCTCTAGAGGGAGCCCCCTATTTCGTCTCCTATATCCTCTTCAAGCAGCTGCTTCCGACATACGGTACAGACCGGATTTACCGCGGCGGCCTCAAGGTGCATACGACGCTTGACATCGACCTTCAAAAGAAGGCGGAGGCAATCGTCTCAAAGATGCCGCACGAGGGCGCGCTGATCGCGCTGGACCCAAATACGGGAGAGATTCTGGCGATGGTCGGAGGACGGAATTTTGACAAGAGTAAGTTTAATCGCGCGACTCAGGCCTATCGCCAGCCCGGTTCCGCCTTCAAGCCGGTCGTCTACGCGGCGGCGCTCGAACAGGGCTATCGCGCTGTGGATCATATTCTCGACGCCCCGCTGCTGTTCCCCAACGGGTGGGCTCCCGGAAATTACACTTCCAATAAGTACGACGGCGAGATCACGCTCTTTACCGCGCTCGCGAAATCGATCAACACTTCGGCGGTACGGCTTGCGCAGATCGACGGCGTCGGGCGCGTCGCGGATATTGCGCGCCGTATCGGCATTACCACCCCCTATCTGCCCGACGATCTTTCGGTAGCGCTGGGGACCGCGAGCCTCACGCCGCTGGAGATGCTGGTCGCCTATGCCACTTTTGCAAATAACGGCTACCGGGTGGAGCCTTACGCCGTAAAGGAGATCCTTTCCCAGCGCGGCGAGTCGCTGGAGCAGAACGGCCCTAAGCTGACCAACGCCATATCCCCCACGACCGCCGTATCGATGCGCTCGATGCTTGAGCAAGTCACGAGCTGGGGGACCGGCACGCGGGCCAGTATCCCAAACTATGAAACTTTCGGCAAGACCGGCACGACGAATGACTGGACCGACGCTTGGTTCGTCGGCGGCGTTCCAGGTCTTGTCGTGGTCGTCTATATAGGGAACGATAACCACAAGCCTCTGGGAGGACGGTCTACCGGCGCGGTCGCGGCGCTTCCGGTATGGAAGGAGTTCGTCTCTTACGCGGTAACGAAGATGAACCTTCCTGCAACTTTCTCCATTCCCGGCGACGCCGAGGTTGAATCTGTCAGGGTCTGCAAGACTACCGGCTTCATCGCCGCCGAGGGCTGCCCTGCCACGACGCTTCTTCTGCCTCAAGGGCATGCCCCCTCTTCCGTGTGCCCCTGGCACGGAGGTTCGCTCTCGGCGGCGCGGGCCGACGATAACGCGCCGCAGCTTTTGCTGGCGCCGATCGACGACGAGGCCGCCGCCAATAAGTATGTTTTGAAGCTCGGCGGCGAGTCCTCGCCATTGCAGGACGAGGCTTCCGGCCAGCCCGGAAACCCGGAGGAGCCGGCGCCGATACCGCAGAAGAAGGCCTCCGACAAGGAACCCGTCAAGCTGCCAAGCGCGTCCGCCACACCCTATAAAAAGGACCCCAGCCAGCAGACGGATATGGAGGCCAAATATCAGGAGCTGTTAAAGAAGTACAACATTATCGAATAGATATTCGCGTAAATACGGAAAAGAAGGCCGGAGCGCACAAAGCTCCGGCCTTCTTTTCGTTTATTCAGTATTTATATCTTCGGTTTCGGCCAAGGGCTCGGGACAAAGGTCTCCTGGAAGAGGTGAAGCGCGTAGCGGTCGGTCATTCCCGAGATCATATCGACGGCCTCCTGGGCGGAACCGCCGTTTTTATCCATGCGAGCGCAAAAGAGCGCCGTGAGCACATGTTCCACGCGCGAATCCTCTATCTGCGCGTTGGCGCGCGTGTAGACATGACGGTAGAGAAAACAGCGCAGTCTTTCGATGTAGCCAAGCATTTCGTCGCTGAACCTGACCGCCGTCCGCGTGCTGTTTTCGATCACGTCCATGATCATGCCGTTTATCCTCCGGGAGTTCGGTATGGAGACGACCTCTTTCATTTCGGCAGTTATCTCTCTGTCGTCAATAAGGCCGGCTCGCAGCGCGTCGTCAATATCGTGGTTAAGATAGGCTAAGGAGTCGGAGATACGCACCACCCAAGCCTCCATCGTGGTGGGGTTTGTCAGGTCGTAGCCTGAACGCACGTCAACCTGTCCCTTGGAGTGCTGGATGATGCCCATACGCACCTCCCAAGTAAGGTTGAGCCCCCGTCCCTCTTTCTCGAGGCAATCGACGACCCGGAGGCTTTGAGCCGCGTGGTGAAAGCCGGACAGTCCATTTTGTTTTGCAAGTCTGTCCAGCACGGTCTCGCCCATGTGGCCGAAGGGCGTATGTCCGAGGTCGTGTCCCAGGGCGATCGCTTCGGTGAGGTCCTCGTTGAGGCGCAGCGCGCGCGCGATGGTCCGCGCGATTTGGGATACCTCAAGAGTATGGGTCAGCCGCGTCCGGTAGTGATCTCCCTCCGGAAGCAGCAGCACTTGGGTCTTGTATTTAAGCCGGCGAAATGATTTGCAGTGTATTATGCGGTCTCTGTCGCGCTGAAAGCAGGTGCGTATCGCACAGGGCTCCTCCGGACGCGCGCGTCCTTTGCTGTTGACCGCCTGGCAAGCCTGTGGCGCAAGTATCCTGGTTTCGATCTCTTCCCAACGTTCGCGTATCGTCATCTATTATTTTCTCCATTACGGGGCAGGTTCATCACCTAAGGTATCGCAGCCACGTTCCGGGGCCGCTTTGCCGGATACCCCCGCCGATAGATACCCAACGCTCTTATTATAGTCAACAAAGGCAAAGCTGTACAACCCCGCGCGAATAAGCATTACTTCTCGCTTGCGCATGCGGTTTTTCCATGACCTCTTCGTCTCTGATGATGAAGAGGGCCGCCTCCCTCGTTGCGCGGGAGACGGCCCCAATGATTAGGTTAACTCTGCTGGCGGCACAGGCCGTCTGTCTATTTCAACACACCCAGCGCCGCAAGGGCCGCGGACAGTCTCGCTACCGGTACGCGGAAGGGCGAGCAGCTCACGTAGTTGAGTTTAAGCTTGTTGCAGAAAGCGATGCTCGAGGGGTTGCCTCCGTGCTCTCCGCAGATGCCGAGCTGAATCCCAGGACGCACGGAGCGGCCCTTTCCAACGGCGATCTCCATCAGGGCGCCGACGCCGTCGCGGTCCAGACGCGCGAAGGGGTTTTCTTCAAAGACGCCCATCTCGACGTATTCTCCAAGGAATTTGCCCTCGGCGTCGTCGCGCGAATAGCCAAAGGTCGTCTGCGTCAGGTCGTTCGTACCGAAGCTGAAGAACTGCGCGTATTCGGCGAGTTGGTCGGCGACCAGCGCGGCGCGCGGCAACTCGATCATCGTACCGACCATGTATTCAAGCTTCACGCCGCTTTCTTTGATCACTGCGGCGCCGATTTCGTCAACCAGCTTGCGCATGCTTTTCATCTCCGCCTGGGTGCCGACGAGCGGGATCATGATGTCGGGAATGACCTTGATCCCCTTCTTCGTCAGCGCGCAGGCCGCGTTGAAGATGGCTCTCGCCTGCATCTCATAGATTTCAGGGAAGATCATGCCCAGACGGCAGCCGCGGAAGCCGAGCATCGGGTTCTGCTCATGGAGCTCCCTTGCGCGCGCGATCGTCGCGTTGATCTTCTTCGCTTCGGCGCTCGCGGGATCAAGTTCCTCAAGAGCCTTCGTCAGTTCGGGAATCTTCGGCAGGAATTCGTGGAGCGGCGGGTCAAGGAGACGCACCGTTACGGGCAGTCCCTCCATCGCCTCAAAGATGCCGAGGAAGTCCTCTTCCTGCATTTTTTCAAGTTTGTTGAGCTGCTCTATACGCTCTTCCGTCGTCGTGGCGACGACCATTTCCTGCATGACCGGCAGGCGTTCGGCGGCCATGAACATGTGTTCTGTACGGCAAAGGCCGATGCCCTTCGCGCCGAAGCCGCGGGCGCGTCTGGCGTCTTCCGGCGTATCGGCGTTGGCCCAGACCTGCAGGTTGGAGATCTTGTCGGCGTCTTCGAGGAGTTCGCGGAAGTTCTCGTCAAACTGCGGCTCCATGAGCGCCATTTTACCCAGAATGACGTCTCCGATGCTGCCGTCAAGCGTGAGGAAGTCGTCTTTTTTGACGGTGACGCCGCCGACGGTGAAGGTACCGGCGGCAAGGTCGATCTTAACGGACTCCGCGCCGGATACGCAGGGTTTGCCGAGGCCGCGGGCCACGACGGCCGCGTGGCTCGTCATACCGCCGTGGCTGGTAAGGACGCCCTGAGCCGCAAAGAGGCCGTGAATGTCGTCGGGCGTCGTTTCGGGGCGGACAAGGATGACCGCCTCGCCTTTGCCGCCGCGCTCGGCGGCTTCGTCGGCGTCGAAGACGACTTTGCCGACCGCCGCGCCCGGAGAGGCGGGAAGTCCTTTTACGATGACGTCGCGCTTCGCCTTCGGGTCGATCTGCGGGTGAAGCAGCTGCTCTACCTGTTCCGGCGCGACGCGGGAGACGGCGGTCTCCGCGTCAATGAGTCCCTCGTGGAGCATGTCCATCGCGATCCTCACCGCCGCCGCCGCGGTACGTTTCCCGTTTCTGGTCTGGAGGATGTAGAGCTTTCCTCTCTCAACGGTAAATTCTATATCCTGAGCGTCGCGGTAATGAGTCTCAAGCAGCTTCGCGATGCGGTGGAATTCTTTGTAAACCTCGGGCATCGCCTCAGCGAGCGAGGCGATGGGAACGGGCGTGCGGATACCCGCGACGACATCCTCTCCCTGCGCGTTGATGAGGTATTCCCCAAAGAGTTTGTTTTCGCCGTTCGACGGGCTTCTCGTGAAGCAGACGCCCGTACCGCAGTCGTCTCCGAGGTTTCCGAAGACCATCGTCACGATGTTCACCGCCGTGCCGTACTCGGCGGGGATGTTGTTGATCTTGCGGTAGGTGATCGCCCGCGGCGTGTTCCAGCTGCGGAAGACGGCGTCGATCGCGAGGCGGAGCTGCACCCAGGGATCGGTCGGGAAGGCGCAGCCGGCCTCTTCGACGATTTTTTTATAGTCGACGACGAGCTTTTTGAGTTCTTCGGCGGGGATTTTGTAATCTTCTTGCACGCCGGCGTTCTCTCTCGCCTGCGCAAGGCGTTCCTCAAATTTTTCCAGGTCTACCTCAAGGACTACGTCGGAAAACATCTGGATGAAACGACGGTAGCTGTCATAGGCGAATCTCTCGTCGCCCGCCGATTTCGCGAGGGCGGCGACGGTCTCGTCGTTAAGGCCAAGGTTGAGGATCGTGTCCATCATTCCGGGCATGGAGACAGGCGCTCCGGAGCGTACCGATACGAGGAGGGGATTTTCCGAGGAGCCGAACTTTTTGCCGGCGAGCTTCTCCACTCTTGCCACCGCAGCCTCGACATCGCCCCATATGCCGGCGATGAAATCCTTTTCTTCCCAGTACTTATGACAGGCTTCGGTCGTGATAATGAAACCCGGAGGTACTGGAAGTCCTATCTTCCACATCTGGGCGAGGTTAGCGCCTTTGCCGCCCAAAAGCGTACGCATGTCAGCGCTGCCCTCACTGAAGTCATAGATGTACTTTTTTGCTTCAACCATGTTGTTTCCTCCTCAAGAGAGAATAGTAAAACACTGCGGTGCTATTTATCACTAGTTGGTGCTTTCTCGCTATTGTAACACCATTTACGCCCAAACCTTATTATTTCAATATACTGAAATCTCCGATCTGCATAAAGAAGGCCTGGCATTCTTTAAGCAAAGCGACGCGGTTGATGCGGACCGCGGCGTCGGGGTCCATCACGAGCACGTCGTTGAAGAACTGAGCGATGACCGGCGCGAGCTCTGCCAGCGTCGCGGCGAGCTTTTCCCACTCACGTCTTTCGACGGCGCTCTTCGCCTCCTCGGTCAGCTTGCCAAGCTCCTCGTAAAGCCTTCTCTCGGCCTCCGAGGTAAATTTCGCGGGGTCGACGGCGCCGACCTCTTCCTCTACCTTGGAGAGCAAATTCTTAACGCGGACCGCCGCCGTAATCAGCTCGGCGAACCACGCTTCGCCGCTCGCCCGCGTAAGAACCTCGGCAAGACGGTATATCTGCAGCGGACGGCTCGGCACGGTCTGCATCGCGAGCGCCACCGCCTCGTGGCTGAAGCCCTTCTCGCGCAGCTGTACCTGCTGGCGCAGGGCGATGAAGGCCTTCATCTTTTCAAGGCGCGCGGGCTTGAGCGCCAGCTGAGCGGCCGCCGTCTCAAGGGCTTTGTCCATGTCGATGTCGAGGGACAGCCCCCAGATAAGCTCATTGATCGTCCTCGCCGCGCGCCGCAGGCCATACGGGTCCTGCGACGAGGTCGGCTCCAGCCCGATCTTGTATATCGACGTCAGGGTGTCGAGGCGTTCGCCGATGCCAAGCAGCGCGCCGGATATTTGGGAGGGAAGCTCGTCTCCCGCAAACCGCGGCAGGTACTGTTCGTATAACGCGAGGGCGACCTCTTCGGGTTCGCCCGCCTTGCGCGCGTATTCACGGCCCATTACCCCCTGCACGTCGGAGAATTCATAGACCATATTCGTGACGAGGTCGGCCTTCGCGAGGTCGCAGGCGCGCGCGAGCTTCGCCCGGTCGACGTCGCTTCCAAGCTCGTCCGCAAGCCAGAGGGTGAGCTTCTTGATCCGCTGTACTTTGTCGTAGACGGACCCCAGCTGTTCCTGGTAGGTAACGTTTTTCAGCTCTTCGGCGCGGGTGTCGAGCGATTTCTGCTGGTCCTCTTTCCAGAAGAAGGCGGCGTCGTAAAGGCGCGCGCGCAGAACTCTCTCGTTGCCTTCGCGCACGACGTTCATATCCTTCGCCCGGTTGTTGCTGACGCCGATGAAGTTGGCCATCAGTTTTCCGTTCGCGTCGTGGACGGGGAAGTAGCGCTGGTTCTTGGCCATGGAGAGGATGAGCACCTCGGCGGGGATGTCGAGGAATTCCCGGTCAAAGCTGCCGTAAAACGGAATCGGATACTCGTTGAGGTGTACGTTTTCCTCAAGCAGCTCGGGGTCGACGGCAACCTTCGCGCCCAGTTCTTTTTCGATCTCGGCGATGCCGGCGAGTATCATCGATTTACGCTCTTCGGGGTCGGTGATGACAAAGTTTTCCCGCATCGCCGCGGCGTAGGAGGCGGTATCTTTCACAGGCACGGAATCGCAGCCCATGAAGCGGTGCCCTCGCGACGTCGTGCCGCTTCTCACGTTGCCGAAGGAGACGTCGACGGGGCGGTCGCCGTAGAGGGCCAAAAGCCAGCGCACCGGACGCGCGAAGCGTACCGCCTTGTCGGCCCAGTACATGCTCTTCGGGAAGGAGAGGCGGTGGATTATCTTTTCAAGGAGCTGCGGCAGGACGTCCATCGTCGGCTGACCGCTCGTGCGCTTTTCCGCCACGACATACTCGGCGCCGCCGACGGTCTCGACTTTCAGCTCCGAGACGTCGACGCCCTTGCTGCGCGCAAACCCCTGCGCCGCCTTGGTGGGATTGCCGCCGGCGTCAAAGGCCTGAGCTTTCAGCGGCCCTTTTGAGATCTCGACGGAATCCTCCTGATGCGCGGCGAGTTCTTTTACGGTGATGACGAGGCGGCGCGGCGTGCACTCCGACTTGACCTCTCCGTGCGGGATGTGCGCTCCGGAGAGCTCCTCCTCGGTATACTGGGCAAGGTCGGCAAGCGTCTTCGGCATAAACCTTGCGGGGATTTCTTCTGTCCCTATTTCAAAGAGAAGGTCTGACATCAGCGTGCGCCTCCTTTTTCATATTTGTCAAATTTTCCCATCAACGGATATCCCATCTCTTCACGCTGTTTCACATAGGCCTGGCAGCAGGCGGAGGCGAGGTTCCTCACGCGGCCGATGTAGCCGGTCCGCTCCGTGACGCTGATGGCGTTTCTCGCGTCAAGCAGGTTGAAGGAATGCGAGCATTTAAGGACGTAATCATAGGCGGGAAGCACCAGTCCGGCTTCGAGCACGCGCTTTGACTCCGCCTCGTATTTATTGAAGAGGTTGAACAGCATCTCTGTATCGGCAATCTCAAAGTTATATGTCGAATGTTCGACCTCGCCTTTGTGGTGGACGTCGCCGTATTTGACCTCTCCAACCCACTGAAGGTCATAAACGTTGTCGACCTTCTGGACAAACATCGCGATGCGTTCCAGCCCATAGGTGAGCTCCGCCGGAACGACGTCCATATCGATCGCGCCCATCTGCTGGAAGTAGGTGAACTGCGTGACCTCCATGCCGTCAAGCCAGACCTCCCAGCCAAGCCCCCAGGCGCCGGTCGTCGGGTTTTCCCAGTCGTCCTCGACAAAGCGGATGTCATGCTCCGCCGGGTCGATGCCAAGCACCTTGAGGCTTTCGATATACATCTCCTGGATGTTGTCGGGCGTCGGCTGAATGATGACCTGGTACTGATAATAATGCTGAAGCCGGTTGGGGTTTTCTCCGTATCTTCCGTCTGTGGGTCTCCTGGAAGGTTCAACGTAAGCTACGCGCCAGGGCTCGGGACCAAGAACACGCAGGGTCGTCGCGGGATTCATGGTACCTGCTCCCACTTCCAAATCGTAAGGCTGCTGGACGACGCAGCCTTGAGAAGCCCAGAAATGCTCAAGGCGCATAACTATTTCTTGAAAATTCACCTTCTGTTGCCTCCTTTGATGAGTGCTGCTTTTCTATATTTGGACTATTTTAGCGCATATTGCTAAAATATGGCGATAATTTTTTCAAATTCTTAAGATAACAATCTTTTTGCCGCGTTTCACGCGACCAGAGAATGAATTTTTCATGTGGAAGGCCGACGGCGCCCTTCAGCTCCAAAAGCTCCGCGGCGCTTACCGGCTCGCCGCCGTTTGGCGAACATTTATGGCAGCGCATGCCCTCCTGCGTCAGGCGGCCGCCTTCGGTGAGCCGCCGGCCGCATTCCGCGCAGAGATCGAGAGAGGGGGCGATCCCCATAACGTTCAGCAGCCGCCAGGTGAATCGAAACTCGACGATGTGGGACGGACATTTTTCCCGCAGCTGCACGAGCGCGCTCCAGAGCATCCGCAGCAGCGCGTCGTTTTCACAATCCAGCGGCGCCTCTTTCGCGGCGAGCTTATAGAGGCGCAGCGCGCAAAGGATGGCGGCTGGCGAGGAGCGCAGCGACAAAAAGTCCTCCTTGACCGCCGTTCCCTGCAGGTAGAGCTTTGAGGGGCTTTGGTAGAGGGAAAACTCGCTCCAGGTCAGCGGTTCGGTGGAGCCGCCGAAGCGGTTTTTTCCCGTCGCCGAGGGGGCGCTGACCCACCGCGGCCCCAGCTCGCGCATAAAAAGCAGAAGGGACTGTCCCTCCTTGGAGGAGTCCCTTCTCAGAAGCACCGTTCCCGTCTTTGTGTAGTATCCCTGCGGCAGCCGGACTGGGATCAACTATTGTACCCCAGCCGCCGCAGCTCCTCCGGCGACTTGCGCCAACCGGGCTTGACCTTCACCCAGAGCTGCAGGAAGACCTGATAGCCGAATTTTTCTTCAAGCTCTTTACGCGCCTCGCTGCCGATCTGTTTCAGCATCGCGCCGCTTTTGCCGATAATGATCCCCTTCTGTCCCGGACGGTCGACGATGATCGTGGCGCGGATCTCACAGACCTTTTTATCGGGAAATTCATCGGGGCTCTTGAATTCGTCAATTATCACCGCCACGCCGTGAGGAACCTCTTCGTCGGTATGGCGGAAGATCTTTTCGCGGATGACCTCGGAGGCGAGGAAACGCTCGGTGGAGTCCATCAACATATCTTCCGGATAGATCGCGGGCTGTTCGGGCAGCAGGGCGCTGATCGCCGCGGCGAGTTCTCCGAGGCCGCGGCCGTTGTTCGCAGACACCGGGACGACGGCCGCGGGCTTGATGTATTTTTCATATACCGCCGCGGCTTTTTTATAATCGTCGAACGCCGCTAACTTGTCGGTCTTGTTCACGGCGAGAACGATCGGCTGGGAAATGTTCTCCAACACCTTGAGGATGAGCTCGTCCTTTTCGCTCACCGCGCGGTCCTGCGCTTCGACGACATAGCAGACGGCGTCCACAAGCAGGAGGGACTCCTCCGCCTCTTTCATCATAAAGTCGCCAAGCGCGTGTTTCGGGACATGGATGCCGGGAGTGTCCACAAAGACGATCTGCTCATGGTCCGCGGTGTAGATACAGCGCACCGCGTTGCGGGTAGTCTGGGGCTTCGGGGAGACCGCCGCCACCTTCTCCTTGAGCAGCGCGTTGATTATCGACGACTTTCCGACGTTGGGACGTCCAAGCAGGGCGGCAAAACCGCTGTGGAATTTTTTATCTTCACTCATTCATATTCACACTCTTTCGGTCCGCGCCGCAATTCAGCAGTTTTCTTCCAAAGAAAATGAAAGCGGCAGCAGCTCTTTTAATGTATAAATCACGGGTTCTCCGGCCTCTTTGAGCACGACGGCCATATCGCGGTTGAACTCGGCGAGAAACTGGCGGCAGGCGCCGCAGGGAGGGCAAAAAGCGCCCTCGGGCCCCGCGACGGCGACGGCGAGCGGCCGGCGCAGCCCTTTGGCGAGGGCGGTAGTCATCGCGTTGCGCTCCGCGCAGATGGACAGGCTGTAGCTTGCGTTCTCCACATTACAGCCGGAAACGGTAAGTCCGTTTTCAAATAGCAGCGCGGCGCCGACGCAAAAGCCGGAATAGGGGGCGTAGGCCGCCGCCCGCGCCCGCGACGCCTCGGCGAGGAGTTTTTTCGCGGCTTCGCCGCTCAGTAACCGGCCCTCGTCCATATCGTCAAGCCTCGGAAAAAAATTTGGCGACCAGAGAATCCTGAACCTGCCACATCCGCTCGCGCTCCGCCTCGTCGGCGTGGTCGAAGCCGATGAGGTGAAGGAAACCGTGGCAGATGACGAGGATGGTCTCGCTCTCGGCGCTCCGGCCATTCTCTTCGGCGTTCTTTGCGACAATCGCGGGGCAGACGATGATGTCGCCGAGCGTAAGCCGCTCCCAGTCCTCCGGCGGCTCAAATCCGCCCTCGCCGTTCTCCCACATGGGGAAAGAGAGGACGTCGGTCGGACCGGAGACCTCGCGGTATTCTTCGTTCATCTCGGCGATCTGGTCCTCTCCCGCGAAGGTGAGGGATATTTCGCATTCCGCGGCCGCCGCGGGGAGGATCTTTGTCTCTTCAAGATATGCGGACAAGATCTTCTCGAGCTTCTTTATCCTTTCTCCGCAGCACATGGTGCTGTTCGTTTCGTTGAATATCTCACCGCAGTGTATCGTCGTCTCCATCTTTATCCTCCTCTTTCATCTCTTTCTCGCCGGCGGCGGGGGCAGCGGCGCTTTCAGGACCCGAAGGAGCCGCCTCTCCGCGCGCCGCTTCTTTGAGCTTCGCCTCTTTGATTATTTCGTTGATGTTTTTTACCTCGCGCGAATGGTAGGTCGCTTGGAAGACCTCCATAAAGGCCTCCGTGATCAGCGACATCTCTTTCATGGTAAAGTCGACGTCGTTCAGCTGGTTGCTCTCGATCTTGCTGCGTATGACCTGGTTTATAAAATCGGAGAACTCCCTGTTGTCTTCAAAGGGCTTGTTGCGCGCCTTAATCGCCGCCTCCACGGAGTCGGCAAGCATCACCAGCGCCGTCTCGCGCGACTGCGGCCGGGGCCCCGGATAACGGAACTGCGCCTCGGAGACGTTCTCTCCGAGCGCCTTCGCCTTTTCATAGAAATACCGTTGCGAGGTGGTGCCGTGGTGCTCGCTGATGAAGCGGCGCAGCGCCTTCGGAAGGTTCGTCTGCGCGGCGATGTCGAGCCCCTCTTTTACGTGCGATATCAGCAGCTGCCCCGAGAGCGTCGGCGGCAGGCTGTCGTGGATGTTTTTTCCGTGGCGTTGGTTCTCGACGAAATACTGCGGGTTTTTCAGCTTTCCGATATCGTGGTAGTAGGCGCCCGCCCTCACGAGAAGGCCGTTCATGTGAAGCTTGTCCGCCGCCGCCTCGGCGAGCGTCCCGACCATGAGCACGTGATTGTAGGTGCCGGGGGCCTCCATCTGCAGCCTTTTGATCAGCGGCTGTGAGGGATGGCTCAGCTCAAGCAGGCGCAGCGGCGAGAGAACGTCGAAGACGTTTTCCCAGAGCGGCAGCAGCGCGACGACGATGGTCCCCCAGATGGCGCTGAAGAGCACCGCCCCCAAGGCGAGGTTATAATCGAAATAGAGGCCGAGCCCCCAGTGTATGCAGATTGAGGCGGCGCCGAGGCAGAGCCCGAGAAAAAAGAGGTTGCGCCAGATCGTGATCCGGTGGTTGGGCGGGTCGATGAAGAGGATGCGCCCGATGCCGGCGGCAAAGGAGGCGAGGATGCAGCCGAGACAGACGATACCGGGGTTGGTGCCGAAGGCGATAATGACGCTGATCACGCCGCCGCCGAAAATAATATGGAATGAGAGCGAGACGGGCAGCGTGAGGCATAGCCAGCCGGTGAGGCCGAGCACGGCCATCGAGTAACCGCCAAGGCGCGCGAAGACAACCTCCAACGTCCAGACGACGGAGAGCACGACGGCGATATATACCCACTCGCGCATCGAGAGCTTTTCACGCAGGCCGCTGGCGATCCACACCGGCCAGAAGCTCCAGATCGTAATCGCGCCGAGGATAAAGATGAGATGCTTCCAGGGGAAGGCGGCGTCGGGGTATCCCTGCGAGGCGAGAAGCTTCGCGAGCGAGGGGGTGACGACCTGCCCCTTTTGTACCAGCACGGAGCCGGGACGGATTTCTTTTATGACGGAGGGAATCTGCGCGGCGACATCGTCGCGCAGCTTTTGGACCATTTCACCGTCGGACTGGAGCGAAGGGTTGAGGACGACGTCGAGCATCTGAAAGGCGACGTTGCGCTCGGACTGCGAAAGCCTGGTCTCCTTGAGGTATTTCCATATGAGGGTGGTCTGCTGTTCCCGGTCCGTCGACTCGTCGCGGACCTTCCGGCCGATCTCAAGGGCGGCGTCGACAATCGACTTTTGGGAAGCGGAATTTTGCTTGTTGTAGATATTGAGCAGCGGCGCGTTGAACAGCTGCCGGAGCTCGCCCTTTTCAAGAAGCTCGAGACGGCGGGAGACTTCGGAGGCGATCTTTTCGTCCTGCACCATGACGTCGATGATGCGCGAAGCGGCGCGCTGACGCAGCTCCAGCGTAGCCGCCCGGTCCTCGTAACGCGCCGACGTGAGAGCAAAATATGTCTTCTCGGAGGGAATCCCTATCTGATAGTTTTCCCTCCGGTCGAACATGTACCAGTTGACGCTGACGAGCAGCGCGGCGACACAGAGGAGGACAGCCCGAAAAAGTATGTACTGCCTGTTTTCGCGCTTGAAGGAAAATTTGCTGAATATCGTCTTTAGATTATCTTTCAGCCTGTTTTTCTGCTCTCCGTCTGTCATAGTCTTCGTAGGCCCTCACTATTCTCTGTACTATCTCGTGCCGCACGACGTCGCCGTCGTTGAGCTTGATAAAGGAGACCCCGGGTACTCCTTTCAGGATATCCTGTACGACTTTGAGGCCGGATTCCTTCGTACCGGGCAGGTCGACCTGCGTGACATCCCCCGTGATTACGGCCTTTGAACCAAAGCCGAGGCGGGTGAGGAACATCTTCATCTGCTCAGGCGTCGTGTTCTGCGCCTCGTCGAGGATGATGAAACTGTCGTTGAGCGTCCGTCCGCGCATATAGGCGAGCGGCGCGAGTTCGATGACGCCCTTTTCAAAATAGCGGTCGAACCTTTCCGCCGGCAGCAGCTCGTAGAAGGCGTCGTAGAGCGGCCTCAGATAAGGGGCGACCTTTTCGTTCATATCGCCGGGAAGATAGCCCAGGCGCTCCCCCGCCTCGACGACGGGACGCACGAGAATTATGCGGCTGATCTTCGCGGACTTCAGATAGGCGACGGCCTGGGCGACGGCGAGATAGGTCTTGCCGGTGCCGGCGGGGCCGATGCCGAAGGTTATATCGTTGTCGCGAATGGCCTGGATATAGCCCTTCTGTCCGTTCGTATAAGGGCGGATGGCCTTGCCCCTGTTGCTGATGCAGACGATGTCGTTGTACAGCGACCGCAGGTTCACCGTCTCGCCCTTCTGTATGCTGTGGAGCCCGTAGCGTATCTCGGCGCTGTTGAACTTATGTCCGGAGAGCGAAAGCTCGGCGTACTGCACAAGCAGGTTCTCCAGCTTTTTTATCAGCCCTTCGTCGTCGCCTTTAATAGAGAGCGAGCTGCCCCGCGCGTATACCTTCACGGGAAAGCTCTGCTCGACAAGGCGCAGGATCTCTTCATGCTCGGCCAGCAGCTTCACGACGGAGGCGTCGGTGAGCGAGAGGAGATTTTCGGCCTCCTGTTTCGTTTCTTTCATTACTTTAGAGTTCGCCTATACCCTTTCTACCGCCTTGACCTCGGGCACCTCGGCGATTACGGCCTGTTCGACCGTCATGCGCAGCGTCTCGAGCGCGAAGGGGCAGCTGCCGCAAGCGCCCTCCATCGCGACATAAAGCGTGGCGGTGGGTTCGTCGTATCTTACGAAGGAGCAGTCGCCGCCGTGCGACTGGAGCGCGGGCGATACGTGGTTGGCAAGTACTTCCTTGATTTTCTCTTCTGTGGTCATAAGAATTCCTCCAAATTTATTTATTTTTTGCTTCTTTCCAAAACTCGTCAAGCTCGTCCAGAGTATAATCTTTCCACGGACGGCCGGATTTTTCAACCGACTTTTCCACATTCCTGAAGCGGGCGGCAAATTTTTCGCAGGCCCGGTGGAGATTTATCTCGGGGTCGATTCCCAGATGGCGCGAGAGGTTGACGGCGGCGAAGATCAGGTCTCCCAGCTCCTCGGCCGTCTCTTCTTTGCCCTTGCAGCTCATCGCCTCTTTCAGTTCGGCGAGCTCCTCCTCAACCTTAGCCAGCACGGGGGCGGCGTCGCCCTTCGGCCAGTCGAAGCCGGGCTTCGCGGCGCGCTCCTGTATCCGGTAGGCGCGCAGCAGCGCGGGCATGCCGCGCGGAATGCCCGCCATATAGGAGGAGTCCTCCTCCTTGCCCCGGCGTTCCGCCGACTTTATCTGTTCCCAGTTGCGGAGCACGTCGTCGGAGTCTTTGACGTTTACATCGCCAAAGACGTGCGGGTGGCGTCTGATAAGCTTATTGGTCAGGCCGTCCATCACGTTCGCGATCGTAAAGTCGCCGCGCTCCTCCGCCATACAGGAGATGAATACCACCTGGAGCATGAGGTCCCCGCATTCCTCGCACATGTTCGGAATGTTTTCGTCTTCTATCGCCTGAATGAGCTCGTAGGCCTCTTCGATTATATAGCGCCGCAGCGACATATAGTCCTGCTCGCGGTCCCAGGGGCAGCCGTCCGGCGCTCTGAGACGTTTCATCACTTCGACAAGTTTAACAAATTTTTCCGACATAGATTTTTCTTCCCGCATGGACGATCCCTCCCGCCTGCACTATTCTAGCAGATTGACGCGGGATTTTGTTCCTGAATTATCCGCGCGATATCCTTAATTCCCGGAAATCCGCCGGGGCCGATGAAGCCGTCAAGGCGCCGCCGCCATTTGGGCGGCAGCGTCAGCCGCTCCCACGCTCCGTCGGGGCGCCCCTGCAGCACCAGCTCGTAGCGGCTGCAGACCATCTTCGTAAGCCCCAGCTCGTAAGAGGCGCCTTTAATCACCGCGACGTTGAACAGAAAATCAAGCTCGCTTGGAATCCTGCCGAAACGGTCCTCCGTCTCTTCGCGCAGCGCAAGCGCCTCCGCGAGCGAATCGGCCTTCAGCAGCCGGCGGTAGAGGGTGACGCGCAGATTTTCCTGCGGCAGATAATCGCCGGGAATGGAGACGGGAAAGCCGATCTCCAGCGCCATCTGCGGCCGGTAGGTCCCCTTTATTTTGGCGATCTCCTCCGCGAGCAGGTCGCAGTATTTCTGATAGCCGATCTTGCTGGAGTTGCCGTGCTGCGAGATGCCGATCAGGTCGCCGCCGCCGCGTATCTGCAGGTCGCGCTGCGCCAGCTGGTAACCCGCGCCGAGTTCGTCAAGCTCGGCGATGGCCTCGAGCCGCTCACTGGACTCGACGGAAATATGGACGTCGCTTGGATAGAACAGAAAGGCGTAGGCCTGCTCCTCCCGGCGTCCGACGCGTCCGCGCAGCTGGTACATCTGGGCGAGGCCGAGTTCGTGCGCGTCGTCGACGATCAGCGTGTTCGCCGCGGGAATGTCCAGCCCGCTTTCGACGATCGTCGTGCAGACAAGGATGTCTATCCTTCCCGCGGCAAATTCGGACATCGTCTTTTCAAGCGCCGACTCCGTCGTTTTGCTGTGCGCCACCGCGATGTTGAACTTTGGGAAGAGGCGCTTGAGCATGACGGCGCGCTCTTGCAGGTCGTTTATTCTGTTATGGACGAAGAATATCTGCCCGCCGCGGTTCTTTTCGCGCAGCACCGCGTTTTTCAGGAGCTCCTCGGAGAAGGGCCGCACGACGGTGATGACCGGCAGTCTTCTCTGCGGCGGCGTCTGCAAGACCGACATGTCGCGCAGTCCGCTGATGGAAAGCGAAAGCGAGCGCGGAATCGGCGTCGCGGAGAGCATCAACATGTCGACCCCGGGCATCGACCTTTTCAGGTGATCCTTGTGCATGACGCCGAAACGATGCTCTTCGTCAACGATCACAAGGCCGAGATCCTTGAATTTTACGTCGTCGGTCAGTATGCGGTGGGTCCCGATAAGGATGTCCACCTTGCCCTCGCTGAGATCCTGCAAGATTTTTTTCTGCTGCCCAAGGGAGACGAAGCGCGATATCGCCTCTACGCGTATCGGCGTATTCGCGAATCGGGCGGTGAAGGTCTCAAAATGCTGCTGCGCGAGCAGCGTCGTCGGCGCCATGATCGCCGCCTGTTTTCCCGCAAAGACCGCCTTGCCCGCCGCGCGGATTGCGACCTCGGTCTTGCCGAAGCCGACGTCGCCGACGACGAGGCGGTCCATCGGCACGGGGCGCTCCATGTCGCGCTCCACGTCTTCGATCGCCCGAAGCTGGTCGACGGTCTCTTTATAGGTAAAACTTTCCTCCAGTTCGCGCATCATCTCCCGGTTATCGGGAAAGGAAAAGCCTTTGCTCACCTCGCGCTCGGCGTATATCCGAACAAGTTCCGCGGCGGCCTGTTCCGCCAGCAGCTTCGCCTTTGAGGCGGCCCGCTTCCAGTGCGAGCCTTTCAGGTTGTCGGCCGCCGGCTCCTGCCCCGGCAGCGGCGACCACGGCGAGATCTTATGGAACTGCATCACGGGGATGAGCAGCCGGCGTTCCTCGGCGAACTGCAGAATGAGATACTCCTGCTCGCCCTCCGCGGTCTTCACCTGCTCCGCGCCCAGATAAACGGCCACGCCGTATTCGTCATGGACGACCCACTGGCCGGGAATGAGCCCCGCCCCCCAGTCGCTGGGCGCCCGGTTTTCAATGCGCCGTCTCGCCACCGTGATGCCCGAGAGTTCGAGGTCGGTCATTACGGCGAATTTCGCGTCGTGGTCGATGAAGCCCTCGCTCAGAATCCCCTCGCAGGCATCAAAGCCATTGAGCCGCGCCCACTGCAGGTTGCGCTCGGCCTCCGAGACGACTTTGATCTTGAAACCCTCTTTGAGCAAAGAGAGGCAGTATAGCTCAACCTCTTTTAGTTTGCCCCGAAAATTCGGAAACTGCATGACCGCCATTCGCGCGGCGCAGTTTTTGACATCCGGAAGGATACGGAGCCTTTTATAGGCGGTGAGACCGGCGCAGAGCTTTTCCCAGGCCTCCCACGGCACGGCCCCCTCGCGATCGAGGCTCTTCCAGAGCCAGACGGCATTTTCCGCCGTCGTGTCGAGGCCGTGAGGGTCAAAAAAAATCACCCGCATATCCGCGGGAAAATAATTTTCCAGCACATGGTCGGATTTTGAGACAAGGCTCTGCACCGCGCTCCTGCGGATGGTGCGCAAGCTCTTCTGCGTCTCGGAGACGAAAAAGCGGATGCTCTCCACCTCGTCGTCGAAAAATTCTACCCGGACCGGATACATGTCCGAGGGGCTGAAAATGTCGACGATACTGCCGCGGACGGCAAACTGCCCCGGCGTCCAGACCAGGTCGCTGCGCTCGTAGCCCTTCTGCGCGAGCCAGTCGATGAGGCGGCTGCGGCCGACCTCTTTGCCGCATTCGATCTCGATATAATCCCCGCCCGTCGAAAAGGGCGCCAAGAGCGAGGCGGGCGTGGCGGCGAGAACGCCGCCCTTGTATTTGAAACCCTCCAGGACGTCGCCGCGCACGATCCGCTGAGCCTCGCTCTTGGAATCATCCTCGGCCAGTATCATCTCCGGAAGTATCTTTACATTGTCAAATATTCCCAGCTCTTCGGCGTCCGCCGCGAAGTCGCGCGCCTGGCGCGCGTCCGGCAGCAGCGCGAGCAGGGGGTATTTTATTCCGCGGCATACCCAAGGACGCATCGCCCCCTTAGAGGCGAGGTGCACCCCCCTGTTCCGCAGCCAAAGCTCCGCGTCAAGCGCGGCGAGGGAGCTTCCCTGGCCGGTATCTTTATTCTCCGTCATTTAACCGGAAGCCGTTCGCTTTCGACATCGCCCGGTCGATATCGCCCTTGAGCCAAAGCTCAAGCGCCTCCCAGGCGGCGTCCTCTATCTTATGCCATTCCCGGCGCTGCTCCGGCGGTATCTTGCCGAGGACCCAGTCTTTGAGTTCCATCCGCCCGTCGGGAGAGCCGATGCCGATACGAAGACGCGGCACGTCGAGCGTCCCAAGGGCGCCGATAATAGACTTCAGGCCGTTCTGCCCGCCGGCCGAGCCGCCCTTGCGCATGCGGATGCGGCCAAAAGGCAGCGCGGCGTCGTCCGATATCACCAGAATATCCGCGGGTTCCAGGTTTTGATAGCGCGCGGCCTCGCCCACGGAGAGCCCGCTCAGATTCATGTACGTGTGCGGCTCGAGAAAGGCGGCGCGCTCACCGCAGCAAATGACCGGCCCCCAGTAGGCGCCGCGGAACTTGATCTGCGGCTCCCGCAGACCCAGCCTCGCCACAAAGGAATCGACGATCGTCCATCCGGCGTTGTGGCGCGTCCATACATATTCATATCCCGGGTTTCCCAGGCCAACGATCAATTTCATGATTCATCATCCCATAAATAAAACAAAAGACGCGTAACATATACTAAGCGTCTTTAACCGTAAACCGCGATATCCGCCGCCCGGGTCAAAAATCCGGGCCATAGGCGCAAAACGGCGGCAAAGCCCGACATCGGCCATAAAGGCCGACGTCAAGCTGCCGCGCGAACCGCCTATATAGTCTGCAGACCGATTATTCCTCTTCCTTGGCCGCCTTGCCCTTGGCAACGACTTCGACTTCCTTGCTCTCCTCTTCGACCGCTTCCGCCTCGTCGTCCGACGACCGGAGGGCGGCGATGTGAAGAACGAGAATCTCGGGGTCCGTCAGGACGGCGACGCCTTCGGGGACGATAAGGTCCTTCACGAAGACTTCGGCGCCCATTTCGAGATCCTTCGCGTCAACGACGATCTCTTCGGGAATATCGCTGGGCTGGACCTCGACGAGGACGAGGCGCGTGCTGTGCGTGAGAAGTCCGCCCTCTTTGACGCCCTTCGCCGCCTCCGCGTTCTCGACGCGGACGGGGATTTCGACCTTTACCTTGTGGCCCTTAAGGACCTGATAGAGGTCGATGTGGCGAATCTGGCGCGTAAGCGGATGGCGCTGCACGTCACGGATAAGCGCGGAGGCCGTCGTGCCGTCATTGATCGCGAGTTCGATGAGCGTCGTTTCTCTATGTCCGCTATTCGCCACCGGGGCGATCGCTTTCGTCAAGACGGTGCCGGCAAGGCCGCTTTTGTAGTCGGGGCCGTAAAGTACCACGGGAGTGAGATTCTTTGAGCGGATCTTGCGGCAGGCGCCCGTTCCGGTGACTTCTCTCTTCGTGAAGTCGATTTTTACTGTCTGATTCTTAGCCATTGGTGTTTCCTCCTCAGTATTTTTTACACTTCTGTTTTTCTAAAACGATCTCCGCATCCGCTCTTAACGGAAGAGAATGCTCACTGAATGCTCTGAATGTATCCTCCTAAGCGCCTCGGCAAAGAGGGGGGCGATTGAGAGCACCGTTATCTTTTCGGTCTTCTTCTCGTCCTTGAGCGGAATGGTGTCGGTCAGGACCATCTCTTCGATGACGGAACCTTTGATTCTGTCGATCGCCGGCCCCGAAAGAACCCCGTGCGTAGCGCAGGCGTAGACCGCCTTCGCGCCGCGCTCCTTGAGCGCTTCCGCCGCCTTCACGATCGTGCCCGCCGTGTCCACGATGTCGTCCACAAGGATGCAGGTCCGGCCGTCGATATTGCCGATGATCTCCATTACCTCGCACTGGTTCGCCACTTCGTGCGAACGGCGCTTGTCGACGATCGCGAGGTCGGCGTTGTTGAGCTGTTCCGCAAATTTCCTCGCGCGCACGACGCCGCCGATGTCCGGGGAGACCACGGTCACCAGGTCGCTTTCGATCTCCTTCGCGAGAATGCGGCGGAAATACGAAGCGAGCAGGGGAATACCGGTCAGGTGATCGACGGGAATGTCGAAGAATCCCTGTATCTGTCCCGCGTGGAGGTCCGCTGCGATGACGCGGTCGGCGCCGGCCTTTTCAAGAAGGTTGGCGATCAGCTTCGCGGTGATCGGTTCGCGGGAACGCGTCTTTCTGTCCTGACGCGCGTAGCCGAAGTAGGGCATGACAAGGTTGACATGATAGGCAGAGGCCCTCTTGAGCGCGTCCACGATGATGAGCAGCTCAATAAGGTGCTCGTTGGCCGGCTCGCATGTGGGCTGCACCACATAGACGTCTGCCCCGCGAACGCTCTCTTCGATGGAAACGCCGATTTCACCGTCGGAGAATCTGAATAATTTTGATGCGGAAAGAGGCACTCCGAGATTCATGCAGATATTTTCCGCAAACTGCGGATCTGCGCTGCCCGAAAATATTTTTACCTCTCGTAATCCTGCGGACATTTTGTTTTCCTCCTTAGTATAATCCCGTAAATATTTATCTTCTTATTTACTTTTTCTTTTTAACTCTGCGCCGGCGGCTCCAGCCCTCAATATTCGTCTGCTTCGCCCGTCCCACGCCGAGCGCGCCGTCGGGGATGTCGCTGGTGATTACGGAGCCGGCCCCGGTCGAGACGTCGTCACCCAGAGTGACGGGGGCGACAAGCATCGTATCGCTGCCGATGAAGCAGTCCCGTCCGATCTTCGTCGGGTTCTTCTTTTCGCCGTCGTAATTGCAGGTTATCGTTCCCGCGCCGATATTCGTATTATCGCCGATTTCCGCGTCGCCGATGTACGAGAGGTGGGGCACCTTCGAACCGACGCCCACGCGGCTCTTCTTTATCTCTACGAAACGACCCATATGAGCGTTCTCCAACAGCTCTCCATGCTCGCGCATGAAGGCGAAGGGACCGGCCGAGGCCCGCGGCCCCACGGTCGAATCGTTGAGACGGACGGAGCCCTTGATATTCGCCTTCGCATGCACAACCGCGTCGCGGAGCACGGTAAAGCTCCCGATGAAGGCTTCGTCCTCAATAAGCGTCTCTCCCCACAGCTGCACCGAGGGGTGAATGACGACGCCGCGGCCGATCTTCACCTTCGGGCCAATCCACAGGCTGGAGGGGTCCATGCACTGCAGGCCGTTATTCATCATCAAATCCGTTACGATGCGGTCGCGCATGATCCGCGCCGCCGCCGCGAGCTGCAGCTGATCGTTTATGCCGAGAAATTCCTCCGCGTGGTCGGCCTTCACCGCTTCCACCCGGCCGCCGCGGGACTCGATCAGCGCGAGCGCGTCCGGCAGGTAATATTCGCGCTGCGCGTTGGCGCAGGATATTTGATCTATCACATCGGCGAGAGCCTCGGTATTGAAGATATACATGCCGCTGTTTACCTCTTTTACCGTCCGCTGCTCCTCCGTGGCGTCCTTATGCTCCACGACGCGGACCCTGCCGCCTTCGCGGATAACCCGTCCGTATCCCGCGGGGTCCTCAAGGTCAAAGCTCAGAAAACTGCAGGCGCTGCCGTCCGCCGCGTGGCGCTCGGCAAAAAAGGAGAGCGTCTCCGGCTTTATCAGCGGCGCGTCTCCCGCGAGGATCATGACGTTTTCAAAATTACGCCACCAGCCCTGCGCCAGCTTTGCCGCGTGTCCGGTGCCTCTCTGTTCGGGCTGCCATATTATCGCCGCCGCGGGGAAGTTGTCTTTAGTCCACTTTTCCACCGCCTCGCCCTCAAAGCCTACCATAACGGCAATATCCTCAAAGCCGGCGCACTGCGCCGCTCTCAGAGGATAATAGAGAATGGGTTCTTCAAGCATCAGATGTAGGACTTTTGGGGTTGTGCTGCGCATCCGCGTGCCTTTTCCCGCAGCCAAGAGCAGAACCCCAAACGGTTTTTTTGGCTGATTCACTTTTCCGGCTCCCTTCAAAAACACGTTTTCGTGTGATACGGCTTGCTTTGCTAAAAAAATATGGCTGGGGTGGATGGACTCGAACCATCGATGTCGGAGTCAAAGTCCGATGCCTTAGGCCGCTTGGCTACACCCCATTATGTGCAACGGACATTATAACGTTAAATTACGCAAATCCGCAAGCCTA
>JAEXGR010000044.1 GCA_023450745.1 Synergistota bacterium
TGCATGATATTGAGGATGTCGCCGAAGCCGGTCCCCTCAACGAGGGCAAAGACGACGGCGATGAAGATGCCGACCCAGAGGGCGGGCAGGGCGGGCTTGCGCATCGCGGAGAGGACGATGACCGCGAGGGGGGCGATGAGCGATATCGGGCTGATCCAGAATTCGGCCGCGAGGATGTTCTGAATCGCTTCAATCTTTGCGTAGTCCAGCGTGCCGCCCGCGTAGCGGAAGCCGATCACAAACGTGATTATGACCACGATGACGTATGTCGGTCCGGTGGTCCAGCACATCGCGCGGATGTGTTGGAAGAGGTCCGTGCCGGCGACGCCGGGGGCGAGGTTCGTCGTGTCAGACAGGGGCGACATCTTGTCTCCGAAGTAAGCGCCGGAGATGATGATGCCTGCCGTAACGGGCGCGGGGATGCCAAGTCCCATGGCGATGCCGAGGAGCGCGATGCCGACCGTGCCGGACGTGCCCCACGAGGTGCCGGTCGCCAGTGAAACGACCGAGCAGATAAAGAGCGTTGCAAAGAGGAATATTGAAGGCGAAAGTATTGAGAGTCCGTAGTAGATCATGCTGGGGACGACGCCGCTGCAGATCCACGTGCCGATGAGCGGGCCGACGGTATAAAGAATGAGGCAGGCCTGCATGCCTACCATGATGCCGTCAATGACGCCCTTCTCGATCGTCAGGTAATCGTAACCGAGATAAAATACGCCGATGAGCCCCGCCAGAAGCGCTCCCATAATGAGGACGATATGAATGTCCGTCTCCCATACGAGAACCGCCGCCGCTATCAGGGCCGCAATTGCGAGAAATACGCCTATCGATAAAATCAAAGATGGTCTTCGCGGTTCGTGGTTGACTGTGCTCATGTTCTTAATCTCCCTTCACTGTCGTTAAGATTGTTTGATCACGGCGTTTGCCGTGTTGCTCACGTTGCGGTGACGCCCTCCCCTCCTTTCGGGCATTGTTAAGAAATATGCTAAAGATAAAAATGAATATGCAGACGGCCGCGCTTGGCAGCTCTGGCGCTGATTGCCTGACGGGCATGCTTTATTTTTCTAATATTATAACGATGTTTAAATTAATTTATTTATGTTATTTTAGATATTTTTTATAAAACATTTAAAAAGTAAATTTATCAGTAAAATAACCTGCGGCCGCAAAACCGCCTTAAATGGGGGCGGCGCGCCGCGTGATGAAAGTATTCGCGTATACGCGGCGCGCCAAAATAAAGGCGCCGTTTCGGTCAATGTATGAAAAATCTATCCTATCAGCGGTTATTTTTAATATATTTTATTTTACGAATATTAATTTAAAATACAGTAAAATACAATTATCGGCGTTTCCGCGCAGCCTCGGTTCTTTTTGCTTATAACGGCATAGAGACGCGGAGCGAAATTCAGGAGAGCGCGGCTGCCTCGGAGCAAACGCGTGAAAGGCCGCCCCGCGCGCCGGGCGGCGTATTTTTTCAGGCGTCTTTGCGGCGTTTGGCGTAAATTGCCCTAAAAATATCAAGAGAAACGAAAGCGTTTTCCTCCGGTAAATGTTTGCCGCGGCCTTCCCGTTCCGCACGCGGGCGCAAGACGCCGCCGTCCGGAGCCGCTTGGCCGGCGGTCAGCCTCATTTGACTTGCATTTCTCTCTATCGTAAAATTTACTATGACAACGAGCCTGTTTTCATCATAAAATTTCGTATGGAGATGATCTTAATGACCGCCGTCTTGTGGGCTTTTATCGGATACCTTGCCGGGTCCTGTCCAACCGGCTTCCTGGTCGCGAAATATATAAAGGGAGCCGACATCCGCGGTTTCGGCTCCGGCAATATCGGAGCGACCAATGTCGGCAGGCTGATGGGGAAGAGGTGGGCGGTCGCCGTCGCCGTCTTTGACATGCTTAAAGGCGGGCTCACGGTCCTCGCGGCTTCCTGTTTCGTCTCCGCGCCCGCGGTGCTGGCCCTCACGGGCGTATGCGCGGTGCTGGGGCATAATTTCCCGCTCTGGCTTGGATTCAAAGGCGGCAAAGGGGTGGCGACGACCTTCGGGGTGATCGGTTTCTATCACTTCTTTATGCCGTGGCCCGCGATTATCGGCGGCGTCGTCTGGTATGCCGTGATGAAGACGACGAAGTATGTTTCGGTGGCCTCCATGACAGGGCTCCTTGCCGCGGCCGGTCTTACGGCCTGCTTCGGCATGCCGCGCCCCTATACCGTCGCCTCGTTTTTCCTCGCTTTTCTCTCAATATGGCGCCACCGGGCGAATATCGCGCGCCTAAAGAAAGGGACAGAGTCAAAGGTCAAATCATAGGCTGTTTAAACCTCCCCGCTGGCGGGCAGATTCGCCTTTTTGGCTCTTTTGGCCGGTGTGCGCCGCTGCGCCCGCGGATTTTTGATGCGAACTTGTCCTGTGCGTAAACCGCTTCTGCCGTAAATTATTGCCGCGGCCTTCTTTTGCCGTGCGCGGGCGAAAGTCGCCGCTGCCCGGTATTACCCGCTCTTCAATGCTTTTATCAAAAGGCTCGAGGCGTTTGCTCTGTTTGGCGCGATGTTCTTATTGTGTTTTTAGTTTTATAGTGATACGATAAAGTCATAAATCACCATTTAAGTACGTTAACCTATAGAGGGGGAAGTTACCGTGGCATTTTTTGACAAACTGAACGACTTTGCAAAGACGATCGGAGACAAAACGAACGAGGCGATCGAGACTACCAAGCTCCACAGCAAGATCAGTTCTGAAAAGTCGGCGGCTGCTGAAAAGATGAAGAAGATCGGCGAGTTTTTCTACGCGCAGTACGCGGGCGGAGAGACCGTGGACGAAGGCATCATCGAGCTCTGCCAGGGCATCGACGCCCATAATCAGGCCATCGCGGAAGCGCAGGCGGAGATCGGCCGCATAAAGGCCGCCAACGAGCCCGCGGCGCCGGCGGCTCCCGCCGCCCCCGCGGAGAAGGTTTGCCCCTCCTGCGGCGCTTCAAACGTGGAAGGGACCAAATTCTGCAGCGAATGCGGCACAAGGCTCGACACGCCGCCGCAGCCGGTAAAGCGTCTTTGCCCGTCATGCGGAGCGGAGGCCGAAGAGGGCGCCAAGTTCTGCAACGAATGCGGCGCCAGGTTGGCGTAGGGCCGAAGGATGGGGTTTTTAGACAAAGCCATTTTCAAGGGAATAGGTCAGGCGGTCGAGATCGCCGTTACAGATAAGGTGCTTGACGCCGTCGCTCCCCAGGCCAAGGAAAATATCGCCAAAAATACGCAGATACTGAACGATGCCGCGGCGCAGCTGCAAA
This sequence comes from Synergistota bacterium, assembly GCA_023450745.1. Classification (GTDB taxonomy): domain Bacteria; phylum Synergistota; class Synergistia; order Synergistales; family Synergistaceae; genus Cloacibacillus. Next base: position 3,285 of record JAEXGR010000044.1, read on the forward strand.
AGACGGCAGAGACTTACGGCGCGGAGGCGTCGAAGAATGTCCGAATCTGCTCTTACTGCGGAACGGGTGCGCCCGCGCGCATGAAGTTCTGCTCCGAGTGCGGGAAGCCGCTTCCGGAGCAGACGCTTTACGAACAGATAATGTCCGCGCAGTCCCGCTGTCCGGGGTGTCAGGCGGCCGTCCCCGAGGGAGCGAAGTTCTGTCCGGAGTGCGGGACCGCCGTGCCGCCGCGGGCGGCTCTGGCCGAACCATGCGAGTGGCCGGAACTTTACCGGCCCTTCCCTCTGTGGCGCTGCGGCGGCGCGGTGTCGCAGGAGGAGGCCGACGGAGGGCTGCACGTAAGGGTATCCCCCGCCTCGCCCGATGATTTTGCCATGTATCGCGAGGAGATGCTGGCGGAGGGATTCCGGTCCCGCCTTTCCGCCGCGGGAGGCGAATACCTCTGGCGCGTCGAGGGCGACTGCAAGTACGAGCTCTCCTGCGACGTCTTTGACGAGGGCGAGGGGCAGATTCACATGATCTTTAAGGTTATTGAATAAAGAATTTTGATGATATATAGCAAGGCCGCCGGCAGGCTTTCGCCCCGGCGGCCTCTTCATACCCGCGTATTCTGTCTGGCGCTCAATTGAGCAGGTCCGCGCCCTTTACCACGTAATCGACGCCGGACCACACGGTGAGGATGACGGCGATCCACATGACCGCCATTGCGTAGGGGATATTGAAGATAAGCATTATGATTCCCACTATCTGGGTAACTGTCTTGAGCTTGCCGCCTTTGGAGGCGGCGATCACCACGCCCTCTGACGCGGCTACCATCCGCAGCCCCGAAACGATGAATTCGCGCGAGACGATGACGACGACCATCCAGGCCGGAAAGCGGTGAAGCTCGACAAGCGCCGTCAGCACGGCGATAACCAGTATCTTGTCGGCGAGAGGGTCGATAAATTTCCCCATATTCGTCACGAGGTTCCTCTTGCGCGCGATATGTCCGTCGGCGGCGTCGGTTATCGAGGCGATGATGAACACGAGCCCCGCGATGAGGTCTCCGATGTTGACGCCCTCAATGAACCCGAACTGCGTCCTCAGGGTCAGGAAGACCAAGATGACGGGCACGAGAAATACCCGCGACAGGCTCAGCATATTAGGCAGGTTCCATGGTGATGGCATGGCAAAGATCTCCTCCGTAAAGCGTTGTTATACTGCTTGATGTTACGTGATCCAAGATGATACGTTATTGATATTTATAACATAAAAACCTCTTTTTGACACATAAAAAAGCGGGCGGCGGGGAATTTGCCCTCCCCGCTGCCCGTTGATATATCGACTTTTTTGCATTTTAGTATAATTCTTTGGTGGCGACGATATCCGTCTTTGTTCCGCAGACTCCTTTGATCATGACGTCGCCGATGTGGACGGGGAGCTGGGCTCTTGCCGCCCTGATCTCCGCGAGGCATTCAAAAATCTTTTCTTTGGCGATCGGCTGGGAAGTCTTGACGGAGAGCGGCATTTTGCTGCCGACAGCCTCCATCAGCGAGGTGACCATGCGCGTGGGGTGCGTCAGCTCCTCATTCGCGTATTTTTTGCCGATATTGCAGCTCTGCCCGCTGATGGAGACGACGTCCCCGTCCTTTACCTCCGCCGTTATCTGGCAGCCCATCGGGCAGCCTATGCAGGTCAGCTCCCTTATCATGACCGCACCTCCACGCTGACGGTGATCTCCTTGGCTTCGGGGCGGTCTTTGAGCAGGGCCGTGTCGAATTTCAGGGAGACCATCTCTCCGGGGGCCAGTATGCGGTGCTTTTTCGAGATTATCTTCTTCCCTCCGGCCTCCGCCACCACGGAGGCGTCTTTATAAACGCCGCGCGGCCTGAACATCATCGTGACCTCTCCCCGCGCCGCGCGCGATATGTACTGCGGCACGACGCCCATGACCCCCGGCCCGGAGGAGACGGCGATTTTATCTCCGCCGCTCGGCAGCTCTCCCTTGATGTAGCGCCAGGCGTTCTCTCCCGCCTTTGCCGCCTCTTCGGAGACGAAGTCTACGAGGTCGTGAACGTGGAGGACGTTGCCGCAGGAGAAGAGGCCGTCGACAGAGGTGCGCAGCGATTCATCGACGACCGCGCCGTTCGTCGCACCGGAAATATCGACGCCTGCCATGGACGAAAGCTCGTTTTCCGGTATAAGGCCGACGGAGAGCAGCAGCGTGTCGCATTCGTAATATTTTTCCGTACCGGGGACCGGCCTGAGCTTTTCATCTACCGCCGCCACCGTGACGCCCTCAAGGCGTTCCCGTCCCGCGATGTCGACGATGGTGTGTGAGAGCAGCAGCGGAATGCCGTAATCGTCGAGACACTGGACGATGTTTCTCTTCAGGCCGGCGGAGAAGGGCATCAGCTCCACGCAGGCCTTGACCTCAGCGCCCATGAAGGTCATGCGGCGCGCCATGATGAGGCCGATGTCGCCTGAGCCGAGGATCATCGCCTTTTTGCCGGGCATGATGCCCTCCATGTTGACGAAGCGCTGCGCGGTACCGGCGGTGTAGATGCCGGAACAGCGCCATCCGGGGATGCCGAGCGAGCCGCGGGGCCGTTCGCGGCAGCCCATCGCGAGAATGACGGCCTTGGCCTCTATCTCCTCAAGCCCCGCCGTCCGGCTGACGCAGGTGATTTTTTTATCTTTGGTGATGCCGATTACCATCGTGCCGCAGCGGTAGGGGATGTTGTATTCGATTATTTTGTCGATGTACCGCTGCGCGTATTCCGGCCCCGTAAGCTCTTCCTTGAAGGTGTGGAGGCCGAAGCCGTTGTGGATGCACTGTTTCAGGATGCCGCCGAGACAGTCTTCGCGCTCCAGGATGAGGATGTCGCGGCAGCCCGCCTCGTAGGCGGCCGCCGCGGCGGCAAGCCCGGCGGGGCCGCCGCCGATGATCGCCAGTTCCGCCTTACTCATGGGGCGACGCCTCCTTTTCAAAAAGATAATGCGAGAGCAGCTTGGAGGCGCCGGCGGATTTTGTCACTTCGAGCGGGTCAAGCCCCAGCTCTTCGCAGAGGATCTCAATCGTTCTTGGCGTGCAGAAGCCGGCTTGGCAGCGTCCCATGCCCGCCCTGACGCGCATTTTGACGCCGTCTGCGGTCCGCGCGCCGACGGGGCGGCGTATCGCCTGGCGTATCTCGGCCTCCGTCACGGTTTCGCAGCGGCAGGCCACCTTGGCGTAGTCGGGGTTGGCCGCGATCGCGCGCGCCCGCTCTTCGTTCGACATCTCCCTAAACGGGGGAATGGCGCGGCGCAAGGGGTCAAAACGCGGATTCTTCGCCGCCGAGAGCCTGTCGGCGATCAGCTCGGCCAGATAACACCCGATCGCGGGAGCGGAGGTGAGCCCCGGCGATTCGACGCCGCCGGCGTTGAAAAACAATTCCGCGTCGGGAGCCTCTCCGAGGATGAAGTCGTCCCTGTCGCAGTGGGCGCGTATTCCCGCGAAGGTCGTGATGAAGGCGCGCGCGGGCAGCTCCTCCCAGGTCTTGAAAGCTCCTGCGAGCACCTTGTCGAGGCCGGAACGGGTCGTCCGCGTGTCGTCGCGTTCCTCGATATCCTCGGCGGTGGGGCCGGCCAGCAGCGTGCCGTCCACGGTGGGGGTGACGAGGATGCCCTTTCCCATCTTCGTGGGCAGCTGGAAGATCGCGGCGTTGAAATATCCGGCGTATTTTTTATCCACGATGTAATACTCGCCGCGGCGCGGCGTGATGCGGAACTTGTCCTCGGAGACCATATTGTTGATCTCGTCGGAATGGACGCCGGCGCAGTTTACCACGGCGGAGGCGCGGAAGGTTCCTCCCCCGCTTACAACGCGCCATGCGCCGCTCTCTTTTTTTACCTCCGTCACGGCGGCCTCTCTGATAAAGGTCACCCCATTGCGCGCGGCGTTTTCCGCGTAGGCGATCGTAAGGCCGTAGGGGCAGACGATGCCTCCCGTCTCCACGAGCAGCGCTCTGGCGGCTTTCCTTGAGATGTGCGGCTCCCTGCGCCAGATCTCTTCGGCGCCGATTATCGAAAGCTTGGGAACGCCGTTCTTTTGGCCGCGTTCCAGCAGTTCGTCAAGCTTGGAGTCGTCCTCGCCGCTGAAAGAGACGACGAGCGAGCTGTTCCATTTGTACGGGACTTCCAGCTCCGAACAGACGCGGTCGAACATCGCGTTGCCGGCGACATTGTACTTCGCCTTGAGCGTTCCCGGCTTGGCGTCGTAGCCGCCGTGGATGATCGCGGTATTCGCCCTGCTCTGGCCGGCGCAGATGTCCGACGATTTTTCCAGCAGAAGGATTTTGAGGCGATAGCGTGAGAGCTCACGGGCAACGGCGCACCCCACGACGCCGCCTCCGATGATCAAGACGTCATACATTAATATCATGCCCTTCCAGTTGCGTGGATGTTCTGCCTGTCTTAATGGGACGGGGCAGGCCCGCCCTTTTGCGAGCCTGCCGTGCCCCGTCTGTTTTGTAATATCGGTATGCTGAAGCTGCTGATTAATCCTTGGCCCAGCCAAATGAGCACTTGACCGCTTTTCTCCAGCCTTTGATAAGCTCGCCGGCCTTCTCGGGGCACATCCCCGGCTTGAATTCGTTGTCGATGGCCCAGTTGCTGAGCACCTCTTCTTTGGTCTTCCAGTACCCTACCGCGAGTCCCGCGAGGTAGGCCGCGCCCATCGCCGTCGTCTCGACGCACATCGGACGGCGCACCGGAGCCTGTATCACGTCCGACTGGAACTGCATGAGGAAGTTGTTTTTGCAGGCGCCGCCGTCGACTTTGAGCGCCGCGAGGCTGATGCCACTGTCCTCTTCCATCGCCTTGAGGACGTCGTAGGTCTGATAGGCGAGGGATTCAAGCGTCGCGCGGATGAGGTGCGACTTGTTTGCCCCGCGCGTCAGTCCGACGATCGTGCCGCGCGCGTACTGATCCCAGTGGGGAGCGCCGAGGCCCACAAAGGCGGGAACCACGTAGACGCCGTTGGTGTCTGCGACCTTCGTCGCGTAGTATTCCGAATCCGGCGAGGAGTCTACGATCTTGAGCTCGTCACGGAGCCACTGTATCGCGGCGCCGGCGACGAAGATCGAGCCTTCGAGGGCGTAAGAGACCTTTCCCTCCTCAAGCCCCCAGGCGATCGTGGTGACCAGTCCGTTCTTGGAATATTTTACTTCGTCGCCGATATTCATCAGCATAAAGCAGCCGGTGCCGTAGGTATTCTTGGCCTCTCCCGGCGTGAAGCAGGCCTGCCCGAAGAGCGCCGCCTGCTGGTCGCCCGCGGCGCCCGCGATCTTGACCGGGTCACCGAAGAGCGCTTCGTCCGTCTCTCCGTAAACGGCGCTGGAGGGCTTGACCTCGGGGAGCATGCATTTGGGGATATTGAGTTCGGCGAGGATTTCGTCGTCCCATTTGAGTTCTTTTATGTTATAAAGCAGCGTGCGCGAAGCGTTTGAATAGTCCGTTACGTGGATCTTGCCGCCCGAGAGCTTCCAGATCAGCCAGGTGTCGATCGTTCCAAAGAGCAGCTCTCCCTTTTCCGCGCGTTCGCGCGCGCCGGGGACGTTCTCAAGTATCCAGCGGAGCTTTGTCCCGGAGAAATAGGCGTCGATGACGAGACCGGTCTTCTCGCGGAACATGTCGCCCAATCCCTTCGCCTTGAGGCTGTCGCAATATTCGGATGTCCGGCGGCACTGCCAGACGATGGCATGGTATACTGGCTCTCCGGTGTTTTTGTCCCAGACGACGGTCGTTTCGCGCTGGTTCGTGATGCCGATTGCGGCGATGTCGGTCGATTTCGCGCCTATCTTCGCCATCGCTTCAATGGCGACGCCGAGCTGAGTGGCCCAGATTTCGTTCGCGTCATGCTCTACCCAGCTTGCGTGAGGATAGTACTGGGTGAATTCTTTCTGAGCCACACTGCATATTTCTCCCTTTTCGTTGAAGAGGATGCAGCGGTTGCTGGTGGTACCCGCGTCCAATGCCATGATGTACTTCGCCATAGCTGTCTTGCCCCTTTCTCTTTACATTGGGATTTATTTTGTTAATGATAATAAAATTCTATAAATTAACCGGGGCTAAGTCAATGGAATTTTTTGTTGATGAGCAATAATCTATTGCCAATCGCAAGCGGCGCAGCCATAGTTTTCGTCCAACATACGCTCCCGTCACGGAACAGCTAAGACAATGATAAATATAACGCGCCAAGGAAAAACATTTTTCATCTTTGTCATATAAACCTCCGTTATAAGACGGCGAGGTTACCCCTCTCGCACAATGCGAGTATAATCGGTTCTAGAAAAAAGCATTGCCGTTATGCAGCGTCTTTTAAATAAACGCTTGCCATTGGGGCTGCTTTTCTGGTAATATACATGCGCCCTCTACACGGACAGGCGTCTTTATACCTGCCTGAGTTAAGGGAAATCGAGCGATACAGGCTCAGAATGGAGTGATAAAAATGATCGATAAGGATAAGAAACAGTCGATAATCGAGGAGTACAAGACACATGAGGCGGACACCGGCTCTACGGAGGTGCAGGTGGCGGTTCTTACCGCGCGTATCCGCGAGCTCACCGAGCACATGAGAGAGCACAAGAAGGACTTCCACAGCCGCCGCGGCCTTCTCATTATGGTCGGAAAGCGCCGCAAGCTTCTTCAGTACCTCAAGAGGAAGGACTTCATGCGCTATCAGACGCTGATTCAGCGCCTGGGGCTGCGTCACTAATCAAAATCACGGAAAATTTGAAAGATTTGAATGGCGAAAGGTATATCCTTTCGCCATTTTTTATATTTTTGTGTTATCCTTCTAATTGTTGAAGATAATAGGTAGGAGGAAGAATATGAAACAGATTTTTGAACTTGATTTATATGGTAAGAAGATGTCCTTTGAAGTGGGACGTCTCGCGAAACAGGCGAACGCCGCCTTGCTTGCGAGACACGGCGACACGGCGCTGCTTGTGACGACGGTGCTCGCGGAGAAGGCGCGCGAGGGACTCGACTTTTTCCCTCTGCTCGTAGACTTTGAAGAACGTTACTATTCCGCCGGCAAGGTTCCGGGCGGATTTATAAAGCGCGAGGGGCGTCCTTCGGAGACGGCGATCCTCAGCGGACGCATGATCGACCGCTCCATCCGTTCCCTCTTCCCCGAGTGGATGAGGAACGACGTCCATGTCGTGGCGACCGTCATGTCAGTCGACCAGAAGAACCCCGCGAACATCTTAGGCATCAACGGCGCCTCGCTGGCGCTCGCGATTTCCGACATTCCCTGGGACGGCCCTATCGGGGCGGTGCGTATCGGCTGCATAAACGGCGAGCTCGTCGTCAACCCTGACGAGACCGATATCCCCAACAGTACGCTGGATTTGGTAGTCGCCGGCCATAAGGGCGGCATCACGATGGTTGAGGCCGGGGCGAAGGAGGTCTCCGAAGACCTTCTCGTAGACGCCATGGAGCTCGCGAACGAAGCGGTCCGCAAGATTGTGGAATTCATCGAGGGCGTGGTGGCCGAGATCGGCAAGCCGAAGGCGCAGCTTCCCGCGCCCGCGGTCATCGAAGAGATCGATAACTGGGTGAAGGAAAACCTCACCGACGAAATATACGCGGCGGTGCAGATCAACCAGAAACAGGCGCGCGGCGCCGCGATCGCCGCGGCCCAGCAGAAGGCCGAGGATCAGTTTGCCGAAAGCTATCCGGACTCCGCGAAGTATATCGCCTCGCTGATGGACGAGATGGTCAAACAGGCGGTCCGCAAGCTGCTCGTGGTGGATAGAAAGCGCGCCGACGGACGCGCGATGGACGAGCTTCGCCCGATTACCTGCGAGGTCGACATCCTGCCGATGACGCACGGCTCGGCGCTCTTCACGCGCGGCGAGACCCAGTCGCTCGGCGTCACCACCCTCGGCATGATCGGACTTGACGACCAGATGATGGACGGCCTCAAGCTCGACGAACCCTCGAAGAGATTCATCCTTCATTACAACTTCCCGCCCTATTCGGTAGGCGAAGTACGCCCGATGCGCGGCCCCGGACGCCGTGAGATCGGGCACGGCGCGCTCGCAGAACGCGCGCTTCGCGCCGTGTTCCCCGACGACGAGTCATTCCCCTACGTCGTGCGTCAGGTCTCCGACATTCTGGAGTCGAACGGCTCCAGCTCGATGGCCTCCGTTTGCAGCGGCAGCCTCTCGATGATGGCGGCCGGCGTGCCGGTGAAGAAGGCCGTCGCCGGCATCGCGATGGGACTGATCGCCGATGACGGGAAGGTCTGCATCCTCACCGACATCCAGGGTCTGGAGGACCATTACGGCGATATGGACTTCAAAGTCGCCGGTACGCGCGACGGCGTCACCGCGCTGCAGATGGACAACAAGGCGGGCGGCATCACCCGCCAGATACTGACGGACGCCCTGACCCAGGCCAAGAGGGGCCGCTTCCAGATACTCGACATAATGGACGGCGCGATTGCCGCTCCGCGTCCCGACCTCGCCCCCACCGCCCCGAAGATCGTCACCTTCAATATCGATCCCGAAAAAATCCGCGACGTCATCGGCTCCGGCGGAAAGACGATTCGCGGCATCGTTCAGCAGACGGGCGCCAAGGTCGACGTCGAGGACAGCGGCCGCGTCAGCGTCGCGGCGGTCAACGACGACGCGGCCCAGATGGCCGTCAAGATAATCAAGGACATCGTCCGTGAAGTGGAGGCTGGTGAGACCTTTGTCGGCACCGTGACGCGGATGCTCTCCTTCGGCGTCTTCATCGAAGTGCTGCCCGGCAAAGAGGGACTGCTTCACGTGAGCGAGATCAGCAACTACCGCGTGCCGACGCTCGAGGACGCCTTTGAGATCGGCGACCGGGTGCTCGTGACGGTGAAGGAGATCGACGACATGCACCGCGTCAACCTGAGCCGCAAGCGTATCCTCGACAAACTTGACGAACTTGCGCTCGATCCCGAGTTCAGCGAGCAGGTGCCCGTGGAAAAGGCGCGCGAAGAGAGATATTCGCAGTTCCCGAAGGGCGGCGGCGAGCGTCGTGAGGGCGGACGCGACCGGGGCGACCGTGATCGCGGAGACCGTGACCGCGGCGACCGCGGGCATGACCGTCCGCGCGGCGGAAGTTCCGAAGGCGACAGGCAGGGCCGTCCGGCGCGCCGTTTTGAAAGGGAGCGCAAGAACTAAAAATGGAAAAGATAACCGTAAAGGTCAAAGCGGCTGAAGGAGTGACTCTTCCAGCCTATGCGACCCCCGGTTCGTCAGGCATGGATATCCGCGCCGGCGAAGCCGCCGTGATAAAGGCGGGGGAGCGCGGCTGCGTGGGCACGGGGCTCTATCTTGAGATGCCTGCGGGTTGCGAGGCGCAGGTGCGCCCGCGCAGCGGCCTCGCGCTCAAGCATGGCGTGACCGTGCTCAACACGCCGGGGACCATCGATGCGGATTACCGTGGAGAAATTCGCGTAATCCTCGTGAACCTCGGCAAAGAGGATTTTGTGATCGAACCCGGCGACCGCATCGCGCAGATGGTCTTCGCCTCGGTGACGAGGGTCGAGCTTGAGGCCGCGGCGGAGCTGGGAAGCACGGAACGGGCCGCCGGCGGCTTCGGAAGCACGGGGAAAAAATAATATCATCATTGTCACTAAACGAAACAAAGAGAGGCCGCTGAAAGGCAGTAGCTCATAAGGAAACATTATAAAAACTATGAGTTATGCCGGGTAAACGGAAAAATAAAAAACTCTATGTGATTGAGGAATCTTTCGCATAGAGTTTTTTTATGTTAGGAATGTTGTTTTTTGATTTTTTCAGCGTTCGCAGAACGCGCAGCCGTCACCGCAGGTGGCGATCTTTAGGAGCTTGGGGACTTGTCACCAACAAGCGTTTTCGCGGGTTTGCTGGTTAGGGCAAATCTGTGAAAATACGCAAACTTGTACAAGTTTGCATTGCTTGCCGAATTTGTAAATTTGACAAAATACATATGTGCGAATATAACATAGACATTGTATTGTACGGATGTGCGTATGTTATGGAGGGTGAAATGGATTACATATCAGTTAAAGAAGCTGCTATAAAATGGGAAATCTCGGAACGGCGAATTCAAAAGCTGTGTGAGGACGGAAGAATTGACGGTGTTGAGCGATTTGGCAGATCGTGGATGATACCTAAGAATTCTAAAAAGCCAAATGATTTACGAAGGCGTAGCACCCAACAAGAAAGTCGATGATATTCATGTATAACTCACAATTGGAAACATTTATCAAAGTGGCTGACGCCGGAAGTTTTAATAAAGCGGCAGAACAAGCCTTTATCACGCCTACGGCTGTGATTAAACAGATAAATCTTTTAGAGGCAGATTTGGGAGTAGCACTATTTGACCGCACACACCGTGGACTTACTTTGACTAAGGCAGGAAAATCCCTGTATCGGGATTCAAAATATATTATTCAATATTGCAGAGATTCTGTTATCCGGGCAAAAAATGCCATGCAGGAGGACGAACATCTTATCCGTATTGGCACCTCTCCTATGACACCGGCGCAGGTACTATTGGCTCTATGGCCGAAAATTCACGAGCATTATCCAAATATGAAGTTTCAGCTTGTACCCTTTGAAAACACGCCGGAAAATGCAAAAGAAATCCTTGCCAACCTCGGGCAGAATATTGATATTGTCGCAGGAATTTTTGACGATACGCTTTTGGACTTAAGAAAATGTAAGGGATTAGAATTAGCACGCGCTCCTATTTGCTGTGCTGTTTCTATCAATCACCCTCTGGTTGAAAAAGCGAAACTTAAAATTACAGACCTTTACGGAAAAAATCTAATGCTTATTCATCGTGGCTGGAGCCATTATGCTGACAAGCTGCGGGATGATTTGTGGATGAATCATCCGCAGATCAAGATTATAGATTTTGACTTTTACAATGTCAGCGTTTTTAATCAGTGCGAAAACAGTAATGATATTTTAATGGCGATTGATTCATGGCAGAGCGTACATCCGCTACTTAAAATCATTCCTGTAGAATGGGATTATTTCATTCCGTTTGGACTGCTACATTCGCCGGAGCCGACCAAAACTGTTCAGGATTTCCTTTCCATTATTCAAGCAATTAAATAGATAGAGTTATAACCTTTAGGTATAAGCTGATGAACAAATCGAGACTTCTGTTGAGGTCTCGTTTTTTTTATAATGTAGGTGTAAAGAAAAAGCGGAGGTGATTGAAATGAAGAAAGCGACCATGCTTTTTATGATATTTCTTGTAATTTTCTGTTTTATCGGCTGTTCGTCTGAAGATACTTCCTCCGCCAGCTCCGAAACAGAAAACACAACGGAATCACAAATGGTGCAAATGAATTTGAGTAGCTTTGATAAAAACACCAGTATAGCAGATGTGATTAACGATTCTTCTTTTGGTGATTACGGCAGATTGATTTTTCCGGCTGATACCGGATATTACAGCGGTGACACGCTTGGGGAACTTCGACTCACATGGTATAACAACATTTCACCGGATAAGACTGTGGAAATTGTAAACTATTTGAAAAACCATGCCGATGCCGGAGAAACTGTATTCTATGATATTTATACGGAGGAAGAAAAGGCGGCTGACCCGGATAAAGAAGATACGGGGCTGTTCTTTTTCAAAGGCAATCCCGGTGAGAAGTTTGCTGTGTGCAACGCAGGCGGCGGATTTGCTTATGTGGGAGCTATGCAGGACAGTTTCCCTCATGCGTTGGAATTATCAAAAAAAGGCTATAACGCCTTTGCTTTGATTTATCGTCCAGGCGCACAGACTGCTTGCGGAGATTTGGCAAGAGCCATCAGTTTTATTTTTGAACACGCCGAGGAACTGGAGATAGATACCGACTGCTACTCTCTTTGGGGTGGTTCGGCTGGTGCAAGAATGGCTGCATGGCTCGGTTCCTATGGCCCCGCTGCTTTTGGCGGCGATGATTTACCCCAGCCGGGGGCTATTATCATGCAGTACACAGGCCATAGCGATTACACTGAAAACGACCCGCCAACTTATGTCTGCGTAGGAGAAAATGACGGTATCGCAAGTTGGCGCACCATGCAGCAGCGTTTGGAAATTTTGGCCTCTCTTGGTATTGATACAGAATTCCACAAATACCCCGGACTGGCACACGGATTTGGTATTGGAATCGGAACAGCAGCCGAGGGCTGGGTTGATGACGCTGTTGCCTTTTGGGAAAAACAAATGTGACAGAGTATAGATTTACTCTTTTGTCCGTATCAAATTGCTTACATACGGCTGCTTTCCTGAGAGAATATCATCATAAAAATTTTGCTTCCAATCAATGTAAGCGACACTGGCATTTAGTTCTTCGATATCAGAGAGAAGGGCTGACCGTTTCTGGGCGAGCATTTCCTTTCTCGATAAAATAGTTGATTGTCCCTCAAGGCACAGTGCAAGATATTCTTTCATTTCCTGTATGCTCATGCCGCATTTTTTCAGACAGGTAAGGTCTTTGATCCATTTCATATCTTGTTCATCGAAAATCCGGCGATTATTGGAATCACGCTTTACATTTGGAACAAGCCCCTCGTTGCAGTAAAATTTTAATGTTTGGTATGTCATATCGAGTGTTCTGCATACCTGCATCATCGTGTACATTACGATTACCTCCTACGTGTGTAAAGAATTAAAAAATCTTTCAAAAAGGGTATTGATCGATAGTTACAACCGGTTGTTATACTCTGATTGTATCACAGAATAAAGTAAAATCAAAGGAGAAATAACAGAATGAACAATTTTATTTTTAAAAATAATACCAAAGTTTATTTTTGGTAAAGGCTGTGTGAAAGAATATCTTTCCTGCATATTAAGCCATTACGGAAAAACCGTTATGCTCGCCTACGGCGGCGGGTCTATCAAGATAAACAGTATCTATGATGAAATCATTGAGGCCATGACCGCCGCAGAGAAAACAGTCGTTGAGTTTTCCGGCATTATGGCTAATCCCACCTATGCAAAAGTTTTGGAGGGTGCAGCCATTGCAAGAGAAAAAGGCGTTGATTTCATTCTCTGTGTTGGCGGCGGTTCTGTGATGGACTGCTGCAAAGCGGTCTCGCTGGCTGCTCGGTATGAGGGGGATATATGGAATGATTTTTGGGAACGAGCCGGTATTGTGGATTTTGATCCAATTCTACTCGGATTTGTGGTTACGGTTACAGGCACCGGCAGCGAGTGCAACGGCGGATCTGTTATCACCAATGAGGAGCGAAAAATCAAGACGGGGCGGGACTATCCTGCCTGCAATGCAAAGTTCGCAATGCTTGACCCAGCTTACACGATGGCCGTTCCCCTGCGTCAGGCCGTTTCCGGTGGTTTCGATATTCTCTCTCATATTATGGAGACTTATTTCAGCGAGCCGAATGAAGATAATGTTTCTGATAACATTTCAGAGGCATTGATGAAAAGTGTAATCCACAGTCTGCGGGAGGTGGTAAAAAATCCGAAGGACTATACTGCCCGGAGCAATCTTATGTGGGCGGCGACTATGGCAGAAAACCGTATCATCAAGCTGGGCAAACGGTGTGATTTTCAGTGTCATCAAATGGAACATCAGCTTGGCGCTTACACGGACTGCAACCACGGCGAAGGACTGGCAGTACTGCACCCGATCTACTATCGTCATATTTATAAAGACGGTTTACCGAAGTTCATTCGCTTTGCAGAAAATGTCTGGAATATCTCCCGTGACGGTATGAACGATGAAGAGCTTGCAAAATCCGGTGTGGAATCACTGGCTATGTTTATCGCAGAAATTGGCTTGCCTACTACTCTGACCGAATTGGGAATTGCAGACGAGGCACTGCTGGGGGAGGTGGCAGATTCCTGTAATATTGCTCCCGGAAGTTACAAACAAATGACTGCCGAAGAAATCCGGCAGATATTAAAAGAATCAATATAATTTAGGAGAAAACCATTATGAAAAAACTGATGTCCATATTCCTTGTGCTGACTATGATTTTTGCGCTGGCAGCTTACAGTAACAATCAATCTACAGACGAGAATTCATCGGAATCTTCTTCGCCTGTACCCACTACGGAAAGTACAGAACAGCCATCTTCTTCTGATGAAGATGAACCTGCTGAAACACCTTCTGCACAGCCGGAAACAGACGCTAAAACCCTTGTCGTTTATTTCTCCATGCCGGAGACAGCTGACCCAGACAACATGACACAAGAGGAAGATAACAGTGTTGTTGTCATTAACGGAGAAGTTCTCGGCAACACCCAGCATGTGGCTTATGTCATTCAGGAGCAGACCGGGGCAGATATTTTTCGTATTGAGCCGGAAACTCCCTATCCTACAGACCATAGCACTCTTGTTGATCTGGCGGCTGACGAACAGGATAACAATGCCCGTCCTGCTATTAAAGATACGGTTGAGAACCTTGACCAATACGATACCATCTTTGTGGGTTATCCCAATTGGTGGGGCGGTATGCCGATGATTCTCTATACTTTCTTTGATACTTATGATTTTTCCTGTAAAACCATCATCCCGTTTAACACCCACGGCGGCAGCGGATTTTCCAGTACTATCGGTACGATTGCCGATTTAGAGCCAAATGCGACGGTCAATAGGGATGGCTTTACGGTTTCCCGCAACAATGTGCAGGAAGCTGAGCCGGATATTGTAAGCTGGCTGAAAGATTTAGGATATGCAAAATAAGGAGGAAGCTGAAATGAGCAAAAAGGTATTGATTTCATCGGGCAGTCCCCGTAAGGGCGGCAATTCCGATGTGTTATGTGATGAGTTTATGAAAGGGGCGCAGGAAGCCGGCAACGAAGTAGAGAAGATTTTTCTTCGCAGTAAGAAAATTGGATATTGCAACGCCTGTTACTACTGCAAAAAAAGCGGCGGCGTATGTGCTGTCAAGGATGATATGGCGGAAATCATTGAGAAGATGCACGGGGCTGATGTTATCGTTATGGCAAGCCCTGTCTACTTCTACTCTATTGACGCACAGATGAAAACAGTGATTGACCGTACTGTGGCGCAGTGGACGCAGATTAAGAACAAAGAGTTTTATTACATTATGACCGCTGCGGAGGAAAGCAGCACCGTTATGGATTGCACTCTGGAATGCTTCCGAGGACTCGCCGCTTGTCTTTCCGGCTCGAAGGAAATGGGCGTTATTTATGGAAAAGGCGTTTATGAAGCCGGTGCAATTAAAAATACGCCTGTTATGAAAGAAGCCTATGAAATGGGCAAAGGAATTTAAGGAGGATTACTATGGAAAAAAGAAAACTCGGCAACAGTGAATTGCAGGTCAATCCGGTTGGCCTTGGCTGTATGGGATTCAGTCATGCTTCCGGTGATCCAACTGAAAAAAATACTGCTGTAAAAACATTACGGCAGGCCTATGAGATGGGTTATGACTTTTTTGACACCGCCGAAGCCTATACGGGCTTCTTCCCGGACGGCTCCGTGTCCTATAATGAAGAATTTGTAGGTCAGGCATTGTATGATGTAAGGGACAAAGTTGTGATCGCCACCAAAATGGGCGTTTTCCATAACGAAGATCTATCCCTTTCTTTGGATAGCAGCCCGGAAACCATCCGAAGAAGTCTGGAAGGCAGCTTGAAAAAGCTAGGTACGGATTATATTGATTTGTATTATCAGCACCGCATAGACCCAAAGGTTGAACCTGAGGTTGTTGCGGAAACCATGTCGGAGCTTATTAAAGAGGGAAAAATCCGATATTGGGGGATTTCCGAAACAACGGAAGAATACCTGCGGCGGGCACACGCAGTATGCCCGGTGACTGCTATTGAGAACCGCTATTCCATGATGGCAAGATGGCATGAATCTATTTTTCCTGTGTGCGAAGAATTGAATGTGTCTTATGTGGCTTTTTCTCCTATGGCAAACGGATTTCTGACCGGACGATATACACCGGGTACTGTCTTTGAGGGAAAGCATGACTACCGGGCAAGTATGCCACAGTACACCGAAGAAGGATACAACAAAGCAAAAGAACTCCTGGAATTGCTGGAACAGATGGCGCAGGAAAAGAATTGTACGATGAGTCAACTGTCACTGGCCTGGATGATTTGCAAAAAGCCTTATATTATTCCGATTCCCGGTTCCAGAAAGCCCGGCCGGATTCGTGAAAACTTTGCCGCAGGCGATATTCTCTTAACTGCCAGTGAAATTTCTGAAATTGATAACAAATTAAACTCCATGACATTTGATGTCTTTGGCGGTCATCGTGCAAAATAGCGGGGGTGAAAATGATGAAAGTATTGCTTGTAAACGGAAGTCCTCATAAAGAGGGTTGTACCTATACAGCTCTTTGCGAGGTGTCAGAAGCATTGAATAAAAACGGAATTGATACCGATATTTTCTGGATCGGCAACAAGGCGATTTCCGGGTGTATTGCCTGTAAAGCCTGTGTGAATAAAGGAGTGTGTGCCCTTGGCGGCACGGTAAACGAATTTTTAGAGATCGCCGGAGATTATGACGGCTTTGTGTTCGGTACTCCTGTTCATTGGGGAGCTGCCAGCGGCGGTTTGACTTCTTTTCTTAACCGTGCGTTTTATGCTGATCTTTGTGGCGACGGAAACCGTTTTCTGTGGAAACCGGCTGCGGCAGTTGTTTCTGCCCGTCGTGCCGGAACCACGGCAACATGGGATCAGATCAATAAATATTTTGCCCTTATGCAAATGCCGATTATCTCTTCTCGTTACTGGACGATTGTTCACGGTGCTACCCCGGAGCAGGTGAAGAAAGATGAGGAAGGTATGCAGACTATGCGGATTTTAGGGAAAAACATGGCATATTTTCTTCGCTGCATAGAAGCTGGCCGACAGCTCTGTATTGACCAACCGGAAACAGAAACCGTTACCTTTACAAACTTTATTCGTGACTAAGGAGGAACAAAAAGGAGGGGAGCATATGAGTCCACACACATTTAAGAAGTTAGCATTGGACTTCATTATGGCAATCCTCCTGCTTCTTCTGATGACTTATGAACTGATAGGCAGAGCCACACATGAATGGCTTGAAACAGGAATGTTTCTACTGGTATCCATTCATCATATTTTCAACCATAGGTGGAGCAAGGCGGTTTTCAAAGGAAGATACACGCCATACCGCATTATGCAAACCGTACTCGTAGCATTATTAGTGTTATGTATGCTTGGCACTATGATTAGTGGAATTATACTGTCCCGCTATGTGTTCGATTTTCTGCCTATTCAAGGCGGACGTTCCTTTGCCAGAAATCTGCATATGATTTCAGCCTATGGGGGTTTTGTTTTAATGACGGTTCATCTTGGTCTCCATTGGGGTATGGTGATGACCATAGTGAATCGGCACATCAAAAAACCGTCCGCAATACGCAAATGGATTCTTCGAGGATTTGCATTGCTGATTGCCGGATATGGTGCTTACGCTTTTATAAATCGAAACCTCTTTAGCTATATGATGTTGGAGGAACAGTTTGTATTTTTCAATTATGAAGAACCGATTATCCGATTTTTGGCGGACTGTTTCTCGATTATGTGTCTGCTTGGATGTGTTGCGCATTATATGAGGAAATATTTAAAAGTACAATTTTGTGGTGATTTTATGGGAAATCTTATGAGCTTCCGCCTTAAGGCGGCCTCTCTTTGTTTTGCGTCTGCCCGAAGGAGATGAACTGTTTTTGCGCCGCCGCTGCCGGGGCGTTCTGCCTGCCGTCTGGCAGCGGCTTTGCCTGAAGTTAATTGCTTTCTCCAGCGAAGAGATATCCGTTTTTTCCATTCTTTTTTGTCTCATATAGCGCCGCGTCGACTTTCCTGTACAGGGTATCGAAGTCGCGCCCGTCTTTGGGGACCATCGCGATGCCAATACTCGCCGTTACAGGTTTTTCAGAACCTTGCGCCACAATCTCCAGCTCGCATATCTGCTTGGCTTTTGAAGCGACTATTTCCTCGTTCGGTATGTTTTGCAGGAATACAAAGAACTCATCGCCGCCCATTCTGCCGATCAGGTCATCGCGACGCAGGATCGAACGAATTTTAGCGGTGAGGTCAATGAGCACCTGATCGCCGGCAGCGTGTCCCTGCGTATCGTTGACCTGCTTGAAATTGTCCACATCCAGCATGAGCAGGGTGTGCTTTATGCCCGGCGCGGAGTTTTTCACGATCTGCTCCATTCGGGAAATGAACGCCGCCCGGTTGAGGATACCGGTAAGCGGGTCGGTTTCCGCGCGCTCGGCGGTGTCCAGTTCGGCCCGTTTTGCTTTATCAATATCCTCGTACAGCATATACGCCTGCACATCGGTGGAGTTAGGATACTCAACAAGCTCCACGGACAGGCGCAGCCAGTGAATCTCGCCGCTTTGCATCTTTGCGCGGAAGTCTATGGACGCCACGCGTTTTCCCCGGTAGTAGCTCGCCAGCATCGTGTCGGAGTTAAGGAAGGAGCGATACATCGCCTGATCTTCCTCATATACGACCTGTCTGATAAACAGCTCTACGCGCTCGTTAAAGGACATCGTGCCGTTGAATTCCGGATAGAAATTCAGCAGTTCGCCCTCTTTTGTATCGCACGAGCCATCCTTGTTCAGGTTTGTCTGATACAGAGTATAAAGCTCTGAACCTTTCTGCTTCAGCGTCTGCTGCCACTTCTTATAAATCGCCTCTTTTTCCTGCTGTTCGGTGACGTCCGTATAAGAGATGATTGCGGAAACCGGTTTGCCGTCGTCGTCAAAGACGGTAGTGGCGCGTTCGTTGATCCAGCGCCAGCCGATGGACAGCAGTTTTTGGAAGGTAACGGAGCACTCCTTCTCGCCGTTTTTGATCTTCTCATAAAATGCGATGTAATCGTCCGCGGTCGCTTTCGAGATTCTACCCATGCTGACCCGGCCATACGGCACGTTCTGGATACACTCCGGCAGCTGCAGCCTGTTTGACGCCTCTTCGGAAATAGTCAGCGTCTGCGCTGCGATGTTGTAGCGTCCGATGGTGTGTCCGCTGTGCAGGGTGGCGATGCGGTATTCCTCCTCGGCAAGCCGCAGGCGCTCCTTTTCCTCCTGCTGTTCGGTGACGTCTATCTGCACCACGTTGAGGATATACTGCTCCTCGCCCAACTGCGTTAAGGAGGCATTCAGGTTCATATAGCGGCAGCCGCCGTCTTTCGTTCGGCAGCGATAGTCGCAGGAGCCGGTCATGCCGTTCTTCTTCTCGGCGGCAAAGGATTTGAGCATTGCGCGGAGCTTATGCCGGTCTTCTTCGAACATCAAAGCCAGCGGCTCCTTCTCTATCATTGCTGCATACTCTTCGCGCGTATAGCCGGAATATTTATAGTAACCCTCGTTGAAATAGAGCGTTTTGAAGCCAGCCTTGGAGAAAGAATATGCCGCAAGCCCGCCGGGAATCGTGCTGGTCAACAGCTCGAGTTGAGATTCTTTTTGCTGCTGCGTAGTTACGTCATGGTAGACGCAGTAAACGCCGAATGCCTTTCCGGACGCGCCCATGATGGGAAACTTTGAGGTTCGTCCAAGATGGGTGCTGCCATCCGCGAAGGGGATGCGTTCAACGGTTCCGATCACCGGCTTGCGGGTTTCGACGACCCGGCGGTCATCCTCCGTAAATCTCTGGGCGCACTGCGGGGCAAACAGATCGTAGGCGGATTTTCCAATCAAATCCCGCGTGCTCTTATAGCCCGCCATGTCCGCAAGGGGCTGACTGACGCAGATATAGCGCATGTCTTTGTCTTTCACATAGGCGATGTCGTCCGAAGCCGCCATCATGGTGGACAGCGCTACCGGGAGCATTTTTTGCAGGTACATGGTGTCGTCGGAAATGGGCGTATAGGAAACGTAGAGCAAAAACAGGCCGTTTTTCTCACGCGTGATGTTCGCCGTAATATTAAACGGCATATAATCGTTCTGCCGGCAAATTATGCGGGCGTTGACCTCCGCCTTCCGCTGCTGGCGAATGGCGGCCGCGACCTCCTGAAGCACGATTTCCCGGTCGTCCGGGTGGATTGCGCTCATGACGGATGCCTTGCCGTAGTCCACCGGCTCGCGCTCCACAAGTTTCCAATACTGCTTGTTTATATGCTTGAGCGTCACATTCGTGCCGTCAAACTCATAAAGCGCCGCGCCAGACGGCAGGTTGTCCAGCAGCATCTTTTGCTTTTCTTCGGCCTCCATTTGCTTGGAAATATCTGTGAAGTATGCGTTGAGGAAGGTGCCGCCGTTTTCATCCTTTACAAAGCGCCCAAACGCCATCACGGGCAGGTTCTTGCCGTCCTTTCCGTGCAGCGTGCATTTGCAGGAATACTGTCCGCAGCACTCCCGCGCCTCCTTGACCATCTTTGCCGTTTCTTCTATTTCCGCCGGCGTGAAGAGCAGATGCACGTCGCCGCCGTAGGCCGCCATCGCCTCGTCGCAGCTCATGCCGAGCATCCGGCACATGCCGTCGTTGAGGCTTGCGATCGTGGGATTTCCTCCCGGATGTACCGCGATGCGTACAAAGCCGCCCGGCGTATCGTTCATGAGCGTTTCGATGGCGTTCATGTCATGGGCGATCTTGCGGCTCAGGTCTCGCCGGGTCAAGATGAAGGTCATGTAGTCGGCGATGCTCGTGAGCTGCGCGAACTGCTCCATTGCCTGCGTAGGATTATCCACGCCCACAAAACCGATGAGCCGGCCTTCCCGCCGCAACGGCGCAAGGGCAATGGCGCTGACGCCCTGCGCCAGCAGCATCTCCCGCAGCTCCGCCAGGCTGTCATCCATAGACCTTACGTTTTCAATAGCAAGAAACTCGCCGCGGCACAGCGCCTCGTACCAGAAATCCGCGGCTCCGAAGGGAACGCCCCGCAGGTTATTCATTTCGGAGCCGACGCCCTCCGCGCAGACCTCGTATGTGTTGTTCGTCACATTTTTATCGTAATCCAGTTCCACCACATAGGCGCGGGCGGAGGCAAAATAGGCCATGAGGCTTTGCAGCGTGCTTTGAATTGCCGCTTCGCTGTCGGACTGGGCGAGTATGTCTCTGGCGGAGTCGTTGAGGAAGCGAAGCTGACTGTTTGCCTGCTCTATCTCCGTAATATCCGTAAAGACAGTGACTTGCACCGGCGCCGCGACGCCAACGAGGTTCGTCACATTGATAGTGGCGTTGAGCCAGCGGATCGCGCCGTCCGGGCGGCGGATGCGGTATGCCGCGGAGACCGCTTGACCCGTTTGCTGCGCGCTTTGAACGGTACGCTGCACAAGCTCCCTATCCTCAGGGACGACGAGATCGGTGGCGCTCGACAGATGATCTTCTCCGATACTGCCGCGTTGGATGCCGTGCATTTCATAGTAACGATTATTGGCAAACAGGAAACGCGTCTCTTCCTCATGGAAGGCCACCGCCGTCATTCCGTTGCTCATGACGTTCATCACCGTCTGCAAACGGTCCATCGTTGCGAGCTGCTCCCGCTGCGCCTCGCGCAGCTCGGTGATGTCAGTCGATACGGCAAGCTGTACGGGTTCCTCGATGCCGAACAGATGAATGACGCTGGTGTTGTTCAAGATATTTCGCACCGCGCCGTCCCGGCGGACGATGCGGTATTCCATCGTAAACCGCCTCTGATTTCCGGCAGCCTCCCGGTACAGCCTTTCCACACGCTCGCGGTCATCGGGGTGGACCAGGTTAAAAACGTCTGTGACCTCGGCTTCAAACTGCTCTTTGGTATAACCGACAACATCGTAATACCGGTCGTTGACGATGACGAATTCCGGATTATTCTTCCGCAGATAGGTAGCGGAAACACCGCCGTTAATGTTGTTGACCACGGCGCTGAGCTTTTCCTCCGTGGATTTATTCTCCGTGATGTCCGTCACGACCGAAGTGATTACATCGTCGCCGTAGCCGGGGATGCTCATGAGCGAGGCGTTGACGCGCAGAAGCGCGCGGCTGCCGTCGCGTTTTCTGATGCGGTAATCGATAATGGCGGGCAGTCTGTCCGTTTTGAGCTTTCTGACCTTTTCCATGACGGAAGGAAGATCCTCCGGCAGGATCAACGTCATGACGTCGAGACGCTCCTCCCGCGCCTGCTCCTGCGTATAGCCGTACAGCTCATAATATCGCTCATTATTGAATATAAAGCGAGAGGTCGCGTCATCAAATATCTGAATGGCCGAAACGCCGCCGTTTACATTGGACATGACGACTTCGAGCTGTTGGGCATTCTCCATCTGCTTCATTTCGTTTTCCACCTGCTCGGTGATGTCGATAAAACTGCTCATCTGAACAGGCCGGTCAATATCGGCGAACTTGACGAGGGAAATGTCGCAGCGAAGCCAGACGACAGAACCGTCCCGGCGCACATCCCGTATCCGCAGAGAAACGGTGTCGCCGATTTTTGTGAGCTGCGTGACGGTATCAAAAACCTTTTTCCGATCCTCCGGGTGCACACAGTCAAACGGGCTTTTTACCTCTGTTTCGTACTGTTCTTTGGTATATCCAAGAAGCTCATAGAAGCGATTGTTGACGAATAGGTATTCCACCATTCCATCCTCGTGCGCAATGACGGCGGAGATGCCGCAGTGGGAGTTGTCAATGACGGCGCTGACGCGCTCAGAGGCGTCCCGCGCCTTCTTTTCAGCAAGGCGCTGCTCCGTATTATCGGAGACGACACAGTAAAACAGATGCCGCTGCCCGGCCTCGGCAATCTGCCTCATGGTCACGCGGATATACATGAATATCTCGCGGCTGCCGCCGAGCAGTTTTACTTCACACGAGGCCTCTTTCTTCGTTGCGGCGGCGTTGGCGATGCATTCGTGAAACAGCGCCGCGTCTTCGGCGTCCATCACGGAAAGAATGTCGTTGCGGGCGTTCGCGTAGTCAAACTCGAAGCGGCGGCCAAAGATCTCCGCGTAGTCCGCGTTATACCGGAGCAGTTCCGTTTTGCCGTCGTGATATTCAAAGATGCAGGCGCCGCCCACATAGCTGTTGAAAATCAGGGTCTCCATGGAGGTGGGATTCCAGAAGGCGTTGTTGTTCCATGCCGTCACGGGTTTCAGCGTTCCGAGCTTGGATTCGGTTTTTCTTTCGGCAAACAGGGCTTCATACTCGGCGGCCTGTTGGGGGCGTGAATACAGATAGCCCTGAATATACTCGCAGCCGATGGATTTTAGATAATCTGCCTGCTCTATCGTTTCCACGCCCTCGGCGATGACGGACATTCCGAGCCACTTCGCCATACGCACGACCGATTCGATGATGCTCCCGCCCCGCTGGGCGTTTTTATCGTTTTCCAGAAAACGCATATCCATTTTCAATATCTGCGCGGGAACGTCCTTCAGCGTGTTGAGGGAAGAATAACCGCTGCCGAAGTCGTCGATCTCCACAGTATAGCCTGCGTCCACAAGCGCCAGGACGACCTTGATGATTTGATCGGCGGATTCGGTGAATGCGGATTCAGTGATTTCAAGGCGCAGCAATTCAAGGGGCAGGCCGTACTTTTTGACCAGTCCCTCTATAACGTCTATCAGGTCGTCGCGGAACACGTCGTAACGGGAGATGTTCACGGACACAGGTACGGGGTTTAGCCCTTTATCCAGCCATTTGCGCAGGAGGATACAGGTCTGCTCCCATACGTACTTATCCACCTCGTACACGAAGCCGTTGCGCTCAAAAATGGGGATGAACTCCGCGGGCGAGATAATGCCCTCTATCGGATGCCGCCAGCGCACCAGCGCCTCCGCTCCCGAGAGCATCCCCGTCGCGTGGTTAAACTGCGGCTGAAGCCAGACCTCGAACTGGCCGTTTTCCAAAGCGGAGTTCATTTGTCCGGTGATCTCCTGCTGGCGCAGGATTGCCGTGCGCATGGACTCGTCAAAGGTAGCGATGTGGGTATCGTATCTGCCCTTTATGGTGTTCTTGGCAATGACGGCGCGGTCATAAATGGCGCTGACATCCAGCGTTTTGTCGTCCACAAGGCAGCGCCCGGCGGCAAATTGGATGATCGGCATGGCGCTATCGAGGTGTTCAGCGGCAAAGTGTGAGTTTTCCAGCTCCGGCGAATCGAGCAGCCGCGCCGGATACAAAACGGCAAAATTATCCGCCATGACACGGCAGCAGATCCCGTTTTCTCCGCGATGCAGAATCTCCAATGCCTGCGCGAATTTGCGCAGCACCTCGTCGCCGCTCGCCGTTCCGTATTGATCGTTGATGACCTTGAATCTTTCGATGTCGATACAGGCCAACACATAATATCCGGGTTCCTTGGCTGCGATCAGCTCCGCCGCCTTTTCAATAAAACCGGCGCGATTGTAAAGCCCGGTAAGTTCATCACGGGTGGCCTGGAAGAGCAGCTTGTCGTTCGCAAGCACCTCCTCGTGCACGTCGTTGAAGGTGATGATCATTTTTTCAGCGACGCCGAACTCGTTTTCGTTCTTGTAGATATTCATGCGGAACCAGTGTCTTTGGTTGTCCGGCGTTTTCAATTTGATAATTTTGCCGTCCTGCTTTTTGCCCATGTTGCTGGCAAGGGCAATCATGATATCCTGCGTGGCTTTGACGTCGGCGCTGCTTGCCACCATGTCGGAAAGAAGCACCTGCCAGAGGCCGCGATGATCGAAATTGCCCGCGATATGTTTGGATATTTCGTTGTCATAGATAAATACATGGGTGCGCCAGTCATACTCCACGACGACCGTTCCCGTGCTTTTAAGCACGGTTCTGTATTTCACCTCTTCATCGCGCTGGAGGACTAGATAGCTGTTCTGCGCTCGCAGGCGCTCGTTTTCAGCTTTGCTGATGGCCGACTGAACGCGCATACGAATAAGGTCGGCGTCGACCGGTTTGGTGACATAATCCGCCGCGCCGAGCTCGATTGCTTTGAGCAAGGTCGAGCGTTCCTCATCTCCCGTAACGACGATCACAGGTATGGAGCGCAGTTTCGTGCTGCTCTGCATCTTTTGCAGCACGGCAAACCCATCGACGCCGGGCATCAGAAGATCGAGCAGTACGACAGATATGGAAGTGCCAAAATGGCGCAGGTGGATCATGGCCTCCGCGCCGTTCTTCGCGGCTTCAATTAAATAATTGTCTTTGAAGAAGCCTTTCAGCATGATTCTGCTGGCTTCATTATCGTCGACGATTAAAATTCTGCGTTTTGACTTCCGGGAGGATTGCGGCGCTTGCCTGACCGCGGACAGCGCTTCCGCAAGTTCAGGCGTCTGGTCTTCTTCGGTTACGCTGAAAAAGGCGTAGGAGCCCTTTCCCGCCTGCTTTACCCTATACAGAGCCTTGTCCGCATTCGGATACAGTTCATCGTAGCTTTGGCCGTCCCGAGGATATACGGCGATGCCGGCGCTGGCGCTGAGCAGCACATCCTGACTGTACGCCTTGCGAATATGTTCGCACATCTGCTGCGCTGTTTTGGCGATTACGGCGTCATAGGGGATATCGCGCAGCCAGACAAGAAATTCGTCGCCGCCAAGCCGGCAAACAAGATCGCCGCTGTGAGCGTAGGAGCGGAGAACGGCTGCGACGTCCTGCAGCGCCTGATCGCCCGCGGCGTGTCCGAACGAGTCGTTGAGTTCTTTGAAACCATCCATATCCAGCATAATCATCGCGCCGTGTGCGGAGGGGGTATCGCGGATGATTTCATCGACCTTTTCCGCAAACGCCGCCCGGTTGAGCGCGCCGGTCAAAGGGTCGGATTCCGCGATCTCTCTCGCCTTAATTTCCGCTTTCTTTGCTTCGTCGATATCTTCATACATCAAAAACACTTGAATGTCCGTGGAGTTGAGGTACTCTACCATCTCAAGCGTCAGGCGGCGCCATTTGATTTCGCCGTTTTTAATAGTTTCCCGGTATTCGAGGGCGGCGCTATGCTCCCCGCGATAGAACATGGCGAGGAGCGTATCTGAATTAAGCAGCGCCGTGTAGGTTTCGCGGTCCTCAGGGTATACGAATTCATCTACATACAGCTTGGTTCTGGAATTGAACGAAAGCGCCTCCGGCGGCAACGCTATTTTCAGCAGGCTGCCGTCATGCTCGTCAAGGCTTGCGTCCTTACTGAGATTGCAGCGGAACAGGGTGTAGGATTCAGGGGCGCGGGTCTTGATGGACTGCTGCCACTTCTTAAAAACCGCTTCCTTGACGCGCTGCTCGGTGATATTGTGGAACACCAAAACCGCGTGGTCGGGCTGCCTGTTGTCGTCGAAAACGGTGGCGGCGTTACACTCGAACCATTCGTACTTGTCCGGTCCGCTGCGCATTTGCAGGGATACGGTGATTTTCTGTTCGCCATTTCGTATGCGCTCAAACAGAGAGCGGAATTCATTGACGGAATCCGGCGCCAAGACGCCGCGGTCTATAATGGACTGGGGTACGTTCTCAAAGGTCTCGCCGTATTTTGAGGAAAACAGCGCCCTGCTCTCCACACGGCAGGAACTGTTCTTTACATCGAATACGGTCATAGCGCGCTTATCCGTTTCGGCGGCGATACGGAGCATTTCTTCATTGATGCGCTGGCGGTCGGCGGCCTCCTGCCTTGCGGTGACATCAACCACGGCGATGTTGATCATGCAGACGTCTCCGCGCCGCTGCACCAGCTGGCCCGTCAACAACAGCCAGCGGAGCCCGCCGCCCTTCGTGCGGCAGCGCACAACACTGTCAACAGAAGCACCAATTTTTCCCGCGCATATTTTCTCGGTATCTGCCAGCAGAGTCGGAATGTCATCGTCAAATACAAAGGCCATTTCGTTCTTTTTCAGCTGTTCGTCGTACTCGTCCCGGCTATAGCCGGAAAAGCTGAAAAAGCGGTCGTTATAATAAATGGTGTGAAGGGTCCCCGTCACATCCGCCGGGTCAACCTCAACGACGGCGATGCCGCTGGGCGTTTCGTTCAGCATATCTACGATCTGGTGATGCTGGGAGGCGAGCCGCTCATTCGCTTTCATCAGATCTGTGACGTCTGTCAAGACTGAGAGCTGAACCGGCTGATCCGCGCCAGGGAGGGATATCACGGAGATGGCGGTGCTGAACCATTTGGTCTGACCGTCACGGGAAACGACGCGGTACCGCAGTTTCTTTGTTTCTCCCACGCGGCGCGGCTCCATGACGGCGCGGCGGACGGCGTCGACGTCGTCTGGGTGTATGAGCCGGAAGGGGTCTGGCACCTCGTTTTGGTACTGCTCCTTTGTGTAGCCCAGCATCTCGTGGTAAAGGTCATTCGTGAACAGTAAATCAGCCGAACCGTCGTTTTTTATGACGGCGGCGGTAACGGCGTTTTTCATGTTCTTCAGGATGGCGTCCAGCCGCCGCCCCGCGGCGACGGCCGTCTGTTCGGCCTGCACAGTTGCGGTGATGTCGGACAGTACCGAGATCAGCACCTTGTCGCCCAGTCCGTCAATGGACGTAACTGAAGAGCTGCAGAGGATATCGGCGATGCTTTTATCCCGCTTCACGATGCGATAGCGGAAAGCGGCGGCCTGCCGCGTATTCTTGACCTTTGCGATGGCCGCCATCGCGGCTTCATAATCGTCCGGGTGCAGCGTATCGTAAGGGCCCTTGAGTTCCAAAGCAAATTGCTGTTTTGTATAGCCAAGGATCGTATAATAACGGTCATTCGCGTAAGCGAGGCGCGCTTTATTGCCGTCTTCGTATACAGCTACGGAAACGCCGCCGTTGATGTTCTCAAATACGGCTTGCAGCTGATGCGCCGATTTTTCGGTCTCAATGCTTTGCAGTATGAGCTTTTCCATAAGGGCGGCGTTCGATTCCGCCGAGTCGGGCCTCAAAGCGTCCCCCGCGGTCTTCGCGCCGGTAAACGGCCGCTTTGGCGAAACTCCCTGACCAAGCAGGTAGCGAACCTGCGCTTTGCGCCCGTTCCATTGAAGGAGCTTTCCCTGAACATTATATGCCGTTCCGTCAAAGGAGCGATAGGCGTCGTTGCTTTTGAACTTTCCCTCTACCAGCTCGTTTTTGCGGCAGAATTCGCAGGGGGTATCCCGGTGCATCAGGCATTCATAGCATTTCCTGCCGACGGCGGATTCCCCGGCGCCAACCATGGCGCACGTTTTTTGATTTAGATACAGCAGTTCGTCCGTATTAATATCGCAGACATAGATGGGGAAGGAGGCTTCGTCGATGAGCTGCCTGAGAGAGGCGTGTTCGACAGAATAGAGCTCTCCCTTAGACGGCGTAATCTTCGCCTTCTTCACGCTGAAAACACACGCGCTCAACGCCTTGCGGCAATCGGCGGAGAGATTCCGCGCGCCGGCATACTCGGAAAGAGAGGCAAGGGCGGAACGATTGGGAAGCGTTTTCCCCGTCTCCCATCTGCTGATGCTTGAAAAGCTGACATGGAGCTCATTCGCAAGCTCTTCTTGGTTGACCCCCAGTTCGTTTCGCATCATTTTCAATACGTCTCTCAGTTCCATGCCTTTTCCCCCATGTGCCAGCCGTTGATGGTCATCTGAATTGTGATATGCAAGTGCTTGTTTGTAAAAAATGAAGAGCCGCCAACGATGGCTCCTCACGCTTCGTAACTGGCTCTCATCTCTCCAAGGTGGGGGCCCGCGGCTTTATGTGAACGGTCTTCCGACCGCCTTGCCGGTAAAACATATTCAGTTGGGTGGCGCCGCGCAAATCCGATTAAGACACGCCTTAATCAGGTTTCGCCGATTAAGGATATTTAATGAATCATACCTCACATTGGTCTCGAATACAACATGATTTTGTTAATATATCAGGATGGCGGCATTTAACTTTTAATTATTCAGAGGCAATTAAGAAGATGAAAAAACGCTGTTATGCGGAACGTGGCGTCATGGGGCGCTGAAGGCGAAAAGCGGCTGTTTCTGCAACAGCTGCGGCCCTGGCGCCGCCATTTGGTTTTGCTTGACAAAACCCTTTTATCGCGGTATAAACGCAAGTGTTGGTTTGTATACCGTGACGCGATGAAGGGGAGAGTAGAGGTCCTGCGGTGCCTCAGAGAGGGAGCCCTGTTTTTAACAGCGCTGGAAGGTTCCCGGCACGAGAGCTTTGAAGACCACCCCCGAGCGGATATCGAAGCCGGGAGGATAAGATATCGGGGTGCGCCCCATACAGCGCGCTAAAGGGCCTTTGGGGGCCGAATTGGAGTGGAACCGCGGATATTAGGCCGCCTCCTGAATCGTTTCAGGGGGCGGTTTTTTTGATTATTAAAAGGAGGAGTATCAGATGGCACGTTTTTCAACACCGGAGGGTAAAAGCTACGAGGCGGAGAGCGCGACAGTACGTCAGCTGCTCGATACATGGCATTTAAAGAAGGCGGTCGGCGCCACCGTCGGCGGCGAACCCGCCGACTGCGATAAAGTATTCACGGAGGATACGGTCTTTACGCCGCTCTTTCCCGACAGCGAGGAGGGGCTTCACATGCTGCGCCATTCGACGGCTCACCTTCTCGCGCACGCCGTGCTGCGTCTCTACCCGGAGGCCAAGTTCGGCATCGGCCCCGCGATAAAAGACGGTTTCTATTACGATATCCGCTTCCCGAAGCCGATCTCGGAGGACGACCTGCCGAAGATCGAAGCCGAGATGCGCCGGATATCGCAGGAGAAGATCCCGCTTGTGCGCAGCGAACTCACCAAAGAGGCGGCGGTGAAGAAATTCGCCGCGATGGGCGAGGACCTCAAAGTCGAGCTTATCGAGGGCATCGAGGGAGAGGCGCTCTCCGTCTACGCCGAGGGCGACTTTGTGGACTTCTGCCGCGGTCCGCACGTGCCGCACACCGGCTGCTGCAAGTTCTTCAAACTGCTCTCGCTTGCGGGAGCCTATTGGCACGGCGATGAGAAGAACGAAATGCTCACGCGCATCTACGGCACGGCTTTCGGCTCGGAGGACGAGCTTAAGGCCTACCTGCGCCGCCTTGAAGAGGCGAAGGCGCGCGACCACCGCAAGCTCGGCAAAGAGCTTGACCTCTTTTCGATTCACAACGAGGGCCCCGGCTTCCCCTTCTTCCACCCGAAGGGCATGGTCATTATGAATACCCTTCAGGCCTTCTGGCGCAAAGAGCATACCAAACGCGGCTACGTGGAGATTAAGACGCCGATGATCCTCGACCGTTCGCTCTGGCTCCAGTCTGGGCACTGGGACCACTATAAGGAGAATATGTACTTCACGGAGATCGACGAAGCGCCGTTCGCCGTGAAGCCGATGAACTGCCCCGGCGGCATCCTCGTCTACAAAAACGATATCCACAGCTACCGCGAACTGCCGCTGCGCATGGCGGAGCTCGGCTTCGTTCACCGTCACGAACGCTCTGGCGCGCTGCACGGCCTTATGCGTGTGCGCGCCTTCACGCAGGACGACGCGCACATCTACTGCACGCCGGAGCAGATCAAGGATGAGATAAAGGCGATCATGGAGCTTGACCGCTACGTCTATCAGGACGTCTTCGGCTTCAAATACTACGTGGAGCTTTCAACACGCCCCGAAGATTCGATGGGCGACCCGAAGCTCTGGGATCTCGCCGAGCAGTGCCTGCAAGAGGCGCTGGAGGAGACGAATACGCCCTATAAGCTCAACCCCGGCGACGGCGCTTTCTACGGCCCGAAGATAGATTTTCATCTTGAGGACTGTATCGGCCGTACCTGGCAGTGCGGAACGATTCAGCTTGACTTCCAGATGCCCGAAAAGTTCGACATGACCTACATCGGTAAGGACGGCGCGGAGCACCGCCCCGTCATGCTCCACCGGACCGTCCTCGGCAGCCTGGAGCGCTTCATGGGCATCCTCATTGAAAACTACGCGGGCGCTTTCCCCTACTGGCTGGCCCCCGTCCAGGCGAAGCTGCTGCCCGTCGCCGCCGACTATCTGCCTTACGCCGAAGAGGTGGCGAAACGCCTTAAGGAGCGGGATATCCGCGTGGAGATCGATTCCCGCGACGAAAAACTCGGCAAGAAGATCCGTGACGCGCAGCTTCAGAAGATCCCCTACATGCTTGTCATCGGCGCCAAAGAGGCCGAAAACGGCACGCTCGCCGTCCGCGAACGGCGGGAGGGCGACCTTGGCTCAATGACTTTCGAGGAGTTCTTAGCGCAGACAAAGACAGAGTTTAATCCGCTGTAGAGCAAAAGATAACAACCGCTTTAAAGATGAGCAGCCAGAGGCGTCACGACGCCTCCGGCCGCTCATTTTTCATTTAAAGGGCCTGCCGCGTTTGCCCTGGCGGATAAGCAAATAAAAGGCGAAACCGCTGGAAGTAATGATAAAATATAGGCGATGGCATTGACAAAGAGGCATTTGAATAACTCAAGGAGGCGAAATGCAATGACATATAAGATCATGGTGCTCAACACCGGTTCGACCTCGACTAAAATGGCGGTCTACTTTGACGGCCGGAAAATGGTCCAGAAAGAATTTGAACACACGAAGGAGTTCCTTGAAAAATATCCCTATATGTCGGACCAGCTGCCGATGCGGCAGGAGCTTGCCGACGACTTCATGAAGGAAGCCTCCGCCGAATACGGGGCCTTTGACGCGATCGTCGCGCGCGGCGGGATACTGCCGCCGATACACGCGGGCGGATATGAGATAAACGACGTGATGGTGGACTATCTGCTCAACGTCTGCGCGGAGGAGCACGCCTCGAACGTCGCCGCCTGCATCGCCTTTGAGCTGCGGCGGAAGTATGACATCACGCACGCCTACATCTATGACGGCATCTCGACGGACGAGCTTGAGCCGCTCGCCCGCATCAGCGGCATCCCCGATATGCCGCGCGTCTCCGTGACCCACTGCCTCAACATGCGCGCGACGGCGCACCGCGCGGCGGCGGAGATGGGGCGTCCCTACGGCGACTGCACCTTCATCGTCGCCCATCTCGGAGGCGGCATCTCGATGTCGCTGCACAAGCAGGGGCGCATCGTCGACGTGGTCGGAGACGACGAGGGGCCTTTCTCGCCGGAACGCGCCGGCGGCCAGCAGGTGATCCAGCTGATAAAATACCTGGTGAGGAAAAATAAGACGGATATGCGCGACAAGCTGCGCGTCATGCGCGGCGACAGCGGCCTTTTTGGATACCTCGGCACGAGCGACGCGCGCCGTGTGGAAAAAATGATCGCCGCGGGCGACGAAAAGGCGAAGCTGGTCTATGAGGCGATGGCGCTGCA
Organism: Synergistota bacterium; assembly: GCA_023450745.1. Taxonomy (GTDB): domain Bacteria; phylum Synergistota; class Synergistia; order Synergistales; family Synergistaceae; genus Cloacibacillus. Next base: position 35,404 of record JAEXGR010000044.1, read on the forward strand.
AATTTCCAAATTCATCGCGAACCTTGCCGCTTCGGCCTGCGGCCGGGCGGACGCGGTCATCCTAACCGGCGGGCTCGCCCATTCCCGGACGCTCACCGACGAAATAAAGCGCCGCATCGGCTTTATCGCCCCGGTGAGGCTCTATCCCGGGGAGAACGAAATGGAGTCGCTCGCGCACGGAGCCTATCGGATACTCAAGGGCGAGGAGCGGGCGCGCGTCTTCCGATACGGCGGCAAATAACGGCCCAGGGGCGCGGCTTTGCGGATTTGGCGGCGAACCTATTGCGCCGATTTGAAAAACATTATAGGATAAGTGAAATAATTCAACGCGAACAGGGGACGGTCAATGAAAGCATCGCTTATCCAGTTGGAAATAAAAGAGACGGAACCGCGCGAGGAGCTCGTTGAGCGCGTCTTCGGCCTGCTTGACGCCTGTCGGGGCTCCGATATCATCGTGCTTCCCGAACTGTGGCACATCGGCATCCTCAGCTACCGGACGATCTGGAACTTCGCGGAGGAAAAGGACGGCCCGCTTATGCGCCGGATCTCGGACAAGGCCCGGGAGCTGGGCGCTTTCATTCATTGCGGGAGCTTCGTCCATAAAGACGGGGATAAAATTTTCAATACCAGCATCCTCTTCGACCGCAAGGGCACGGACATTGCGGAATACCGTAAAATACACCTCTTCTCCTGCTACGGGCGCGAGGCGGATTCTTTTACGCACGGCACGGAACCCACGGTGGTCGATACCGAATTCGGACGTCTGGGACTGGCCGTCTGTTACGACATCAGGTTTCCCGAACTCTTCCGCGCGATGACGCTCGGCATGGGCGCGGAGATATTCATCGTTCCCGCCGCCTGGCCTTATCCGCGCGCCGAGGCTTTCAGGATGCTCAACAGAGTGCGCGCGATGGAGAATTCCGCCTACCTGCTGTCCTGCAACCTGACCGGCCCCTACAAACACCTGACGATGGTAGGGGAGAGCGGCATCGTCGACCCGTGGGGGGAGATGGTGACGGAGGTTATCCCTGGAGAGGGGATCGTACAAGGAGAGATATTCTCGGAGACCGTGCGCCAGACCCGCCGCGAGTTCCCAGTTTTTGACGACGTGAGGATGATCGGCTCCGTCCTTTAGCGGCGCAGAGCCTCGTCCAGAAGCCTCTCCGATATTTTTTCGCGCACGAGGCGTTGGATGCCGCGCACGCCGTCGCCGCCGCTTACGAGCGGCCTGAGGGAGTCGCGGAGCTCTTCTTCGGCGACGATTTGCCGCTCGCTCTCCGTGAGCTCTTTCACCGCCTCGCGGCATCTCTTTTCCAGAATGACGCCGAGCGCCTCGTCCGTAAGCGGCCGGAACTCCAGCACCGCGTCAAAACGCGCGAAGAGCGGCGCCCCGAGCCGTTCCTTCGCCTCTTCGGCGGAGGCGTAGTTTGAGGTGCAGATGATGACGGCGTCCTTTACCTCGGCGCGATAATTGCGGTCCTCATATATCCCTTCGTCGAACAGCTGATAAAAGGCGCTGTGGAAAAGAGGATTAGGCTTGTCAAATTCGTCGAACAGGATGACGGAGGACTCTCGCTCCATCAGGTCTTTAGCCAGAGAATCGCCGGTGTGGCGGCCGCCGAAGAGGTAGGGGGCGAACTCGTTGCTGTGGAACATCGAGAACTGCCGGCGGAACAACTTCTGCCCGACCACCTCGCTGAGATACTTCGCCGTTTCCGACTTGCCGACGCCCGTGGGGCCGTAAAAGAGCAGTACCAGCGGCTTGGACAATTTCTTCGCCGCCAGCGGATAGAGGGCGGTGAGAAGCCGCCGCTTGACGTTATCCTGGCCGATGATGACCTGTGAGTACTCTTGGTTTATCCGCTTGAGGCCCTCAAACCCCAGCGTCTTATATTCGTGCTTTATCACCTTCACGCGGCTGTGCATATTTCTGAACTGCGCCGCGAGCTGTGCCGGGGGATTTTGCAGATAGAGCGCTTCGACCTCGAACTGGTCGATGAAGCTTAGAAAGGAATGCAGAGCGCTCTCGCTGATGGAGGCGTATTGCTCCGAATAGGCGACGAGGCAGGGGATGACGAGCCGCTCCTCTTGTTTATCCGAGGGGTCGCCGGCGCGTTTGCTCTGTATCTTAAAGGTATGTTCCCGCATCTTCTTGTCGCTGTATATAGCGAGTTCGCTGATCGTCGTCAGCGCCTTGTTCCTTGGAAGGCGGCGCTTGAAATTATATTTGGGGCCGTAGAAGAAAACGATCTTTTTCAGCATTTGAATCATTCCTTTGTGAATACAATCTCTAAAAATAAACTATAAAAGCCTGTAAATAATATCTAGTTTAGTCTGAGTAATCTGAAAATTGTGTTGACAATATCACTAACTAGTGTTATTCTACCGCTAACGGAAGATAAGTCAATCCACAGAAAACTAAATAGAGATGAGGGGTTTGAAATGGACTCCAAAGACAGATTGAACGGCAAACTCATCATCGCGCTGGGAAGGACCTATCGCAACGCGCACCGAAGTTCTAATGAGCTGTTCCGTGAGAATGGACTGACTTTGCCGCAGTTTACGGTACTTGAGCTTCTTTATAACAGGGGAGAGCAGACGATACAGCAGATAATCGACAAAGTGCTCTCCAGCAGCGGCAATATCACGGTGGTGGTAAGGAATCTGGAACAGATGGGACTGGCTTACCGCCGTGATAATCCAAACGACAGGCGTTCGTATCTTATCGGAATAACTCAAAAAGGCAAGGAACTGATGGACGTTACCTTTGTAAAACACATGTCCAATCTTGCCGAGGCTTTTTCAAAACTGACGACGAAAGAAAAAGAACAGGTCGTCTCTATACTGAAGAAATTGCGATAAAAAGAGCCTCCGGGCCTTTATATAGTTTTGTTTAAAGAAATATCACTAATTAGTGACATTTCACCGATGTTACCTGCTTAAAAATAAAAAAGACAGAGGTGATGCGGTGCGGCTTATTCTCGGTTAAGGCAGTAAGTGAATTTTTCCACGGGGTGCAGAAAACCACACAGCCACGCAGAAACAAAATGTACCACTTATTTGAACGGAGGGTAATCATGCTAGAACATTGGACAGCTTATCAACCCGAACTCGCAAAGTCTTATGAAGAAAAAGGCTACTGGAAGACAGAGAACTTTTCACAGGTCTTCGATAATATTGCGGAACGTTTCTGGAACCGCGAAGCCCTCGTCGGCGGCGAGCAGCGCTTCACCTATGGAGAGCTCAAAAAAGGTTCCGACCGCCTTGCCCTGCACTTTCTGAAGATGGGGCTTAAGCATGAAGATCGCATAATCATCCAGCTGACAAACATACCCGAGTTTGTTTTTATCTACCTCGCGCTACAGAAAATCGGCGTCATCCCCGTCATGTGCCTGGCACAGCACAGATATACGGAAATCTCGCAGATTGCGGCAAAGGCAAAAGCGGTCGGGTATATTATACCCGGTTTTGCGAATAAATATAACTATGCAGAATTAGTAGATCAGGTGGCCGCGGAGCTGCCATGCATGAAATATAAGATGATCGCCGGGCTCAACCAGGAGATTCCCGCGGGATACCTTTATGTCAACGACCTTCTCGCGGCTCCCGCGGAGGGCGAGAACGACCCCGCCCTGCTGAAGAAGTACCTGCCCGACCCGCACGACGTCTGCATCCTGCTGCTTTCCGGCGGCACGACCGGCATTCCGAAGCTCATCCCGCGCGAATACAACGCCTACCGCTATGTCGCGGAGGAATCGAGCCGCGAACTTGGCTATAACATGTACACAGTGCAGCTTGCGGTGGCACCCGTAGCGCACAACATGGTCTTAGCTGCGCCCGGCATACAGGGAGCCTTCGCCTTTGGCGGCAAGGTCGTCATGGGCACCTCCCCGCGCACGGAAGATATCTGCAAACTGATCGAAAAAGAAAAAATCACCCACATTCCGATGGTCCCGGCGATGATCATCAACATGCTGAACTTTGAGGATCGGAGCAAGTACGACCTTTCGTCATGGAAGATCGTCATCAACGGCGGCTCTAAGATCGAGCCCGTCGTCGCCGCCCGCGTATATCCCGAACTCGGCTGCCGCCTGATATCACAGTTTGGCATGTCAGAGGGAACCATCACGCAGACGAGCCTCTTCGACACCGACGAGGTCACCTATAACACGATCGGCCTGCCGGTCTCGCCCGCCGACGAATGGAAGATTATCGACAAGGACAACGGCGAGCTGATCGCGGAGAGCGTTCACGACGGCAGCGCCATCTTCCGCGGCGAGACGGAGCGCCCGGGAGAGATCATCTTCCGCGGCCCCTATACGATTCGCGGCTACTATGACGCCCCCGACCATAACAAGAAGGCCTTCACCGAGGACGGATTCTACCGTTCAGGAGACCTCGCGGCGATGCACAAAAGCGGCAAGGGCTTCGTCATCATGGGACGCATCAAGGACGCCATCAACCGCGGCGGCGAGAAGTTCAGCTGCGAAGAGGTTGAAAACCTTGTCCTGAAACATGAAAAGATACACGACGCGGCGCTGGTGCCGATGCCGGACCACGTGCTCGGCGAAAAGGCCTGCCTGTTCGTCTCCATGAGGAGCCCCGAGGATACCATCACCCTGAAAGAGATCGTTGAATTCCTCACCGGCAAGCTCGCGAAGTTCAAGCTGCCCGAGCGCCTTGAGATCCGCGACGACCTGCCGCATACGAACATCGGCAAGGTCAAGAAGGAAGAGCTCCGCGCCGAGATCTACGCGATCATGGCGGAAGAGGAAAAAAATAAGGCATAACCCGGGCACTTCCCTGTCCGGCCACCCATAAAACACGTGAAGGGCTTTTTGCCCTTCACACCCCTATTAAAAAATTGGAGGAATAATTCCATGAAAATATTAGAGCCCGTAAAATTCAGAAACCTTGAACTCAAAAACCGCCTCGTATGGCTTCCCGCCGTCACCTGCCTCGCCGACGAAGTCGGTTTTGTCACCGACCCGCTTATCGAACGCCACGTGGCGCGCGCCAAGGGCGGCTTCGGCCTCATCGATGTCGAGGCCTGCGGCGTCCTTGACCGGAAGAGCCCGAACCTGCTCCGCATCTGCGATGACAAGTTCATCCCCGGACTCAAGGAAATGACGGACGCCGTGCACGCCGAGGGCTGCAAAATGACGGTCCAGCTCATCCATTATGTAAAGCAGTCGGTCCGTACGGGCTGGAAACAGGCCGTGGAAGACCTTACCTACGACGAGATAGAGACCTGCAAGCAGGAGTTCATCGACAGCACGGTAAGAGCGAGAAAGGCCGGGTTTGACGGCGTCGAGCTGCACGTGGCGCACGGCTATACGCTCTCTTCCTTCATCTCCCTGCTCAATAAGCGCACTGACAAGTACGGACGCGACACCGAGGGCCGCTGCCGTATCGTCACGGAGATCATGGAGGGCATCCGCAAAGAGGTCGGCGACGACTACTGCGTCGGCTGCCGCATTTCAGGCGAGGAGTTCGTCATGGGCGGCAACACGCTGAAGCAGACGACGGAGATCGCGCAGATATTCGCGCGCGCCGGCATGGACTTCATCAGCGTATCGGCCGGCGGCAAGACCGAAGACGGCCCCTGGTACACGGGATACAGCGGAAGCCGCTGCATGGCGACGGCCAACCTGCCCTACGGTTGCCACGTCTATCTCTCGGCCGGCATCAAAGACGCGCTGCGCGAAATCGGCTCCGACATCCCCGTCATCGCCTCCGGCAAGATCAAGGATCTCAAGCACGGCGAAGAGATATTTGAAGCCGGCAAGGCCGACCTGATCGGCGTCTGCCGCCCGGCGCTCGCCGATCCCGAGTGGATCACGAAGCAGGTCGAGGGACGCGAAAAAGAGATCATCAAGTGCATATACTGCAACGGTTGCTTAGTGCGCGACCAGAAGCACGAAGCCGTAAACTGCGTGATCGCGGACAAGATCGCCGAGCGCAAGGCCGCCCAGCAGCATTAGGCCGGCGGGACGCGTTCCCGCGAACACGCGGCGGCAGGATGAAATTTAACGATACCGTTTATACGGAAATATAACGGACGCGCGAAGCTGACGGACAGTCGCCCGCAAGGCGCACATCGCCTGTTTTAACGCCGGCGGCAAATCGGCTGGGAGGCCGGCGAAGCGCGGAAGCTCTATTACGGAACCGGCGAACCAGCGGGGGAAGCGCGACTTCTTTGGGAAGCGCTCCCCTCTGGTTCGCGAAATTCCGCGAGTAAAACGGCATCAGCAAGGGAAGGGAGGCAGGCTATGGATATTCTAGGTAAAGTCAACAAAGTCCCCGGCGGCATAATGGTAGTCCCCATGATCATTACGGCGGTGATCAACACCTTTATTCCGGCGGTGCTCAAGATCGGCGGTCCGACCACCGCGGCTTTCAGCGGCGCCGGAGCGATGGCTACCATCGGCATGCTGTTGTTTGTCGCGGGCAGCCAGACCAAATACAGCGACCTGGGCGCGGTCTGCGCGCGCGGCGGCCTGCTGGTGATCGTCCGCCTGGCGGTGGCCTTCACGGGCGCTTGGCTGACGTTGAAATTCTTTGGCATTGGCGGGATCTGCGGCGCCTCCGCGCTCGCGATCACGATCTCCCTCGCCAGCTGCAACCCCGGCGTCTACGCCGGGTTGATGCAGTCTTACGGGGATAACGTCGACAAAGCGGCGATGGGCGTTCTCAACCTGATCGCCGTTCCCGCCACGCCGCTGGTGATTCTTGGCGTGGCCGACGGCACCGGATTTGACTACATGAGCGCGGTGGCCTCGCTTGTTCCCTTCGTTCTGGGCATGGTGCTTGCGAATTCCGATGAAAAGGTACGCAAGCTCTTTTCCACGGCGACGCCGGTAGTCCTATTTTTTCTGGGCTGCTGCCTCGGCGCGAGCATCAACTTGAAGGCCCTCTCTCAGGCCGGAGCCGCCAATATCGTGCTTATCGGCCTGATCGTCTGCGTCTTCCTGCCCATAATGATAACGGCGGACAAACTTATATTAAGGCGTCCCGGATACGCCGCGGTCGCCGCCACCTGCCTGGGCGGCCTGTCGGTCGTGGCGCCGAGGATCATCGGCGAGCGGCTGCCGCAGTATCAGCCGTACGTGGAAACGGCCACGGCGCAAATGGCGGTAACGCTGGTCTTCTGCATCTTTGTTTTTCCCTACATTACCAAGTTTGTCGTCGGTAAATTCGGCAGCGGCGCGCCCGCGGCCGGAAAGACCAATTAAATTATCTTAGTTTTCCCGCCGCCTCGCGCGGCGGGAAAACTGGAGAAAGCACGGGGTGGAAAAGGTGAGCAAAGTAATTTCGTCTGACGCAGCTATATCACTAATTAGAGATAATGCCGTGATCGGTATCGGTGGTTTTGGAGGCTTTTCCGCCCCCGACGATATCTTGCGCGCGATGGCGAAATCTTTTATTGCCAACGGCAGGCCGAAGGGGCTGCACGTCGTTTCCGGCATTTCCCCCGGCGACCTTACGGAGAACGGATACGGCCTGAGCATCATCAAGGAGCCCGGCATCATCGCTTCGATCTACGCGGCCCATGTCGGGATGTCTCCCGCGATCGGCCGCGCCGTGAGCGGCAACAAAATCGCCGGCTACACCGTTCCTCTCGGAGTCTACGGACACCTTTTAAAGGCGATCGCCGGCGGGTGTCCCGGCGTAATGACGAAGATCGGCCTTCACACTTTCTGCGACCCGCGTCTTGACGGCTGCCGGGTGAACGGCCTCGCGGCCGAGTCGGGACGGGAGGTCGTTTCGCTGATCGATTTTGAGGGAGAAGAGTACCTCTTCTACCGGAGCTTCCCGATCGAGCTGTGCGTCATCCGCGGCAGTTATGCCGATGAGTATGGAAACATCTCGCTCGAGGAGGAGGCCCTCTACAGCGAGCAGGCGGCGATGGCCGCGGCCGTGCATAACTGCGGCGGCACGGTGATCGTGCAGGTGAAGGGGGTCTTTAAACGCGGCGCCGTCGACCCCCGGCATGTGGCGATTCCCGGCGCGCTCGTCGACTATATCGTGGTCGCCAAACCGGGAAACCACCTGCAGTGCTACGACGGTTCGGTTTTCCGCCCCGAGCTGATCGGCGACGTGCGGCAGCAGCTGGAAATGATCCGCCCGATGGCGCTCTCGCCGCGAAAGGTCTGCGGCCGGCGCGCGGCGCTTGAGATAGAGGGCGGCAGCCTTGTAAACCTGGGCATCGGGATGCCGGACAGCGTCGCCAGCGTCGCTAACGAGGAAGGCATCAGCCATCAGGTGACGTTTTCCATCGAGACGGGGGTCTACGGCGGCGTGCCGGTGAGCGGCGTGGGATTGGGCGCCGCGGTGAATCCAGACGCGATTCTTTCAATAACGGACAACTTTGACATCTACGACGGCGGCGCGCTTGACGCGGCCTTTCTCGGAATGGGCGAGGTCGACGAAGAGGGCAATGTCAACGTCTCTAAATTTGGCTCGCGCTGCACGGGGCCCGGCGGCTTCATCAACATTACCCAAAGCACGGAAAAGGTTTGCTTCATGGGGACCTTTACGGCGGGACCGATGGACTGCCAGATCGGCGGCGGCCGTCTTGCGATTGAACAAGACGCCCCCGGAATCAAATTCAAGAAGAAAGTGCAGCAGGTGACCTTTTCTTCGCGCTGCGCGGCGGAGAAGGGGCAGCGGGTGCTTTATATAACGGAGCGGGCCGTCTTCCGGCTCGAAAAGGAGGGCGTGACGCTGACGGAGATCGCGCCCGGCGCGGACCTTGAGCGGGACGTCCTTGCGAAGATGGAATTCCGGCCGCGGATATCGGACGAACTGCGGCTGATGGACGAACGGATATTCCACGATAAAAAGATGAAAATAAGCTTTACGCGTTAATAAGGCTGGTTTATAGAAAAAAGGCGAAAGGGGTAATAAGAATGGCTGAAGAGAGAAAACATACCACGCTTTCAGGATACGAGCTAAAAAGGGTCTACACCGAGGAAGATATCAAGGGTGAAGACATAAAGGCGCAGCTCGGCGAGCCCGGACACTTCCCGTTTACGCGCGGCATCCGCGAGGAGATGTACCGCGACGGAAAACTGTGGACGATGGGCCAGTACGCCGGCTTTGCGTCCGCGGAGGAGGCCAACAAGCGCTTCCGTTACATCATCGAGCAGGGCGGCACGGGGTTTTCCGTCGCGCTGGACCTGCCTACTCAGATGGGTTACGATTCCGACGACCCCATGTCGGAGGGCGAGGTCGGAAAAGTGGGGGTCGCTATCGATTCCCTGGCTGATATCGAGGCGCTGTTCAAAGGAATCCCCTTTGAAAAAGTACGCCAGATACGCACGACGGCGAACGCCAACTCGATCATCATGCTCGCCTTTTACGTAGCTTTCGCGAAGAAAAACAATATCGACCCCAATACGATCGGCTTCTTCCTGCAAAACGACATTCTCAAAGAGTACATGTGCCGCGGCACCTATATCTTCCCGCCCGCAGCCGGCGTCAAGCTCTCTGTCGACGTGCTGGAATACTGCGGCAAGCATCTTCCCCATTGGACGCCTATCGCGGTCTCCGGCTACCACATCCGGGACGCCGGGGCCACGGCGGCGATGGAGCTGGCGTTCACGCTGGCGGACATGATCGAGTACTACGACGCCGCTGTGAAGCGAGGAGTGGATATCGTCGCGGCCACGGCGAACAGCTACTTCTTCCTCGGCGCGCAGCTGGACTTCCTTGAGGAGGTCGCAAAATACCGCGCGGCCCGCCGTCTCTACGCGCGGATTATGAAAGAACGCTATCACGTGACGGCGGAGGAGCCGCAGCGCCTGAAGATATTCGCCTTCACAAGCGGCTCCGCGCTGACGGCGGAACAGCCCATCAACAACGTCGTCCGCGTCGCCATTCAGACGATGGCGGCGGCGGCGGGCGGAATCCAGACCTTCCACGCCTCCTCCTATGACGAGGCGATCTCGCTGCCTACGCAGGAAGCCGTGACGGTCTCGCTGCGCACGCAGCAGATCGTGGGCTATGAGTCCGGCCTGACGGAGACGGTCGATCCGCTTGGCGGCTCCTATGCGGTCGAGGCGCTCACGAACGCTATCGAGAAGGAAGTCCTCGCCCTGCTTGAGACGATAGAGAAAAAGGGCGGAGCCATGAAGTGCATCGAGGAAGGCTTCCAGCAGAGGATGCTGGCGGACAACGCCTATAAGTATCAGAAGAGCGTGGACAATAAAGAGCGCATCGTCGTGGGCGTCAACGAGTTCAAAGACGGCAAGCCCATAGAGCCCGCCCAGTTTACGGTTCCCGAGGATGTGGCGATCAAGCAGACGGAGAAGATCAACAAGCTGAAGGCGGAGCGCGACAACGAGAGAGTGAAGCGCGCCCTTGCCGCCGTGGAGAAGGCGGCCCGGAACGACGAGAACCTGGGCGAGTATATGATCGAAGCGGTGAGCGCCTACGCGACGCTGGGTGAAATCTGCGGCGTGCTGAAAGAAGTTTACGGCAAATATACGCCGATGAAGATTTACTAAAAGGAAAAGGAGGCTGCGTAATGGTAAAAGTTCTTATTTCAAAACCGGGCCTTGACGGCCACGACCGCGGCGCGAAGGTGGTCGCGCGCGCCTTTGAGGAGGCGGGCGCGGAGGTAATCTACACCGGCCTTCAGGCCACTCCGGACGAAATCGCCGAGGTGGCGGCGAAAGAAAAGGTGGACGTCGTAGGCGTGAGTCTCCTCTCCGGCGCTCACAATACGCTGATGCCGAAGGTGATCGACAAGGTAAAGGAAAAAGAGGGCATGGAAAAGACGGTCTTTATCCTCGGCGGCATCATTCCGCAGCAGGATATCCCCGGCCTGATGGAGAAGGGCGTCAGCGGCGTATTCGGACCGGGCACCCCGCTTGACGAAGTGACCGAATTCACCTTTGAACAGGTGGCGCTCGCCAAGGCCGAGGACATGGCCGAGCAGGCGCTGTCCTCGATGTCGAACAAAGCTTCAAATATATAGATATATAGAATAAAGATTAAGGAGGCATTTACATGGCAGGGATACTTGAAGGAGTAAAAGTTCTTGGCATAGAGCAGCAGGTCGCGGGACCGACCTGTACGATGATGCTCGCCGATCAGGGCGCGGAGGTCATAAAGGTCGAGCGTCCGGGAAGCGGCGACACGGCGCGCGAAATGGCGCCGATGCTCAAAAACGACAAAGGCGGCGCGCAGAGCGGTTACTTCGCGCGCTTCAACCGCGGCAAAAAGAGCGTGACGATCGACATGCAGTCCCCCGAAGGCCAGGCGGTTCTCTGGGATCTCATCAAAGATACGGAGATCATCGTTGAAAACGTCAAGCCTGGACTGATGGATAAGCTCGGCTTCACCTATGAAAAAATCAAAGAGGTCAATCCCGGCGTGATATATGTCGCCATCAGTGGCTTCGGACGCTCGAAGAAGTATGAGGGCCCCTACGCGAAACGCCTGGCCTACGATATCATCGCGCAGGCGATGGCGGGGCTGATGTACACCTGCGGCAGCGACGCGCAGGGACCGCCGACCTGGCTCGGCTTCGCGCTTGGCGATTCCGGCACCGGCGTCTACGCGGCCTACGCGGCGATGCTGGGCTACATCAATAAGCTGCGCACCGGCAAGGGCGAATACTTCGACGTTTCGATGTACGACTGCATGATCGCCCTGGCCGAGCGCTCGCACAACGTATACGCCTTCACCGGCAACGTCGTGACCAGAGGCCCCGACAAACTTATCGCTCCGTGGGGCCCCTTCAAGTGCAAAGACGGTTACGTGGCGATTATCGTGCCGACGGAATCGATGTGGAAAAAATTCCTGACGGCGATCGGCCACACCGAGCTGCTTGAGAACCCCGACATCCAGTCCGGCCCGGGACGCGGCGCACACATGGAGACGCTCATCCGCCCGATCATCAACGAATGGCTCGCCGACAAGACGAAGATCGAGGCCTGCGAGATATTTATGGCTCAGGGGCTTCCCTGCGGCCCGGTTCAGAATTCGGAAGACGTCGCCCATGACGAACACACCAAGAAGCGCGAAATGCTCGTCAAAATCCCCGACCCGATCGTCGGCGAGCTCACGGTCGTGGGATGCCCGATCAAGATGGAGGAGCACGCGGCCGCCTACAGCCCGCTGCCCAACCTCGGCGCCGATACCGACGAAGTGTTGAAGAAACTCGGCTACTCGGACGAGCGCCTTGCCGAACTTCACGATAAAAAGGCCATCTAAGCAGATTCGCATATTATAAAAAAGGAATGGTGAAACATAAATGGAAAAGGTTGTCATAGTATCAGCGGTACGCACCCCATTTGATAAATTCGGCGGTTTGATGAAGGGCGAAAACACCGTCTCTCTCGGCTCCTTCGTGGTAAAAGAGGCGATGGAACGCGCCGCCGTCGACCCGGCGGACGTCGAAGAGACTTATATCGGCATCAACATGCCCACGGCGAACCGTTCGATAGCGAGGCAGATATCCCTTGCCGCGGGCATGCCGCCCGAAGCGAACTCGACCACCGTCGACCGCGCCTGCTGCTCCTCGATGGTCGCCATCGCGATGGCCAAGCGCGCCATCGAACTCGGCGACGCGAAGGTGACCGTCGGCGGCGGCTCGGAGAACATGAGCAACGTGCCTTACTTCGTGGAAGACCTGCGCTGGGGCAAACGCCTTGGCGACATCGTCCTCAAAGACATCATGGTAGTATCGTGCCCCTATACCGGCGAGCCGCGCGCGAAACAGGCCGGAGAGGTCGCGCTGCAGTACGGCATTACCCGCGAGATGCAGGACGAATGGGCCTACCGCAGCCAGATGCTCTATCAGGAGGCGTTCAAAGCCGGTAAATTTAAGGAAGAGATCAAGCCTTACACCATACACACCAAGAAGGGCGACGTCGTGATCTCCGAAGACCAGTCGCCGCGTCCCGACACGACGATGGAGGGGCTGGCAAAGCTCAAGACCGTTAACCAGAGCCCGACCGTCACCGCGGGCAACGCCCCCGGGCTCAACACTGGCGCAAGCGCGCTCGTGCTCATGAGCGAAAGCGAAGCGACCCGCCGCGGACTGAAGCCGCTGGCGACGATCGTGGCGCACGCGCAGGCCTCGGGACACCCCAAATACATCGCGACGATCCCCGCCTTTGCCGCGCAAAAGGCGCTCGCGAAGGTGAACATGACCATCGACCAGATGGACGTCATCGAAATCAACGAAGCCTTCGCCGTGATGCCCATCGCCTCCACCCTGCTGCTGGGCGATCAGGAACCCGCGAAGGTCGAGGCGATCCGCGCCAAGACGAATATCAACGGCGGCGCGATCGCGATCGGACACCCGACCGGAGCCACCGGCGGACGCCTCGTAATGACGATGGCCTATGAGCTGCAGCGCCGCGGCGGCGGCTACGGCCTCTGCACGATCTGCGGCGGCGTCGGCGAGAGCGAAGCCTTCATAATCAGAGTCTAAACTCAGTAAGCGAAGGGCCGGGATTACGGCCGCTAGAGAGGGAGGTTGCGGTAAATATGGAATTTCAGGATATACTATATGAAAAGTATAATAACCGGGCAAAAATTACCATTAACAGACCCGACAAAATGAATATGTTCACCAATCGCACCTTGAACGAAATGATCACCGCGCTTCAGAGCGCGTGGACGGACAAGGAGGTTGGCGCCGTCATCCTTACGGCGGCGGGAACCCGCGCTTTTACAATCGGCGGCACTCCCGCAGAGAGCGACGCCTGCGCCCAGCCCCTTGAAAAGCTGCCGATGCCCAGTCTCTTCGCCCAGCTTTTGCAGACCATCCGCACCATCCCCAAACCGGTGATAGCGGCCGTCAACGGCTACGCGATCGGCGGCGGCCACGTTCTTCAGGTGGTGTGCGACCTTACCATCGCCGCCTCGACCGCGAAATTCGGCCAGGTCGGCCCCAAGGTCGGGAGCTTTGACGCCGGTTACGGCAGCGCGTACCTCTCCCGCATCGTCGGCGAGAAGAAGGCCAGAGAATTCTGGTACCTCTGCAAGAAATACACCGCGGAAGAATGCCTGCAGATGGGGCTGGTCAACGCCGTCGTCCCGCCGGAAGAGCTGATGGCAGAGACGGACAAGTGGGTCGATACGATCGTCAAATCCAGCCCGACCTCTCTTGCGGCGCTGAAAATGTCCTTCAACGCCGACAGCGCCTCCGTCTGGGGGATTCAGTCCATGGCCGGCGTCGCTCTGGGCATGTATTTCAACACAGAAGAAGCGAAAGAATGCAGCCGGGCGTTTGGCGAAAAGAGAGATCCCGACATCGCCCAATACCGTTAATTTGTTTAAGCCCTTAATGCTCAGGCATTAATTTTGGAAGGAGAGAACGAGCCATGGCCAAGCCGCAAGAAGATAGAACCCCGAAGACTCTTGAAGAAAGAGGTTTTCATATCATCGACGTTCACGCGCACCCCTTTGTTAAAGGCGGTTATCCGCCCGCAATGAAGGCGATGCTGGCCTCCAGAAAATATACCCAGCCCAACTGGGTGGGCAAATCTGGACAGGGCACCCTGGAGGACCTGAAAGCGGAGTTTGACGAGACGACTCACGAAATGATGGCGAATGACGCCCTGACCCACGGCGTAAAAATGCAGCCGGTCGGCTGGGACGCGACTAGCGGCATGGGCGAACCGCCCACCAGCAATGATTTTGTCTACAGCTTGTGGCAGGAGTTCCCCGACGCCTTCTTCGGCGCTTGGGGCTCTGTCGACCCCTGGCAGGGCCAGAACGCCCTTCACGAAGCGGAGAGGGCCATTACCGAACTGAAGCTGATCGGCTTGAAGTTCCAGCAGTGCACTCAGAAATTCCGCCCCAACGACAGGCGGTTCTACCCTCTGTGGGATCTGTGTCAGCAGCTGGAAGCGCCGGTCCAGTTCCACATCGGTTACACCGGAATGGGCAGCGGCGCTCCCGGCGGCGACGGGCTTTACAGCATGACCTACTGCCAGCCCCTCGACGTCGACGAGGTCGCGGCGGATTTCCCGCACCTGAAGATCATCGCCCTGCACGTGGGAGAGCCGTGGCCCGAAGTGATCAACCACGTCGCCATGCACAAGACGAACGTGATGCGCGAGACCTCGGGCATGTGGCCCAAATATTTCCCGCAGTGCATGACCTATGATATGAACAGGCGTCTGCAGGACAAGTTCATCTTCGGTTCCGAGTGGGGAGTATTCAAGCTCAGCGAAACCCTGAAGCAGTGGGAAGAGCTTGACCTCAGGCCCGGAGTTATGGAAAAGGTCATGTATAAGAACGCCCTGAACTTCCTCGGCGAAAGATTTGAGAAGTGCGGGCTTGACTTGAGCCCCTGGAAGGGACTAGTCTAACGAAAATCACGGGTTTTGCCGTGCGCGCGGAGCCAGGCGCTGCGCGCGCATGGCAAACGCCTCAAGCCTTTTAATGGAACATCGAACAGCCGGGGATGCCTGGCGGCCGTTTATGCGGCCGTCCGGCGGCGGTTCCCCGCGCGGCGGAGCCCGCCAGGGGCGGCTTTCCTTCGGCGGCCCGCCGATAATCTTTCTGCCGCGCAGAACGCGAATTACCGGCAACGCTCACGTTCTGCGCGGCGTTTAAATCCGTCCGCGCCTGGGGCCGCCCGCGCCGCCGCCGAAACAGGGCGATGCCGGCAGCCAGCGGGGAGAATTTAAGTTTAGGGGGGGAATGGTCGTATGAACCAAAAACTTCAAACCATGCTCGATAAAAAAGCGCACATTATGCTGCAAGGCGGGCAAGAGAGAATCAACAAACAGCATGCCAAGGGCAAACTGACGGCGCGCGAGAGAATCGACCTGTTGTTTGATCCCGGCACCTTCGTGGAATACAACATGTTCGTCAAACCAAGAGCGACGCGGTTTGGCATGGATAAAGTCGACGCGCCGGCGGATGGGATCGTCACCGGGCACGGGCTCATCAACGGCAGAAAAGCGTTCGCCTATTCCCAGGACGCCACCGTTCTGGGAGGGTCGATGGGTGAGATGCATGGGCTAAAGCTCGCCAGAATGCAGGAGCTGGCGCTGGAAGTCGGCGTTCCTCTCATCGGGTTGAACGATTCCGGCGGCGGCAGGCTTCAGGAAGGGCCGGGAGCCTCAGTCTACGGCACCATCTTTTACAACAACGTGAACGCCTCCGGGGTCATCCCCCAGATCTCGGCTCTCATGGGCAGCTGCGCGGGCGGCGCGTCCTATTCTCCCGCCCTCAATGACTTTATCGTCATGGTCGACAAGAGCAGCAAAGCCTTCATCACCGGCCCCGCCGTCATCAAAGAGGTGACCGGGGAAATTGTGGACTTCGAAACTCTGGGCGGCGCGATGACGCACAGCACGAAATCGGGCCTGTCTCACCTGATGGCGAGGGACGACTATGACTGCATCGAGCAGATCAAATGCCTGCTGAGCTTTTTCCCTGATAACTGCCGGCAGCTTCCGCCCATCTGCCCCAATAACGACGACGTTTCCCGCCGGATAGAGGAGCTCAACGACATCATTCCCGAGAGCAAGCGCAGAGCCTACGATATGAAAAGTATTATTACAAAAATCGCCGACAATAATTTCTTCTTTGAAATCGCGCCTCTGTACGCCCGCAACATCGTAGTCGGATTCATACGGATGGGCGGCATGCCGGTCGGCGTCGTCGCCAATCAAACCAGCTGCATGGCAGGCTGCCTTGACATCAACGCCTCCTGCAAAGCGGCGCGCTTTATCCGGACCTGTGACGCCTTTAATATTCCGCTTTTGTCAATCGTAGACGTCCCGGGATATCTGCCCGGCGTCAATCAGGAGCACGACGGCATCATCAGGCACGGGGCGAAACTGCTCTACGCGTGGGCGGAGGCGACCGTCCCCAAGATCATCATGCCGATCAGAAAGTCCTACGGCGGAGCGACGCCGGCAATGTGCAGCATCGACATGAAGGCGGACTTCGTCATCGCCTGGCCGAGCTGCGAGCGCGCCGTGGTCGGCGCCGACGCCGCTGTGGAGGTGCTCTATAAGAATGAAATCGAGCGCGCCGCCGACCCGGCCGCGGCCCGTGAGATGTACAGGCAGGCGTATGAGACGGAATTCTTAAATCCCTATCGTTCCGCCGAGCTGGGAAAATTTGAAGACGTGATCGAACCCGCTGAATCAAGAATAAAGATCATTCAGACGCTGCGGATGTTCTGGGGCAGGAAAAAAGAGCGTCCCGCGCGCAAACATGGGAACATCCCTCTTTAAACTGGCATGACGGCGGGCGGATCATGAAGCCTTCGCTTCGCGGCGTGACCGAAGTTCTGCCGGTTTAGGCGCTCCGGCGTGAAGCCGCGGTAGCGCCCGGGGCGCTTGCCCCAATCTGTATAAACGCAGGACATTGACTTGCAGCATCTCCCGTCTGCGGCGGGAAACGGCCGCACAAACCCCAATGCCGTCCGCGGCGCTTTCAGGCGCTGGGGACGGCAAACTTTATCCGCGGCATGTTGACAAAAAATATAAAGGGATTCATAATATTTCATGTCATACATATAACAACAGACATAAGACGAGAGGGTGGAGAAAAAAATGGAAGGCTTCTTCAGCAAACAGGATTCTACAAAAAAACCCGCGATCATCGTCAAAAGAATCTTCGAACTTATCGAGGAGGGCACGCTCAAGCCCGGCGACAAGCTCCCCAACGAGATCGAAATCGTGAAGCAGAGCGACATCAGCAGAAGTTCGGTGCGCGAGGCTCTCTCGGCGTTGGAAATAATGGGGATCATCCAGCGCATACCGGGCGAAGGCACCTTCGTCAGCTACGGCGCCCTCTCGGGCAAGCTGGCCCCCAAGGGCATTCTGGAGAAATTTCTTGAGGATACGGAAAACGTCAACGGTTCCTTTGAAGCGCTGGAGGCGCGGATGGCGCTCGAACCCTCGGTGGCGGTGATGGCGGCGCGCCGGGCGGAGCCGGAGCAGATAAATAAACTTGAATCCCTCATCGCCGACTCGCGGCGGGCTCTCGAATCCCATGACGTGAAGCATTTCCTCGACCTCGACGCCGCCTTCCATCTGGGCATCGCGGAGGCCACCAATAACGAGGAGGTCGTCACGATCACCAGAGGGCTTCTCGCGAAAGCGGACGTTCACATGTGGCACCGGTATAAAGAAGACCTGGGGCTGCTCGACGCGACCATCGAGGCGCACAGCAAGATACTTTCCGCGATCAAGGAAAGAGACACGCAGAAGGCGGGATTTTTTTCCGAGCAGCATCTCGCCCGGCATCTTAAGTAAGGCGTCTATCGTGCGGTACGGGAAGGAAGCCTTCCCGAAAAAATAAAAGGAGGAGTTAAAATGTTCAAGAAAGTAAGTATTCTCGTAGCGGCGCTCGTGCTAGGCGCGCTTGCCCTCGGAAGCGCAAGCCAGGCCTCCGCCGCCCAGCCCTGGCCGAAGGAAAAGCCTTTCACGATGCTCATTCCCTTCGCTACCGGCGGCGGCACCGACTTTAACGCGCGCCTGGTGGCCAAGATTATGGGAGACATTCTCGGCGTCCGCGTAAACTGCATCAACCGTACCGGCGGACAGGGAGTAGTCGGCCACACCGCCATCGCTAAGGGCACGCCGGACGGGTACACCATCGGCGATATCGAGTGCGAGCTCAACATGATGCACTGGGCGGGGCTTACGAACCTCACCTACAGAGACCTGACCCCGATCGCCCTGATCGTCTCCACGGGCGGCAGCGTCATCGTCAACGAGAAGTCCCCCTACAAAAATATGAAGGACCTCGTCGCCGCCATCAAAAAGAATCCCGGCAAGCTTAAGGCCTCCGGCTCCTCTCAGGGCGGCATGTGGCACCTCTGCACCGCCGGTATGCTCCAGGCCGAGGGGCTCAAAGCCAACGACGTCGTGTGGGTTCCCAACGACGGCGCCGCTCCCTCGTTACAGGATCTGGCGGCAGGCGGACTTGATTTCGTCGTCTGCACCCCCAACGAGGCCGACTCCCTTGTGACCGCCAAGAAGGTCCGCCCGCTGGCGGTAGTCTCCAAGACGCGCCACATCGACTGGCAGAACGTTCCCACGCTGAAAGAGGCCACCGGTTCCGATTGGCTCCTCGATTCCTGGAGCGGCATCGCGGCCCCCGCGGGAATCTCCGACGAGATGAAGAAGAACCTCGGCGACACGATCAAGAAGGTATGGGAGACGAAAGAGTTCCAGGATACGATGAAGAAGGCTGGCAAGACCCTTCAGTATCTGGGCCCCGACGAGTTCAAGGCGTTCTTGAAGCAGATGGACGAAAACTACGGCAAGGTTATGAAGTCCGTTGGCATCGCTAAGTAATTAGGTAAAATTAATCAGATATCCGACAATAGCACAACCATAATTTACTGACGCTACAGTAAAGAACCATATTCGATAACAAATAACAAGCAACCGGAAAGGGAAGGGATCTCGATGAAAATCAGTGATAAAATATTTGGCGCGGTGTTGATATGTTTCTCTCTATTTATCTTGGTTTACGCGAGAACCCTTCCCACTTTGCCCGGACAGAACTACGGTGCCGGCTTCTTTCCGGCGACGGCCGCGATCTTCATCCTTGGCTGCGGGATCATCCTGCTTGTGCGGGGAATAAAAAAGAGGGATAAGCTGCTGGTGCTTGGCGAGTGGACGAAGTCGCCGACGCTGGTGGCGAATATCTGCCTCATCCCGGCAAACCTCATTTTCTACATGCTGGCCTCCAGCGCGCTCGGCTTTGTGCTGACCGTCATTATAATGCTCACCTTCACCATCTGGTGGCTGAGGAGAAAATTTAAGTCTTCGTTCATCGTCGCCGTGACGAGCGCCATCCTCATCTATGTGTTCTTTTCCAAAATAATGCTGGTTCCGCTTCCTGCCGGATTCCTGGGACTATAGCTAAAGTATAAGAGAGGGAGAATTAACGTTATGCTGGACACTCTTATTCAGGCTGTCAATATTGTCTTTAAGCCGGAAGTTCTGCTGGTAATGCTGGCCTCGTCCTTCTACGGAATCATCATCGGCGCGATTCCGGGACTCACGGCGGTCATGGCCGTATCGCTCATCATGCCGATTGCGATCTTCCTTGATCCTGTGCCGGCGCTGGCCGCCATCATCGCCTGCGACGCGATGGCCGTTTTTGCGGGAGACATTCCGGGAACCCTGCTGAGAATCCCCGGCACGCCCGCCTCCGGCGCCTATACGGACGACTCCTATAAACTCACACAGCAGGGCAAGGCGGAAATGGTGCTCGGCGCGAACTGCTTCTTCTCGGCGATCGGCGGCCTGTTCGGCCTCGTCGTGCTCGTCTGCGCCGCCCCGCTCCTCGCGGAGGTCGCGCTTAACTTCAGCACCTACGAATATTTCTGGCTCGCCTGCCTGGGACTTACCTGCGCCACCTTCATGACCTCGCAGGATAAGGTGAAGGGGATCGCCTCGCTCTTTTTGGGGCTCTTCATCACCACCATCGGTTATGACGCGATAACGGGACAGCCGCGCTTTACCTTCGGCAGCACCGAACTGCTCGCGGGCATTCACGTCATTCCCGTTCTCATCGGACTCTTCGCCGTCTCCGAGATTATGCGCCGCGTCAGCTCTACGACGCCGCCCGCGGCGGCCTACAACGGCAAGATCGGCAATATTTATAAAGGCATCTTCAAAGTATGGCGCGAGCACATCCCCAACTTCCTGCGCGGCAACACGGTCGGCGTCGTCGTCGGCGCGCTGCCCGGCGCGGGAGCGGACATCGCCGCCTGGCTCTCCTACGCGATCAGCAAAAAATTCTCCAAGACGCCGGAGAAATTCGGTACGGGGCATATGGAGGGCATCATTGAAAGCACCTCCGCCAATAACTCGGCGCTCGCCTCCGCCTGGATTCCCGCCTTTGTCTTCGGCATCCCCGGCGACGTTACCACCGCGATGGTCATCGGCATCCTTTACATCAAAGACCTCAAACCGGGGCCGACGGCCTTCCTGCACCACCCCGAGGTGATCTACAGCATCTTCATCTGCTTTGCGATCGCCAATATTCTCATGCTCATTCTCGGATACTTTTCGATCAAGACCTTCCGCCACATCCTGCGTATTCCGCCCTTCGTGCTGCTGCCGGTGATCCTGGTATTCTGCATCGTCGGCGCCTTCTCGATCAACAACAGCCTCTTCGGCGTCGCGGTGATGCTCTTCTTCGGCCTTCTCGGCTATATCATGGAAGAGAACGATTTTCCGATCTCGCCGATGCTGCTGGCGATCGTGCTGGGCAACCTGCTGGAGAAGAACTTCATTATCTCTATGGTAAAGTCCAACGGCAACCTGATGGACTTCTTCAACCGCCCCATCGCCGGTTCGCTGGCGGCCGTCGCGATCTTGCTCTGGGTGTTCCCCGTCCTCAAGAAAATATACCGGATGGCAACGGCGAAAGTCGCCTAGCCGCGCATACCGCAGAACATAAACAGGAGGTATCCGATTTTGAAAAATAATAAAACGCATATCCACATTGAAAACAGCAGAAGCTCCGTTGAAGTTTTCATCGCCAACCAGAAACAGGTGGACGACCTGCTCGCGAGAAACGCCGACCTTGCCGACAAGCTCTGCATAACGATTGGCAGCAGCGGCTACGACGAAGTGGAAAAATGGTCGGAAGATGATTTCCGCGAATATTACGACTACATGAAAACGGCCGACATCCTGGTCGGATACAGCTTCCCGACGGAAAACGTCGCCGCCTACGCCCCCTGCCTCAGGTGGATACACTTCATCAGCTCCGGCGTGGAGCATATATCCCCGTTTACCTGGGTGCCGGAGGGGATGAAGCTGGTGAACAACAGGGGCGTCCATCTTCCCAAGTCGGGAGAATCCTTCGCCACCTTCCTCGGTATGCTGAACTCGGCCATGCCCCGCCTGATGACCGCCCAGCGCAATCATAAATGGGACCGTGTCTTCACCACGGTCATCAAGGGCAAGAAGCTCGTCGTCTTCGGCGTGGGGAATCAGGGCGGCGAAATGGCGCGCCGCGCCAAAGAGATGGGGCTTTACGTAACGGGCGTGGACCCCTACTGCAAAGAGCATCCCTTCTGCGACAAAGTCGTCGGGATGGACGGGATGCGCGAAGCCTTCAAGGATGCGGACTTCCTCGCCATCACCGCGCCGCTCACCAAAGAGACGAGGAACGTCATCAACAAAGAAAGGCTCGGCTGGCTGCCGAAGAGCGCGGGCGTGATCAACGTATCGCGCGGGCCGCTGCTTGACGAGGACGCGCTTGACGAAAAGCTGCGGAACGGCGAGTTGGCGGGCGCGGTGCTCGATGTCTTTCACACCGAGCCGCTCCCCGAAGATTCGCCGCTCTGGACAACCCCGAACCTGATAATCACGCCGCATGTCTCTTCGGACGATCTTGTCAACTACATCCCGCTGACCCTCGACCTCACGCTCGAAAATCTGCGCAATGAGCTCGCCGGCCGGCCGATGAAAAACATCGTCGATATTTCGCGGGAATTCTAGGCGCCATGATGGAAAAGCTTCGCATACATATTATGAACAACCGCCACCAGGCTCAGGTCTATCAGGCCGCCGAAGAGCAGGTGCGGGATGCTGTCGCCAGAAACGCCGATATCGCCGATAAATTTGCAATAACGATGGGCAGCAGCGAGTACGACTATGGCCGCTGGACGGACGAGGACCTCAGGTCATACTACGAGAACATGAAAGAGGCCGACGTGCTCATGGGCTATACCTTCCCGACGGAAAATATCCGCGGCTATGCCCCGCGCCTGAAATGGATACACTTCAATAGCTCGGGCGTGGAGCAGATAACCCCCTTTGACTGGGTTCCCTCCGGGCTCTTGCTGACCAACAGCCGCGGCGTACACCAGCCGAAATCCGGCGAGAGCTTCGCCACCTACCTCGGCATGCTCAATTCCGCGATCCCCAAACTCTTCACCGCCCAGAGAAAGGGCAAATGGGAGCGGACCTTCACGAGCGTCATCAAGGGCAGAAAACTCGTCGTCATCGGCGTCGGCTGCCAGGGCGGCGAGATCGCCAGGCAGGGCAAACGCCTTGGCATGAGGGTGACCGGCATCGACCCGCGGCGCGCCAGCCATCCCGAATGCGATGAGGTCCTGACGCCGGACCGGCTGCCGGAGGCGCTCAAAGACGCGGACATTCTCGCGATCGCCGCGCCGCTTACGAAAGAGACCTACCGGGTAATCGGCGAAAGAGAGCTGCGGATGATGCCTGCGAGCGCTTCCCTGCTCAACGTCGCGCGCGGGCAGCTGCTGGACGCCGCGGCGCTTGACCGCGCGCTGCGCGCGGGCGAACTGGCGGGGGCGATCCTCGACGTCTTCGACAACGAGCCCCTGGAAGACGAATCGCCGCTTTGGACCACGCCGAATCTCATCATGACGCCGCACGTCTCCTCCGACGACCCCATCAATTACATGCCGCGCTGCCTGGACATCCTCATGCGCAACATCCGCAACCACCTTGAGGGCAGGCCGCTGGAAAACCTCGTGGACACCGGCAGAGAATACTAGGAGGACGGTTCAATGCAGGAGAAACTAAAGATCATGGTACTGACGGCGGAGGATAGCCTTAAAGTCTTCCGCATGACCTCAGAGCGCGTCGCCGCGGCGCTGGCGCGGTTCCCCGAATTCCGCGACAAAGTGGAGATCAGCATCACCCGCACCACGACAAGCTTTGAAAACGATCCCAGCTGGAACGCGGCGGACTACGAAAAATTCCGCCGCGATATCGTCAGCGCCGATATCCTCATCGGCTATATGTTCCCGCTTGAAGAGATCGCCGCCACAGCGCCGCGCCTCAGATGGATACACATTATCGGCGCGGGTATTGAGCACCTGCTGCCGCTGGACTGGCTGCCGGAGGATGTCATCCTTACCAACAACCGCGGGGCGCACGCCCCCAAGACCTGCGAATACGTGATGATGGCGCTGCTCATGCTGGCGAACCACATGCCGCGGCTCGTCTGCGCGCAGCAAAAACGCCAATGGGACGGTCACTTCGTCTCCGTCATTCGCGGGTCGAAGGCGGCCATTCTCGGCGCGGGCAAACAGGGAAGCGCCGCCGCGCTGGCCGCCAAGCGGCTGGGGCTGTCCACCGTCGGCGTGGACATCGACACCGCGGCGAGAGAAAATTTTGACGAGATCGTGCCGCCGGCGCGGCTTAATGAAGCCTTAGGCGCCGCCGACTACGTCGTCGTGACGCTTCCCTCTACGAAAGAAACCTTCCGCTTCATCGGCGAAAAAGAGTTCGCAGCGATGAAAGAGGGCGCGGGATTTGTGAACATCAGCCGCGGCAGGATCGTCGACACCGAGGCCCTCATCGCGAGCCTGAAATCGGGGCGTCTTTCGGGAGCGGTGCTCGACGTGTTTGAACAGGAGCCGCTTCCTGCGGAATCGCCGCTGTGGTCGACGCCCAACCTCATCATGTCGCCCCACATGGGCTGCGACGACGAGGAAAACTACATCCACCGCACCTTCGACATCGTCTTTGAGAACCTGCGCCGCGTCGAGGCGGGAGAAACGATGGAAAACATCGTCGACCGGAAAAAGGGCTACTAACGGTTCCGTAAAAGACCGCCCAGATCAATTTCGCGCAACGCGATAGAAAAAACAGACCGCGCCGGCTAAATGCGTCCGCCGCGTACGGGCGTCTCCCGCCGGAGACGCGCCGCGGCTGGCGTATGCGGGCGGCGCTCATTAAAACACAAAGATAACGGACGGAGGTCATTCTAATGGACAAAATAGGATTTATCGGCCTGGGGATAATGGGCAGGCCGATGGCGAAAAACCTTATCAAGGCCGGATACTCTGTCGTCGCCTGCGATGTCAACCAGGCGGCGGTCGCGGAGCTTCGCGGCTGCGGCGCGGAAATTGCCGCGACGCCCGCGGAGACGGCGGAAAAAGCGGGGACCTTCATTATCACGATGCTCCCCAACTCGCCGCAGGTGCGCGAAGTGACCGCCGGTAAAAACGGCCTCGCCGAAAGCGTAAGGGCCGGGCAGATCGTGGTGGACATGAGCTCCATCTCTCCGATCGCCAGCCGCGAGCTGAACGCGCTGCTCAAAGAAAAGGGCGTGGAAATGCTTGACGCCCCCGTCAGCGGCGGCCAGGAAAAGGCCGAGAAGGGAACCCTCGCGATCATGGCCGGCGGCGACGCCGCAGCCTTTGAAAAGGCCCGCCCCATATTGGAAAAGATGGGAGCGTCCGTCACCCTGGTCGGCGAAAGCGGCGCGGGGCAGATCACCAAACTCGTAAACCAGATGATCGTCGGCATCAACATCTCCGCCGTCGCCGAGGGTATGGCTCTCGCCAAAAAGGCGGGCGTAGAGCCGCGCAAGGTCTTCGAGGCCATCCGTAAAGGACTCGCCGGCAGCCAGTGCCTGGAGGACAAAGCGCCGAGAATGTTCGAAGGCCGCTATGACCCCGGCTTCCGGATCAACCTCCATATCAAAGACCTTTGGAACGTTATGGAGACCAGCCGCGCGATCAACTGTTCCGTTCCGCTCTCCGGACAGGTCATCGAAATGATGATCGCGCTCGCGGGCGAGGGACACGAGTGCAAAGACCACGGCTCGCTCGGCCTCTACTACGAAAAACTTAACAATATCTCGCTGAAAGAAGATTAAAAAACAGCCACCTCCCCTCAGTAACAGGCGGGCCGCCTCCATGATCGCTAGGCGGGCCGCCTGTTTTCGCGCCGCTGAAAGCGCCGCCGCGGCGTATCCGCCCAAACGGGCGCAAGAAAGGCGGCCTCCCGCGACGTCTGGTGCGCCACGTTAGACGCCCGCGCGAGAGGCCGTCTTTCTTTCATGCGTGTCAGTTTTGCCGCGCGCTTGCATATTGCCGCGGCTTGTGGTAGTATCTTGCAGTTGATAAGTATCAATGGGTTTTAAGCAGAGGATGCCCCTCTCGCCTGCCGATGTTTTTCAGTTGTCAGGCTTGCCCCGAGAAGATATTTCTAGGGTCTGGGTGCATTCTTGTGTACTCAGGCCTTTTTATATTGGTCGAATAATTTTTCAGGAGGTGCAATGCCATAGCAAACACAAGGGAAGACGAACCCCGCGTAAATTCCGAGATCCGGTCGCCGGAAATTCTCCTTATTGACGAGCTGAACGCCAAACGCGGAGTAGTAAGCATTCAGGAAGCGCTGAAGATGGCGGAGGCCGCGGAGCTCGACCTCGTAGAGGTAGCGCCGCAGGCAAAGCCGCCCGTATGCCGCATCATGAATTACGGGAAGTACCGCTTCCAGCAGCAGAAACGCGACAAGGACGCGCGCAAGAAACAGAAGAACCAGGTTGTAAAAGAGATAAAGATGCGTCCGAAGATAGATCTGCACGACTATGAGTTTAAGGTGAAGGCAATCCAGACCTTCCTTCAGGCGGGACACCGCGTCAAGGTTTCTATCTTCTTCCGCGGCCGCGAGATGGCTTTCCTCGACAGAGGACGCGAAGTTTTGAAAAAGGTCGTCGACGCCGTTTCGGAGTTCGGCAAGGTAGAGATGGAGCCGCGCATGGAAGGTTCTTACATGAGGATTATGATCGCTCCCGCCGCGGAGCTGCCGGTGAAAAAACCGGCGCAGCCGGCGGAGCAGCCGCAGAAGAAGCAGCCGGAAGCGGCGCCGGCAAAGACGCCGAAGGCCAAGAAGGACATTCTGCCGGACGCCGACAAGATATAAACGGGTTCTGCCGCCCGTCGGAGGCAAGAAAAATTATAGGCGAAGAGCCGTCGCGCCGTTTCGGCGTCCTGCGGACCGCCTAGTTTGTAAATTAGAGGAGGACATGCAACATGCCTAAGATGAAAACACATTCCGCAACGAAAAAGCGCTTTAAGATAACGGGCTCCGGCAAAGTAAGTTTTAAGAAGAGCGGCCGCGGACACCTTCTTTCTTCAAAGAATTCGAAGCGTCTCCGTACCCTGAGGAAAAAGGGCATCCTGCCGACAGGGGTAGAGGCGCACGTAAAGAAGATGCTCCCCTACGCGTAGCGCGGAGCCACGGTTAACCAGATAAATTTCAAGGAGTGACATAAAATGCGAGTAAAGGGATCCAGCGCCAGCCGCAATAAACAGAAAAAACTATACAGCATCACTAAAGGTTTCTGGGGACGCAAGAAGAATGTCTACCGCCGCGCCCGTGAAGCCTACCTGCACGCTCTCACCAGCGCCTTCGCCGGCCGCAAGCTCAAGAAGCGCGACTTCCGCAAACTGTGGATAGTCCGTATCAACGCCGCCTCCCGCGCGAACGGCATCGCTTACAGCGCGCTGATCAACGGCCTCAAGAGAGCGAACATCACGATCAACCGCAAGATGCTCGCCGACCTCGCCGTCAACGACGCGCCCGCTTTCACGCAGCTTGTAGAAAAGGCGCGCGCCGCTCTGTAAAAATACCTATTTTTGATCCGAGTGTGAAGAACGTTGCGTTTTCATACCTCTTATAAGGTAGAAAGAGTCATTCTTACAGGGTTCCTGCTGGTAATACTGGCGGGAGCCTTTCTCTTATGGCTCTCCAACAATCTGGTCTACGCGATGCCGCTGTCGCCGGTCGACGCGCTGTTTATGGCGACGTCGGCGGTCTGTGTCACGGGGCTGGGCGTGGTAGATATCGCAACGGACTTTGGGCTGCTGTCGCAGCTTATCATGCTGGGACTCATCCAGATCGGCGGCCTCGGGATCATGACCGGCATGATGATGCTCTCCATCGCCGTGGGACGCCGGATCGGGATACGGAGCCGCATCTTTTTTCTCGGCGGGCTCGGCGTCGACGGTCTGCAGGGAGCGATCACGCTTTTTTTCACGGTGATCAAGTACACGCTCTTTCTGGAGGGGCTCGGCAGCCTCGTAATGTTCGCGGGGTTTTTGCTCTGCGGCGAGGAGCTCCTGCGGGCCGCCTATCTGGCCGTCTTCCATGCGGTGAGCGCCTTTTGCAACGCGGGCTTTTCCCCCTGTCTTGGGGGGCTGCACGACTATAAGACGACGTTGCTCATTCCCGGGACGGTGATGTCGCTGATCGTTCTTGGCGGGCTCGGTTTTCCCGTTTTTGCCGAATGCGCGAATTATTTTAAGTGCCGGCAGCAGCATTGTGTTTCGGTTTACGCAAAGCTGGTGCTGATCATCACCGGCGGGCTGATCGCTGGCGGCGCGGCGCTTTTTCTTTTGTCGGACTGGAACGCGGCCTTTAAAGACCTGCCGGTGTGGGCAAAGTTCTGGAACGCCCTCTTTGCCAGCGTTACGGCGAGGACGGCGGGCTTCGAGACGGTGCCCAGCGGTTCCCTCTCCGGCCTCGGCCAGGCGCTGATGATCGTGCTGATGATAATCGGCGCCTCCCCCGCCTCGACGGGCGGCGGCGTGAAGACGACCACCTTCGGGGTGCTGGCGATCTCCGTCTGGAGCGAGCTGCACATGCGCCGGGAGCCCACTTTCTTAAACCGCGGCATCTCGGAGCGGACCGAGCGGCGGGCGCTTTCCATCATCGCGATCTATCTTTTCACGATCCTGGTCGGCTCGGTGCTGCTCACGCTGGTGGAGGATATGCCTTTTTCGGCGATCATTTTTGAAGTAGCCTCGGCGCTTGGCACGGTGGGACTGACGGTCGGCGTCACCCCCGAACTTTCCACGGCGGGGAAGCTGGTGATAACGCTTTTGATGTTCTGGGGCAGGGTCGGGCTCTATTCGTTCATTTCTACGCTTGTTACCGCTGACGGCGACGCGGGAATACATTATCCTAATACGCATATTCCCATAGGTTAAAGGGGGGTTCGTCATGGAGAGGAAAAAGAAGAGTTTTCTGATCGTCGGCCTCGGCCGCTTCGGCACCGCGCTCTGCGAAAAGCTGGCGGGTCTCGGACAGAACGTCATCGGCATCGACAGTATGCCCGGGCCGGTCATGGAGCTTTCCGACAAGATAGCCGTCGCCGCGCAGCTCGACGTGACCGACGAGAATTCTTTGCGCAAGATCGGCGCCACCCAGGTGGACGTCGCGGTTGTGACGATCGGCGAGGCGGTGGAGCACAGCATTCTCTGTACGTCGCTGCTGGTCGACATGGGGGTTCCCGTCGTCATCGCGCGCGCCTCCAACAAGCTGCACGCCAAGGTGCTGGAGCGCGTCGGCGCGCATAAGGTGATATCCCCGGAGCAGGATATGGGCTCGCGCATCGGCGAGATGCTCGTCTATCCGTGGTATTCCGCCTTTACCCGCATAGACGGCGGCAACTTCATCCTCGGGAAGATCCGGCCGCTGCCCGAGATGATCGGCAAGGATATGGCGGAGCTTAAATTTTCACAAAAATACAAAGTTATTGTTATACTTATGGAGTATGAGGGAATCCAGCATACGCCGTCGCCCATGCGTCCCTTTGAGGAAGGGGACCGCCTGTGGGTGCTGGGCCATGTTGCGGATATGGATAAGCTCGTCGAAAAGAGCGACGCCTCCGGCCTCATCGACATGAAGGATATAAATTTACCCGGCGCGCCGCAATAGCGCCGCTTGCAGGAGGCAGGATTTATGCAGGAAAACGATGGAATGAAGGAGCCGCGCGGCAAAGACAACGGCCTTCTTGAGCGCCTTGAGAAGATCAAAGAGGCGGGGCTCGAGAAGATAGCGCAGAGTTCTTTGCCGGACCAGCTCCAGCTCGTCCGCGCGAACCTTCTCGGACGCAAGGGAGAGCTGACAGAAATATTGAAGAGCGTCGGGCAGGCCGCACCGGAGCTTCGCAAGGCTTTGGGACAGGCGGCCAACGAGGTGAAACAGATCATCAGCGACGCCGTGGAGAACCGCAACGCCGAGCTGCTGGACACGCTGTCTGCCTTTGAGGGCGCGGCGGACATCACGGTCCCCGGTATAGAGCCCTTCCAGGGCGGCCTGCACCCGATAACGCAGATGTGCTACGACTTAAACGACGCCTTCCGTTCGCTTGGCTTCGAGGTCTTTTCCGAACCCGAGATAACAAGTGAAAAATACGCCTTCGACAACCTTAACTTCGCGCCGGAACATCCGGCCCGCGAGAGCATGGATACCTATTGGCTCAAAGGGCACGACGAGGAGCGCGGCGCGAAGCGCCTCTGCCTTCGCCCGCACCTTACCGGGGCCAGCGTGCGTTATCTTCGCGAACACGGCGCGCCCGCGCGTTTCGTCTATCCGGGCCGTGTCTACCGCAACGAGACGACCGACGCCCGGCACGAGCGCGCCTTTTTCCAGTACGAGGCCCTGATCGTCGATAAGGATTTCTCCTTCGCCTCCGGCATGGTCCTCATCAAGACGATTCTTGAGAGGGTCTTCGGCCATGAGGTCGACGTGCGGATGCGCGTCGGTTTCTTCCCCTTCGTCGAGCCCGGATTTGAGATCGATATGAAGTGCCAGGTCTGCGGCGGCGCGGGCTGCAAAGTCTGCAAGCACGTTGGCTGGATAGAGGTCATGCCCGGCGGCACGCCGCATCCGAACGTTCTGAAATCGGCGGGGCTGGACCCGGCGGTGTGGTCCGGATTCTATATCAATATCGGCCTCGACCGTCTGGTAATGATGCGCTACGGCGTGGACGACGTGCGCCTTTTCCACAGCGCCGACCTGCGCTTCCTGAAACAGTTCAAGTAGGAGGGTGATGTTATGAAATTATCGTTAAACTGGATAAAGCAATATGCCGACCTTCCTGCCGACTTGACGATGGCCAAGCTTTCGTACGACCTGACGATGTCGACGGTCGAGGTCGAAGACGCCGTCAGCCTTGCCGATAACCTCGCGGGGCTCGTCGTCGGGCGCATTTTGACCGTCGAGCCTCACCCCGACGCCGACAAGCTCCGCGTCTGCACGGTGGACGTGGGAGACCCCGCCCCGTCAACGATCGTCTGCGGCGGCGTGAACCTCGCCCCCGCCCGCCTCGTCGTCGTGGCCAAGCCCGGCGCGTGGGTGAAGTGGCACGGCGAGGGAGACCCCGTCGAGATAAAGCCCGCGAAGCTGCGCGGCGTGATGAGCTTCGGCATGATCTGCGCCTCCGGCGAGATCGGCCTCGCGGAGCTCTTTCCGACGACGCAGCACGCCGAAATAATGGACATCACCGAGTTTGACGCGAAACCCGGGACGCCGCTCGCCGAGGCTCTCGGCCTTGACGATATCATTCTGGAGATAGACAACAAGTCGATGACGAACCGCCCTGACCTCTGGGGCCATTATGGGATGGCGCGCGAACTCGCCGCTATCTACAAGTGTCCGCTGAAGCCGATTGAGGCGGTGGAATTTCCCGCGATGAGCGGGGAGCTGAAGGTAGAGATCAGGGATACGGACCGCTGCGCCCGCTATGTCGGCCTCGCCATCGAAAATATAAAGAACGTTCCCTCGCCCTTTGAGCTGAAGAGTCTCATCTGGCGCGTTGGGATGCGCCCCATCAACCTCCCCGTCGATATCACGAACTATGTGATGCTCGCCACGGGCCAGCCTACGCACGGCTTTGACGAAAAGCATATCGCGGGCGGCATCTGCGTGCGCCGCGCCGGCGAGGGCGAAAAGTTGCAGCTGCTGGACGGCGAAACGCTTGACCTCACGGCGGAAGACCTCGTCATTGCCGACGAAAAGTCGCCGGTGGGGCTCGCGGGGGTCATGGGCGGAAAACTAGATTCGATCCTTGAAGACACGACGAAGCTCATCCTCGAGGTCGCCAACTTTGACGCGCTGGGCATCCGCCGCACGTCACAGCGCTTTGACGTGCGCACGGAGGCCTCGGCGCGCTATGAGAAGAGCATCGACCCGCAGCGTGTCGACGAAGCGGTGGCGGTCGCGGTCGCGGCTTTTAAGAAGTATTTCCCCGAGATGCGGATAACTGCCCATACGGATGTCTACCCGCGCCCGCTTGCGGGGGCGAAGGTCGAGGTCAGCCTGGAATTCCTGTGCCGGCGTCTTGGAAAAACCCTCTCGCCCGGCGAGGTGGTCGAGATCCTGTCGCCGCTTGGCTTCAAGACGGCGGTCGACGGCGACCGGCTCCTCGTGGAGGCGCCCTCGTGGCGCTCGACGGGAGACATCTCGCTGCCTGACGATATTCTTGAAGAGGTCGCCCGCCTCATGGGCTACGAGAATTTTGAGTTCTCGCCGCCGACGGTGCTTCTCGACAGGGCGATCAACCAGAAGGGGCCTGACCTGGAGCGCGCGATTCGCGAGTACCTCGCTTTCCGCTGCAATATGCAGGAGATCTTCACCTATCCGTGGATAGAGGACGAATTCGTCAGCGCCGCGGGAACGGACACGCGGGAGATGCTCGAACTGTCGACGCCGCCCGCGCCTGACGAGGCGAAGCTGCGTTCCACGCTCGTCCCCGGCCTGCTGAAGGCGGTGGCGGCCAACATTCGTTATTTCACGGACTTCCGTCTCTTTGAGATGACGCAGGTCTTCTTTGACCGGAATTACCGCAGCGTTTCAAGCCCCGATGAGCTGCTTCCCGAAATGGCCCGCCATCTGAGCGGCGCCTTTGTCGGCGGCGACGCCAGACAGCTCTTCCGCGAAGCGAAGGGCGTGCTTGAATATATGCACCGCGCCGCGCAGATGGAGCCGCTTGGCTTTGTCCAGCAGGAAAAACCGGCCTGGGCCGATGAAAAACTCTGGGTCAACGTTGCCAGGGGACAGGAGACGATCGGCTCGCTGGCGCTGGTTTCTCCGAAGTGCGCCAAGGCCGCCGGCATCAAGCGCAGCCTGGCGGTGATCTTTGAGATCGACGTGGAAAAGCTCGCGCCGCTGCCCTCGCGCCAGAACGAGTTTACCCATCTGCCGGAGTACCCGCTCGCGGACTTCGACCTTTCGATCGCCTTCGACGAGAATGTCGCCTGGGCGGAGATCGAGTCTATCGCGAGAAAGGCGGAGCTCGTCAGGGACGTGAAGTTCATCGACGAATATCGCGGCGCGCAGGTCGGCGCGGGGCGCAAGTCCGTCTCCTTCCGAATTTGGGTCGGCTCGGACAAGGGAACTCTCACCTCCGAGCAGATAGAGAACGTTTCAAAGCAGGTAGTTAAAAAGATCGGCAAAAAATTCGGCGGCGATGTCCGCGGCGCGCAATAGTCTGGTAGACTGGAGGGGAGATGACGCTCCCCTCAGGGATAACCATCAGGAATGAAAGAATTTTGGAGGTGTTTGGCAAATGATGGAACAGTTTGAAAGAGTCAACGAGGCGCTTGACCGTCTGGAGAAAATGCTTGACGGCATGAAGTCGGAGAACGAGGCTTTAAGCCGTGAAATTGCCGAGCTTAAAGGCATCATAGAAGACCGGGATCTTGAGATCATGCAGCTCCAGGAAGACGCCGAAAAGCAGGCGGCGGCGAGCCGGGCCGAAAAGGAAGAGCTCGGCAGCTGCCTTGAAGGGCTTCTCGGGCGCATGTGCAAGATGACGGCGCAGGAGCAGGCGGCCGCGGACGGCGAGCGTCAGTAAAAACGGCGGGAAATATAAAACAATGGACGAAACGCGCGAGATAAAATCTTTGGGTGACGGAAAATACTCCTTCTGGGTCGGCCGTCAAAGATACACGCTGACCACAAAGCTGGACGCGGCGCGTTTTTTTCGCATTGTTGAGAGCGCCAGGGAGCAGGTGGAGGCCTGTCCGACGAATCTGAGTCAGGACGAACGGCTGTTTCTCGCTCTGATGGCGCTCTCCCACCGGGTGGAGGAGCTGAACTGCCGGATCTGTGAGATATCGGCGAAATTTGGCAAACAGGAACGTGATCCGGAGTGAGCCTTAGCGGCTGGAATTACTGGGACATATTTTTTATCATCCTCGGATGTTATTTCATCATCCGGGGCTCCTTTCGCGGTTTTGTTGGCGAGGTGATAACGCTGGTGGGGTTTCTGGCCTCGTTTTACCTCTCCTTCCATTACTCGGGAGGCATCGGCCGCTTCCTCGCGGCCACCATGGGACTCAACGACTATATCGCGCAGGCCGCGGCGGCGGTGCTGATTTGGCTTTCGGTGACGCTTGTCGCGGCGATGCTGCGCATGATCATGAAGAGCCTCATCGGGGCCGCGAGCCTCGGTGGGGTTGACAAGCTCCTGGGGCTCTTCTCCGGCGTGCTGAAAAGCGTGATCGTGGTTTACGTGGTGATAACGGGGGGGCTGCTGCTCGCGCCGGTCGTCAGCCCGACCTGGATGTCGCACAGCGATATCCTGCGTTACGCGGGAAGGAGCTGGCCCCAGTTCCGCGCGATGTTCATCGACCTCAACCTGCTGCCGGAGGGGACCACGCTGCCGGACGGCACGCTGGAGCAGATACTGCGTCCTTACCGGACGGGAGGCGGCGGCCCTGACGGA
Organism: Synergistota bacterium; assembly: GCA_023450745.1. GTDB lineage: Bacteria > Synergistota > Synergistia > Synergistales > Synergistaceae > Cloacibacillus. The sequence continues at coordinate 69,658 of JAEXGR010000044.1, forward strand.
TACGACCCGACCCCCGGCCGGACTTAGCGCCGCTTGCGATAAAAACGAAACGATAAAATCGCTCTACCGCCGGCATAGATATTTACTATGTATTAAAAAACAGACAGGAACAAAATGTTTATAGAAAAAGCCGCCTATGGCAGTCTCGAAATTTCAAAGATAATAGAACTGGTCTCACGGCGCTGCCGCAGTGAGATAGGGGCGCTCGTCGCCCACAATATCGCTCCGGCCCTCGATATGGCGGAGCTTACGCGCCGTCAGGCGCTTTACCTCGACATAGAAAGATACCGCGGTTATAAGGGTGAACTGCCGTGGATAAACGATATAGTTTCCGTCGCCTTCATGCTTGAAATGGCGGCGGACAACGGGCTGCTCTCCGGCGAGGAACTGGTCAAGGTACGCCTGCTGCTTACGCTCTCGGGACGGATGAAGGAGGCTCTCTCCGCCGCCCGCGAGGAATATCCTCACTTTGGCATATTGCTGCGCGACATGCGCGACTTTGCGGAAGAGGCGCAGATGCTCTCCGTCATCGACGACGACGGACATCTCTATGATTACGCCTCGGAAAAGCTTTCGTCGCTGCGCCAGCAGATGCGCGGACTTAAAGAAACCGTGCGCCGCCGCGGACACGCGCTGCTCAGCGACCCGGCGATCGCGGGAATGCTCCAGGAGCGCGTCCTCACGCTGCGAAACGGCCGCCATGCCTTCTTAGTCAGGCAGGACGCCCTCTCCCAGTTTCCCGGCTCGGTGATAGACCGCTCCGGCTCCGGCAGCAGCGTCTACATGGAGCCGCGCTCGCTGATGTCGCTCAACAACGAATACAGCAAGCTCTACGGCGAGGAGATGCTTGAGGAGACGCGCATCTTCCGTGAATTTACGGCGCGGCTGATAGGCCGCAAAAAGGGGATCATCGATACCGAAAACGTCCTCGGGACGGTCGATCTTTTCTATGCGCTCTCCGAGATGACCCGCATATATAAATGGCGCGTGCCCGGCCTTTGCCAGCGCACGCAGTTTTCCTTTGTCCGCGCCCGCCACCCGCTGCTCGGCGACAAATCGGTGCCGATCGAAATAAAATGCGGCGGAGATTTTCGCATCCTCGTCATCACGGGGCCCAACACGGGCGGCAAGACGGTCGCGCTCAAGACCGCGGGCGTATGTATTTATCTGGGCTGGCTCGGTTTTCCGATTCCGGCGGGGGAAGGCTCGGTGCTTGGCGATATCGGCGAGCTTTTTACCGACATCGGCGACGAACAGAGCATCGAACAGAGCCTTTCGACTTTCAGCGCGCACATTACCCATGTCACGGAAATATTGAATAAGGTGACGCCGCGCTCCGTCGTCATGCTGGACGAGCTGGGGGCGGGCACGGACCCGGAGGAGGGGGCGGCGCTCGGCATCGCGCTGCTCGACTGGCTGCGGGAGCAGAAAGCGCTTGTGCTCGCGACGACGCACCACAACCCGATAAAGCGCTTCGCCCTGACGACGGCGGATATCGAGACGGCGAGCGTCGAGTTTGACAACGCGACGCTTTCGCCGACCTACAGAATCTTAATCGGCATACCGGGGCGCAGCAACGCGCTGCTCATCGCCGGCAAGCTCGGCATGCGCCGTGCGGTCATTGAAAGGGCGGAGCGGGCGATCAACGGCCGCGAGATATCGATGGAGGACCTCATCGGCGAGCTTCACGAGAAGCGCGCCGCGCTTGAACGCGAGGCGGCCGCCGTCGAATCGTCGCGGAAGAAGCTCGCCGCGCTCGAGAAGGATTACGAAACGAAGATCAGGGCGATCGAGGAAAAGCGCGACGCGCTGATCGCGAACGCCGATAAGAAGGCGGTGTCGATCGTCCGTAACGCCGAAGATTCGGCGCGCGCCCTGATCAAGAACATGGAACGGTCGCAGGCGGAGTCGCAGGCGCGCCGCGAGCTTGAAAAGAAACGCAGCCACTTTCAGAAGATAGAGGAATCGGCGATCAAGCGCGAAGAAAAGAAGACGAGCGTCGAATCGGTCGCGGCGACGAGCCACGAGCTGAAGGCGGGGGATACGGTGCAGGTGATCGGCACCAGCAAGAGCGCCACGGTGATCGAGGTCAAAGGCAAGAAAGCCCGCGTGCAGGCCGGCATCGCGGAGATAGAGGTGCCGCTTACAAAGCTCAAGGTCATCACGCGCAAGGCTCCCGACAAGACGCCCACGGTGCAGATAAAGGTCTCGCGCCCCATAGGCGTGCCCTCGTCGATCATGGTGCGCGGCATGACGATAGACGAGGCGCTGCCGATGGTGGAGCAGTACCTCGATCAGGCCTACTGCGCCGGATACGACACCGTCACCGTGATACACGGGCGCGGGGAGGGTATTCTGCGCCGCGAGGTGCAGGAGCTCTGCAAGCGCATCCCCTATATTACGGAACATAATCTCGGCGGCCCCGGCGAGGGCGGCTATGGCGTGACGATTGTAAAATTTCGCAGGTGAGGCATCATGAATCTATATAATAATCCCCCAATAGTCATAAGAGGCGGCGGCGACCTGGCGACGGGCACGATATACCGGCTTCACAAAGCGGGCTTTCCCGTCCTTGTCCTTGAGACCGGGCGGCCGCTTGCCGTGCGCCGCGCCGTTTCCGTCTGCGAGGCCGTATATGAAGGGCGGTGGACCGTTGAGGGCATGGAGTGCCGGCTCATCGCCTCTCTCGATGAGTTCGACCCCGGCGTGGTCGGCGTCCTGATCGACCCCGACGGCAGGTCGCTCGCGGAGGTGCGTCCGCGGATACTCGTCGACGCGATAATGGCCAAGCGCAATACGGGGACGTCAAGAGAGATGGCGCCGGTGACGATCGCCCTCGGCCCCGGCTTCCGCGCGCCCCAGGACGTCCTTTACGTCATCGAGACGATGCGCGGCCACAGTCTGGGGCGCGTCATCGCAAAGGGAGCGGCGATTCCCGATACGAAAACCCCCGGGGTGATAATGGGCTACGGTATCGAGCGGCTGCTGCGCGCGCCCGCGGCGGGGCGTCTGGTCTCCCGCAAAACCATCGGCGACCTGGTCGAGGCGGGCGAAGCCGTCGGCGAGATCGCGGGGGTTCCCGTCCGAGCCAACATCCCCGGAGTGATTCGCGGCCTCATCCACCCTTCCGTGGAATGCCGCCCGGGAATGAAAATAGGCGACGTCGACCCGCGCGGCATCGTCGATTACTGTTTTACAATATCGGAAAAATCACTCGCGATCGCGGGCGGCGTTATGGAGGCCGTGTCCTATCCAAACCGCTGACAGTGCGGGAAAACCCTCTCAAAAAGCCTGTTACGTTCCTGTTACATTTGCTGAACACACCGTTAACGTCTGAAGCCTATACTCCTAATTACAATAACTTAGGAGGAATACAGATGAGAAAATTGGTAACAGCGTTTATTGCACTTGCGGTCCTTTCCGCCGCGACGATGGCGATGGCGGCCCCGATCGTTATGGACGGTTCAACGACGGTCCTTCCCTTCGGGCAGGCGGCGGTCGAGCAGTTTATGAAGGAAAACGCGGGAGTCAAGTTCTCCGTCTCGGGCACCGGCACCGGCAACGGCTTCAAATCGCTTGCCGACGGCAGCGCCCAGATCGCGAACGCCTCGCGCTTCATCAAAGAATCCGAAATCAAGACCTGCATGGATAAGAAAGTCTATCCCGTGCCGTTCGCGGTCGCGCTCGACTGCATCGTTCCCATCGTACATAAAGATAACCCCGTCAAAGGGCTCTCGCGCGCCCAGCTTAAAGATATATACGCCGGCAAAGTGACCAACTGGAAAGAAGTCGGCGGCGCCGACGCTCCCATCGTCGTCGTCGGACGCGACACCAGCTCCGGCACCTACGGCACCTGGCAGGAAATGATCATGGACAAGGGCGAAAAGACCCGCGTGACGCCGAAGGCCCAGGTCGCCTCCTCCAGCGGCGCGATGCTCTCCTCGGTAAGCAAAAACAAGAACGCGATCGGCTATGAGGGAATGGGCTACGTCAACAAGACGGTCAAGGGCCTCCAGGTCGACGGCGTCGCCGCCTCATCGGCAACGGCGCGCAACGGAAAATACCCCCTCTCCCGCTACCTCTACATGTTCACCAACGGCTGGCCCAAGGACGAAGTGCTCGACTTCCTGATGTTCATGCAGAGCGACGCCGGACAGAAGATCGTCAACAGCACCGGATTCGTATCGCTCCGCGAGCTCAAGAAGTAACTTACATCACCAACAGGAAGGGACTGACAGCCCATGAACGCACTGACAAAGGCCGTAAGGCCGGAAAAAGGACAGGCCTTTGGAGGCAGGGGGGACAGGATAATGTCACGCACGGTCTTCTGTGTGGCGGTGACGGGAATCGTAATCCTGGTTTTTATCCTCGGCTTTCTGGTGGCAAATGGGCTGCCGGTCCTTCAAACGGCTTCACTAAAAGAGATTTTCTTTTCAAAAGACTGGTACCCAACAGAGGAACCTCCCGCACTCGGGATGGCGGCGCTTATAGCGGGAACGCTCGCCGCCACCCTTCTGTCAAGCCTCATCGCCATTCCCGCGGCGCTTGCGCTCGCGGTTTTTACCGCGGAGATCGCCCCGCGCAAACTGAGAAACTTTTTTAAAGTCCTGCTTGAAATGCTGGGCTTTTTGCCTTCGATAGTCCTCGGCTTCATCGGCATGATGCTGATCGCGCCCTGGATGCAGGAACGGCTGAATATCGCAAGCGGGCTTAACCTGCTCAACGCTTCGATACTTTTGGGTTTTTTGATCATCCCGGTGGTCGCCTCGCTCTCGGACGAGGCGCTCGCCGCGGTCCCTCTTGAGCTGAGGGACGCCTCCTACGCGCTCGGAGCCACAAGGATGGAGACGATACAGAAGGTCGTATTCCCGAGCGCGCTGCCGGGGATAATCGCCTCGGTGCTCCTCGGCGTGATGCGCGCGCTCGGCGAGACGATGGTCGTATTGATGGCCGCCGGCGGCGCGGCGGTAATTCCCGCCCTCTTCTCAGAGCCGGTGAGGCCGCTGACCTCGACGATCGCCGCCGAGATGGGGGAGACGCCGGTGGGCAGCGTGCACTACTACGCGCTGTTCTTCGCGGGGCTCATCCTGCTGGTAATGACTCTGATGATAAATCTGGCTTCGCTCTACATTGAAAAAAGAGGTGTAAAGAGATGAACCGCACTTTTATGCGCAGGAGCTACGACCGGCTGATGACGCTCGTCTTCTGCCTCTTCGCGCTGATGCTCGTGACGGTGATAGGCGCGGTCGCCGCCTATCTGATAAGAAACGGCGCGGCCACCCTCTCCTGGGAGTTCCTTTCGGAGCCGCCCAAAGACGGCATGCTCGCCGGAGGCATCCTCACGCCGCTGGTGGGGACGATGCAGCTGGTGCTCGTTTCGATGGGCGTAGCGCTTCCCGTCGGCATTATGACGGGGCTCTACTTCGCGGAATACGCCAAAGATACCTGGCTGGTCAGGCTCATGAGGATCTCGATTCGTTCCCTGGCCGGAGTTCCCTCGGTCATCTTCGGCCTCTTCGGCCTCTCGCTCTTCGTCGTCTTCATGCGGTTCGGCTCCTGCCTGCTGTCGGCGGGGCTGACGCTCGCCTGCCTCTCGCTGCCCCTCGTGGTCACGGTGGCCGAACAGGCCTTCCTCGCGGTGCCGCAGGATTACCGTGACGCCTCTTACGCGCTTGGCGCGACGAAATACCAGACGATCATCAAGGTCGTGCTGCCCTCGGCGGCCTCGACGATAATCACGGGAGCCATCCTCGCGGTCGGCCGCGTCGCCGGCGAGACGGCGCCGATAATGTTCACGGGAGCCGCCTACTTTGCGCCTGACATTGCGAAGAGCCTCTTCAGCCAGGTAATGGCCCTGCCCTATCATATATATGTCCTGGCTACCTCGGCCACCGACCCGGAGGCGGCGGCGCCGATAGAATACGGCGCCATTTTGGTGCTCATCGGACTTGTAATGGGAACGAGCGCGGTCGGGGTAATAGCGCGCGCGCGTCTTGCAGAAAGGAACGGAAGATAGATGGAATACACATCGGTGGACAGGGAAAAGCTCGGCGACGGCGCCGAAAAGATGTCCGTAAAGATATGCACGCGCGGCGTCGACCTATACTACGGCGACCGGCAGGTGCTGAAGAACATCACCTTCGACATGGGGGAAAACATGGTCACGGCCTTCATCGGCCCCTCCGGCTGCGGAAAAAGCAGCTATCTCAGATGCCTCAACCGGATGAACGATTTTATCTCGTCGGCGCGCGTAGAGGGTATAATTGAGATCGACGGGGAAAACATCTTAGCGGGCGATACGGACGTCATCGCGCTGCGCCGCCGGGTGGGGATGGTCTTTCAGAAGCCGAACCCCTTCCCGATGTCGATATATGACAATATCGCTTACGGTCCGCGCCTTAACGGCATTAAAGATAAAAGGGAACTTGACGAGATCGTCGAGAAGAGCCTCCAGGGCGCGGCGCTCTGGGACGAGGTGAAGGACAAGCTAAAAAGTTCCGGAACGGGCCTCTCCGGCGGACAGCAGCAGCGCCTCTGCATCGCGCGCGCCATCGCGACTCAGCCCGACGTCCTGCTGATGGACGAGCCGACGAGCGCCTTAGACCCGATGTCGACGGCGCGCGTCGAAGAACTTATCAGGGAGCTCAAGAAAGATTATACGGTCGTCATCGTCACGCACAACATGCAGCAGGCGGCGCGAATTTCGGACTATACGGCCTTCTTCCTTCTCGGAGACCTGATAGAGTACGACCGGACGGCGAAGATGTTCACCTCGCCGCACGATAAGCGCACGGAAGATTATATTTCGGGACGTTTCGGTTAATAGATAAAGAGATTGGGGGATTGCAGCGATGAACACGATCAATACGAGAAAAAGGATAGAGGAGGACCTTTCGCTCCTCAAGAACATGATATACCGCATGAGCGGGTTGGCCTCCGAATCGCTTGAAAAAGCGGTCTGGGCGCTTAAGAACCAGGACGCGGAGATGGCCCAAAAGGTCATCGCCGACGGCGACGTTATCGACGAACTCGAAGAAAAGCTCGACGCGGCCTGTATGGAATTCGCGGCGCGCTATCAGCCGCTCGGCGAAGACCTGCGCGTCGTCGTCAGCATCATGCACATCGCGGTCGATCTTGAGCGCATCGGCGATTACGGCGAAAACATCGCGAAGGTGACGCTGTCGCTCTCAAAGCTGCCGCCGCTCAAACCGCTCATCGACATTCCGCGCATGGTGGAGATCATCAAAGAGATGCTGCGGCTTTCGATGACGGCGATAGATACCCACGACGGCGAAACGGCGCTTAAAGTTTTTCCGTTCGACGACGAGGTGGACGACCTGGAGAAACAGATAATGCGCGAGCTGCTGCTTCTGATCATGGAGAAACCGGAACGCATCGAGCAGTCTTTCAACCTGATGAACGTCTCCAAGACGCTTGAGCGCGCGGGAGACCACGCGACGAACGTCGCGGAGCGCGTCGCCTACATGTACACGGGCCGCCCCGTGAAGGCAAGCAGCTATCGCCGCAAGAAGATGGCCTAGGACGATGGCACAGAAGATACTGGTTGTCGACGACGAAGAGAGCCTTGCGGAATTTGTCTGCCGCGCGCTGAGGCAGCAGGGGTATATGACCGTCTGCGCCTTCGACGGCGACAGCGCGCTCTCTCTCATATACGAAGAACTGCCCGATCTGGTGATTCTGGACCTTATGCTGCCGCTGATGGACGGCTGGGAGATCTGCCGCCGCGTCAAGTCGGACTCGGAGACGAAGCATATACCGATACTGATGCTCACGGCGCGCAGCTCGGCGGAGGACGTGGTGCAGGGGCTTGATCTCGGGGCCGACGATTACATGCGCAAACCGTTCCCGCTCGACGAGCTGCTCGCGCGCGTCCGCGTGCTCCTGCGGCGCACCCAGCAGCAGGCCGACGTCCGCAAAGTTATAGAAAACGGCGGCTTCCGGCTGGACACGGTGGAAAAAGAGGCCTGGCTCCGCGGCTCGCTGATGGACCTGAGCCCGACCGAATACTCAATACTGGAGGTGCTCGCGCGCCGCATGGGACACACCGTATCGCGCGAAGAGCTCCTGCGGCGTATCTGGGGGATGTCCAACTGCGACACGCGCACCGTCGACGTTCACCTTTCACGCCTGCGCAAGAAGCTGGACGACGGCAAAAAACCGCTGCTCTCGGCGCAGACGCTGCGCGGGCGCGGCTACCGGCTCATGTGGGAGGAGGGGCAGGAATGAATTTTGGCAGACTGGCGCTGAAAAAAAAGATCGCCATCCTGATGACCTCGGCGGTGCTGGTCATCGGCATTGCCGCCTGGCTGATCCTTTACCGGACGGAACGCAACGACAGCGTCGAATATACCCGTACGATGCTGTCGCGCTACCTGAACCTCATCACCGTATCGGGAGAGGAAAAGGGCGTCGACGGGATCAGGAAAATCTCCAACATCTGGACCTTGCTCTATCCGGACGGCCGCGTCACCGTCATCAGCCTGATGGGCGATGTGGTGATGGACACCAAGGCCGACGCTTCGCAGATGGAAAACCACTATACGCGCGGCGAAGTGGCGGAGGCCTTTGAGAGGGGCGAAGGCTCCGAACTGCGTTACAGCAAGACGCAGGGCGAGTGGCAGATATATATGGCAAAACGGGTGATCGTCCCCGGCAGCCCCGGCGACGCCTACGTCGTGCGGCTCTCGTATCCCGTGGCGAAGCTTTCCGGCCTGATCAAAAGCGTCACCATCCCCTTTATCAGATACTTCTCGCTTATTCTGGTGCTGGTGTGGCTCGGAATATACCTCGTGCTGCGGCTGATCATGAATCCGCTCCAATCCCTGAGCCGCGCCGCGGCGCAGATAGCCAGAGGCGAGAAAGCGCGCTTCCCGATAACCAACGACGGCGAGATACAGGCGCTCTCGAATACGCTGAACACCATGCAGGACTCCCTGCAAAAGACGATCCGCGAAGCGCAGGAGCGTAAAGAGGAGCTCGCGCAGCTGGTGGGGGCGCTGCCGATAGGCGTCATCCTCATAGACGATGAGAAAAAAATTCGCTATATCAACAAAGAGGCCGCCACGATCTGCGGACGCGGCGAGCTGCCCCTCCGCGGCTCCTCGGTGGAGCTGATACTGCCGTCCCACGAGCTGTACCTGATGCTTGACGAGCCCGATATGGGCAAATCCCTGTCCGTTATGCGCGGCGGAACGGCGGCGATGCAGGTCGAAGCGACCACGCTGATGCTTCCGCGCGGCAGGCTGATCGTCCTTCAGGACCTCACCGAAAAGGCGAGGCTTGAAGAGATCCGGCGGGACTTCTTCATCGACGCGGGACATGAATTCCAGACGCCGCTTGCGATAATACGCACAGGCCTCGAGCTGCTCAAGAGCTCCCCGCAGATGAAGGAGCCGGAACGCGCCGAAGACGTGGAGACGATAGAGAGCCTTCTGCGTCAGCAGGAACGGATCAGCGGGCTGGTGGACGATTTGCTGCTGCTTGTGCGCCTCGACGCGGACCCGATGCGGAAAAACCTTGCCGACGTCGATCTCGCGGAAGTCGCGGACGAGGTGAAGGACGAGATATCGGCGCTGCCGCAGGTCAAAGACATGGACGTCGAAATAAAGGCCCCCGAAGGCGGCGCGCACGTGATGGGAGTGTACGGAGACCTGCGCCGGGCGCTGCTGAACCTGATGGAAAACGCGCATAAATATATCCAGACGGCAGGCAGCCCCTCTGGAATCATCAGGGTCTCAATCGACGCGGAGGGCGAAATGTGGCGGCTGACCGTGGACGACAACGGTCCCGGAGTCGCCGAGAACGAAAGGGAACTGATCTTTGAACGGTTCCGCCGCGGCGACAGCCACAGGGCGCGCGGCCGGAAGAAAAACGGCGGCTATGGCCTCGGCCTCTCGATCTCGCGGAGGATAATCGAGCGGCATGGCGGCACGCTGGAGCTTGGTGAATCGAAGCTCGGCGGCACAGCCTTCGTAATCAGGCTACCCAAGTAAAATATCAATCACATCCGCGGCCTCGCTGCCGTCGCCCGTAAAGGCGTCGATGAGCAGGGGGCCGCGGATGATGTAGACATGCCACGCAAAATTGAATTCAGCGGCGCGGAAGAGCACCTTCGCGGAGTTGAAGCCGCGCTTCCAGCCGCGCGCCTCCTCGGGGGTCGCCATCAATTCGGCGATGGCAAGCGCCCGGTGTTCGCCGATCTTAACCGGCAGCTCCCGGGGAACGGAGGGGAAGCTCAGCTCAGGGCAGAGGACGATATCTTTGTCCGCAAGGGCCGTTCTGCCGTTGGCGGCGTCCACGACGACCGTCTTTGAGACGAGGCTGACCTTTGTGAAAAGCCCGCGCTCCATAATATTGGCAGGAAAGACATAAGCCGGCGACAGGATTATCCGGTCGCCCTTTTCAGGCATAACTTGCAGGGGCAGAAAACCCTCGGGAGCCTCTTTCATCACTTCACCGCCCAAGCGAAAAATAAAAACGCGCGCGACGGCGCGCCGGATAACGAAAAGTGCCCTTTACGGGAACTCCAGCGCCCCCATGGCACCCGCAAGATTCCGCTTATCGCTGCTTCCTTCCGGACCTGACGAGGTTCACGGGCTCGCGCCGCATGGGACTGGAGTGCCCGTAAAAGGCACATCGACTGCTTTTGGACATAATAATGGCGGAGAGGATGGGATTTGAACCCATGGAAGAGTTTGACCCCTTCACTCACTTTCCAGGCGAGCTCCTTCGACCGCTCAGACACCTCTCCGCGTACGTCGCTATTATGTCGTCATATCGACGGGGGACATTATATCTTATTGCGGGAACGATGTCAAAAGGCGGCGGCGCGATAAAGGGCCGATTTTTGGCTATTTTTCGCGAAATCTCTCGATCAAAGAGAGTAAAAGCGCGAGGTCTTTTTCAGAAAGCTTGGAAATACCCGCATAAGCTTTTTTTACTAAAGCCGGTTCGGCGATTTCCTCATTGAAGAAATCGCTGGGAGTGACGCCGAGATATTTGCAGATATAGAGAAATTCCGCCATAGAGGGCAGGCTGCGTCCGCTTGCGATGCTCTGCATGTAGCTTCGGCTGTGTCCGAGGTCGAGGCTCATCTTATATTCTGAGACGCCCTTTTTTATTCTCAGTTCGGTGATTCGTTTTCTGATAAATTCGCTGTCCAATTCTTTCACCTCACCTGATGTAGATTTTAGGGTGAGCGCTGGAGGATTGTTAACGCTATAATCGATAATTAAAACCATATTAGCATTTTATATGTTGTATAATAATAAACGAACAGATTAAATGCGCCGGCAGAGCGAAAGCAGTCCCGCTGCCGCCGGCGGGGGAGGAAGATCTTGTTATGAGAGCAACGGCAAAAAAACCGTCCGCGCTTCACGCCGAAAAACCGGAGGCGTTGGGCGAGGTAATCGCGAACCTCCTTGAGCTGACCTCTTCTGTCCTTTATTTAGCCGACCTGCGAGAGAAAACTATCTCTTTGTGGAACGCCGGTGAGAGTTTTGCCTGCGCGGACATCGCGGGGCTGTTCCAGAGAAGCGGCGTCGTCTGCCGGGACATGGACGAGGCGTTTTCGCTGTTCGTCGAGGGTATCTTCAGCGGCAAGGAGCGCGGCCGCATCGTCCGCCGTTTTTCGCCGCTGCTTGGCGGCGATTCGTGGCGCGCGGAGGTTATATACAAGACTCTGCGCGGAGAGGGCGGCAGCCCTGAGGCGGCGTTGTGCGTTATGCGCCGGCTCCGAATGGGCGGTGAGAGCGAACCTCTTTGCGACGAATACCGCTCCTGCCTCCGCGAGTGGCTCAAACGCGGTGTGGAAAATGACTATATAAAACTTTATCTGCAGCCGAAGGTAAATCTGGCAAGCGGAGCCGTTATTGGCGCTGAGGTGCTGGCGCGCTATGACGACCCCCGCGAGGGGCTGATCCTGCCCGACGCCTTCGTTCCCGAGCTGGAAAAGGCGGAGTTGGCGGAGGCGCTCGACCTCTATATTTTTGAGAGGAGCTATATGCTGCTTGACAGACTTAGGGAATTGGGCAAGGCCCCTCTGCCGCTCTCCGTCAATTTTTCGAAAAACACGCTGCTGGCCCCCGATATTCTTGAGAAGATAAAAAACATCGAGAGCGGTTTTGTCGGACTGCGGAAATATATGGAGATCGAACTTACGGAGAGCGTCGGGGACGTGTCGCGCTCCAGTTTTGCCGCGGCCTGCGCGGCGCTTCGCGAAGCCGGCTACCGGCTCGCGCTTGACGATTTCGGCAGCGAATACTCCAATCTGTACATGATGTCGGCCTTCCGCTTTGACGTGATAAAGATAGACAAAGCCATCGTCGCGGAGGTCGAGGACAACGAGATCAGCCGGTTGATCGTGGAAAGCACGGCCGAAATCTGCGCCAGGCTCGGCGTCAGCTGCATCGCGGAGGGCGTTGAGCGGAAGGAGCAGGCGGATATTCTGGCCGGGCTTGGCTGCCTTGAGGCGCAGGGATATCTGATAGACAAGCCGCTTCCCTGTGCCGTGTTCTGCGAAAAATATCTCGGCTGCCGGTGAAGGGCGGGTGAAATTACGGCAGGGGCCTCCTGATCGTCTCCGGTTTCCGCCTCTTTTTGAAAAACAGCCGCAGCATCTCCGCGCATTCTTCGCCCAGCACGCCGCCTGAGACAAGGCATCGGTGATACATGCGCGGGTCGCTGGGGATCTCATATAAAGAGCGGCAGCCGCCGGCCTTGGGGTCCTTGGCGCCGAAGACGATCCTCTCCATGCGGCACTGTACCAGCGCCCCTGAGCACATGACGCAGGGCTCCAGCGTCACGTAGAGCGAGCAGCCGTCAAAACGCCAGCTGTCGATCTCCTTCGCCGCCGCGGCCATCGCGGCCATCTCCGCGTGTCCGAAGGGAGAATTGTCGCGCTGCCGCACGTTGTGTCCGCGTCCGATGATCTTTCCGCCGCGCGTGACGACGGCCCCGACGGGAATTTCGCCGCACTCGAGCGCGCGCCGCGCCTCTTTGATTGCCTCTTTCATATAAATAATATCATCCATTTATAGCGGTTCCTCGTTTCTTATGATATAATTACTAGCGCTTTATGCGTGCCTGTAGCTCAGCTGGATAGAGTGCCGCCCTCCGGAGGCGAAGGTCTGGGGTTCGAATCCCCACAGGCACGCCACTTACATAAAGTATGATACCAGACGATAAGACAAAGCGATTCACACAGAACGCCCCCAAGCGGCGTTTTGGTTCACTGCTTTTCCGGAGGCGAAGGTCTGGGGTTCGAATCCCCACAGGCACGCAGTTTCTTGAGTATATACCGCGGTTGAGATTTTGCAAAAGCGGAGCGGCTGTCAAAAAATATTCTTGGGCGCTGGGCGCTGCGGGAATATTATGCGGTCTTTCCCCGCAGACGTGCCGATAAATGATAAAATACCCCTTGGATGTGATACCTTATGAATACGAAGATTATTCATTATCTTGTGCTGGCGGTCTTTGCCGCCTCCCTTATTTACGCTTGGCTTGGCGGCTGGCGGGTAGGAGCGGCAGGTTGGCTGGTTTTTTCGGTTTCGGGGCTGGCTTCGATTTTTTCCGCGGCGATAATTTTTCTTGACCGCAAAAAATAAAGCCGCCGCGGCGCGTCGGCCGGGCGGCGGGCAGAGCGCGTTTTGCGCTGATTTTTACCGTTCGTCCCCTTCGCCGAAGACGACGACCAAAAACATTTTGAAGGATTCCGGCGCGTAGACCGCGTGGGGATGATTGGCGGGCATGACGATGGCCTCTCCCGCCTTCAAGGGATGCTTCTTTCCGTCGATCGTGACTTCTCCCGCGCCTTCCAGCGCGATTACCAGCGCGTCCCCGGTGGATTTGTGCGTGCTGATCTCCTCGCCGCCGTCAAAGGCGAAGAGCGTCAGGCTGATGGCGTCGTTCTGCACCAGCGTCCGGCTCACGACCTGCCCCTTGGCGGCCGTTACCATTTCCGCGAAGCTGACGGCCGACGAGTAATCGATGTTTTTGAGAAATTTTTCCATTACGAGAGCCTCCGTTGTCTTAATGATATTGCCGGCGGCACGGGACCAAGTCGAGTTTTCCGTTCCGTGCCCCTGTCGTTTAAAATACATTATACGGCCTCTTATGATAACGGGGATTTGACGCATTGACCGCCGGCCCAAAAGAATAATTGTATAAATGTAATGTAAATTTAGTCTATTCACCGTCCGCATGACGCGAGTTTTACGGCATGTTATACTGAAACGGAAATTTTACCGTCCGCCCCGCGGCAAATCTCCGTAATGGTACGGGAGCGGGCTTCGGGGGCGACCAAGCACGACGAAAGGAGAGCGAGCCATGACCAGTCCGTCAGGGAGCCTTTTCCGGCTCTGTTTTGACAGATGCTGAAAAAATTTGGCCTGAATAACACGATCCTCTTCGCTAAAATGGAGGAGGCCTTGAAATCGGTTCTGCCGATTGCGGCGATCGTCTTTGCCGTTTGCTTTACGCTGGTGCCCGTGCCGGTCGGCGCTCTGCTGGCTTTTGTTTTTGGCTCGATCCTGCTCGTCATCGGCATGGGGCTGTTTACGCTCGGCGCCGACATCGCAATGACGCCGATCGGCGAGCATATCGGCTCGGCCGTCACGCGGACGCGGATTCTGTGGTTTATTCTTCTGATCAGCTTCCTCGTGGGTACCTTCATCACGGTCTCGGAGCCCGACCTTCAGGTTCTCGCGTGTCAGGTCCCCAACATTCCCAACGCGGCCATCATCGGCTCGGTGGCTTTAGGCGTGGGCGTTTTTCTCATGGTTGCGATGCTGCGTATCTTTCTCGGCGTTCGGCTGCGGAACGTTCTGCTCGTCTCGTACACGCTGCTCATCCTGCTGGCCTTCTTTATCCCGGTGGATTACATCGGGGTCGCCTTTGACTCCGGCGGCGTGACGACCGGGCCGATGACCGTTCCCTTCATTATGGCGCTCGGCGTCGGCGTCGCCGCCTCCCGAAGCGACAGCGGCGCGCAGAACGACAGCTTCGGACTTGTGGCCATCGGTTCTATCGGTCCGATACTCGCCGTTTTGATACTGGGCATACTCTATCCCGCGGGGGGCAGCGAGTATACTCCGGTGGTGGTGCCGGACATCAGAGATTCCCAGGAGCTTTGGCGTCTCTTTGCCGTGGAGTTCCCGCGGTTTTTCCATGAGATCGCGCTTTCCATATTGCCCATCGTCGTTTTCTTCCTTGCCTTTCAGATCTTTAAGCTGAAGCTCTACGGGACGGAGATGATTCAGATCATGATCGGCATCCTTTATACCTATCTTGGCCTGGTCCTCTTCCTCACCGGCGTGAACGTCGGCTTCCTGCCGGTCGGCAATTACATCGGGCAGCTTATCGGCGGGCTGGAGAACAACTGGATCATCGTGCCGATCGGCATGGTTATCGGTTACTTCATTGTCATGGCGGAGCCGGCAGTCCATGTGCTGAACAAGCAGGTAGTGGAAATAACGGCGGGCGCGATCCCCAAAAAAGCGATGAGCGTCAGCCTTTCCATCGGCGTCTCCATCTCCGTGGGGCTCGCGATGATGCGTATCCTGACGGGGCTGCCGCTGATGTGGCTTATCGTGCCGGGTTACGCGCTCGCGCTCGCGCTGAGCTTTTTCGTGCCGCCGATATTCACGGCGATCGCCTTTGACTCCGGCGGCGTGGCCTCGGGCGCGATGACGGCGACCTTCCTGCTGCCGCTGGCGATGGGGCTCTGCACGGCGGTGGGCGGCAACATCACGCAGGACGCCTTCGGCGTGGTGGCGATGGTCGCGATGACGCCGCTGGTCACCATTCAGCTTTTGGGGCTGCTCTACATGCGCGGCATGTCGGCGATGAAGAAAAAGGAGCAGCTGCTATGACGGATATTACAGTTCGGGGGGAAGCAGTTATGAACGGCGTTAATTTTATTATCGCTGTCGTCCAGCGCGAACAGAGCGACAGCTACATGGATTTTTTTCATAAGCACGGGGCCAATCTGGTCTTCAGTTATCTCTGTGAGGGAACCGCGCAGAAAAAGGCGCTTCACCTGTGGGGGCTGGAGAAGAAGGAACGGCAGATCATCTGCTGCCTGTGCGGCGCCAGTTCCGCGCAGACGCTTCTTGAGCGGCTGGTGTCCGAGATGCGGATTGACGCGCCAAACGCCGGCGTCGCCATGATGCTTCCCGTGCGCTGTGTCGCCGGCGTGTCCAACGCGCAATGTTTGTCCGAAGGTTTTTTAGACGATGACTTTAAAAAGAGGGTGGAAGATATGCAGTATTCGCTGATCGTCGCGATAGCCGAAAGGGGCTATGTCGATATGGTTATGGACGCGGCGCGTGACGCCGGAGCGCGCGGGGGAACGGTCATCCACGCGAAAGGCACCGGCGCCCGCTTTGCCTCCAAGTTTTTCGGCCTCACGATCGCGGAGGAAAAAGAGATGATCTATCTCGTCGCCAGCAAAGAGGGACGGGACGCCATCATTGACGCGATCATCGAAAAGGCGGGGCCGTCCACCGACGCCAGAGCCATCGCCTTTACCGTCCCCGTGGAAAGGGTCGCGGGATTTTCAAAGCTTTAAAAAGTTTTTAGAGGGTATGAAATAAGGCCGCCTGAAACAGGCGGCCTCTATTAGACTGAAAATGGCGGAGAAGGTGGGATTTGAACCCACGTACCGGCTCAGCACCGATAAGACGATTTCGAGTCGCCCGCCTTCGACCACTCGGCCACCCCTCCCCGCATCCGAAGGACACAAAGCATTATACCCGATTTTTGTAACTTTTCAAGCGTTACTTTGAAAATGTCATTTTTCCCGTATAATACCTGACATATGTTGTTGATATTTTATAATTGTACTATACTTATGCGCCATAAACGCATGATTTTAATCAAATGGAGGGCAAAGACGTGGTTTCTAAAAAATTTTTACAGGCAACGAAGCGGGAGACCTTTATAATTATCGGTCTTTATCTGCTTTTTTTCGTCTGGTGGTATGTGACCGCCTACGGCTTTGGCGACGACCCCACGCAGTACCGCTACATTTTCGGCTTTCCCGAGTGGTTCTTCTATAGCTGTATTGCCGGCTACGCGGGGATATCTTTTCTCTTGTGGATCGCGGTCCGGCTGTTTTTTACGGAACTGCCGCTTGATGATGAAAGGAAAAAGGTAAAGAAGGATGACTGACCGCGCCGGCATGATAGTACCGCTGATCCTCTATTTTATCTTGATCATGGGGATTGCGATTTGGGGCAACCGCGCCGCGAGCAAGAGGAGCGACACGAAGGGTTTTATGGAGGAGTATTTCATCGGCAGCCGCTCGATGGGCGGCTTTGTCCTCGCGATGGCGATTATCACGACGTATACAAGCGCGAGCAGCTTCGTCGGCGGCCCCGGCGTCGCCTATAACGTCGGCCTCGGCTGGATACTGCTCTCGATGATCCAGGTGCCGACGGCCTTTTTAACGCTGGGCGTGCTCGGCAAGCGCTTCGCGCTCATCGCGCGGCGCACAAACTCCGTCACCATCACGGATTTTATCCGCGCCCGCTATGGCAGCGACGCGGTGGTAATTCTTGCCTCTTTAGCGCTGCTGGTGTTTTTTATGGCCTCGATGTTGGCGCAGTTTATCGGCGGCGCGCGTCTTTTTGAGTCCGTCACCGGCTATTCCTATCAGACGGGGCTGCTGATTTTTGGCATGACGGTGGTCGTATATACCACGGTCGGCGGCTTCCGCGCGGTCGTCCTGACGGACACGATACAGGGAGTGATGATGCTTCTGGCTTCGCTGGCGATACTATACGCCGTCATCAGCGCGGGCGGCGGCGTGGAAAACATCATGCAGACGCTTTATACGATAGATCCGCAGCTGCTGACGCCCACCGGCGGCGGCAACGCGATCCCGAAACCCTTCATCCTCTCTTTCTGGGTGCTCGTCGGCATCGGTATTCTCGGGCTCCCGCAGACGACTCAGAAATGTCTCGGCTATAAGGATTCGCGTTCGATGCACAACGCGATGATCATCGGCACCTTCGTCGTCGGCTTTACAATGCTCGCGATGCACCTTGTCGGCGCGATGGGCCGCGCGGTGATTCCCGACATCACGGTCGGCGACCTCGCGGTGCCCACGCTCACAGTGCGCCTGATGTCTCCTTTCTGGGCGGGGATATTCATCGCGGGGCCGCTGGCGGCGATCATGTCTACGGTGGACTCGATGCTGATTATGTGCTCGGCGGCGATCGTGAAGGACCTCTATTTTCACTATATCGTGAAGAACGACGAGGCCCGTCTTTCGCCCCGGAAGGTGCGCGGCATGAGCCTCGTGGTGACGGCGGTCGTCGGCGTGCTGGTATTTTTCGCGGCGATGAAGCCGCCGTCGCTGCTCGTTTGGATAAACCTCTTTGCCTTCGGCGGCCTGGAGGCGGTGTTCTTCTGCCCGACGCTCTTCGGTCTTTACTGGAAGCGGGCCAATTCCACGGGAGCCATCCTTTCGATGGTCTGCGGGGCGGCGGCCTTTTTCTGGTTCAATATCACCAAGACTAGCGTCGCCGGCACCACCGCCATTGTCCCGACGCTGGCGATCGCGGTCGCGGCCTTTGTCGCGGGAAGCCTTTTGGGCCGCCCGGAGAGCGAGGAGAAGGTTAAGGCTTTTGAACTTTAGCTACACGTAAATCGGCGTTTAGGCGCACGACTAACTTCATAACTGAGGGCTTGCCAATGCTCGACGCACTTTAGTGCGCCTCCGCTTGACAAGCCCTCAGTTATTTCGTTATTCGCACGTCTAAACGCCGATTTATCTTCGATAGGGTGAAGGATGAATTGAGGTTTGGCGTTCAATCGCAAAAAATAATCTGCCGCTATTCAACGATTTTGGTTTGCGCATTAAAAGCCTCCCTCAGGGAGGGAGGTGGGCCGGCGACGGGTTTGCGCCGGGTCGGAGGGAGTGTAGACTTTGACCTTAAGGTTTTCATAACTTAAAGAAGATAAAAACATCAAACCAAGGTCAAGATTCCCTCAGACCCTGCGGGCCAGCTCTGATGTAACTACCAGCCGAGTCGCACAAATCAGAAAAACGCTGATTTGGCTCTCTGGCCGCCTCAGCGAGGGAGCCCAAAATCTTTGCCAAACCCCAATTTATCGTTTGGTCAATCGAAGATAAACCGGCGTTTATAAGCAGAGAACCAAAACGCCGGTTTCGCGTTTTGTGTGAACCGCTTAGGGGGTTCATCAGGCGTGCCGGATGTTAAATGACTTTGCCTTCGGAATACTGGAGCCGTATTTACATACGATTTACATACGGCGAGGACATTCAGGGGGCAAGTTATGACGCAGACGGCGCGTATAAACGCCGATTTACACCGATTGATGTTTGCATTTTAAAGTTCTTGTGTGATATACTAAGGAGCGGTGTATAACACACACAGCCGTTGACGCGAAAGAGGTTCCCCTCGGGGTTCTTGCGCGGGGGAGACGGCTGGAGGAAAAAACAGGAGGGATTCACATGGGAGTAGTAAGTATGAAACAGCTTCTTGAGTGCGGCGTCCATTTCGGACACCAGACAAGACGCTGGAACCCGAAGATGAAGCCGTTCATCTTCACAGAGCGCAATGGGATTTACATAATCGACCTTCAGAAGACGGTCAAAGGTCTTGAGAAGGCCTACGATTTCGTCCGTGAAGTAGCGAAATCGGGCGGCAGCGTCCTCTTTGTGGGAACGAAGCGTCAGGCTCAGGACCCGATTCGCGATGAAGCGCTCAAAGCCGGACAGTTCTACATCAACCAGCGCTGGCTCGGCGGCCTCCTCACCAACTTTACGACGATCCGCCGCCGCGTGATGCGTATGACGGAACTCCAGCAGATGGAAGAGGACGGCAGCATCAACAAGTACCCGAAGAAAGAGATCATCAAGCTTCGCAAGGAACGCGAAAAGCTCGAGAAGTACCTCTCCGGCATTAAAGATATGAAGGACATCCCCGATGCCCTCTTCGTCATCGACCCGCGCCGTGAGACGATCGCCGTTCTCGAGGCGCATAAACTGGACATTCCCGTTATCGCGATCGTCGACACGAACTGCGACCCCGACGTAGTGGATTATCCCATCCCCGGCAACGACGACGCTATCCGCGCAATCGAGCTCGTCGTCGGCCTGATGGCCAACGCCTTTATCGAAGGACGCCAGGGACAGGACGCGCGCGCGGCGGAAAAGGAAGAGCCCGCCGTCGCGGAAGAAGCGCCCGCCGAGCCCCCGGTGGAGGATATCTCGGAGGATGAAATGAAGCTCCGCGCGAAAGAACTCGCGGATCAGAAGGGCTGGAAGGAGACCAACTAAGATGGCAGAGATCACAGCAGCAATGGTGTCAGAGCTTCGCGCTCGCACCTCGGTCGGAATGATGGATTGCAAAAAGGCGCTCGTCGAGTGCGCCGGCGATATGGAGAAGGCCTGCGACTACCTTCGTGAGAAGGGGCTCGCCAAGGCTGCCAAGAAGGCGGAACGCACCGCCGCTCAGGGCAAGATGTTCACCTACGTGCACAGCAACGCGAAGCTTGCCGTCCTGCTTGAGCTGGACTGCGAGACGGACTTCGTCGCCCGCACGGAAGAGTTCAACACGCTCGGACATGAGATCGCGATGCACATCGCGGCCGCCAACCCCTCATATATCAAGATAGAAGACGTTCCCGCGGACGTCATCGAACACGAGAAGACGGTCATCATGGCTCAGGCCCGCGAAGAGGGCAAGCCGGAGAAGATGCTTGAGAAGATCGCCGAGGGCCGTATCAACAAGTTCTACGAGGAGAACTGCCTTCTGGAGCAGAAGTACATCCGCAATCCGGACGTCAAGATCAAGGATCTCATCGTTGAAAATATCGCGAAGATCGGTGAAAACATCGTCGTTCGCCGCTACGCCCGTTTCATGATTGAGGGCTAGTTTCTAAACGAACTTTTAAGGCGAGGGATTTTTCTTAAATCCCTCGCCTTTTTTCTAGGGAAAAATAAATCTGTTCGGAAGGTGATAGTATATGGAACGCAAATACAACAGAGTGCTTCTCAAGCTCTCTGGCGAGATATTGGCCGGAGAGGGCCATTTCGGCCTTGATTATGAGGCGATACGCGGAATATGCGAACAGATAGTTGAAGTTGCCAGCGAAGGTATCGGCATCTCGATGGTGGTCGGCGGGGGCAACATCATCCGCGGCGCGCAGACGACGAGCATAGAACGCGCGCAGGCCGACTATATGGGAATGCTCGGCACCGTGATAAACGCGCTTGCCCTGCAGGACGCGCTTGAGCGTCTGGGCCAGCCGACGCGCGTGCAGTCGGCGATCGAGATGCGCCAGATCGCGGAGACGGTGATTCGCCGCCGCGCGATACGCCATCTTGAGAAGGGGCGTATCGTTATCTTTGCCGCCGGCACCGGCTCTCCCTATTTTTCGACGGACACCACCGCGGCGCTGCGCGCCTCCGAGATCGGCGCGGACTGCCTGCTGAAGGCGACGAAGGTGGACGGGATATACGACAAAGACCCCGCAAAATTTTCCGACGCCGTGAGAATGCCGCACGTTTCGTATATGGACGCGCTTCAGATGCAGCTCAAGGTGATGGACGCCGCGGCCTTCTCGCTTTGCCAGGAAAATAAAATTCCCATCGTGGTATTCGACGTACTTAAAAAAGGCAACCTGCGCAGGCTGCTGATAGACGGAGAAAACATCGGCTCGATAGTATCCTGAAGGCGGCGGGGAGAGATTCCCCCCTTCCGTTTAAGAAGACTAAAGGGTATTATAATTATAAAAAATATAAGGAGTGACCTGCATGCCTCAGAACGTACTCAAAGAACTGACATCACGCTGCGAAAAGAGCATCGAACACCTGAAGGGCTCCATGCTCGGCATCCGCACAGGAAGAGCGCATCCCGCACTTGTTGAAGAGATAAAGGTGGATTATTTCGGGACGCCGACCCCCATTAAAAATATGGGCAGCGTCAACGTGCCGGAGGCGCGCCAGATTGTCATCACCCCGTGGGACAAGACCGCCATGAAGGCCATTGAAAAGGCGATACAGTCGTCAAGTCTGGGGATCACGCCGCAGAACGACGGAGAGTCCATCCGTCTCAACCTGCCGGAGCTCACACAGCAGCGCCGCGTCGAGCTTAAGAAGATGGTAAACAAGATGGCGGAGGAGGGCCGCGTGGCGGTGCGCAATATCCGCCGCGACGCGATAGAGCTTCTCAAAAAAATGGAAAAAGATAGCAAGATAACGGAGGACGACCTCAAAAAATTCCAGAAAGAGGCGCAGGACAAGACGGATGCCTTCATTAAGAAGATAGACGCCGTCCTCGCGGATAAAGAAAAAGAGATAATGGACAAGTAGCACGACCGTTAAGCCGCCGGAGACGGCGGCTTTTTTGATGCCGCCATGACGGAACGAGAATTTTTTGAAAAGGTGAAAGCAGCGGGCGGGGCCGCCTATCTTGTGGGCGGGGCCGTCCGCGACGCGCTGATGGCGCGCGCGACTCACGACCGCGACTATGTCGTCTGCGGTCTCTTGCCGGCGGTGTTTTGCGCCGCCTTTCCGGAGGCGCGCCGGGTGGGGCGCTCGTTCCCGGTCTTTCTTTTGGAGATAGACGGTCAGCTCTGCGAGACCGCTTTCGCGCGCCGGGAGAGGAAAAACGGCGCCGGCTATAAGGGGTTTGAGATATCCTGCGCGCCCGCGATTACGATAGAAGAGGACTTGTACCGGCGCGATACGACGGTGAACAGCATGGCGCGCGACGCCGGCGGGCGTTTGATCGATCCGTACGGCGGCGTCCGCGATATCGGCCTGCGGCTGATACGCGCCACCTCCGGGCACTTCTGCGAGGACCCCGTGCGCGCCCTGCGCGCGGCGCGTCAGGCGGCGCAATTCGGCTTTTCGATAGACCCGGCGACCCTCGCGATGATGGGGCGCTGCGCGGCGGAGCTGCGGGGCGAGCCGAGAGAGCGTAAATTTACCGAGCTTGAAAAGGCGCTTGGCGCGCGCCGGCCTTCGTATTATTTTCGCAATCTGCTGGCCGCCGGCCTTTTGGAGCAGGAATTTCCCTGGATATACAGGCTGATCGGCAAGAGCCAGCCGCCGGCGTATCATCCGGAGGGCGACGCCTTTGAACATACGATGCTCACACTCGACGGCGCGGCGGCGCTGACGGATAGGCCCGAGGTGCGTTTTGCCGTGCTGATGCACGATATCGGAAAGGGCGAAACGCCGGCGGAGACGCTGCCGCACCATTACGGACATGAAGAACGCGGCGCGGCGCTGATGAAAGAGATAACGGAAGCGCTGGGACTGCCGCGTCTTTGGGGCCGCTGCGCGGAGTTTGCGGCAAAAGAGCACATGCGTCCCGCGCGCATGAAAACTCCCGCGAAGATCAGGGACCTGATCCGGGCGCTGGAGAGGGAACCTCTCGGCCCCGACGGTTTCCGCGTTTTGATCGCCGTTGACAACGGCGGCGAGCTGCCGGAGTTTCTCCGCGATTATGAACGTCTTTTGGCGGCGCTCAAAGCCGCCGCGAAGTGCGGGATTCCCGAGGGGCTCAAAGGCGCGCAGATAGGCGCGTATATCCGGGGCAAAGAGATCGGGGCGCTGCGTGAGGCGCTGAAGGATATCTCATAGGCGGCCGGCGCCGCCCCGTTACAGCTTTTCGATTTTTACAAAACATTCGGCGTAGGCCGCGCCGCTTCCAGGCGCTTCGCGCGCGGAAGTCAGCGTGTTGAGCCCCGGAAGTCCCTGCGCGGCCCACGCGCAGCCTTCGGTTACGGAGCCGTCCGCGGCCGCGCGCATGACGAGCGCCGCGCCGTTTGCGGAGACGACGCGCAGCGCGTCGCCCGCCGCGATGTTCTCTTCCCGGCAAAATTTTTCCGGTAAATTGACGATCGCCTCCAGACATTTGGCGGGCGCGTCTATGTTCTGCCCGTTGATGTAGAGGTCGGAGTGGACGGTGACGAGGCGCAGGTATCCCGGAGGCGCTGAAAGCGGCCGCGGCGGCGTCTCGGGCAGCCGCGCGCGTGAGCCGGGAAGTTTCCAGTAGCAGGGCTCGTCCCATGTGTAGAGATTGCGGGAGACCTCGCGAAGGCGGGCATCGGCCGAAATCGCCCCGTTCATGCGCGCAAAGAGCTCTTCCATATCCACATCGAGGCCGAGCCGTTTTGCGAGGGCCCCATAAACCTCCCAATCGCTGCGGCATTCTCCGCGCGGCGCGGCGACGCGTTCGTTTTTGCTTAAATAGCTGTGTCCGTAGCTCCCGATCCAGTCGTCCTCCTCGAGAAAGATCGAGGCGGGAAGCACGAGGTCGCAGAGCTCCGCGGTGCGCGTCATGAAGACCTCGCTGCACACCTTGAAATCGACGGCGGCCAGCGCCTCTTCGATCAGCCGCGTGTCTGGCGACTGCTGCGCGGGGTTGGCGCAGCAGATGTTCAGCACCCGCACGGGAGGTTCCGCGCGTAAAAGTTCTGCCGGCCAGGTGGCGGCGCCGAAGCGGCGGACGCCGCCGCCCGGCTCAAAGAGCCCCGCGGGGAAGAGCGCGCCCTCGTCTTTGCTGAACGAAAGGCCCGCCCTCGCGTCCTCGAAGCCGCCGCAGAGTACCGCGAGCGCGAATATCCAGCGAAACTGCATGTCTCCGTGAAGATAGCGCTGCGCGCCGTAAGCGGGGATGTGAGCGGCGGGGCGGTGCGCGAGGAGCCAGCGGTATATTTCCTCCGCCGCTTCGCGGTCAAGCCCCGCCTGTGCGAGCAGCCCGTCTTTATCCGTGCCGGACAGCGCCGCGAGAAATTCTTCGGGGTTTACCGCCCGCGCGCGCCAGCCGGAGCAGTCTTTTTGTTCTTCGACGAGCCGGCGGCAGAGCCAGGCGGCCAGCGCCCAGTCGCCGCCGGGCGCGATTCGCCAAAACCGGTCGCAGCGCGCCGCCGTTGCGGAGAGACGTACCTCAAGGCACGCCGTTTCGCCGCCGGCGCGGCGCACCGCTTCAAGGCAGGGCGTCATCTGCGGCTGCGTGTGGCGGCTGTTGCGCCCCCAGAGCAAGACTCCGCGCGCCTTGGAGACGTCTTCCAGCGGAATATGGGGCACGCCGAAGCCGCATGTGGACTCCTTCAGCCCCGCGGAGCCGATGGAGGAGCAGAGGCTGCCCTTTGTCGTCGTGAAGCCGCCGAGGGCGGCGTAGAAGGCGGGGATCAGCTGCTTGGAAAACGCCATGGAGCCCGCGCTGGAGAACGACATCACGGAAAGGGGGCCGTAGCGCGCCACCGCCGCGGAGACCTTTTCCGCCCACAGGGCGAGCGCCTCGTCCCAGGAAATTTTTTCCCAGCCCGTCACGTGCCGCCGCAGCGGCTGGAGAAGCCGCCGCGGGTCGCCGATCCGCTGCGCGAAGCGCAGCCCCTTAAGGCAAAGAAAGCCGCACTGACTGTTTGCCGGGTTTGCGCGCAGCTCGATCTTTCCCCCGTTTTGCCGCGCGAGCATCGAACAGGTGCAGGGGCAGTCATAGGGGCAGGCGGTCGTCTTCCATTCGTTGTTAATTTCGTCTCTCATCATGCGCTTTATTATAAGTTAAATTTTTGTTTATGGACAAACCAAAGGGAAAACCCTCAAACGCCAGGCGTCAGGAAAAAGGCCGCGATAAATTGCGGCCAGCGGCGGCGTTTGTTTCATGAGGCGTTTTGCACAAATTTTGCAACCGCTTGCATGATTTAAAAATATCCTGTATAATAGCGCCAGTTCAAATTTAAGGGAGGCATGGCGGATGAGGACATGGGGTTTACGAAAGAAGCGCTATGATGTTTGCCGCGCCGCCGATATGCCGGTTGTTTTTTAAAGAGACTGTTCCGTTGGGGCGGTCTTGTTTTTTGCGGAAATACAAATTTTAAAATATAAGCTTAGGAGGGATTTTAATGGCGGAACTTAGAGAAAAGGCGAAACTGATGAACGCGCAGGACTTTAACCGCGTCATCCGCCGCATCGCCCATGAGATGGTGGAGCACAACAAGGGTACCGACAATATGATACTGGTGGGCATCCATCGGCGCGGCGTCTATCTGGCGCGCCGGCTTCAGAAGCTCATCGAGGAGGCCGAAGGCGCGAAGGTGCCCTGCGGAGAGCTTGACATCACGCTGTACCGCGACGACCTGACGACGCTCTCCGAGCAGCCGATCGTTCACAGCACGAGGATGCCCGGGGATATTTCGGGGAAGCATATCTTCCTGGTAGACGACGTGCTCTTTACGGGACGCACCGTCCGCGCGGCGCTCGAGGCGCTCGTCGACCTCGGGCGGCCTCAGATCGTACAGCTGGCGGTCATCGTCGATCGCGGACACCGCGAGCTCCCGATACATGCGGATATCTGCGGCAAACATGTGCCGACGTCGAAAAATGAAGTTATCGAAGTAAAGGTAGAAGAACTTGACGGAAAGGACGAGGTGGTAATCTGTGAGCGCGATGCTTAACGAAATCGGACAGATGACCTGGCGTCATCGCAGCGTAATAGACCTTGACTGCTGGACGAGAGAGGAGTTTTATTTCTTCCTCGACCAGTCGCGTCACATGGAAAACGTCATGGACCGGCCCGTAAAGAAGGTCCCCGCGCTGCGCGGCAAGATGTGCGTCAACCTCTTCTTTGAAAACTCCACGCGCACGAGGGTCTCTTTTGAACTGGCGGAGAAGATGCTTTCCGCCGACGTCGTCAACTGGTCGGTCTCCGGTTCGAGCGCCGCGAAGGGGGAGACGATGCGGGACACCGCCTGGACCCTTGAGGCGATGGGCGCCGATATCGTCGTCATGCGCCATGGAGCGGTGGGCGCGGCGCAGTACCTCTCTTCCAAACTCAAGCGCGGCATCGTCCTCAACGCGGGCGACGGCACCCACGCGCACCCGACGCAGGCGCTGCTTGACGTCTACACCGCTTGGAAGCATTTTGGCGACCTTTCGGGCCGGAAGATCGCCCTTGTCGGAGACGTCCTCCACAGCCGCGTCGCGCGCAGCGACGTTATCGCCTTCAAGACGATGGGCTGCGAAGTGGTGCTTTCCGGGCCGCCGACGCTGATGCCGAGAGAGGTCGAACAGCTCGGCGTCAAGTATGACCGCGACCCGCGCAAGGCCGTTGAGAACGCCGATATGGTCTACCTTCTGAGGATACAGCGCGAGCGGCAGCAGGACGGGCTCTTCCCCTCGGTTGACGAATATCACCGCTGGTGGGGCGCCGACGAGGAGCTTATGAAGTACGCCAACCCCGGCGCGCTCGCGATGCACCCGGGGCCGATAAACCGGGGCGTCGAAATCGCCTCCGAGGTGGCGGACGGACATCAGAGCGTAATACTCGAACAGGTGCGTTCAGGCGTCGCCACAAGAATGGCGCTTCTCTATCTTTGCGGCGGAGGTGCAAGGTAATGGAAAAGATTCTCTTTAAAGGTTTTAAAATATTCAACGGCAAGGAATTTATAGATGACGACTGTGTGCTCGTAGAGGAAAACCGGGTCGCGAAGATCGGCCGGGCGCTTGCGTGCGGGGACGCGGAGGTCGTGGAGGGCAACGGACGCCTGCTGACTCCGGGCTTCATCGACCTTCACGCGCATTTCCGCGATCCGGGCGGCGAATGGAACGAGGACCTCAACAGCGGGGCGCACGCGGGAGCCGCCGGCGGATTCACGACGCTCGTCGCGATGCCGAACACCAAGCCCGCGGTCTCGGAACCGGCGCTCATCGAATATGTCGTCAGCCACGGAGCGGCGGCTAAGGCCTCCCGCATCCTGCCGGCGGGCTGCGTGAGCAAGAACCGCGAAGGCAAAGAGATCTGCGAGATGGAAAAGATGGCGGAGGCGGGCGCGGTCTTTTTCACCGACGACGGCGCGCCGGTCGCGACGAGCCAGCTTCTGCGCCTCGCGCTGCTCTACACGGGCAAGAAGCTGCCCCGCGTGATGGAGCACCCCGAAGAGATCAGCCTTTTCAAGGGCGGACAGGTCCATGAGGGCCGCGTCAGCGCAATGTCGGGCCTCAAAGGCATCCCCGGAGCCTCCGAAGAGATCGATGTGGCGCGCGGCATCGCCCTCGTGCGCGACACCGGCGGACGCATCCATTTCACGCATCTCTCAAGCGCGGGCGCGGTGGAGCTTATCCGCAACGCGAAGCGCGCGGGCCTTGACATCACCTGCGACACCACCTTCCACCACCTCACGCTCAATGAAAATGCCGTCATCAACAGCGGATATAATTCGCGCTTCAAGGTAAATCCCCCTCTGCGCTCCGCCGAGGACCAGGCGGCGCTTTGGGCCGGCATTAAAGACGGCACGATAGACGCGATCGTTACCGACCACGCGCCGTGGCACATGGACGAGAAGGATGAGCCCTTCCAGGAGGCCCCCTTCGGGATCGCCTCGCTGGAGTGCGCCGTAGCCGTGCTCCTCGACTACCGCAACCGTAATTACCCCGACGTTCCCCTCGAGCTTCTCTTTACAAAGATGACGGCGGCTCCGGCCGCGCTGCTGCCCGAGCGGTGGCAGGGGCTCGGCCGCCTTGAAGAGGGCGCGCTCGCCGACCTTACGGTTATAGACGAGGACCGGACGCGCATCGTCGACTGCCGGACATGGAAGAGCAAGGCCCGCTGCTGCCCCTGGGAGGGCGTCGCGCTGACCGGCTGGCCGGTGATGACCTTCGTCGAGGGACGGAAGATCTGGCAGGACGAGGAAGAACTTTAAAGGCGATACCACAAGAGAGAGCAATATCGTTATAATATAGATACTCAGACGATAGCACAACTGTGATGAGGTTGTGCTATCGTCGTACGGAGGGACAAATATATGGATAACAACAACTGCGGCCTTATTGTGGCGCTTGATCTGCCGGCGCTTGACGACGCGAGGAATTTTCTTGACAGGCTTGACAAAGCCACGAAATACGTAAAGGTCGGCCCGCGTCTCTACGCGCTCGGCGGCGTCTCCTTCGCGAAGGAGATCATCGACCGCGGCTACGAACTCTTTCTCGACCTGAAACTGCACGATATCCCCAACACCGTGGCCTCGGCGGTGGAACCGCTCTCCGAGCTCGGCCTCTGGGCGCTTACCATCCATACCTCGGGCGGCTACGAGATGATGGCCCGCAGCGTCGCGATGCGCGACAAGACCGGCAGCCGCATGAAGCTGCTGGGCATCACGGTGCTCACGAGCCTTGGCGGCGAGTTGTGGAGCGACGTGCACCCCGGCTGCGACATGCAGCAAGCGCTGATCGGGCGCGCCGAAACGGCGCAGCGCGCGGGGCTTGACGGCATCGTCTGCTCGCCGCTTGACCTCGAACTCCTAAAGGGCCGGGCGGAAAAACTGCTGCGCGTCGTTCCGGGGATTCGCGCCAAAAAGGTGAGCACCGAGGATCAGACGCGCGTCGCCACCGCGAAGGACGCGGCGGAGGCGGGAGCCTCGTACATCGTGGTCGGACGTCCGATACTCGAGGCGGAAGACCCCATCGCGGCCGCGAAGGAGATACTCAAAACACTAGGGGAGGTATCACGCTGATGAGCTGTTCATGTGAAAAAAACGAAGTTTCAAAGAAAATCCTGGCGATGATGAAGGAGAGCGGCGCTCACCTGCAGGGACATTTCAAGCTCACGTCGGGGCTTCACAGCGACAATTACATGCAGTGCGCGCTGATGCTGCGCTACCCGAAGTTTGCCGCCTATGCGGGCGAAGAACTGGCAAAGCTGCTTGCGCCCGCCAGGCCGGATTTTATCCTCTCTCCCGCGCTTGGCGGGCTGATAATCGGCCACGAGGCCGCCCGCGCGCTCGGCGTGCCTTTTATCTTCACCGAGAGGGTGGACGGCGAAATGCGCCTTAAAAGATTCCCCCATCCCGGCAAGCTCCGTTTCGCGCTTGTGGAGGATGTCTGCACGACCGGCAAGTCCTCGCGTGAAGCGGCGCAGATTCTGGCGGCGGACGGCGCGGAATGGGCCGCCTCGGGTTGCATCGTCGACCGGC
Source organism: Synergistota bacterium (assembly GCA_023450745.1). Taxonomy (GTDB): domain Bacteria; phylum Synergistota; class Synergistia; order Synergistales; family Synergistaceae; genus Cloacibacillus. The sequence continues at coordinate 99,634 of JAEXGR010000044.1, forward strand.
GCGCGCCGGACTGTCTGCCGGAGTGGGACCTGAAATCTCTCGTCAAGGTCTGTTTCGCCACTTACACGGCGGAGGCGTGCCCGCTCTGCAGAGAGGGACTGCCGCTCGTAAAGCCGGGGAGCCGTCCCGACGCGAAATAAATGATAAAAACACCGCGGCGGCGCGGCGCGGTCTTCGCGCTGCGCATTTTTGCTTTTGTTTTTACGCTGGCCTTCGGCTGCCGCGGCGCGGACGCGGCGCCCGCCGCCGCGATGAAGATAGCCGTCACCTCACCGTGGCTCTACGAGGTGGCCTCTTTTATCGGCGGCAGGCAGGTGCAGGTGCGCGCCCTCTCCTCGTGGAACGAGGCGGGGCACGCCGCCGTCACGGGACGTCCGCGGAGCGGCGAGCTTGTGATCGCCTTTGACCCGGCGGACGCCGCGCGTTTCAAACTCGGCGCTCAGAATAAAAACCTCCGGCTGCTCTATCAAAAGATACCGATGAGCGAAGACAAACTGCGCGCCGCCTTTTTCGACCCCGCGATGCTGCCCTTTATCGCTCAGGAAATAATGAAGATCATGGCCGCCGCCGACCAGAAAAATTATTCCTACTATCAGCGGCGGCTTGCGGAGTTCCAGTCGCGCATCGACAGTACGATGGGCATCGGGCGTCATCTGCTCGCGGGAGTGAACATGCTTGACCTCACGGGCGCGGAGGGAACCTGGGTGCGTTCCGCGATATCCGGCGTCGTGCGGCCGCCCGAAGCCGTCTGGGCCGGCTGGCTCGCGGGAGACGCCGCCGCGCTGCGCGCGGCGCTTGACGAGGCCTCCCGGCGCGGCTGGCTGCTGCTGCTTGACCCGTGGACGCCGGAGGCGATACGCGCCGCCGCCACCGCCTACCCCTATCGCCTCACTTTGCCGGTGCCGCCGCGGGATACGGAGTTTTTCGTCTTTCTGCATGAGATATTTACGATCATCGCAAGCCGGACAAAGTCCGGCGCGCCGAAAGCCCCGCCGGCAAAGACGGGGAAGTAAGATAATTTTTCGTCTCTATTTACAGAAAATAATCAATACATATCATGATAAATAATGTAAAATAAAAGGGCTGTTGAATACGACAGGCTATATCTCGCGCTACACAGATATTTTAGCGGAAAAGAGGAACCCTCTGTGATAATAGAAAAAAAGTTGAAAAAGCTCTGCGCCCTGACGGCCTTCTGCCTGATCTGCGCCGCCGCTCCCGGCACGGCGGCCCCGGCGGAGACGGTCAAGCGTCAGAACACCCTTTCGGCCGACGACATCCAGTATAACGTTAACACCGGCGACGCCCGCGCCAAGGGGCGGGTTGTAATCACGCGGGACGGAGCGGTCCTCAAGGGCGATGAAGCCGAAGGCAACACCGAAAAGGAGATCATGACGATCCGCGGCAGCGTAAACGGCGATTTCCCCGAACAGCGGGCGACGCTTAAATCGGAAAGCGCGACGTGGACCGGCGATAAGAGCAAAAAGACGGACGGCACGATAGAGGCCTTTGGCAGCGTACTGCTGACGCGCGCGCCGAAGGACAGGCTCAACGCCGACTACGTCCTCTGGGAGATCGGCACTGAAAACTACCGTGCCCGGGGCAATGTCGACGGTATACTTAACGACCGGATTCTCAAAGCCGCCGAGGCGACGCGGACGGGCGATAAATTCTGGGCGCGCGACGTGCGCCGCTACGAGGACCTTGTGCAGAAGTTCGTCCTGTCCTCAAAGACGATGGAGGGCCGCCTTGCTAAGGACGAGAAAAGCGGGCAGGACGCTCTTTCTGAGATGGTGGCTGATAAAAACGTGGTCTTTGATTATGTGGACAAAGATGGATTGAAGACGCGCGTCACCGGCGACAAAGCCGTATACTCCAAGGCGCGCGGGACGATCGTCGTCTCCGGCAACACGAAGGCGGTGCGCAGCGACGGCAAGACCGTGACGGCCGACACGATGGTCGTGCATGAGGATACGCGCAACATAGAAGCCAAGGGAAACTCGAAGATCGTCTTCGTCGTCGAAGAGAAGGCGAAGAAGGAAGAGGACAAAAAAACCTCCGGCAGTGAAAAGAACCGCGCTCCCGCCAAGAAAACCTCCGAGCAGGAGAAGCCCGCCGCAGTCGATAAGAAGCCCGCGGCGGATAAGGGAAATGCCCCGCTCTCCGACGCGGAGAAAAATTGGGTGGAAGAATAATGGCTCGCCCGCTGATTGAAAAAGCGGCGACGGTGCTCCGCGCCGACAATTTGGTTAAATCCTTCGGCGGCCGCCGCGTCGTCAACGAGGTCAGCATCGAAATAAAAAAGGGCGAGATCATTGGACTGCTGGGCCCCAACGGCGCGGGCAAAAGCACGACCTTCTATATGATCGTCGGCCGCATCCTGCCCGACTCCGGCTGCGTCTGGCTCGGCGATCTGCAGCTTTCGGACGAACCGATGTACCAGCGCGCGCGCGCCGGCATCGGCTATCTGCCGCAGGAGGCATCCGTCTTCCGGAACCTCACGGTGCGCCAGAACCTTGACCTCGTTCTGGAGGAATCCGGCGTGCCGCGCGACGTGCGCGGCGATAAGATAACCTATCTGCTCAAAGAATATGGTCTGAGCCATCTTGAGGACACCAAGGCCGTATCCCTTTCGGGCGGCGAACGCCGCCGCGTCGAAATCGCGCGCTGTCTCGCGCTGGAGCCGCTCTTCATCCTGCTTGACGAACCGTTCAGCGGTATCGACCCGATAGCGGTGGCCGACTTGCAGTCGATCATCCGCGACCTCAGAGAACGCGGTTACGGGATACTGCTGACCGACCACAACGTCCGCGAGACCCTCTCGATAACGGATCGGGCCTATCTCATCTATGAGGGGAAGGTCTTCCTCGAAGGCAAGCCGGACTATATAACCGAGAATAAAGAGGCCCGTAAATTCTACCTTGGAGAAGACTTCAGCTGGTGATGTCCGAAGCTCCGAAAGGCAGCGCCGCTCCCTCTTCGTGCGAAGCACGAAGTGAAGAAAATACCATAGGGAGCAAGCGTCCGGATGCGTTAACCGGCATGGTCTTCCACGCGATGCGCATGATGGCGGGGACTCTTGTGAGCCGCGTCCTCGGCCTCGTCCGCGAAATGCTCACCGCGGCGCTCTTCGGCGCGACGCGTCAGCTGGACGCCTTTTTCGTCGCCTACACCCTCGCGAACCTTTCCCGGCAGCTGCTGGCGGAGGGCGCGCTTTCCGCCTCCTTCGTTCCCGTCTTCTCCCGCACCCTCTCCGCCGACGGGCGGGACAGCGCGGGGAAGCTTGCGAACGAGGCTTTGACCGTACTTATCTTCGGGTGCAGCGCGGTCGTCGCCGTCGGCCTGATATTTGCCCCCGTCTTTGTCGATATAATGGCTCCCGGCTTTGTCTCGCATGAACGCGCGCTGGCGATCTCGCTCACGCGCATAATGTTTCCTTTCCTCATGCTGGTTTCCGTCGGCGCGCTCGCGATGGGCGTGCTCAACAGTATGGGCAGCTTCTTTATCCCCGCCATCGCGCCGGCCGTCAGCAACCTTGTCTATATACTCTTCCTGCTATTGACCAAGAGCAGGCTCTCTGTATGGAACCTTGCGGTCGCGGTGCTGTTGGGCGGCGCTTTCCATATGCTGCTGCAAGTTTACTGGTGCGGCAGGATGAAGATGACGCTGCGTCCGGCGCTGCCCAGACGCGGCGATCCTCAGCTTCGCAGCATGATGGTGCTCTTTCTGCCATACGCGGCGGGGCTGTCTTTGAATCAGCTTAACCCGGTGATCAGCAGAATGCTCGGCTCATACCTGGCCGCCGGCTCGATATCGGTGCTGACCTATGCCGACCGCGTGCTTCAGCTGCCGCTTGGCCTCTTTGTGATCGCCATCTCTCAAGCCGTACTGCCGATGCTTTCGCGCCAGGACCCGAACAGAACGGAAGATTTCCGTGACTTTGTCCGCGACGCGATGCGCTTCAACCTCTTTGTCATTCTTCCCGTCGCGGCCGGCCTCTGCATCGTTTCAAGCGAGGTCGTCCACATACTTTTCTATCGGGGCGCCTTCTCCGCCTGGGCCTGGCACGCCACCGCGACGGCGCTTTCGCTCTACGCGCTGGGATTGCCGGGGATGGCGAGCAGCACCGTGATCATGCGCGCGATCTACGCGCGCCGCATGCCGCGCGCCGCCGTGATGATCACGGGCGTCACCGTGGCGGTAAACCTCTGCGCGAGCGTAGCGCTGATGCGCCTCTTCGCCTACGCCGGACTCGCGGCGGCCTCCGCCTCCGCCTTCACCGCCGCAAGCGTTTTCGCCGCCTGGATGCTGTCGCGCAACATCGGCGAAAGGCTTGGCATATTTGAGGTAAAGTGGCTCTGGAAGGTAGCGCTGCCGCTTTTGCTGATGAGCGCGTCGCTGCTGGCCTTCAAGCATATTCTGCCCTATCCCGCGGCGGCGGGGCTGATGTCCCGGGTGCTGTGGCTTGCCGGCACGATCGCCGGCGCGGGGCTGATTTACGCGGCCTCCACGATGGCGCTGCGCTGTCCTGAGTGGCGGTGGATAAAAGACGCCGCCAAGGGCCGGGGCAAAGCGCGGTAGCTTCGCCGTAAAAACGGGCCGCCGTTTCCGGCGATACCCTTGCGCCGCTTTTTCGTTCGCTCTGTTTAAAAGGGCGGACAGGTTTATCGGGCGGCCGGTATTATGCTATGATATTCAGCTGTAGGGAGGCGGGCGCGACGCCGGTCTCCCGAGGCGAAAACATTTTTGAAGGAGAAGATAATGAAAAAATCACTTGCGGCGGCGATCGCCATTATCGCGCTTATAATCCTGGCGGCTCAGGCGGCCTTTGCCGCCCCCGCCAATAAAACTCCCGAGGTCTCGGAGCTCCTCGACTCGCGCCAGACAGACGTATGGGTCGAGGGCGAGCGCCTCGGCGACATGGTGCTCGGCGCGCGCGGCGCGATGCAGATAATCTACGTCGACGAGCAGCTTTCGCGCGCGATCACCGACGACAGCCGGCTCCAGCTTTGGGTCTATGAGATGGCGCAGTATTACGGAACGGACGCCACGCGCAAAAAGAAGCTCTTCATCGCCCACATCGACGTCTACAAGCCGTGGGATTTTGACTATACGCAGGTATTCGTCGGCGATTACCATTTGCAGAAGGACGACATCCTCTCGTCGAGCATGACGAACCCCTTCGGCCCCCAGCCCTCGAAGAGCGACGGCTATTTCGCTTTCGCAGTGCCCGCTTCGGGGGTTACGGCGGGAAAAGAGATCAAGATAGGCTACGGAGATGATTCTGAGACATGGAAAGTACCGAAATAAAACCGCGGCACGTATATAAATGCGCCGAATGCGGGCTTGTTTTTGAGACGGAAGACTTCGCCGAAAAATGTCCGCGCTGCCGCTGCCGCATGCTCATCCACCGGCAGGGCGAGCCGCGCCGCGCGAAAGGCTGCAACTGCGGCGGCAGCTGCGCCGGCTGCGGAGGCTGTTCTCACTGATGGCGGGCGCGGAGAAAAAATTTCTGACCCTTGGCATCGAGTCAAGCTGCGACGATACCGCGCTGGCCGTCCTCGAAGGGGAACACAACCTGCTTGCCGAGGCCATTTCGAGCCAGATAGATTCGCACAGCGTCTATGGCGGCGTGGTGCCGGAGCTTGCCTCCCGTATGCACCAGGAGGCGATTCTGCCGCTGTTGGCGAGCGTGCTTGCCAAGGCGGGAATCGCGGAACCGGCGAAAGAGCTGAGCCTCATCGCCGTGACCGCGGGGCCGGGCCTCATGGGTTCGCTGCTGGTCGGCGTGATGACGGCGAAGGCGCTCTCGCAGGGATGGGGCGTGCCGCTGCTTGGCGTCAATCACCTTGAAGGCCATATCTTCGCGAACGCCGCCGCCTCGGCGACGCTCCAGCCGCCCTTCATTTCGCTGATCGTCTCCGGCGGGCATACCGAAGTTGTGCTCGTGCGCGCCTTCGGCGATTATGAACTGCTCGGCTCGACGCGCGACGACGCGGCGGGCGAGGCTTACGACAAAGTCTCCAAGGTGCTCGGCCTCGGATATCCCGGGGGTCCGATAATAGACAGGCTCGCCGCCGCGGGAGACCCGCGCGCCTTCACTCTGCCTTTGCCGCTGGCCGCCACGAAGGAAATTGAATTCAGCTTCAGCGGCCTCAAGACCGCCGCGATGACGCTCATCGGCAAAGAGACGGCGCTGGGCGAGGAATTTCCGCTTGCCGACCTCTGCGCCTCCTTTCAGAGGGCCGTCGTCGACAGCCTGCTTATAAAAATAAAGCTCGCGGTGCGCCGCACCGGCGTGAAGCGTCTCACCGTATCGGGAGGCGTCGCCGCCAATTCGGGGCTGCGCGCCGCGCTGGAAGAATATTCGCGGGCGAAGGGCGTGGAGCTTTTTCTGCCTCCGCGCGGCATGTGCACCGACAACGCGGTGATGATCGCCGCCGCCGGCTACAACTCCTACATGCGCGGAAACCGCTCGGACCTGCGCCTGTCGCCGAACCCGTCGTGGAGCATCTGGTAAAAAATATGATACCCGATAGGTTATAAAAACAGTTTGAATGAGTATTTTACACCTCATCGGGTAGAATTTTTAACCTTGCCGCGCGGGCGGCAAGCAGCTCACGATACTGATAGCGCGCCTCCTCCGGCAGGAAGCTCCGCTCTACGAGGTCGAGCATTGCGGGAAGCCGTTTTGCGAATCGGGCCGCCGCCCTTTTGTAGTACTTTTCGTTCAGCCCTGCCGACTAGGCAAACTTAAGGAAATCTGCCTCCTTAAAATTGCTTTTTTGGGCGTTCATCGGCATGGCAAACTCCTCCGGGGCGTCCTTTGCAGCGGGAGCGTGACGCTTATAGGGGCGGCTCCCCCCGATGCCAGGCAGCCGCGGTAATAGACGAAGCTGTAGCCGCTGTCGCTCTCCGTGATCTCGCCGGCGGCACGCCCGAAAAATTTCACGACGCAGCTGCGCAGGGGCTCACTTATCGCCGCGCTCCATCGGTACGGGGGCCAGTTTTAGCCCGAAGAGGAAGAGCAGGCCGTTTGCCTTGTCCATACGCAGCGTCTCCTTGCCGGCCTTCAGCTCGCGAATGAAGCGCAGTCCGACGCCGGTCCGCGCCGCCGCCTCCATTTGTGTCAGATGCAATTTCTTCCGGTTCTCCTTCACAGCCAGAGCCAGGTTGTTCTTGTTCAAATAAATCATCCCTATAGGGTATAAAATCGACGTGTTCTGCGGAGCATATACCGGCGGCCAAGCCGGTGAAGGTTAAAACCGATTTCATCATAAAATAGGGGTTGCAAATTTTTATTATCGATATATAATTATCGATAATAAATGACGGGGTCACATGGAGGGTAAACTGGTGCCGAACACAAAACCTTTAAGCATATCAAGACAATCTCTGCAGCGAATGCCGCTCTACCTGGAACATCTGAAAAAGCTGCGCGCCGATGGCAGCAGCCATGTGTCGGCGGCCTTCCTCGCGGGAGAACTGGGGCTCCATCCCGTACAGGTGCGAAAGGACCTTGCCGCCGTCTCCAAGGTCGACGGCAACCCGCGCATCGGTTTCACGCTCGAGGGGCTTATTGACGACATGGAAGAATTTCTTGGCTGCAAAAACGCGCATGAGGCGGTCGTCGCCGGCGTGGGTAATCTCGGGCGCGCCCTTCTCTCCTATAAAAATTTTGACCGCTACGGCCTTTCGATCATTGCCGGCTTTGACAGCGATCCCGAGGTAATCGGGAGCACCGTCCACGGTAAAGAGATCTTCGACGTCGCGCGGCTCACGGAGCTCTGCGGGCGCTTCGCGGTCCATATCGGCATCATCACGGCCCCCGCGCCGTGCGCCCAGAGTATCTGCGACGCGATGGTACGCGGCGGCATCAAGGCGGTATGGAACTTCGCGCCCGCGCACCTGAACGTTCCCGGCGACGTGATAATAACCAACGAAAACCTCGCCGCCTCATTTGCGGCGCTCTCGGGCAGGCTGCGTCAGCGGCAGGAGAGCGCCGGACTTTAACCGGAAAGCATAAAAAGGAAAAAACAACGGCCCGTCGGTCGCGCGGCTACGCGCGGTGCGGATGGCGCTTTGTTTAAAAACGGCAACATAAATAAAAAAGAAGAGGGATGTTATCGTGTCAGAAAAATTTGATTACGCACTCATCGACAAGATACTTGAGGCGCATGACTCCTCGAGTACGGCCGTCATTGCGATATTGCAGGATATTCAGGAGCATTACCGCTATCTGCCCCGCGAGATTTTCCCCTACCTCTCGAAAAAGCTGGGAGTTCCCCAGGCGCGCATCTACAGCGTGGCCACCTTTTACGAGAATTTTTCCCTCAATCCGAAGGGAAAATTCGTGATCAAAGTCTGCGACGGCACGGCCTGTCACGTGCGCAAATCGATCCCGATCCTGGAGCAGCTTCGCTCGGAGCTCGGTCTTTCCGACAAAAAGGTGACGACCGACGACCTGGGCTTCACGGTGGAGACGGTCTCCTGCCTCGGCGCCTGCGGCCTCGCGCCGGTGCTCACCGTCAACGACAAGGTATATCCCGCGATGACGCCCGACAAAGCTTCGGCGCTCGTCGCCGCGCTTAAGGAGGGGCTTATAAGATGATCAAAGGACGCGAAGAACTTCAGGAACTGCGCAGAATATATGCCGCCAGCCTCGGCGCGGAAGATAAGAAGATCCTCATCTGCGCCGGTACCGGCTGTATTTCGAGCGGCTCGCTGGAAATATACGAAGAGCTGAAAAAGCTCATGGAGCAGCGCGGCCTCCATGTCGCCGTCGAGCTCAAGGAGGAGCCGCACGAGCACGCCGTCGGCCTCAAAAAATCCGGCTGCCACGGCTTCTGCGAGATGGGGCCGCTGGTGCGTATAGAACCGCAGGGCTGGCTTTACGTCAAAGTCAAGCCCGCGGACTGCGTGGAAATCGTGGAGAAGACGATCGTCGCCGGCGAGCATATCGAACGCCTCGCCTATCGGAAAGGTGGCGAAGTCTTCAAGAAACAGGAAGAGATCCCCTTTTATAAAAAACAGACGCGCCATGTCCTTGAGCACTGCGGGCACATCGACGCGACTTCGATCAAGGAATATCTCGCGCTCGGCGGCTACTCGGCGTTTGAGCGCGCCCTCTTCGATATGAGCGGCGACGAGATCGTCGGCATGATCGAGGAGTCAAACCTGCGCGGGCGCGGCGGCGGCGGCTTTCCCACGGGCCGCAAGTGGCGTCAGGTAAAGCGTCAGACGGCGGCGCAAAAGTACATCGTCTGCAACGGCGACGAGGGCGACCCCGGAGCCTTTATGGACCGCAGCATCATGGAGGGCGACCCGCACCGCATGCTTGAGGGCATGATGATCGCGGGGCTCGCCTGCGGGGCGCGGAACGGTTACGTCTACGTGCGCGCCGAATACCCGATGGCCGTCTCCCGCCTCCGCACCGCGATCGCGCAGGCGGAAGAGCTGGGGCTTCTCGGCTGCGACATCTTGGGCAGCGGTTTCTCCTTCCGCATGCACATCAACCGCGGCGCGGGCGCCTTCGTCTGCGGCGAGGGCAGCGCGCTGACCGCCTCCATCGAGGGCAAGCGCGGCATGCCGCGCGTCAAGCCGCCGCGCACCGTGGAACACGGACTCTTCGACAGCCCGACGGTGCTCAACAATGTCGAGACCTTCGCCAACGTCCCCCTGATCATCAACAGGGGCGTGGAGTGGTACAAAGCGCTCGGCCCAGAGAAGAGCCCGGGGACGAAGGCCTTCGCGCTGACGGGCAATATCGAAAACACCGGCCTTATCGAGGTGCCGATGGGCACGACGCTGCGCGAGATCGTCTTCGAGGTCGGCGGCGGCATGCGCGGCGGCGCGGACTTCAAGGCGGTGCAGATCGGCGGCCCCTCGGGCGGCTGTCTCACCGCGAAGGATCTCGACCTGCCGCTGGACTTCGATTCGCTGGCGGCGGCGGGAGCGATGATCGGCTCCGGCGGTCTCGTCGTCATGGACGGCAAGACCTGCATGGTGGAGGTCGCGCGCTTCTTCATGAATTTCACGCAGAACGAGTCCTGCGGCAAATGCGTCCCCTGCCGCGGCGGCACGAAACAGATGCTTGCCATCCTTGAACGCATCGTCGCGGGAGAGGGGCGCGAGGGCGATATCGAACTGCTGCTCGAGCTTGCCGACATGATTTCCAACACCGCGCTCTGCGGCCTCGGCAAGACCGCCGCGCTGCCGGTGGTGAGCACCATCAAAAATTTCCGCGCGGAATACGAGGCGCATATCAATAAAAAATACTGTCCGGTAGGGGCCTGCGCGAAGCTCAAGAGCTTTGAGATAGATCCCGCGCTCTGCAAAGGCTGCTCAAAATGCGCGCGCGGCTGCCCCGTGGAAGCCATCAGCGGCAAGATCAAGGAGCCCTTCACGATAGACAAAGAGAAATGCATCAAGTGCGGCGCATGCGTCACGGCGTGCCCCTTCCACGCGGTTAAGGAGGCGTAAACGGAATGGATACGAAAAAATATATGACGATAGACGGGCTTCCCGTCGAGATAAACGGCGAAAAGAACATCCTTGAGGTCATCCGCAAGGCCGGAATCAAACTCCCGACTTTCTGCTATTATTCGGAGCTTTCCATCTACGGCGCCTGCCGCATGTGCATGGTCGAGAACAAATGGGGCGGCCTTGACGCCGCCTGCTCGACCCCGCCCAAAGAGGGGATGGAGATCTGGACGAACACCGAACGCCTCCGCAAGTACCGCAAGATGATTCTCGAGCTGCTGTTAGCCGACCACTGCCGCGACTGCACCACCTGCGGCAACAACGGCAAGTGCAAACTCCAGGATTTGGCGATGCGCTTCAACATCGAGGGCGTCCGCTTTCCGAACGGCGCCGACAGGCCGCGCCGCGACGAATCCTCGCTCTGCATCACGCGCGACCACAACAAATGTATCCTCTGCGGCGACTGCGTGAGAATGTGCAATGAAATACAGCAGGTCGGGGCGATCGACTTCGCGGGACGCGGCTCGAAGATGACGATCAGCACCGTCTTCGACATCCCCCTCAGCGAGAGCGGCTGCGTCGGCTGCGGTCAGTGCGCCGCCGTCTGCCCGACGGGCGCGATCGTGATCAGGAACGACAGCGCCGGCGTCTGGAAGGCGCTTGACGAAAAAGAGACGCGCGTCTCCGTACAGATCGCTCCCGCGGTACGCGTCGCGCTTGGCAAAGAACTCGGCATCGGCGACGGTGAAAACGCGATGGGCAGAGTCGTAGCGGCGCTGCGCCGAATCGGCTTCAACGAGGTGTTCGACACCTCGACAGGCGCCGACCTCACCGTGCTTGAGGAATCGGCGGAATTTCTCGCCCGTATCGCCAAAGGAGAGCACGCCATGCCCCTCTTCACCTCCTGCTGCCCCGCCTGGGTCAGCTACGCCGAGAAGAACGAGCCCGAGGTGGTGGAGAACCTCTCCACCTGCCGCTCGCCGATGCAGATGTTTGCGGCGGTGATCAAAGAACACCACAAGCATTCGCCGCGGAAGCACGTTCACGTCGCCGTCATGCCCTGCACCGCGAAAAAGGCGGAGGCGGCACGCGAAGAGTTCCGCACCGCGGCCGGCCCCGATACGGATTACGTCATCACCACGCAGGAGCTCATCCAGATGATAAAAGAATCCGGCCTGGTCTTTGCCGAACTCGAGCCGGAGGCGGTCGACATGCCCTTCGGAACGATGAGCGGCGCGGGCGTCATCTTCGGCGTCACCGGCGGCGTCACCGAGGCGGTGCTGCGCCGGATCATCTCCGACAAATCGGCGGCGGCGCTCCAGGCGATCGCCTTCAAAGGCGTGCGCGGCAATGAGGGCATTAAAGAGGCTGTCGTCAAATACGGGGATAAAGAGCTGCGGATTGCTGTTGTCAGCGGCCTTGGCAACGCCCATGAGCTGATAAAACGTATCAAGGCGGGCGAGCGCTACGACTTTGTGGAGGTCATGGCCTGCCCCGGCGGCTGCGTCTGCGGCGCGGGACAGCCCTTCGTCCTTCATGACGGCAAGGAAAGCCGCGGCCGGGGGCTATACGCGGCGGATAAAATGTCGAGCATCAAACGTTCCGAGGAAAACCCGCTCATGCTCTCGCTCTACAGCGGCCTGCTCAAAGGGCGCGTTCACGACCTGCTTCACGTGCACTATCACGCGAAGGAGGAGGCTTAGGTCATGGCCGTCATCAAGATCTGCATCGGCACCTCCTGCTATCTTAAAGGAGCCTACAACGTCCTCCAGCTTTTCCAGCACGAGATAGAGGCGCGCGGACTGCACGACAAGATAGAGATCAGCGGCTCCTTCTGTATGGGGCAGTGCCAGAACGACGTCTCCGTCAACGTGGACGGGGCCGTCTACAGCGTTTCGCCGGAGACGGCGCATGAATTTTTTGAAAAAACGGTCATGACGCGGCTGTAGCCGCCGTGTCCAAACAGACTGGCGGGGGCTGCGCATACCGGCGGCCCCCGTCAGTCCGCCGTATCGCGTGCCGCGCAAAAAGCGGTGCCGCCGCATGTTCGGACATTCGCCCGCGCGTCCTTTTTCCGTCTTTCCACCTACTCTAATAAACGCATTCCTACAAACGCGGAAAATCTCTGCGCCGCTACAATCTTCTTTAGAAAATACGGCAGTTTATACGTGAACTGCCTCCTAAAGGAGCGGATAAAGATGTCAGAAGAAGAGATCAGAAAAGAGGAGGAGGCGGCGGAAAGCGCCTCCCGGGAAAACGAAAGGCACGCCGCGGGCCCGGCAAAAGAGCCCGTCGTGAAGCCGATTTGGAACCGCACGGCGATGGTGATATTTTTTATCGCCGCCTTCGCGCTCGTCGGCGTCTGGTATGTCGCCGCGGAGCAGCAGAGCCGCCGCGCCTCGGCGCATGATATCGTAAAGAATATGAATCAGATAAAGGCTTCGACGCTGATGGTCTTTTCAAACCCCGCCAATTGGGAGCTGTTTCCCGTCGGCTCCAAGATCAAGTTTACCAACGATTTTACCGATGATATCGGCCTTGGCGGCGAGATGGAGAAGCACGGCGATTTCTCAAAGTATGAGGTGATCCGCACGCCGGAGGGGCTTTTCGTCGTCTATCAGGGCGACGCCTCGGAGAGCGGCGTGCTGCGCGAACTGGAGGCGATGAACAAGGCCGAGGGACTCTACAAGACGGCCTCCGTCACCGGCGGTTATTACAGCGAGGGCGGGGCCCTGCCCGTCTACAAACTGATCAAAGCGGCTTCCGACAAGCGTTGAGCCGGTATATGTGATAGGAGGGGCGAGTAGTATGAACAGCGAAAAAAGACATGCCGGAATGTTTATCGCAGCTTTTGCGGTCATCATCTTCGGGGGGTTCGTCTACTATTCAAGCGGCGGCATGAGAGCCTTGGCGGAAGCCCACAAGATCACCGCCGATATGAGCAACGTGAGGGGTGCGGCCTTCGCCTATTATTCGGAGACCGGCTCCTGGCCGCAGGCGCTCGCCTATATACAGAGGCAGGAGGCTTCCAAAGTCGGCATCGACACGCGGGGGCTTTCCGTAGTGAACGACGACGGCGCCCTCTTCGTCAAATATGACGGCGCGGAGACGGCGGCGATACCCCGGGCGGGAAACAGGGTCGCGAAGGAGCTGAAGGCGTTCAAGGAGGCGGGCCGCCTCTATAAGGAGCCGACTGACAACCCCGCGGCCGTCCCGGATTACGCGGGCGGCACCAGCGTATACATGCTGATAAAAACGAAGGACTACGACCGAAACAGTCAATTTTGACCGGTAAGGTACGCCGCCTGAAAAAATAATTTTTCGCGCACGACGCTCTAGCGGCGTGCGCGCTTTATGTGCGCGCGGCGCGCGCTGCCGAAAGCGTCCGCGGCGGGGCCGCGGTGTTGTCTTTAGACAGCATTAGCAAAGAAATAATTTTTAATCGCGCTATAAAAGTATGTATTTTTGGAAATTCTATTATATAATGTTACGACAGGTCGGATTGAGCGACTAGATATTTTTTTGCTTTTGTTGATTTATTTTAGGATGCTGAGGGCATCAGTCGGGGGAGTCCCATGGGCCTTTTTTCAAAGAAAAAATTTGTCTCTGCCGGCCTGGTGCTGGATGGAGGCGCATTCCGGTACCTCTCCCTGGAGGGAGGGGACGGTTTTTATAGCGTCGTTGATTCTGTTTCTGAGAGCATCCCTCCGGGGTATGCCGCGTCGGACGACCTTTTCTCCGACGCAGGGGCCTATCTTGACTCCGTACTTGACTATGTTTCGCGTGCCGTCGGCGGTTTTAAGGTCGCGGTCAATTTTGCCATTCCCGTGACGGAGTCGCTGCTGCGCATCGTCAACCTGCCCGGGATGACGGCCGCGGAGGCGCGGATGGCCTTCCGTTACGAGTTTGAGAATTATTTTCCCTTTCCCGAAAACGAGGGAGTCTATGACATCGCGGAGATCGAGTACCCCGTGCGCGAGGATTTTTCCGAGAAGCGTTTTCTCGTCGCCGCGGCCCGCCGGGCGCTGGTCGATAATATTTCGCGCGCCGCCGCGGCCCACGGGATCAAGCTCGCTTCACTCGAACCCTCGCAGCTCGCGCTGGAGCGCGCCGCAAACCCGCCTCATCCCATCGAGACGGGCTGCGCCTACGTCTATGCGGGAAATTTACGCTCGGTGCTGATTCTCTCCTGGAAGGGCTGCGGGATTTTTTACCGCAGCATATCCTCCGGCTTTGGCGCGGACCTGACGTCCGGCGGCTTTGAGAGCGAGGCGTACGGTGCGCATGCCGTCTCCTTCGTGCGTGACATCCGCTCTTCGCTGCAGTTCGCGATGTCGCAGAACCGCGCTTTCAGCGCCGAATCGCTCTACCTTTTCGGCCCCGGTTCCTCGCCGCAGCTCTGCGGCCTGCTCAAGGAGTCGACGTCGATGGAGTCGGTGATGCTCATCGACCCGATGAAGGTCCACGGCATTGATTTTGATAACGCTGGCGGCTGGGATGTCGCCCTCGGGCTCGCGCTGAGGTGACGCCATGGTTGTAAAACTTGATCTGCGCACAAATAAACAGGAACAGAAGACGGATAGTGAAAGAAGCTCCCGCCACTATCTGCTATTTTCGTTTGCCGCGCTATTTTTTATTTCCTCATTATTGCTTCTGGCGATGGGCGGTTACCGGCTCTATTCCCTTCGCGCCGCGCGCTCGGCGCTTGACGAGTCCGTGATCGCCAACAACGAAAACCTCGCTTTGATGGAGAAAGAGCTGGCGCGCCTGACGAAAGAGAGCGGAGCGATTGAGGAGAAGCTGGATTTTATCCTTGACGACGTGCCTGCCATCGAGTTTCTCTACGAGCTGGAGGAGCGGATGATTGATGGCGTCGTCGTCGAGTCCCTTTCGATGACGCGCGACCGCGCGTCGCTCAAGGGCGTCGCCTTTGCCGACGAAGAGGTGCTGGAGTTCGGCGACGGGCTGCTCAAAGCCGCGAGCGTCAATTCAGTTTCGCTGCCGGTGATCACCTCTGCGCAGCGCAGCGGCATGAATTTCAAAGCCTTTTCCATAGAGGTAAAGCTTAATCCGCTGCAAAACATCCTGCTTGCGGGGAAGATTGCCGGTCAGGAGGCGGAAGCGGCTTCCGCCGACGCGCAAGAGGAGGCCGCCGGTAAATGAAGAACATTGAAATAACAGAACTTAAACGGGAACAGATCCTGATCGCGGCAGCCGTCGTTTTGCTGCTGATCGCCGCGCAGTTGTTGGTCATGAAGAGGGTAAACGGCGGTATCGCCGCGCTCTCCGCCGACTCTAAAGAGGCGCAGGTGCTGAAGGCCACGGTCGCGGCGCGTTCCAACGCCGTGATGCAGTATAAGTCCTCGGTGAAGATCGATGAAAAGAGCCTTCCCGGCGCGATCGAGTCGCAGAACAAATTTTATTCCGTGCTGCTCAATCTGCTTTCGACACAGGGATTTGGCGAGGCCGACGTCGCGAAGGCCGACGAAAAAGAGGGGATCATCTCCTTTAAGGTATCGGGCGAGGCCAACTATCACGAGTTGATGCGCCTGCTCGCCTCTTTTCGCCAGGGAGCCTATATGATGCGGCTCTCCGACCTTTCGCTCGAGGGACTGAAGGACAACAGCGTCAAATACAGCTTCACCGTCGCCGCCAGAGTCGGCGGCGCGCTGAAGGAGGAGGCGGCGAAATGAGGTCCATATCGCTGAAGGAACTCTTCCAGAAGATGCGCCGCAGCGAGGCGGCGCTCTCTCCCGAAGAAAAAAAGAAAGAATACATGTTCGTATTGCTGCTGGCGGTCTTTTTCGCCGCCGCCGTGTTCACGATGCGTAATTTTATCGCGATGAACGGCATCCTTGTTGACGACGAGGGGCAAACCGTGTCTCAGACTCCGCGTGGAAACCAGGCCGGCGAGTCCGCCGCGAAGGCGCTTGGCGCAAAGTATGAGGCTTTCAAGAAGCTGCGTGATCAGAGCCCGGAATTGGTGACGCTTTCCGACGCCATCGGGCGTTCTCCGGTCGCGGCGGTGGTGCCGCCGCCCGCTCTCGCTTCGGAGACGAGCGTGCCGGATTTCGTGCCGACCGTGATGATCAAGGGCCTCGTGGTGCTGGGCGGCAGCACGATTTGTACGCTTGACATAGACGGCGAGGCGCCGGGACAGATATTCAAGCCGGGGATGACCTTTGGCGGCGGAAAGGGCAAGATCCTTGCCATAGATTCAAAAGGAGTGAGCTGGAGATGGGCAAACAAAAATCATCGCACGGATTTATAAACTATAAAGTATTGGTGGTTTTATTTCTCGCCGTCTTTTGCGCGGCGGCCGCGCCGCGCTGCGGCGAAGCGGTAGTCACGGAGGCGCGCAAACTGGACGGCCAAAAATCAATCATCGAAGGGATGCGCCTGCAGCAGGTGGGGGCGACGGAGATGATGATCGAGCTGCGCGGCACGCGGCTGCCGCTGCCGACGGCGGTGAGCTCCGACAACGCCGCGACGCTCGTCTTTGGAGACACGCGCTTCCCGCGCGACACGGACCGTAAGGACTGGTGGGACGAGTTCGAGTGGGATGTTTTTAAGCTGAATCTTAAAAAAAGCGACGAGTGGATGCAGCGCTACGATTTTCCGCTCATTGAGCAGGTGCGCGTCACTTCCAACGACCAGAAGGGCGTCACGATGAACATCATCGGCCCGAAGCCGCTGGTTTTAAAAGATATCTCCGGCATGCCGGGCTCGAACCGGCTGCGGATCATGTTGGTGAGCCCGTCGAACCTCACGCCGCCGCCGCTTATACCCAAGCCGCGCCCCGCTCCCGCGGGCGACCCGCTCGCGGTCTCGACGCCCGTCACGCTTGAACTGCGCGATGTTTCGGTGCGCGAAGTCTTCCGTATGCTCGCGAAGCTCAAAGACCTGAATCTCGTGCTCGACACCACCGTCCCCGAGACGCCGATGACCTTTTCCTTCAAGGACACGCGCTTCGGCGAGGTATTCGCCTATATGCTGCGGATGAACAATCTCGCCTACTCGCTGGTCGGCAAGACGCTCGTCGTCGGCACGGCGGACAGTATCGGCAAGACTCTGGGACAAAATCAGACGCGCCAGTACAAGGTGGCCTACGCGGAGGTGGCCAAGCTGCCGGCGATCATCATGGGCCTTGTGCCGCTGCCGAAGCCGCCGGTCGCCGACGACAGGCTCCGCTGTCTCTATATCACGGCGACGCCGGAGCAGCACCGCCAGATAGAGACGCTGATGAACCGCGTCGATCACCCTGGCAAACAGATCATGATCGAGGCGCGTCTCGTGGAGATCAGCGACGGCGCGCGGCAGGAGATCGAATCGATGATCGCCGCCGTCTACAAGGGCTGGATCTTTACCTACGGCGCGACGGGGCTGGGCAGCCGCTATACATACGGCAACGGCAGCGTCGTTCCCAACGTTGACCCCACAGGCACGACGACACAGGGAGAGCTGCCCCTCATCGGCGGCGGTGATTCAACTTTTCCGAGCAGTGTAATCGACCCGGCGATGAAGATGCTTGACGCCGGACTGCGCGCGATGGAATCGGACAACAAGGGCAAGGTGCTGGCCTCGCCTTCGGTGGTGGCGCTTGACGGGCAGAAGGCTTCGGTGAAGCTCACGCATAACTATTTGTACCAGTCCGGCGTAGACGACAACGGCAACCCCGAGTTCACGAACCAGGAGACGGGGCCGACGCTTGAATTTACGCCAACGATGGGCCGCGACGGTTTCATTACCATCAAGATGAAGATATCGACGGGCGAAATCGTCGCTTTCCGCCAATCAGGCGACTCCGAGGCACCGGAGACGACGAAGCGCGAGGTCGATACCCAGGTACGCGTGCGCAACGGCGAACTCTTCGTGATCGGCGGCCTCTATCAGGAAAATAAAACCAACACGGTAACGCGCGTGCCGATATTGGGCTATATACCGCTGCTGGGAGAATTGTTCAAATCGCGTACAACGAACCACTCGAAATCACAGATGGCCTTCATCGCCATCCCCTATATACTCGATATTCCGACCGGCGCCGCCGAGGTGCTCGAGATGCCGGATGTCAGTCTCTACCAGTAGAGGAGCGATGCTACGATGGCCCATCAGCAGATAAAGGTAGTCCGGCTTGGAGAGCTTCTGCTCAACGCCGGCGTGATCTCCCAGGAAAACCTCAACGCCGCGCTCGCCGAACAGAAGGTCTCGCACCTTCGTCTCGGGGAGATCCTGATCAAAGAGGGCTACCTGACGGAGAACCATTTGGCGGAGGCTCTCTGCCAGCAGCTGGATCTCCAGCCTGTCTCACTGGCGAAGATACGCCCGCAGCAGGAGGCCCTGGCGCTCGTTCCGGAAAATGTGGCGACCCGCCTCAACCTTCTGCCTCTTCAGCTGGTGGGGGACGACAGGCTCGTCGTCGCGATGGCCGACCCGATGGACACTTACGCCGTCGACGAACTCTATCTGCTCACGAATCGCGAGATCGAGATACGCGTCGCGACCTCCACGGACATCCATAAAGCGCTCGTAAGCTATTACCGCGTGCAGACCAGCGTCCACGACGCGATGGCCGACGTCATGAGGCAGGAGCAGGCGGCGCCGTCCGCGCCCAATGTCGTCACCGTCTCGCAGACGACGGCGCAGGACGTCACGAACATCGCCGCCGACGCCGCGCCGGTCGTGCGTCTGGTAAACAGCATTTTAGAGCAGGCGGTGCGCGAAAAGGCCTCTGACATCCATATCGAGCCGACGGAGACGATGACGCGCGTCCGCTTTCGTATCGACGGCACGTTGTTCAGCAATATCGAAATTCCGAGCAACCTTCACCTGCCGTTGATCGCGCGCATTAAAATCCTCTCCGGGATGGACATCGCGGAAAAGCGGCGTCCACAGGACGGGCGTATCCTCATCAAGGTCGCGGGCTCGCGGATAGACCTCCGCGTCTCGACGCTGCCCTCCATACTGGGAGAGAAGGTGGTGCTGAGGCTGCTCGACCAGAGCAACGACCGTATCGGGATGGACAAGCTCGGCTTCAGCGGCAGCCAGCAGAAGCTGCTGCGCGAGGCGATCACGGCCTCCAACGGCATCGTGCTCGTCACGGGGCCTACCGGCTCCGGTAAGTCGACGACGCTCTATTCGCTGCTTGAGATACTGAACGACCCCTCAAAAAACATCATCACGCTCGAGGACCCGGTGGAATTTACGATCGCCGGGCTCACGCAGATACAGATAAACGAGAAGATCGGACTTACCTTCGGCGGCGCTCTGCGCTCCATTCTGCGTCAGGACCCCGACATCATCATGGTCGGAGAAATCCGCGACACGGAGACGGCGCAGCTCGCGGTCCGCGTCGCTCTTACGGGACACCTTGTGCTCAGCACTTTGCATACGAATGACGCGCCGACCGCCGTCAACAGGCTTGTCGACATGGGCGTGCCGCGCTTCCTGCTCGCCTCCTCGCTGCGCGCCGTGCTCGCGCAGCGCCTCGTGCGGAGCCTTTGCCCGCACTGCAAGGAAAAGCTCTTCGTCAACGCGGCGATGGAGGCCGAGACGGGCATCCCCGCCGGAACGATCGTCTATGGCCCCAAGGGCTGCCCCGAGTGCCGTTTTACGGGCTATAAGGGGCGCACGGTGATCGCCGAAATCATGATGGTGGACAATACGCTGCGCGCGATGATAAACGACGGCGCCTCCGAGCAGGAGCTGCGCGATTACGCGCGCCGCTTCGGAATGCTGACGCTGCGAGAGGACGCGCTCAGCAAGGTGGAAGCTGGGATAACCAGTATCGACGAAATGCTCTTTACGACGATTATAGATTAGGAGCCTGACAATGACGGGATTTACCCTGAGAGATACCCTGATAAGAGGAATAAACAGCTGTGCCAGCGACGTGCATCTCAGCGTCGGCGACGTGCCGATGCTGCGGATAGACGGAAACCTCGTGCGAGTGCCCGACGCGCAGCCGCTGACGGCGGAGGATATGCGGGAGGCCGTCCACGAGCTGCTGACGGAGAGTCAGCGCGAACGTCTGGAAGAGGAACGGGAATATGATTTCAGTTTCAGCCTCGACATGGGCGTAAAAGAGCAGCGCTTCCGCGCCAACTTCTCGCATGAAAAGGGCAATCCCGCGCTTGCGTTGCGCGCCATCACCTCCAACATCCGCACGATGAAGCAGTTGGGGCTGCCAGAAGACCTCAAGGCGATGACGCGCAAGAACAACGGGCTTTTTCTCGTCACGGGGCCGACCGGCTCCGGTAAATCGACGACGCTCGCCGCGGTCATCCAGGAGATAAACCTCACGCGTTCGGTGCATATCGTCACCGTCGAGGACCCGATAGAATACCTCTATAACTCAGAGGTGGCGCTTATCCACCAGCGCGAGCTCGGACGCGACACGAAGACCTTTGCCGAAGCGCTGCGCCGCGCGATGCGCCAGGACCCGGACGTCATCATGATCGGCGAAATGCGCGACCTCGAGACGATCTCCGCCGCGATCACCGCCGCGGAGACCGGACATTTGGTGCTGGCGACGCTCCACACGCGCGACGCGGCGCAGAGCATCGACAGGATCATCGACGTATTTCCCCCCTATCAGCAGCAGCAGATACGCATTCAGCTTTCCTCGATGCTGCTCGGCGTCCTTTCGCAGCAGCTGATCCCGCTCGAGGGCATACCCGGGCGCACGGTGGCCACGGAATATCTTGTCGCGACTAACGCCGTCCGCAACTATATCCGCGAAGGCAAGAGCTCGCAGATAAAAAACGTCATCCAAACCGGCTCGGCGCTCGGCATGCACACGATGGACCAGGACCTTGCCCGGCTCTGCCAGAAAGGGATGATCGGCAGAAGAGACGCGCTGGCCCATGCCTATGACGTGGAGAGCTTCAACCGCTATATGATGAATGGAGAGGTATAGGGGCTCTCTGCTTGCGGAGGCGGCCGTATCCCTTTTTATCCTGCTTGTCCTTCTGGCCGCCGCAGTTGCCGCGCTCCGCGGGACGGCAGGGCTTGCGGAACGCGCGGACGCGCGGCTTTCCGTCGAAACGGCGCGCGCGGACGCCATCGCCCGCCTCGCCGCCGGCGTCGGGGGGCTGACGGCGGCGGACCGCGTCACGATTCCCGGCGGCGTCGCGGCGAGGCGTCTATCTGTACCGGCCGCGGGCGGTGGCGAAATAGCCGTTGTCTGGCCGGATGCCGGGCAAACGCCTTAAGCCTAAGCCCGCTAATGAAAGCCTTGAACAATCCGCGCTGCCGGGCGGCGGGCGCAAGACGCCGTTTTGCCTTTACACTTGCGGAATGCCTCGTCGCCCTTCTGATAATATCGCTTATTCTTCCCGCGCTATTTTCGCCCTTGAAAAATACGCTCTACGCCTACCGCCTGTATCGCGACCGCCGGATAGCGGAGTCGCGAATCTGGACGGTTCGCGCCATCCTGCGAAACCCCGTTTTCTACTGCGCGCTGGGGCTTCCCGTTGAGGCCGGCTTGTACAAAACGGCCTTTGGCGCGAAACTCGGGCAGCCCTTCAGCTGGGAGGGGCCGATCTCCGTTTTGCCGGGGCCGGATGACGGCCTGCCAGGCGGACTTCTGCGCCTTGCCTACGCCTATCCCGAGCTTTGCCGGACGCGAAGCGGCGGCCTGGTCGGCAAGGCGGCCTCCGCGGTGCGCTTTGACGCGGCCCCCAACCGCGATTATTTCGCGCTCGACCTGTTCGATAAAACCGGCTCCGTCAAAAATTGGGTGATGTTTGAGAACAGCCGGCCGCCGCGGGTGCCGCTGGTGGTTTTGAAAGCTTCCGGCGCCGAGCTTGAATTGAAAAATTACCTTGCGGACGAGGTCTTCGTTCCGCGGGGCGAGCGTCTGCTGCTTTTTCGCGCGCTGGAGTGCTGGGCGCGGGACGGCAAACTCTACACGAAAGACTTTCGCACGACCGGCGAGCAGCCGCGCGAAAACGGCGTTTGCGAGATCCGCTTTTATCTTGACGGCGGCGGCCGGGCGCTGACGGTCTGTCTCGTCGTGCGCGGCGACGACGAGACCCTCGCCCCCGGGCGCATTGTCGGCGCGGATAAGTGCCGGGGAGATATCCTTGCGCGGTGGCAGGGGCGCTCGCCGTATATTCTTTACTGTGCGGAGTTTACTTGGCCCGTAATGAATAACTGCGCGCAATAAGCGCCGCCGCGGCGGACGACGGCGAAAATGCGTAAGTTGGCTCTTTTGGACGATATTATTTGTCTATAATATTTGATAAGTCAACACATTTTATGTTATGATTTTACAGCATAGTCAGGAATTGATATATGTGGGCATGCGGTATGCTCATACAAGCACAGGGAGGCATTTTTTATGGCACAGATAGTCGATACGAGTGATTTCCGTCCCGGTCTGAAGATCAAATGGGAAGGCGGGATGTGGGTTATCCTCGAATGTTCGCATCACAAGATGGGAAGAGGCGGGGCGATCGTCCGCGGCAAGCTCCGCAACCTTGAGACGGGCTCGGGCGTGGACCAGTCGTTCAAGTCGGGCGAACGCTTTGAGAGGATTATCTTTGACGAGAAGCCCGCGCAGTACCAGTACAAGGACGGGGATGACTTCGTCTTTATGGATATGGAATCGTACGATCAGGTGACTCTATCGCCCGATGTTCTCGGCGATATGGCAAAGTTCCTTATAGACGACCTTGAGGTCAGCTTCGATATGTACGAAGGGCGAGTGATGGGCATCGAGCTTCCCAATCAGGTGACGATGAAGGTCACCGACACGCCGCCCGGATTTAAAGGAGACACGGCCTCCGGCGGCGGCAAGCCCGCGACGACCGAGACGGGCCTGGTAGTTACTGTTCCGTTCTTTGTGGAAAACGGCGAAGAGATAGTCGTCGACACGAGGACGGGGGAGTATTTAGAGCGAGCGAAGAAGTAACCGGGCACAGGTTTCTTCCGGCATTCGCATAATCCAACAGGAGGGATTCAAATGAGCGCACGTGAGAAAATAGCATATTTGAAGGGGCTTATCGACGGACAGAATTTAACGGCTGATTCGCCTGACAAAGCAAAGT
>JAEXGR010000068.1 GCA_023450745.1 Synergistota bacterium
ATTGTTTACTTTTTCCTCTTTGCTCATGTACAAGACCTCCAACTGTTTTATGGTTTTATAATGGCCTCTGGATTGGTTCCAGATCGGCCTACTCTTTGAGGCCTTACACACTTTATTTTACACTCTCTATGAAATGAAGCGGTTAATATTGCAGTCTTTGTTGACTAATGCAATTTCAAGGCCGACAGAACGCCCATGGCGAAGCACGGCTCGACATATCTGCGCTGGGCCGTAATGCAGGCGGCGCGCCTTGCTTCTATCCACTGCCCTGACTTCCGCAGATATATGGAGCGCAAGCTGGCGCAAGGCAAGCACTACTTTGTCTCGCTTGGGCATCTTTCAAAAAAGTTGATTCGCGTTATCTTCCACATCCTTAATGCAAACGAGCCGTTTGTCCCGATGACGGCATAGACGGCAGTCTTTATCCTCACCGGAGCCTCAATGTCTCTTTCTGCCTTTGAAAGAGGCTCGCGTTAGCATGTCGTTGTCAAGGTACTTGGTTCTGTTTCCTTGGCGATACTTTCTTGCCTGTTTCTCTTCTCTTCGGGCTTGACTTTATATAGTCAGTCTTTTACATCCGATATTATAAAACTGTATTTGATATCCTGACACCGCTATTCTGCGACACCAGGCAGATTTGAGACATCTCCGTAATACCCATTCTTTCTGGATATTTCAGCTCCCGCTTTCTTCAAAATGGGGATCCACTTCTCTACCGTTATTTTGTTAAAACGTGTAGAAGGTAAAGTTATATTCAAGCTTGCCACCACTTGTCCGAGGTGATTCAAGATAGGCACGCCAACACCTGAAGTATCGTCGCTGCGTTCTTTGTAGCTCACCCAATATCCGTTCTTACGCGTTGTATCCAGGACTTCTTCAATCTTTTCTCTGTCAGTTACCGTGTAATCTGTAAGTTTGGGAAAGCCAACAGAAGATTCCAACATATCAAGTTCTTTTTTTGTCATTCCCGCCATTAAGATATTACCCGAAGCTCCTCCATGTAAATAATTCGCCGCCCCTATTTTTGCGGAGTATCGAATAGACATATCGCTTTCGACTTTCGCGATACATATTTTTTTAAAACCTTTTCTAATAAAAAGAGATATTGTCTCATTAGTCTCATCCTTCAATTTTTCCATAAACGGACGGGCCAAAGCAACGATGTCTATAGATGAAATGGCAGCACTCCCCAAATAAATCATACTAGGGCCGAGAGAATATAACTTTGATTTAGGATCCATATCCAACATGCCGCATGATATCAACGTGGCCATAAAACGATATAGTGTAGCCGGCGGCAAATCAAGACGTTCATTTATCTCCGCGAAATTCATGCTACTTTTTTCTCCAAACAGCTCTAATATTTTATACGCCTTGTAAACCGACATAATTATAGATTTTTTATTTTCCATCTCTTCTCCAAACCCTGCGCCCTTATCTTTCAACATCCATCAGCCCTTTTAGCAATATTTTTAGCAACTCTGTCTGAATTATAATCGTACCATATCTTAACTTTCAATTCCCTATTTTTAACTATTTTATTATATATAAAACCCCTTTCAGCCCCGGATATGCGGTTACCGCATCCGGGGCTGAAGGGTCTCACTTTCTAATTTTCTATCAGATATCTGATTTTGTCATTAAGCACTTTTAGTTAGAGATATAAATGCCCGTATATCTCTCAAACGTTCTAAATTAGCAACTTCCTCGCATATTTTTTCTATCATTACTTTAGAAAGCGTTGCACTTGCCATATTTTCAAATTTAGAGCAAAGATCCGCGAAATCTACAGGGTTCTCCGGCGCGCCCTTTAGATCATAGAGCGTTTTTTCAAACGCCTTTCCGTTTGCAAGCTCAATGCGAACCCGCGCTCCCCGCCTCTGAGGAAATTCCCTCGTAACCTCATTGTCGATATATACGCGCACCAAACCACTCAGCCTACGCCGTCTTTCGTCGCGCAGATTATCATCTTTTAAATCTGCGATACCAAATGACCGGTTCAGCATCGCGCTGGCTACGCAATAGCGCGTACTGAACCTGGCTCGCTGCGTATCAGACGGTAATTCTTCCGCCCCTGTAAGCTGATATGCTATAGGATATGTACCAATCTCCGCCTTCGCGATATCACTCCATTCGACGTCATTCTCAGAGCATATGGCTATAGCGCCTTCGATCGGAGCATGGGTATGGCGACAAGTAGGATAAAGCTTAACGTACGTATCTTTTATCCAATACTCTTCGCCGATTCTCTTGAGCATTCTTTCAACATCAACATTTCCGCCAGCAATAATTTTAAACAACCCGCTCGCGCCGCTGAAAGGCGCGTGTGGGCCGACAAAACCATTTTTTGCCATCACGGCCGCGTTGATGCCGGCAAAGGCAGCGTGACCAACCATCGCTCCTTTTGAGGACTGTCCAGAATGTGTCGCTTCCATTGTGCCCGAAGCAAAAAGCGCCGACAATGACAGCGCTTCGGCTGTCTGACGACAGTCCAACTTCATAATTGAAGCCGCCGCGGCCGCCGCTCCCATAGTGCCGCATATAGCAGAAGGGTGATAGCCATTCTCTATCATCAGCGGGGACATACTTACAGCGAATCGATACGCAACCTCATACCCCACGACAATAGCCGCAATAACTTCGCTGCCGCCCACGCCAATTTTTTCGGCCAGAGAGAGTGCAGTCGGCACCACCACCGCCCCGGCGTGAATACCCGCGTTTTTATGTCCGTCATCCAGCTCGACTGAATGAGCGTAGGCACAGTTGATGGCGGCCGCCGCCGGAAAGGATACCGTGACATTCCTGCCAATGACGGTTGAATTTCCCGCCAGCTCCATGTCCTTGGCGGTTTTTATTATCTCTCCGCTCTTCTCCCATAGAGAAGCCCCTGCCATCGCGGCCGACATAATGTCTATGATTCTTTCTTTTACACAGCGCACCACCGTCTCCGGAAGTGTTTCATACCTTGTATGACATACAAACCGCGACAACATTTTTACTGCTGTTTCCATTTAACCCATTCCCCGTGTACAAGTTGTGATTGAAGGACTGTATTTCTCATTCGTCCCTCTTGTTATTCACCGCCATCGCGCCAAAATAATCCAAGCGTTCAAACATATCGCAGCCGAGATTCCAGTGACTCTGTTTCATCTCTTCTCCGCAGTTCAGCGCGTCCATTGCTTTCTTTACCTTTTCAGGAGTAGCAGGTAACGTATATATCCTTACGCCCACAGCGTCATAAATGGCGTTAAGCACAGCGACGTGGCCGCAGGACTGGTACGATTCGGAACACCCCGTCGAATACTGCGGCCCATACTCGCGCGGGGTTTCGCTGAAAACGACATCAGCATCGTCAGGTATGGCGTTTATCGATGGTATGCCAGCTCCTGCCATCGTTTCATGACGCTTCATATCCTCGTAATTCTCCGTCAAAGCAAAACCGACGCAGTGAGACATTCCGCCAAGAGCCTGCCCTGTTACGGCAAGCCTGTTGCCCACAATCCCTATATCGGAAATTATGCGGTAGCGCAGTACTTTAGTTTTGCCAGTTTTCACATCAACTTCAACCTCGACAAGGTTAAGAATAAAGTTTTGCCCCACGCTGTCGAAACCATGCCCGGTATATTTATCGATACGGTCCACGCTGGACGGAGATTCATATTTTCCAAAATATTTTGTCGATATTCCTTCCGCTTTCATCTCCGCGTAGTTTCTAAATGTGCCGTCAGGCTTACGCATTGCCTCAAGCAGTTTGTCCGCGGCGATCTTCGTCGCCCACCCAGCCATATGGTGGGAACGGCTTGATGACGCAGAGCCTGTGTTGGGACACGTGCCGGTATCGTTTTGCACAAGATGTATCTGATTCGGCCGTAAGTTGAGCGCTCTAAGACACCTGTGCGTATGGGAAAGCGTACCGATATCCGCTCCCTGCCCCATTTCTTCCCATGTGTTGTAGTGTGTCACGCTTCCATCCGCATTCAGCTCCAATGCAACCTCCGCGCTGTCATGCGACTTGCCAACATGATAACCTCCGAAGCTGACGCCTATCCCGAACCTCTTTTCGGCGTTATTTTTTTGCTTGGCCTCGTCCTTCCACTGCCTATAAAACGGGCGCATCATCTCCATCATCTTGCGCATAGGATAATTCCTGTACGACATGGAGTTAGGGGAGAGGTCTCCTTCACTAGCGGCATTGATATAGCGGAATTCGAATGGATCTATCCCCGCCCTGACGGCAAGCATATCCATGAGGCTCTCACTCGCCATGTAAGCCTGCGGCGAACCGAAAGCGCGGAAAGCTATGCCAAAATTTCCATTACTAAAACACATTTGCGACAGTCCGCGAATATTCGGAACATTGTACGGGTATCCCAAAAAACGAATAGTTTTTGTCGTAAGCGTCGTAGATGCATCGCTGTATGCACCGTGGTCAATCCCCATGTGGAACTCAAGCGCGGTAATACGCCCGTCATTATCACATGCGAGCCGGGCATTTGTGTATGACGCCGAACGTTTGCCAGTGTAATGCTGATGTTCCGGATAAGAGAGCGTTAGAGATACCGGACTGTCTGTAGCCATCGCACATACCGCCACCAACGCCGGCATCTGTGCGGACATGGAATAGCCAAAACTGCCTCCCACGGTATTTTGCACCAGACGAACCTTCCCTTTCGGCAATCCTATAGCATCGGCCAAAGCCGCTATGTTGCCATACAAATTCTGGCTTTTGCAGTGTATTACCATCATTCCATCCTCACCCCAGTAGGCTTGCGCGGTATCCGGCTCTATTGGCAAGTGCGGCTGGCGTGTTGTGGAAAAACTGCCTTCAACAACGTAGGGAGAACTTTTAAAAATTGGCCTCGTATCTTCCCCTTTAAAAAGCGGCTGTTCTATATAAACATTCGGCGATTGCTCATGAATTCGGACAGCATCCTTAGCCGCCGCGTCCATAAATGTCAAATAAGCGGGAAGTTCTTCATAGATGATTTTAACCTTCTCCGCCGCCATGCGGGCCTGTTTCCTAGTATGCGCCGCGACAACCGCGACGACATCGCCGTAGCGGAATATTTTTTTGCCGCAAATAACCGGGTGATCCATGCCATCGCTGTAATATTGCGGGCTGCCAAGCGGCGGTATCAGGCGTAGGGCGTTCGTGCCCTTCACATCGTATGCAGTAATTACTTTCACGACTCCTGGCATATTTTCAGCTTCTCCGCTCTCTATGCCCATTATGTTCGCATGATGCACCTTAGCCTGTACTACTGCCAGATGCAGCGTTCCTTCAGGCATCTGTTCCGCAAAGTCCTCGCCATAATCACTTGCCCCAAGCACCTTTGCCAGCGCCCCAGGTCGTGGGTAGCTCGATCCGTATATCTCCGTACCTTCCTCGTGATGATAGATTATATCCTCCATCTTGGCTTCACCGCGCATTACCGCCGCGGCGGCCATTACTGAATCCACTATCGGCTT
The DNA here is from genome assembly GCA_023450745.1 of Synergistota bacterium. GTDB lineage: Bacteria > Synergistota > Synergistia > Synergistales > Synergistaceae > Cloacibacillus. The sequence continues at coordinate 5,470 of JAEXGR010000068.1, forward strand.
GTAACCTGTGCAGCGGCAGATATTGCGGTGTTTATCAAACCAGTCGCGCACTTCCTGGCGTGTCGGACTGGGATTTAATTGAAGCAATGCCTTTGCCGACATCAGAAAACCTGGAGTGCAGAAACCGCACTGTACAGCTCCGTAGGTAATAAAAGCCTGTTGCAGCGGATGAAGAGCCTCGGCCGTCCCCATCCCCTCCAGTGTTTCAATAGATGAGTTTTCTTTTATATCTTTTACTTTTTTCACACATGAGCGGACTACGCCACCGTTCACTAAAACCGAACAGGAGCCGCACTGACCGGCATTGCAGCCTATCTTTACGCTTTTGAGCCCAATTCGCCGCAATAGATCGGCGAGGGTTTCTTCCTCTTCAAAAGTAACGACCTTAAGCGTTCCGTTAACAAAAAAATTTCTTTTTATCATGTCGGTAGATAAACCTCCTCTATGCACGGCCTTTTATTCTCTTACATAAACGAATCCGTCCATCAGCCTTCTGGCGGTACGCCCGATCATGGCGCAAGATACGCCGACGCCTTCCGGAGTCATTTCCACCTCGGACTCAACCTCCATGATGCCAAATGGATGTCCTATCCTCAACTTTTCACAGACGCCGCGGTCGCCCGCGACAATATCATTGACAAGTGTATTTTTAATGTTAGCTGCCACCATAGTACAAACAGCGCCTGTTCCCATGTAAGCCTGTATCATACGCCCCATTGAAAAGAGCCTGCCGATAATGTCGACGTCTTCTCTCTTTATCTCTTTTCCGTCAGGTGTAATATAATCGACAGGTTCTGTGTATATGCCGATTTTTGGCAGCGTCTGACTGTTCTTAAAGGCATCGTCAAGATCTTTCGCAAGCCCGATAGTAACGGCGGCCGTGCCGCGAATCGCCTCCAGAATACGGCTTATTTCCGCACAGTCCGGTCTCGCCTCAAATTCGTAAGGCGATTCCGTCCCTTTAAGGCCAAGCTGCGAGGCGTGGACAAAAACAACAGGATTAGCGGCATCCACAAAAGAATACTCGTATTTCTTGCCATCGACCTCAACGACATTTTTCGGACTTCCTGATGGCAGGACTTTACCAGAAACAGCTCCCTGTGGATAATTGAACTCCAACAATATCTTCGCGCCGGTCCCTGGAACACCGTCGATAGCGAAGTCTCCTTCGGTAAGCGCTCTTCCATCCTTCACGGGAACGCGCGCGTTTATTATTTTTTTCGTGTTCACATTGTATATTCTCACTCTGGTAACAGGCTCGACCGCTTCTACAAGTCCCTCGTCGACCGCAAAAGGGCCTACGGCGGATGAAATGTTGCCGCAATTCATCGTTTTTCCAACTACTGGATGATCCACGCTGACCTGTCCAAAGAAATAATCGACGTCGGCATCCGCTCTTTCGCTTTTGCTGATTACCGCTACCTTGCTGGTAGATGTCGTAGCGCCGCCAAGGCCGTCTATCTGACGAATGTCGGGGCTGCCAAAGGCGCTTAGGATAACCTTGTCTCTAAGGGCCTCATCTTTTGGCAGGTCTTTATCATGAAAGAAAAGCGCGCGGCTGGTACCGCCCCTCATAACTACGCACGGTATTCTCGTATTCTGCCTCATTTGCAGCAATCCTCCAAAATTACCATATAGTCTTTTTGAGTCATCTTCACAGGGTTTCTGTAATAATAAAATTTCTGATACTGTACATAACTGTCTTGGGCTATTTTTTCCAAATCATTTCGTGAAGGATTAAGCTCCGACATCTTTAGGGTGATCCCGACATCATGGATAAGCTTTTTCAGTCCGTTAACGACAACATCCCCCACATCTGCAAGAGATACTCCACGCACATCCAAATCCATAGCTTCGGCAATATCGCGATACTTTTTCATTTGCGCCGGAAAGTTAAATTTTGCCACTGACGGCATCACCAAGGCAATAGACATGCCATGGTTAACATGGAACTGAGGACCAACATGCCTGCCTATACAATGCATATTGCCGCATCCCGTATTATTAAAGGCAAGACCGCCCATGGAGCTTCCCACCATAAGATCTAACGCCGCTTGACAGTTATCGCTGTTACCATAAACAGCTCGCAAGTTGCGGCTTATCAGCCTAACCCCGGAAAGAGAAAGAGCTTCTGTAACGGGATTCGCTTTCAGCGCTATGTAAGACTCAAAGCTATGGCTGAGCGCGTCTATGCCACAGCAGGCAATAAGGCTGCGGGAGCAGCTGGCGATGCTGTTGCCATCCAGAAAAGTGACTCTCGCCGCCCCTAACATGCAGTGTCCGACGCTGAACTTGATATTCCTCTCTTCATCGTGAATAACGGCCATATTAGTAACCTCGGCGGAGGTCCCTGCCGTAGTAGGGATTGTAAATAATGTTACCGGCGGTACCGAATATTTTTCATATCCGGCCCAGTCCTGTCCCTGTCCGCCGTTTGTTGCAAGGATGCCAGCCAATTTACATATGTCCATAACGCTGCCGCCGCCGATTGCAACCATCAGGTCACAGCCATCTTTCAATATCATATCGCGGACGGTGTTAACATTGCGGAGTGGAGCCTCCTCTTCCGCTTCATTCCACGTAATATAAGGGAAACCTCCTTTTTCAATATAATGAAGGCAGTTATTGTAAAATTCCGTTTTGCTGACATTAGGGTCGGAGACAACAAGGATTTTATAGCCTTTGTAATTTCTTATTTCCGCTGGTAGTTGTTCGATGCAATTCGTTCCAATGACCATTCTCGTATGCGTCTCGTAATAGGTGTTTTCATAGTGATAAAACATGAAAAATCTCCTTTATTTTGTAAACTAGCCTGTTTATCAGATTACAAGAGTATGCTTGGCAGCCATGTAACCATTGGCGCTGTAATACAAACTATAAATAGCCCGACAAGCATAACGTAGAAAAATGGCATTATGCCTTTGATGACGTCAGGGATTTCTACGTCGAATATTCGGCCGGCAATATAGAGTGAAGCTGCCATCGGCGGCGTCACCATTCCTATCGCCAGATTGGCCACCGTCATCGCGCCGAAAAACACCGGGTCTATTCCAAACTTCAAAGCTATCGGATGAAGAATCGGCGCCAGCATTACAATAGCGGACGAACCGTTTTCAATCATACCGGCGAAAATATATATAATATTTACGACAAGCAGGAACTGCCAGGGCGCGCTGAGATTTTGCACTGCCATCGCTGCCAGACGCTCAGGAATTTGCTCTCTGGTAAGCACGAAACTGAGACATGAAACATTACCGATTATAATAATGATTGTCGCCGCCGCCACGCCGCTTGTAAGTAAAATTCTTGGCAAGTCCTTGATTTTTATACTCCTGCTCCAGAACATACCTACCAGCAGCGCATAGAAAACCGCTGTGCCTCCGGCCTCCGTCGGCGTAAATATCCCCGCATATATTCCTCCTAATATGATTACCGGTGTCAATAACGCTGGGATTGAGACGACAAAATTTTTAGCCAGAGCATTAAGCGAGAATGGAATAACTGTTCCATAATTGTATTTCTTGCAGATGTAAAACTCATACACCATCAGGCAGAGGCCAAAAACAACGCCAGGCCATACGCCAGCCAACAAAAGCTCACCGACAGAGGTGTTGGTGGTAACACCGTACACAACCATGGTAATACTTGGCGGTATCAGCGATCCCAGAGGACCTGCCGCCGCCACAGAGCAGGCGCTGAAGACTGGAGGATAGCCGTCTTCCTTCATCCCCTTCGCCATTACCGAAGATATAGCGGACGTCGTGGCGGGACCGGAACCTGAAACAGCGCCGAAAAACATGCAGGCAAGCGTAGCGATTATCGCCATGGAACCGCGGACCGAACCAGCCAAAGATTTCGCCAGGTTTACAAGCGCCTGCGAAATTTTCCCCTCATACATCAGGTCGCCGGCCAATATAAAAAGCGGTATCGCTATCAGCTCAAAGGAATTTATTCCGTTAAACATCCGCTGCGCAAGTACAATCAGATAGCGCAGATTGTCCGTGTAAAAGAAATACGAAACTGCCGTTAAACCAAGCGAGAAGGCTATTGGCAAACCAACAAGCAAAAACACAACGAGACAGATTACTAAAAATACACCGATACTCATGCATAATCACCTCAAAATCATTTACAAAAAGTTTTCAGCGTTTCCACTGCGTTTTTCAGCTCAAAGAGAAGCATTGACAAAAAACCGATTGGAAGGATTATATAGACATACAATATCGGCATTCTGACCGTAAGGCAGGCGGTGCCAATACTATTCAAGCAAAAAAATATCGTCTGCTTGAAAATGACGGCAAGAAAAAACAGCGCTAATATCTGGGCAAACAGTTTTACAGAATTCTTCAGCCGGGGACGGTGTTCAAGCAGATACGGCATTATATCGACGGCTAATTGTTGCCTGTCGTGCATAGCTTTAGCGCTTGCCACCATTGTAAGCCAGACAAAATTGTACCGGCAAAATTCCTCGCTCCACGCCGCGGGAATATGAAACGCGAACCTATTCAGTATCTGAAATCCTATCAGTAAGCACATGCTGCCCATCAGAACCCATGTAAGAAAACTTATCACCTTATACCATTTTTCAAGGACACACCAAGCCATATACGCCAGCTCCTTTTGCGTTATTGTGTCGACGTTAAACTATCCTATTCTGTTATCAAAACTTAGCGGTAGAATTAAAGGGAGGCGTGTCTGTATAACAACACCATACAGACACGCGCGGCTCTATCAATATTATTTTTGTTTCTGGATCTTGTTAAAAATCTCCATAACACCCGCAAACTGCGGATCTTTATATACAGGCGCGCAGGCGTTTTTCCACTGCTGAAGTTCAGCCTCGTTAAGCTCTATTACCTTACCGCCGCCTTTCACAAAACCATCATAAGATGTTTTGGTGTCCTTCACATGATAAGCACGTTCAGCTTTAGTAGCTCCCTGCGCCGCACGCGTTACTACATCCTGCTGCTTAGGAGTTAGAGACTTCCATAGCTGCATACTCATTATGAAAGGCTGAGTATTGAAATTCATATTAATTTTGGTGAAATATTTCCCCACCTCGAACATTTTAGAAGCGTAAATATTATTTATCGTCTGAGTCTGGGCGTCAACGGTTCCCAACTGCAGAGCCGAATATACTTCGCCAAACGACATCGGCGTCGTAACCGCGCCAAGCGCTTTGCTCAACGCCGCATAGCTGGGCCCCTCCTGTATCCTGAGCTTTTTGCCCTTCATATCCGCTGGCGTGCGTATCGGCATTCTCGAATGTACCTCTGCCAGACCATTCCTCCAGAACGCCAGCACCTTTATCCCCTTCGACTCCACAGAGGCCTTCAATTCATTGCCAATCGGCCCGTCAAGGACTTTATCCGCGTGATTCCAATCCCTGAAACAATATGGCATAGTCAGAACACCAAATTTAGGTGAGTAAGCTTCAAGGATAATTGAAAACACGGCAGCAAAATCCATCGTGCCCATGGAACAGCTCTCCGCTAAAGCAGATGCTTTGCCCATAGTTCCGTTGGGAAAAATTGTTACCTCCATTTCTCCTTTAGAATATTCCTTGACCAACTTGGCAAATTCTAGCGCGCCTACATGATAAGGATGTATCTCCGGCTGCTCGTGAGCCAGCTGTAGTTTCATCACGGCTTCAGCCTGACCAGACGCCAACCACCCAAATGCGATAAATGATACGCAGCAAAACATAAAAACCTTTTTGACGATATTTTTCATTTTTACCCTTTACCCTCCCAAATTATGGATATTAGCTTTCAACCAAGTCCCTCTGATACGCACATATACTGTTAATATCAAAATCCTCTTTCAAGCGCACCTCTTTTCTCATTATCCGGAATAAATTTCGTATTTTGATAATAAAAAAATATTATCATCATTTCTTGCCATTGTCAATGCGGCGAAAGTCGCCGGTATATGTATTTATTAAACCTATTTATATATTTAAAATAAATAATGGAAGTATTTTATCTTTATTAAAGGAGAAAAATAGCTATTCTGCCAATAATACATTCAATAACGCAGAATAGCCGTAAATGGTATGATTATTATTTTAGATATGGTTACAAAATATTAAATATATATTTGCATTCATCACCAACACAATCTATAAAAGTTAATTTTTGCCCCCAAGCGCTCGGCAGTGAACGGTATTTTTTAGCTCCGCCCCTTAAACGCCGCCTCCCGTTTTTCAAAGAAGGCCCGTACTCCCTCCTTACAGTCCTCGCCGATCATCAGCTTTGCCTGGATGTCCTCCTCGGCGCGGAGGATGTCCGCCAGCTCTTCGCCGCCGTTCAGCAGTTTTTTGATCTGCGCCAGCGCAAGCGGCGGCTGCTTTGCCAGGCGCGCGGCGAGGGCGGCGGCTCTTTCGCGCAGGGCTTCGCCGTCGGCGAGTTCGCTCACGAGGCCGAGCCGCTGCGCCGCCTCGGCGGAGAGCGTCTCCGGCAGCATCATCAGCCTCTTCGCGGCGTGCGGACCCACGAGACGCGGCAGCAGAAAGTTTCCGCCGCAGTCGGAGATCAGGCCGATCGAGGAAAAGGCCTGCGTGAATTTGGCCCTCTTTGAGGCGCAGATGAAATCACAGGCCAGCGCGAGGTTGAATCCAGCGCCGGCGGCCGCGCCGCCGACCATCGCGATATAGGGTTTTTTAGAACCGGTCACCGCCGCCGTTATCTCACCCGCGGCGCGCACGTAACGGCGGGCCGCCTCGTAATCCGCAAGCTCAAGAATCGTGCGCAGGTCGCCGCCGGCGCAGAAGGCCTTTCCTTCGCCGGCGAGCACGACGACGCGGATATCGCCGTCCGCCTCGCACTCCGCAAGCGCCGTTTTCAGGGCGGCGCACAGCTCCGCGGTCAGCGAGTTCAGCGATTCGGGCCTGTTCATCGTGACCCAGGCGACGGCGTTCTCTTTTTCCAGCAGGACGATGTTTTCCGGCGTGGATGTGTTTTCGTTTTTGCTTGGTGCGGACATCTTCACATACCCCTTTTATTTAGCTGTCTAAGCGTCATCTTTCACATAATACCTCACGAGAGGGAATCTGTAATCACCGCGCGCCGAAAATTACAGAAGACGCCGGAAGCAGGCGGCCATCAACGCGGCAAAGGAGAGTAAAGAATAAAGAAAGCGACAGCGTAGGAGCCGGCCGTCCCTGCCGCGCCGAGCAGAGCGGCCGGTAATTATGCCTGTTTTCTCAATAATTCAGCCAGTTTTTATTAAATTGCGGTTTTTACCCTTTCGCCGCCCGTTTTAATCCTGTAACTTACAGGATAATAGGCAAAAATCAGAAACTAACTTACAGAGGTGAATAAAATGATCGACAAAAGAGCGGCAGCAGACCATAAAATAACGGGCCTCATCGCGGAGCGCTGGAGTCCCCGCGCCTTTTCCGACAGGATGATAGAAAAGGACAAAATACTTTCTCTCTTTGAAGCGGCGCGCTGGGCCCCCTCGGCCTTCAACGAGCAGCCGTGGCGCTTCATCGCCGCCTCGAAAAGCGAGCCGCAGGAATTTGAAAAGATGCTCTCGTGCCTCGCCGACTCCAATCAGGTCTGGGCGAAGAGGGCGCCGTTCCTGATGATCCTCGTCGTCAAGAACAAGTTCGACTATAACGGCAAGCCAAACCGCTGGGCGATGCATGACTGCGGCCTGGCGCTGGAAAACCTTCTGCTGGAGGCAACGGCGCAGGGGCTTCAGGGACATCCGATGGCGGGCTTCTCAGCGGACGCCGTGCGCGAATATTACGGGGTGCCCGACGATTACGAACCGCTCGTGGCGATCGCCGTCGGTTACGCGGGAGAGCCGGAACTGCTGGAGGGAGAGCTTCGCGACCGAGAACTTGACCGGCGCGAACGCCTGCCGTTGGAGAGCTTCGTCTTCGCGGGCAAATGGCGGCAGCCTCTGGGAAGGTAGCGGCATAAACGCCAAAAAATATTTCGGGGACGCAGTCGTCTGCGTCTCTTTTTGTATTTAGGGCCGGGCTTGAGTATAATATAAAAAACACGATCTGCGGATGGAAGGTGAGAAGGAATGAAGTTAACAAAGACCGCCCTCGCGCTGCTGGCGCTGTTCATCCTCTTTGCGCCGCTGCCGGCGGAGGCGCTTATTTCGCACGCGGAGGCGAAGAGGATATGGAACAAAGTGGCGGAGCCTACGGAGCTTACCGCGCTGCCCTTTTACATAAAAGAGGAAACGACGCCCAACGCCTGGGTGACGAACGGAGAATCCGTGACGGTCACCACCGGGCTGTTGGGGATACTTGACACCGAGGCGGAGCTTTACGCCGTATTCGCCCACGAGGCGGGACACGTCAAGCTGAACCATCTTCACAAGAGCGCCTCGCGCGGCGCCGGGCTTTCGATAGCGGCGGCGATTCTCGGTCAGCTGCTGGGCGGCGATTTGGCCGGCACCGCCGTCAATGTCGGCGCGAACCTGGTGAATTCGGGATGGAGCCGCGAACAGGAGATCGAAGCCGACGACTATTCCGTGGCGCTCGCCGTCAAGACGGGAGAGGACCCCGTCGGCATGTACAGCGCGATCAGCAAGCTCGCCAAGATCAACAACACCCAGCCGAGCGGCTTCAATTCGCACCCTCCCGACGACCGCCGGCTCCTCCACATCAAGAACAAGATCCTTGAGCTGAAGCCCGGCGCGAAATTTCCCGACTGACAGGACGCACCGTAAAAATCAAGCCCCCTCGCGGGGGCTTTTATCGTTTAGCGAGCCTCTATCTTAGGCCTTGATGTAGGAGCAGACATACTGCACGGGCACATAGCAGCGGAAGCCGAACTTGCTGTTCGCGGGGATATTGAAGGTCTCTCCCGCCTTCAGCTCCTGCCATTCCGCCGAACCGGGAAGCAGTACCTGACAGACGCCGTCGGTGAGGTCCATGATCTCCGCGTCACCCGTTCCGAACTCATACTCGCCGGGGAGGAAGAGGCCGAGGGTCTTGCGGTCGCCGTTTTCCATATAAACGGTGTGGCTGACTACTTTACCGTCAAAATATACATTAGCTTTCGCTATCGCCGTTACGTTCTCCAACTTTTCGATCATGACAAAGCCCTCCTGAAAGTTTTTGATCCGCGAAAAAAATATTCCCGGCGCCCCGCGGGTAAAAGGGGGAGAAGGTCACGGCAGTTAGGGAAATATTTAATCGGCGGTCCTCATAAATGATAGTGTTCTTTTCGGCATAAGTCCAGTAGAATAATGATATAACTGCTAATATTAAGACGAGGGAAGGCTTTGCAGTGTCTTTTTACTACATGTTTCAAAACGGAAAAATCATCCTCAAAGAAAACGGCGCGCTGCCGGAGGCGGCGGAGGCGGCAGGGCTCAGCCAATATTTTCTCAACAGCGGTTACGTCGATAAAGAGGATTACGCAAGCGCCCGCGTGGACTGCGGACGCGGGGCGGCGCGGGGAAAAGACCGCTGGGCCGAGTTGACGGCGGACGCGGCGCTGCCGGAGGGTTTTACCGCCTGCGAACGGCGCGGCTGCTGGACGGCGGTCGGCGAGGAGCAGTTTTTTCGCATCGGCAAGGCCTTTCATTTCATGGACTGGCAGCGGCTCCACAAATATTGCGGCAGATGCGGCGCGGTGAACCTCTTCGACCCCGGAGAGGGCGCGATGACGTGCCCCGCCTGCGGCGAACTGTTTTACCCTGTAATTTCTCCCGCGATCATCGTCTGCGTTGAAAAAGAGGGTAAAATATTGCTGGGACACGGCGTCAATTTTCCCGCCGGGCGCTACAGCGTGCTCGCCGGCTTCGTCGAGCCGGGAGAGAACCTTGAAGAGTGCGTCGCGCGCGAGGTTTACGAGGAATCGCAGGTCCGCGTCAAAAATATCAGATACTTCGCGAGCCAGCCCTGGCCCTTTCCGCGCTCGCTGATGCTCGGATTCACCGCCGAATGGGAATCGGGGGATATTCACCCCGATATCGCCGAGGTCACCGACGTCCGCTGGTTCGCCCCCGGGGAGATACCGGAGTACTACCGCGGCGTCAGCATCTCCGCGAAACTTATAGAGGATTTTATCAGGAGGCACACAAACTACTGATGGCATAACCGGCTGTTATTGAGACAATGAGAGAGAAAGGTGTGTGATAAGATGTTTGGCTCAAAGGGACTCATCGAGATATACACCGGAGACGGCAAAGGAAAGACTACCGCGGCGCTGGGGCTGGCGCTGCGCGCCTGCGGCCACGGCGCGCGCGTCGCGATCGTGCAGTTCATGAAGGGGTGCGCGCGCTACGGAGAGCTCGCCGCCGTCAAATACCTGCCGGGGGTGACGCTGGTCCACACGGGGCGCGACACGTGCATCTTCCGCGGAGACGAAACCCCGGAAGACTTTGCCGAGGCGGCGCGCGGACTGAAAGAGGCGGAAAAATTCATCGTTTCGGGCGAATATGACCTCGTGATACTCGACGAAGTCAACGTGGCGATAGACTTCGGACTGCTTGACGCCGACCTCGTCGCGGCGCTGATCGGCCAAAAGCCGGAGGAGACGGAGATCGTGCTCACGGGAAGAAACGCCCCGAAATCGCTGCTCGAAATGGCCGACCTCGTCAGCGAAGTCAAAGAGATAAAACACCCCTACCGTAAAGGAATCGAGGCGCGCGTCGGCGTTGACTATTAGAAAAATCGCTGTTTTAAACTTGACAAAATTAGAGAAAAAGCTTAAACTAAAACAGTTTTAAATAACTAAGTGAGTTTTAGAGATAAAACCAGACAATAAGGCATAAAAAATTCAAGGAGGAAATCAAATCATGTCAACAACACAGGAAAATTTCGCCACCGCTTTTGCCGGAGAATCACAGGCCAACCGTAAGTATCTCATGTTCGCCGAGCAGGCGGAGAAAGACGGATTCGCCGGCGTAGCGAAACTCTTCCGCGCCACCGCGGCGGCTGAGACCATTCACGCCTTCGCTGAATTCAGGGCCAAGGGCGGCGTCGGCACCACCGCGGAAAACCTTCAGGCCGGCATCGACGGAGAGACCTACGAGTTCTCAGAGATGTATCCTCCGATGATCGAGCAGGCCAAAGCCGAAGGCAACAAAGAGGCCGCCCGCATCTTCCACTTCGCCAACGAGGCCGAGAAGGTACATGCGAAGCTTTATAAAGAGGCGCTCGCCGATATGAGCAACACCGACGCCGACTACTATCTCTGCCCCATCTGCGGATTCATCCACAAGGGCGAGACCAGCAGCCCCTGCCCCATCTGCGGCGCGAAGCCCTCGATCTTCCAGAAGTTCTAAAGATAAAACGGGCGGCGCGCGAAGCCGCCATTTAAACACGAAAAAGACGCCTTTGAGAAATATTCAAGGCGTCTTTTTTTTATGGACCGGCTGCCTCTAGAAATTAACCCTCCGGGACGGGCCGACCGGCAGCGCCGGACGGTCGCGATAGTCGTTTGCGGCAGCGCCATGTTCACGCTGAGGATACCACCGGGATTTCTTCTCCGGCGCGCCGAAATTATCGGCGGAACCGATGACGAGGCGTCCAAATTCGCGGTTCAGAGCGTCGGTGACGGCCGCCGCCTGCTGAAACTTTCCGTCGCGCGCCTCCGGGCGGCCCTCGTCGTCAAACAGAAGCCGCTGCGCGCCGCAGCTTACATCGGTAAAATCACTCAGCACCACCCCGGCCTTCTTATAGGCGCAGCCCTCCCTGTATATGCCGGCAAGCATCTCCCGAGCCGCCGACAAAAAATCGCAATCGAGCGAACGCGGAAAGGGGAAGGCCCGCTCGTCTTCACGCGCGTAAAAATTTTCCTCCCGGAAGCGGCTCGTCGTTATATATATCCCCATGCGCGAGGCGCGCTGCTTCGCCGTCCGCAGCTGACGCGCGGCGCAGAGCGTGAAATAAGAGACCGCCTCCAGCAGCTCCTCATAAGAGAAGACCGCCTCGCCAAAAGAGCGGGAAACCTGGATGGACTTCGGCGCGCGCCGCCCGCGGGAGAGCGGGTGCACTGGATGGCCGCGCAGCTCCCAGGCCGTATAAAGCGCGTTTACAGAGAAATTCCGTTTGAGAAGCAGGTCGTCCGCCGCGGCGAAATCGGCGGCGGTCACGATCCGGTGATAGAGGTCGAGGCGCTTCGCCATTCGCCGCCCCACCCCCCAGATATCGCCGGCCGCAAACTGCGCCATCCACGCGGGATCGGAATAGAGCCGCCGCTTGAGCCAGAAGACGCCTTCGTCCGTACGCTTCGCACAGTGCGACGCCAGTTTGGCCAGCGTCTTGGTAGAGGATATTCCCACGGATACCGGGATGGCGCAATGCCGCCAGATATCCTCCCGCAGTTCCCGGCAGTAGGCCGCCGGGTCCCTTATGGAGGCGATCGCGAGGTTTATAAAGGCCTCGTCGATCGAATAGACCTCCGTGACGTCGCTGAACCGCGCCAGACGCGACATCACCTCGGCGGAGATTTTATTATAAAGAAAGAGGCGTCCGCTGAGCACGACCACGCCGGCGCGCTCGAGCTGCCCCCTGACTTTGAAATATGGCTCGCCCATCGGCACCCCCATCGCCTTCACTTCGTTGGAACGCGCCACGACACATCCGTCATTGCCGCTCAGGACGACGACGGGACGGGAATTGAGCGCGGGATTTTCACGCCGCTCACAGGAGACAAAAAAATTATTACAATCGCAAAGCCCTATGGAACGCTCGGACAGCTCTCGCATGTAACATCTTCCCCTTTTGTTAAACTTATAATATACTATATTTTAAAAAAGGCTCGACGTCAACTGTATGTAAGCTTTTGTTATATAAACTTACTTTTTCTTTCAGCGCCGATATTGTAAAAGGGACTTGCCAAAGCGAGTTTTATGGAATAGTATATACGTAATTCCATTATTTTATTAATGGATAGAATATTTTTAACAAATGTTTGGAAGGAACTTAAAATGACAAATAAAAAAACGGAATTACCTTCATTAACTATTGGAAAACACCACTCCCAATTCCCTATTATACAGGGCGGGATGGGGATCATGGTCTCCGGCCCCCGGCTCGCGGGCGCCGTGGCCGCCGCCGGCGGCGTGGGCACCATCGCCTCGGTGGGGCTCGCCGCTTCGTCTCCCGACTTCGATATGAATTCCGGCGGCAAAAAAATCGACGAGCAGAACCATAAAATATTATCCCGGTACATAAAAGAGGCAAAAGAAACGGCGAACGGCGGCGTCATCGCCGTGAACTGCATGTGCGCGCTCAGCGACTACGACCAGCTTGTGCGCACTTCCTGCGAGGCGGGGGCGGATATGATCATCTCCGGCGCGGGGCTGCCGCTTAAGCTGCCGCAGCTGACGGAGGGCTATCCCGACACGGCGCTCGTGCCCATCGTCAGCAGCGTCAAAGCCGCGGGACTCATACTCAACCGCTGGCACAAACATTACAACAGACTGCCCGACGCCTTCGTCGTCGAAACGCCGAATACCGCGGGGGGCCATCTGGGCGCCCGCGACCAGGCGCAGGCGATGGACGAAAATCTCTCGCTAAAAGAGGTCGTTCCCGCACTTGTGAAATATTTAAAAGAGCTCGGCCACAACATTCCCGTGATCTCGGCGGGCGGCATCTGGGACGGTGGGGACATAAAAGACGCCATCGGCATGGGCGCAAGCGGCGTGCAGATGGGGACCAGGTTTGCCGCCACCGAAGAGGGCGACGCCTCCGATCGTTTCAAGCAGGCCTACATCGACGCCGGGGATAATGACGTGGTGCTGATCAAAAGCCCCTGCGGGCTTCCGGGGCGCGCGATTATGAGCCCGCTCATTGAAAGATACTTCGCGGGCGCGCTGGAAAAGGTGGGCTGCCGCGCCGGATGCCTCTCGCACTGCATCTGCCGCCTCCAGCACGAGACCTTCTGCATCGCCGACGCCCTCGTAAGCGCCTACAAGGGGGACTGGGAAAACGGCCTCTTCTTCTGCGGCAGCAACGTCGCGCAGGTCAAATCGATCCTTAAGGTAAAGGACCTTATAAGGGAGCTGGTCGAAGGTTTCTCCCTGCCGGAGCTCAAAGCGGCGCATTAAAATAAACGTCCGGGGTCCGGCTCTCCCGCCGGGCCCCGGCTTTTTTGTTCTTTGTTTGTTCCGCTCCCCGCGCGGCGGCCCCGCTATTTGGGCCCGGCCGCTTCGGAAAACAACATCAGCAGAAGAGGATGGTCGCTGACGCCGTCTATGCGCACGCCGCTGGCGCGCACGTACGGGACCGCCTCTTTTCCCCCTCCGGCGAGACGGAATGTGACCTCCGCAAGCTTGCCGCTTTGCAGCGCCGCCGCGATCTCCGCGCGCAGATGCGGACGGTCCTCCGGCGCAGCCATCTCCAGAATCTCGTCGCCTGACTTTGCAAGGTACTCTTCCTGCGTAAGTCCCGCCAGCCGCAGCATGGCATTGTTGGCCAACACCGGTTTAAGGACGGGCGTAAGCTCGAAGACGCCGATACCCGCCGGCGATGATTTTACCACCGCGTCAAAGAGCGCGGCGGTCTTTTTTACCTCCGTGATGTCCGTAACGACGGTAAGCATGACGGGATATTGGCTGCCCACGTACTCGATGCGCAAAGCGCGCAGGTGACGCCATGCCGGCGAGCCCTTCGCGTTGGTAATGCGGTAGGAAAAATCCACGTGTCCGCCGTCGCGCGCGCCCTGACGGAGACGGTCTTCAAATTCTTCCGCGTCGTCAGGATGAATCATCGACAAAAGTCCCGCGCCGCCGTCGGCGGTATCATCGGGCCTCAGCCCCGTGGTGGTGTAGAAGCTCGGACTGACGTAGAGAGCCCTGATCTTTTCCCCCAGCTCGGCGATCAGCACGCCGCCGTCCATATGCTGCAGCAGAGTTTGCAGCTGTATGGAGTAACAGCCTTCCGGCCCGGGCGCAGGAGCCGCTTTTGCGTCCGTCTTTATTTCCGCGCCCTCCGTGTCTATGCAGTAGTCGTTGCGTCCGTTATTCTTCGCCCGGTAGAGCGCTTTGTCGGCGCGCGCGTAGAGCGATTCCAGGCTGTCCCCCTGACGCCAGAGGGCCACGCCGACACTGCCGGAAAACGAGGCTCCGGCCTGCCCGCCGGTGCAGTGTATTTGCAGCGCCAGCTGTAATTCATTCGCTTTCCTGAGGATGACCTCGAGCGACGGGGCGTTTCTCATCAGCACCAGAAATTCGTCGCCGCCGGTGCGCCCGCAGACGTCCTCCGCGCGAAAGGCGCTTTGAATGGCTCTGCCGGCGGAGCGCAGCGCTTCGTCCCCCGCCTGGTGGCCGATGATGTCGTTGATCTGCTTGAAGCGGTCCAGGTCGATGGCGAACAGCGCCTGTATCCCGACGCCGCTGCCGTCAGCGAGCGCGTCGGAGATATGCTTCATCGTCGCCGCGTGATTTAAAAGCCCCGTCAGCGCGTCCGTCTCCGCCGCCCGCAGCAGCGTCTCTTCTTTCCTTTTTTGTTCGTCGATGTCTTTCATATAAACAAATAGCATCAGGTGTTCCGTGGCGGGGTCCGCCAAGAGGTGCAGCGTACACCTTACCCACATACCGCGCCCGCCTGGCAGCCGGCGCAGGTATTCGCGCTCGATGTCATGCTCCGCTCCCGCGGCCATCGCTTTGAGTATCTCATCGTCAAGCAGCAAGAAAAACTCCTGTACGGCGCGGTCGGAGACGACGAGCTTCGCCTCCGCCGCAAAAAAACCGCTCAAAGAGGCGGAGGTGAACCATTCATACTCCCGCTTGTCTTTGCTTTCCAGTTTTTCCCGTTTTTTCGCGCTGACGTCGAAGACGGCCATGATGTAAACGTCGTCCGCCAGCGACTGCTGATATTGCAGCTCCAGCTGGTAGCTGCGCTCGAGTTTCCGCTTCTCCGTAACGTCCATGCTCATGCCGATGGCGCGGTACGGACGCCCCTTCTGGTCAAAGAGCGTTTTGTACTGTATGTGCTCGTACCACCACCCGGAGCGATCCGCCGTCTGCACGAGGAACACGCCCTCCGCGTTTTTTTCTCCGCGGAAGAGCCGCCGGTAAAGTTCGCGGAAGGCCTCGGCGCTGTCGGGATGGACAAAGCCGCCCTCAATAAGGCTGTCGGGAACGTTGGGCACGACGATGTCAAAACCGTGCTGTTTGACCGAATGGCCTCTCTGGATGATCTCTTTGGTCCGGAGGTCGTAGTCCCAGACGGAGAGCGTGGTGTTTTCCAACACGAGGAGGAAACGTTCCTCGCTCTCTTTCAGCCGCTCGTTTTTCTCCAGCAGCCGGCGGTAGCCGCGCCGCTCGACGACGATGATGATGACGGCGAAGGCCATGGCGATGAGCGTGATCACCGCAACCAGAAAAACGCCGGTCGTGCTTATATCCATCGCCGCCCTCTTCGCCGCCGCTTCGGGGACGACGTTAAAAATCGTCCAGTCGTTGATATTCAGCGGTTGGTAGGCCGCGTAGCGCCTCTTGCCGCCGAACTCGTAAGAGAGGCCTCCGGCGCGCTGCTTTTCCAGATTTTCTTTTACCGCTCTGATCTTTGCGGTATCGGCGATGTTCGTCTTATTCAGAATGTCAAACAGGCTGCCGCGCTGCGCGAGGAAATCCCCGTGGCGGCTGCCGACGATGATATTTCCGGCGCTGTCGCAGATGAAAGAATAGGCCTCGGCGCCGTAAGCCTTGGAAATGAGCGCCTTGATGAAAAGGCTTTCGTCATAGATTCCCATCAGCGCGCCAATATTGCGGCCGCGTTCTTTGACGGGAAGGCTGAATACAAAAATGGGAATCTTATCTACCGGTCCGGCGGCGAATTTTTTCAGGGAACGTTTCCCCTCTATGCACCTCTTTAGCGAAGCGCTGCTCGTGATGTCGAAACGATGGCCGTCGCTGGTATAGGCCGCGCCGTCCGCGCCGGCGAAGAGCAGGCGCTTAAAATCCGTTTCCTGCGCGAGCCGCTTCAAGTCGGCTGCCTGGAGCGCCGGGCTTTTATCGCCGGCGAGCGAAATATTCTGGGCGATCATGTTTAGAATCTGAAACCTTCCGTCGATCAGCGTCTTGAAGAGGACGGCCTGTTCGGCGGCGGAATCCTGCAGCGTCCGGAAGGCCTGCCGCTGCGCGCGGCTGGCGATGCCGTACTGATACCACAGTACGCTCGCGATAGCGGCGGCCGTCAGGACGACGGCGGCGATTATAACGACAACGGTGCTATTATATTTTCGCATCTACGAGACCATCTCCTGCTTTCCATGCGGCTACATATCCGCCCGTGATCCCCTAAGCGAATAGATAAATTATATCGGCGAAAACATAAAAGACAATATTATCAAAGCTGTTTCTGTAAAAACAGCCGCGGCGGACGCCGGGTTTTTACTCCTCGCCCGCGGTTCCCCGCGTCATCTCGCAAAAGATCTTTTCTCCGTCCAATACCAACACAACGCCGTCGCCGTCCGCCAGCGTCGCCATGACGTATCTCTCAAAACCGCCGGCCGCGCGCTCCATCCCTTCGTTAAGAAGGTTTTCGCGCAGGTCGCCGATACAGAGCACGTTGTCCGTCAAGATTGAAAAAAGACAGTCTTCGCAGCGCAGTACGAGCAGGCAGGAATATTTTTCTATCTCCGCCGCCGCGGCGCGGCCGTTGAAAAAACGGGCCAGCTCGATGACGGGAACCATGTTCCCGCGCAGGTTCGCGACGCCGCGGATGTAGGCCGGCAGCCGCGGCACGTAAGTCAGCGGCAGCGCCTGCACCGTCTCCGTCACATACTTCAGCTCTATGGCGTAGCGGACGGCATCCACCGTGAATACCAGCACTTCATTCCCATAATTTACGTCCGTCATTGCATCGCCTCCTCGCCCTTGGCAAGCATCGTTTCCGCGTCGATGATGAGGCTTATGCTGCCGTCGCCCAGGATCGTACAGCCCGATATGCCAATCCGCTCGACGTCGAAATAACGCAGGAAGGGCGGCATCGGCTTGATGACGACCTTCTGCTGTCCCATCAGTTTGTCGGCGTATATCCCCACGGCGCTCCGTTCGCCCTCGATGACGGCGATTATGCCGCGCTCAAATTCTTTGGCGCTTTTTCCCAGGCCAAAGATATCGTCTAGGCGCAGCAGCGGTATCGTATATCCCTGAAAGAGCAGTTTTTGTTTCCCATCCGGCAGGTCGAGAAGGTTTTTCCTCTCCGGCACCACGATCTTGTAAACGTCCGGGACGGGCAGCATGTAGAGTTCGCCGCTCGCTTCCAGCTTGATGCAGTCCATGATGGCCAGCGTCTGCGGAATGCTGATGACGAAGCTGCTCCCGCGCCCCTCCTCCGTCTCCAAAGAGACGGTGCCGCGCATTTTTTTCACGGCGGTGTTGAGCGCGTCGAGCCCCACGCCGCGGCCGGAATATTCGTCGACCGAGGCGCTGGTCGTCACCCCGGAGGTCGTCAGCAGCTGGAGGATCTCGCTGTTTGTATAGCAGGCGTTTTCCCTTACCGCCATGCCCTTTCTCCGCGCGGCCTCAAGCACCTGCGGCAGACAGACGCCCCGCCCGTCGTCGGAGACGGTTATCGTGATGCCGCTGCCGGTGCTGCGCGCAGTCATCGTTATCTTTCCCACCGCCGGCTTTCCCATCGCCAGGCGCTCCTCTTCGCATTCAATGCCGTGGGTCAGCGCGTTGCGCACCACGTGCGAAAGCACGTCGCTGAGCACGTCGATAATGCGTTTGTCCGCCACGATGTCCGCGCCCTCCGCCTCAAATTCGACCTCTTTGCCCAGTTTGCGCGCGGCGTCCCGGGCCACGCGGTGCATTTTCTGGAAGAGGTCGGAAATAGAGGTCATGCGGATAGACATGATCACGGAACGCATGGCGTCGGTCAGCTTTTTCAGCCTGGCGAGCGCGGCGGCCGCCGGTTCCGAGACACCGTCGCCGGACATCAGCGCGCTCTCCGCGATCGATTCCGCGATTACCAGCTCGCCGGTGATGTCCTGCAGTTTATCCAGCTTAGAAAGATAGACGTTGACCATCTTGTCGGCCGCCGCCTCCTTCCCCTGGCTCCGGCCGTTTTGGCGCGAGGCGTCTTTTCCGGCGCTCGCCGCGGGTTCCGGCCTCAAATCGCCGGCGCGGCCCGCCGCCGGTTTCTCAACGGGACATTCCTCAGCTCTTTGGACATACAGTTCTCCGCGCGCCGCGCCCAGCATCTCCGCCAGACGCCCGCGCGGGAAGGTGATGCGGAAGCCGTTTTTCAGCACCTCGCCTGCGAGTCCGGCGTCGTTTTCAAGGTTTGCCGGCGTATAGCTCAGCTCTTTGCATATACGGCGCAGCTGGCTGCATATTATGTAGGCGCGGATATTGGCCATCGCGCAGTCCGGTTCCAGGAAGATAAGCGCGGAAGCGAGCCCCTCCGTATCGGCGGCGTCGGCGCAAACCGGCTCTGAAGGCTCCGCGCCGGCGGGGCTGTGTTTCATTTTGTCGAGGATCACGTCAATTTGTATCGTCAGGCTCTCAAATATCTCCGAACCTTCGGCCTCCTCCCGCGGGCGCTTGAGTTCGCCGCGCATCGCCTCCAGCGCGCTAAAGAGGAGGTCGAAGATCTCCTCTTTAAAAGAGCCGCCGCCCGCCGCGCGCAGCGCGGAAAAGAGGTCCTCCAGCTTGTGCGCGAAGGCCGAGAGGATATCGTAGCCCATCATCGCCGAAGTGCTTTTGATGGTGTGCATGACGCGAAAAATGTCGCTGATGTTTTCTTCGGAGAATTCTTTCTCCCTCTCATGAGCCAACAGAATGCCGTCGACTTCGTTCAGGTACTTTCCCGTTTCAAAGATGAAGAGGTCCAGAAATTCTTTATTAAAATCGCTGCAATCTGACATCGGCTCAACCTTTTTCCGCCGTTCCCCGGCGGCTCCTAGCTAAATTTTTTGACAAGGTCCATCATCGCGGCGGCCTGCGCGGAGATCTCTTCCGAGGCGGCCGCCGTCTCCTCCGAGCTCGCCGAGTTTGCCTGAACGATGGCGGAAAGCTGTTCGAGGCTGACGAGCGCCTGTCTGACCGCCACGGAATCAGATTCCATCGCCTCGGTGATCTTGATCACGCGGTGCTTGACGTTTTCGGCGCGGTCGACGACCGCGCCGAGCTGTTCTTCCGTTGAAGAGGCCGTTTCCACGCCCTCTTTGATGGCGGCGATCGTCTCCTCAATCAGCTGCGCGGTGGCCTGCGCCGACTTCGCGCTCTGCGCGGCCAGCGCCCGCACTTCGTCGGCGACGACGGAGAAGCTGGCGCCGTTCTGCTCAGCACGCGCGGCTTCTACGGAGGCGTTGAGCGCGAGGATGTTCGTCTGAAAGGCGATGTTGTCGATCGTCTTGACGATCTTGTAAATATCGGAGGAATATTTATTAAGCTTATCCATCGTCCTGGCAAGCTTTGAGAGCGACTGATTGCCGGTGTTGATGGCCTCCGTCATCTCCACGGCGGCCTTTTTCACGCCTTCCGCGTTTTCCGCCGTCTCGCTGATCCTGGAACTGACCTCGTTGACGTTGGCCGTGAGTTCCTGAATCGTGCCGGCCTGCTCCGTCGCGCCCTCGGAGAGCGTCTGCGAACTCATCGCGATCTGCTCCGAGCCGTTCGAGACCTCAAAAGCGGCGTTGTTGATCTCGGCGAAGCTGGCCTTATACGAAGAGAGTATCTGCTTGAGGGATTCGCGTATCTTCACAAAATCGCCGATAAAATCCTCGCTGACCGTCTGCGAGAGGTTGCCCCGCGAGAGTTCGTAGAGTACCGTTTCCACCTCTTTGATATACCGGCTGAACATGGCCTGCATTTTATTCGCCGCGGCGACCAGCTGGCCGATCTCCGAGGCGTCTTCTGCGAGGGTTATTTTCGTATGGAGGTCGCCGTCAGTGATTCTGCCGAAATGCTCTTCCAGCAGCTGCATGGGCCGGATCATCCTCTTTCGCACCACCAAATGGACGAAGAGCACCATTATCAGGAGCAGGCAGAGAATGGCGATCTGAAAGATGATGGATTGTCTCATGGTCCGCTGCGTATTCTCCGCGTTGTCCAAAACCCGTGATAAAAGGGATTCCTGAAGGCTGTCGAAGGTCGCAAACAGGGACTCCTGGTCTGCCTGAAATGATTCGGCCCCGAGGATCGACGCCGCGGCTCTGGTAAGCTCGTCGTAGGCCTCTTTGTTCGCGATATCTCCCTGGATGAGCGACGCGCTGGACAGGTCCAGTCCATTTTTTATATCGACCTCCAGCGCGTCTTTCTGCACCTGAGCCGTAGACTCAATAAGGCGCAGCACCTCCGCCAGCATCCGTTCCTCGTCCGCGGTCAGCTCTACGGTGCGAAGCTCCCGCGCGATATCGTTCCGGCCGCCCTTTTGGTTCGTGGCGAGCCACTTGGCGCGGAACGCCGGGTTGAGCGTGACGGCGAACATCTGCGCGTAGCTGCGCTGCTCGTAATACAGATTAAGAAAATCCTTGACGGTGCTGCGAAGCTTCGTAAGGTTGCTCACGCAGGTCGTCATCTCCTTGTAATTATGAAGACAGTTGACGGCGCCCGCAATGCCCAATACCACAAATACAAAGGTTACGACGGTACAGAGCGCCATGATCGTTGAAGCTTTAAACTTGCCCTTGCCGTGTTTCATAAATAGTCCTCCCTGCCGCAGAAGCGGAAATATTGATAAATCCTAAATAAAAAAATACTTTTTATCCGGTATGAGGATATTTTGTCCTGCACCGCGGCAGAGGCGGAACCCCTGAACGATCTCCCGTCCCATTTCCGCTTCCGCAATCTCCACGATCCCGCCCGGTTCGTCAACCAGACAGGCCCCCGACAATCCGCCGTCCGCTACAATCAGCAGGCAGGATTTTTCCGTGATCACGGCAGGCTTTCTGAGCAGCCTCATCGACATATCCGCCACCACGTATGTGCTGCCCTTATGCTCCGCCGCACCCGCGATCTCGCCCGTAGCGTCGGGAAGGACCGAGAGTTCGTCAAGCGCCGTGATCTCCGCGATCATCCCCAGCGGCACGCCGTACAGCTGCCCCCCGCATTTAAAGGTCAGAAAGGCGCTGCCTTTGATTTTCGGACTCTCCGCTGCCCTCTTGTCTTTGCTGAAATATCCCACGGCGTCACCTCCGGTAATTTACAGCACCTTGATGCCATATTTAACGCTTTTGACGACAAGCCCGCCGTCCTCCGCGCTGAAACGCACGGAACGCCCGTATTTATCGCCGGTATCCTCGGCCATGATCGGGATGGCGAGCTTTCTCAGCTCCTGCTTCACCATGACGACATTCCTTTCGCCGATCGCGGCAAGAGAGCCCGCCACCTCCGCGCCGCGCGGCGCGAAGTTGAAAAGGCAGGCGCCGCCGGCGATTTTGGCGCGCATCTTTCGCCGCTCCGCTCCCAGCGCCGTTAAATCCCGCACCAGATTCGCGACCCCGCAGTCCGCGAACTTGTCGGGGTTGGAATTTTTCAGCGAGAGGCTGGCGCTCGGGAGCAGTATATGCACGACCCCGCCCACGTGGCGCAGCGCGTCATACAGACATACCGCGACGCACGAGCCAAGCGCGCTGCAGATAAAGACCGCCGGAGCCAGAGCCGCCCTTCGCTGCGCGATATTCACATATATCCGCTGTTCCATCAATCAATCCCGATATTGGCCATCAGTTTCACCAGAGACTGATGGTCGGGAAGGAGGATTATATTCCCGCTGAAATCTTCATCATTTATGCGAAAAGCGCTCCGCACATAAATCATCCGGGACTCCTCCAGGGCAAAATGCGGCGCCGGCAGGCTCAGCAGCGCTCCCAGCATATCCACAGCCATCGCCGGCACCGAACTTGACATAGAAAGCCCCGTCAGCTCGCAGATCGCGGTGACATAGGAGTTGGCGATGATGTTGCCCACTTCGAGCAGCGCCGACCGCTGCATGGAATCAAGCTCAAGCGTCTTCCCGTCCGTCCCGCCGACGCCAAGCGAGACAAGAATGGCGTTTACCAGCGGCCAGTCGGCGACGAACATAAAAAAACCGCAAAGATCGCCCGACAGCTCGAGCACCACTCCGGCCCGCACCTCCTCGGCCCCCTCGATCTTTGCGGGAAGCTCCGTATAATCCAGAAACTCCGCCTCGGGAGCGGACACCGCAAAGCCCTTCCCCGTCATTCGCGAAAGCGCCGTCAGCACGTGGCCGGAGCCGATATTGCCGATCTCCCGCAGCGCGTCGTGGCGGGAGTCGCCCGCGGAAAGATCCCGCAGCCCGCGCTCCCTATCCATCTTTGCCCTCTTTCAGGTAACGGTCGACCACGCGCAGCATATTCGCCGGCATGAACGGCTTCACGATATAATCCTTCGCGCCGAGGTCGACGGCCCTGACGATCTGCGGCTCCTGCCCGATCGCGGAACACATGACCACAAGGGCCCGCGGGTCATATCCCATGATCTGCTTCAGAGTTTCGATACCGTCCTGACGCGGCATGGTGATGTCAAGGATAGTGAGGTCCGGCAGATACTCCTTGTAACGCTCGAAGGCGGTATCCCCGTCCTCCGCTTCACAAAAATCGCCGTATCCGCCCTTTTCAAGAATTCCCCTGATGACGCTGCGCATAAAAGCGGCGTCGTCTACGATCAGGATTTTGTTCATTCGCTCATCCACCTCTGCCTAAAATAAAGTGCCGGAACCATCGTCATATCCGTTGAGCGGCTGCGCTGAGCATACCGATCACATAACTTTCACGGCCAAGAGGGTCCTTATATATATGCGCCTCTTCGTGAACTGTTTTATAGGCGCCGTTCGGCGTGCGCCATCTGAAATCTATGCCGCCGTTTTCAACGCCGCTTTCCATAAGCATGACCTGTTTTCTAAACTTATAGGAGTCCTCTTCATGCACGTTTGCCGCGGCAAAACCCATCAGGTCGCTGAAAGAGGTGGTGAGACAAGGGGGGAAACCACTGATATTATGATTGCTGCAATAAATGCGTTTGCTTCTCAGATCGGCGATAAAAAACAGCTCCTCGCAGCTTGCGAGCGCCTCAACAAAACGTCCGCCGCCGGCTTTTTGTTCCGGCGGCGCGGCCCCAGGCGCGGTGCCGTCAGCGCCAATGCGGTCCGGCGCCCGGCGCGCGGTCTCTTTGGCGCCCTCGTCGCGATACTCGCCGCCCAGCTGTTTGAACGCGCAGGCGGCCTTCACCAGGCAGTCGAACATCTCTTGCGAAAAAGCGCCGCATTCTCCGTTCAGAATCATCTCAATCGCCTTTTCATGCGAATAGGCGGGCTTATAGACGCGTTTAGTGGTGAGCGCGTCATAAACGTCGACGATACCGGTCACCTGAGCGCAGAGCGGAATATCGTCGCCGGAAATGCCGTTCGGATATCCCCGGCCATCCCAGCGCTCGTGGTGATTCAGCGCGATCTCATAGGCGTAATTGAGATATTCCTCCTGCTGCTCGTCGCCGAGCTGCTTGACGATCGCGCCGCCCTTTTCGGCGTGGCTTTTCATAATTTCAAACTCTTCCTTCGTCAGCCGTCCCGGTTTATTCAAAATGGCGTCAGGGATGACGATCTTCCCCACGTCATGCAGCGCCGCCGCGCTCGAAATGGTTTCGATAGCGGCGGCGTCGAGCCCGCAGGCGGGATTGGCGGCGGCGACCTCCCGCAGAAGTATCTTGGTATAAAGCCTCGTCCTCGTAATATGCTGCCCGGATTCAAGGCTGCGGCTCTCTATTATCGTTGAAAGCGCGTCCACGATATTTACAAAACTGCGCTGGAGCTTATAGGCTAAATCCCGGGCAAGCTCCTTAAGCTTGTCCCGATGCTGGTGGGCCTGGACGACGTTGCGGACGCGCCGGGCGACCGTGCCCGCGCTGAAAGGTTTGTTGATGATGTCGCAGGCGCCCATCTCAAGGCAGCGCTCCTCGTTTTGGGGATTGCCGTACGCCGTGATTATGACCACCGGCACGGCGTCTAGAAGCTTCATCTGGGCCATTGACCGCAGAACGCCGAATCCGTCCAAGTTCGGCATCAGGATGTCGAGCAGAACGACATTCAGTTCATCCTTGTGACGCTCTATATATTCGACGGCTTCAAGACCGTCGCTCGCTTCGTCTATGTGATATTCAGAAGAAAATATCTTGCGCAGCACGGCTTTATTAAAATCGGAATCGTCGGCGATCAGCATATTATAATCACACATGGCTACCCTCCTGAAACCTCAGGTGTCAACTATCTGCAAAGCTGGTTCTGGAAAAATTGAGTGTCGCTAGTTATTATAATACGGTACCGCAATAAAATCATCTTTTATAATACTGCAATTTTTCAACTATATTCACGCCGATCACACTTAAAGGCAGCTGTCTCTCCACCGCGCCGATATTGAACGCGACCTTCGGCATCCCGTATATGAGGCAACTTCCTTCGTCCTGCCCGATAGTGTACGCGCCTGCCTTGCGCATCTCAAGCAGCCCCTCGGCCCCGTCCTTTCCCATGCCGGTGAGGATGACGCCAATTGCCGCGCGCCCGACGTTTTCGGCGACGGAGCGAAAAAGCGCGTCCACTGAAGGGCGGTGGCCGGAAATCTTCTCGCCGGAGACGCAGCGAAGCACAAATTGCGCCCCGCTGCGCTCGACCCTTAAATGCCTGTCGTCGGGCGCCACATATACGATATTCGGCCGCACCGGCGCGCCGTCAAAGGCCACGCGCACGGGAACGGCGCTCTTTCTCGCAAGGTGCCCCGCGAAAATCTCGGAAAACCCCTTCGTAATATGCTGGACGATGGCCACGCAGGGCATATTCTCCTTGAAAGAGACCGCCAGCTTCAGCAAAGCCTCCGTGCCGCCGGCGGAGGCGCCGATGGCGATAATACGCGGCGAGCCGGGCGCCGCCGGCGAAAGCGGTTTGCCGGCGGCGCAGGCGGTCCGCGGGGATTGATTCTGGGCAAGCAAAGCGTTGCGGATATGATAGAGAAGTTTATTAAAAGACAGACTTTCGTCTTGCTCATTTTCGGAAAGCGGGCGCGGAGTAACGGAGTAAAACCCCATCTCCGCAGCCTCCCGGCGCGCCAGCTCAAGCGATGTAAACGCGATAACGGGGACGAAGGCGATCTCCTTTATCTTTGCCAAAATGACCAGATCGTTTTTCACCGGTTCGTAAAGGTCCACCACAATAACGTCCGGATTCAGCCTATCCATCAAGGCCTTCATCTCAAAACTCCGCGCCTCGTCGAGAAACGCCTCGACGTTCTGATTGGCTTCGACGACCTTGATGTCAAGCTTCCTCTCAAAAAAGGAGAGCAGCTTGATCATCATCTTCGGAGAACGCTCCAGTATGAAGACCCTTATTTCACCGTTTTTCATCGGCGCTCACCTGCTTCCGCGCGAATACGGCAGGGGATATATACGTAAAATACTTTCGCGCCGGGTCCACCGTCTCCGTACTTCCCAAATAGAGGTAGCCGTCGTTAAAAATGGCTTTATGCAGCCGCTTGGCCAGATCTTCCTTCGTAGCGGCGTCAAAATAGATCATTACATTGCGGCAAAAAAGAAGATGATAGCGAAAAATCCCCCGCAGAGGCTCGATAAGATTGACCTTTTTCCAGGATATCAGCGACTTCAGCGCGGGAGATATTTCATAATCCCCGTCCTGCCGCCTCACACAGTAACGCTTCTGAAAAGACGGCGGAATCTTCTGTATTTCCGCGGCCGGATATATTCCCTCGGCGGCTGTTTTCAGCACGACCGAATTAACGTCCGTGCCGAGTATCGAGAAAGAAACGCCGCCGTAACGGCTCTTTAAAAGATCGTCGAGAATCATCGCGATGGTGTAACATTCCTGTCCGCTGGAAGAGGCCGCGCTCCAAATACAGATATGCCTGATTCCCTGCTTCACAAAGGCGGGCACGGCGACGTTTTTCATATGTTCAAAACAACGGGGCTCGCGAAAAAAAAATGTGTGGTTTGTCGAAATCTTGTCGATCATCGACTGGGACTCCGTGCCATGAGGGTTCGCAAAGACAACGTCGAAATATTCCGCGAACGAAGAATATCCCTTGTGTTCAATATCGAGGGCCAGACGAGCCTGAACGAGAGCATACTTTTTTTCAAGGTTGATGCCGTAATTATCTCTCACAAAGCTGACCGCTCGGAGAAATTCTCGCTCATTCAAAACAAGCATAAGAGCCCTCCTCAAATATATTTTATTGATTATATCATCTATGGCTCCCGTTCCCATAAACAAGCAGGCTCAAGACAAAATGTCTTGAGCCTGCTTGTTAAATTAATTCCGGCAACGACCTACTCTCCCACGAATACCCTCCGTAGTACCATCGGCGATGAGAGGCTTAACTGCCAGGTTCGACATGGAACTGGGTGGGACCCTCTCTCTATGATCACCGGAAACTTTATGAATAAACGCCTGCGCGTCTATCTGCTTTGTCATAGCGTACGCGACTTATTATATCACGCTTTTGACTCTAGACCCTCTT
>JAEXGR010000072.1 GCA_023450745.1 Synergistota bacterium
ATTGTTTACTTTTTCCTCTTTGCTCATGTACAAGACCTCCAACTGTTTTATGGTTTTATAATGGCCTCTGGATTGGTTCCAGATCAGCCTACTCTTTGAGGCCTTACACACTTTATTTTACACTCTCGTAAGAATTTTATGTAAGCGTCGCCAATCCAATACCTGTTAATATCATACGAATTTCCCTAAACTCCCCTCATCAAGCAGCATTAAGGTGAGCGGTTTTATAGTCGAGAGTGGATTCTGATGTAATTTATATAGCCTATGCTGTGGTAAGTTAAAATTAGGCGCAAAGGAGATATGAAATGGGGACGGATAAAAGCAATCGCCCCGATTTTTCAATGTCCGAGATGCTTTATTGATATGCGAAGTTTCAGTTGTATAATAGTCAAGCTGTCTTTTATTTTTATGGCTTGAGAGGAATTTGCGATGTTTTTGGTCGATACGCATTGTCATTTGAATAGAGAATATTATCCTGAAGGGCTTGGGGATGTCTTCGCGCGCGCGGCGGAAAACGAGGTGCGGCGCCTGGTCTTTGCCTCCGCCGACGTTGCGACGAGCCGTGAGGCGGCGGCGCTTGCCGGTGCGCGGCGGGATGAGCCGGAGATTTACGCGCTTGCGGGTGTGCATCCGCACGAGGCGGAAAAGGTTTCGCCGGACTATATTGCCGAGCTTGAAGAGGTCGCGAAGAATGAAAGGGTCTGCGCCATTGGCGAGATCGGCCTTGATTATTTTTACGATCATTCGCCGCGCGAGGTTCAGCGCCGCGTTTTTCGGGAGCAGATCGGACTGGCGAAAAGGATCGGCAAGCCGATAGCGATACATGTGCGCGACGCGCAGGAAAGAAGCGCGGGCGACGCCAACGGCGAACTGCTGCGCATTCTGCGCGAGGAGGGGGCGGAGGAGACGGGCGGTGTGATACATTGCTTCTCCGGCCACATGGAGGACGCGGAGGCGGTGCTGGCGCTTGGTTTTTATATTTCTTTCGCGGGGCCCGTGACCTATCCGAAAAATCAGGCGCTGCGCGAGGTTGCGATGGCGGTGCCGCTTGACCGTATCCTTTGTGAAACGGACTCTCCTTATCTCGCGCCGCAGGGGTTTCGCGGCAAACAGAACGAACCGTGGCATGTGCGCTCCGTCTATGAGTATCTCTCGATGCTCAAGGGGCTTTCCCTGGAGGATTTCGCGCTGGCGGTGAAGGAGAACGGCGAAAGATTATTTGGATGGGCGGGCAGACAGAATGTTTGAGTATAAGCTGATCGCGCAATGTCCTGAGACGGGCGCGCGCGCGGGAGCGTTCACCACGCCCCACGGCGTGATCGAGACGCCGGTCTTCATGCCGGTGGGCACGCAGGCCACCGTGAAGGCGATGACGCCGCCGGAGCTTGAAGGGATGGGCGCGCAGATCATTCTTGGCAACACCTACCATCTGCATATGCGCCCCGGCGAGGATATCGTCGCGGAGGCGGGCGGGCTGCACCGCTTTATGGGCTGGAAGCGCCCGATTCTCACCGACAGCGGCGGTTTTCAGGTTTTTTCGCTTGCGAATATAAATAAGATAAAAGAAGACGGCGTCGAGTTCCGTTCGCATATTGACGGCAGCAAACATTTCATGCGCCCCGAGGATTCGATGGCGATACAGCAAAAGCTGGGCAGCGATATCGCGATGGCTTTTGACGAATGCGTCTCTCTGCCGACGACGCCCGAGTATTCGCGCGAGGCGATGGAACGCACGCTGCGTTGGGCGAAACGCTGTCGCGAATATCACCGCCGCCCCGATCAGGCGCTCTTCGGGATTGTGCAGGGGGCGCTCTACGAGAGCCAGCGCATTGAGTGTATCGAGCGTTTGGAGGAAATCGGCTTTCCCGGCTACGGCATCGGCGGGCTCTCGGTGGGTGAGAGCCACGCCGAGATGTACCGTATACTTGACGCCCTTTCGCCGCACATGCCGCAAGACAAGCCGCGCTACCTGATGGGCGTGGGCTTCCCGACTAACCTTGTAGAGGGAATCGCGCGCGGCGTCGATATGTTCGACTGCGTGCTGCCGACGCGCAACGGACGCAACGGGCAGCTGCTGACGCGCTTCGGCAAGATGAATATCAAAAATCTTGCTTTCGCGCGCGATTTTACGCCTGTCGACCCGCAGTGCGGCTGCTATGTCTGCCGTAATTTTACGCGCGCCTATTTGCGCCACCTCTACACGGCGGGCGAGATCTTAGCCGCGAGGCTTTGCAGCTGGCACAACCTTCATTTTCTTGTGAACCTCGTGCGCGACGCGCGTCAGACGATCATCGAGGGCCGTTTCCCGGCCTTCCGCCGCGGTTTTATGGAGAACTTTATGGAGGGCGCGTATCTCGATGCGTGAGCCTTATAACTGCGTCAAAATGGCGGAAAGCGGCGTATTCAAAGTCCCGCCGGCACATGGAGCGATCGGCGCGCGAGTGGCGGAGAGGATCGCCTCGCTTACGCCGGCACAGCGTGAGCTGACCGACAGGGGCGCGGAGATCATACAGGCTGGCGGCCTTGTCGCCTTCCCGACGGAGACCGTCTACGGACTCGGCGCCAACGCGCTTGACGCGGAGGCGGTGAAAAAGATTTACGAGACTAAAGGGCGTCCCTCGGATAACCCGCTCATTCTTCATGTCTCGTCGATTGAGATGACGGAGGGGCTCGTGGAGATAAACTGGCGCGCGCGTTTTCTGATGGAAAGGTTTTGGCCCGGCCCGCTTTCGCTTGTATTGCCCGCGAAGGCGGTTGTTCCCGCGCGCACGCGCGGCGGTCTGCCGACGGCGGCGGTGCGTATGCCGGATACCGCCGTGGCGCTCGCCTTGATAGAAAAGTCCTGCCTGCCGATTGCCGCCCCCAGCGCCAACATCAGCGGCCGGCCCAGCCCCACCGACGCCGCCACTGTGCGGCAGGAGATTGGGCGCATCATTCCGCTTGTCATCGACGGCGGCGATACGCGCCTCGGCCTTGAGTCCACGGTTATCGACATGACGGGAGAGCATCCGGTACTGCTGCGCCCCGGAGGCCTGCCTAAAGAGGCGGTGGAGGAGGCTCTTCGCATGGAGGTGCTTCTGCCTCAGGACCAGAAGATGGTCAAACGTTCGCCCGGCACGAGGTATCGCCACTACGCGCCCGCGATACCGCTGAAGCTGGCGGCCGCGCGCGACGTGCCGCCGGAGACTGCGAACTGGGCTTGGCTCGGCACAAAAGAACCCGCCGGCGCGCCGTGTGTTAAAATAATTTTTCAAGATGACGCCGAATACGCAAAGGAGCTCTTCCGCGCCCTGCGCACTCTAGAAAAGAGCGGCGCGCGGGTCATTTACGCCGAGCTTCCCGAAGAAAAAGGCATCGGCCGCGCCCTCAAAGACCGCCTGATACGGGCGGCGGGGGAGTAGGCAAACCGTCCGCTGTGCGGCCCTTCCGTTGTATGGTACGTATGTTTTTCTAGTACCTTTGATTTCACGGCACCAGTTTTGCCATCATTGTCCTGTCTGGCAGGGGGGCGTCTTTTATCTTATGCGCCGCTTTAATGAAGGCTGTCATCGCCTCCGTCATATACTTGCTTTTGTGGTGTACCAGCGAAAATGTCCGGTCCCATTCGCCGCCTGCGCAGCATATCGCGCGGATTTTGCCGGTTTCCAGGTGGGGGATGAGCAGGCGGATGGAGGCGACGCCGATGCAGCTTTCCTCCCGCACGGCGCGGAGCGTCGAGTCGAAACAGGCCACTTCCCATTTTATTTTGAGCTTTCTCTTATGGTCGACGATGAAATTCTCAAATATCTCCCGTGTGCCGCTGCCCTGTTCGCGCATGACAAAATTCTCCCGGCACAGTTCATCGAGGCTGAGGTATTTTTGGGCGGCGAATGGGTGCTCCGCGGCGCAGAAGAGGGCCACGTAGTCGTCCATTAAGTGGGAGCAGAGGATGTCAGGGTTCCTGATCTTTCCCTCGACAACCGCGACGTCCAGCTCGGAGCGCAGCAGCATCGTCTCTATCGTCTGGGTGTTGTTGACATAACTGTAGATGTCGGTATCAGGCCGCGCTGCGGAGAATTGCCGAACGAGCCCGGGCATCACGCACATCCCCACGGTGACGGATGAGCCAACGCGGAGGGTGTCGCGGCGCACTGCGGAAGACATATTATATTCGAGATTTTCATAGGCGTTTAGCACCTCCTTCGCGTACCCCAATAGCTTTTTGCCGTCCTCCGTAATATGGAGCTTTTTAGAGAACCGCTCGAAGAGGGCGGTAGCATAATATTCCTCCAGCTCCCGAATGATCTGGCTTACGGTGGGCTGCGAGAGGTGATGGGCGCGGGCGGCGGCGCTCATTTTGCCGCTTTCCGCCACGGCGATAAAAATTTTCAGGTGATGAAGTGTCATGATTTTCCTCCGCATATAGGTTTTGCCTATGAGATAGATTATATTTTATTATTTTTAATAATTAAAAGGAAGTCCTATAATAGCAAACGGTAAATAAAAATTATAAGGGGCGTGGAATTGTGAAGATTCTTGTGATCGGCGGGGTGGCGGCCGGTACGAAGGTCGCCGCGAAGCTCAAACGGGAGAACCGCGGCGCGGAAGTCAGAATACTGGTTAAAGATAAGGATATCTCTTACGCAGGCTGCGGCCTGCCCTATTATGTCGGCGGCCTCATTGCCGACAAGGCGGCGCTTATCGTCAATACTCCTAAAAAGTTTTCCGCGCTTACTGGCGCCGAGGTGCTTACCGGCAAGGAGGTCGTCTCGCTGGACAGACCGGCTAAGACGGTGACCGCCGTGGATACGGATACGATGGCGCGTGAGCTCTACTCCTATGACAAGCTGGTCATCGCGACCGGCGCAAGCCCTGTCGCGCCTCCTTTTCCGGGAATCGATCTTAAGAACGTCTTCTTTATGAGAAAGCCGGAGGACGCCGTGTCCCTGCGCGCGGCGGTCGAGGCGGGGGAGATAAAGCGCGCCGTCGTCTGCGGCGGCGGTTTCATTGGCCTTGAGGTGGCGGAGAATCTTGCCGCGCAGGATGTGAAGGTATCGGTTATCGATATGGCGGATCAGATACTCCCCGGTTTTGACCCCGAAATGGCCGGGTATGTTGAAAGGCGTCTCGCCGATCACGGCATCGTCTGCTTTACGGGAACGAGGCTTGCGGAGATCATCGGCGGCGAGAGGGTGGAGAAGATCAAGACCGACAGGCGCGTAATGAAGACTGACGCGGTGGTGCTTTCTCTCGGCATTCGCCCCAATACCGCCTTCCTCGCCGGCAGCGGCATCGAGCTCACGCCTGGCAAAACGATAAAGGTCGATGGACAGATGCGTACCAATGATCCCGACATCTACGCCGTCGGCGACTGCGTGACGGTAGTCAACCGCGTAACGGGCGCTCCCGCCTGGTCCCCGATGGGCTCGTCGGCAAATATCGAGGGGCGCTTGGCGGCGCGAGTTCTCGCGGGCGAGCAGGTTTCATACCCTGGAGTGCTTGGCACCGGCGTCTGCAAGCTTCCTGAGCTGAATGTCGGCCGCACGGGGCTCACGGAGGCGGCGGCGAGGGAGGCCGGGTATGATGTGGAAACGGCGACGGCTGTGGTCGACGACAAGGCCCATTATTATCCCGGCGCGGCCAATTTTATCGTCAAGATGATCGCGGATAAGAAGAGCGGTAAATTTCTCGGGCTGCAGGTGCTTGGCAAAGGCGCGGTTGATAAAATGATCGACATTGCCGTTGTCGCGCTGACGATGGGGGCTTCGCTGCGTGACCTTGAGAATATGGACCTTGCCTATGCGCCGCCTTTCTCGACGGCGATACATCCTTTTGCGCACACGCTCAATGTGCTTCTCAACAAGATAAGCGGAGAAATGGATTCCTTTACGCCCGCCGAATATGCCGCCGGCAGGGCCAAAGATTACAAGATGGTGGATGTGTCGATAACTCCCTCTCTAAACGGCGCGCCCTATATCGACCTTACAAAGATCGACGGGCCGCTGCCGGAATACGGGACGGGTGACAAGCTGCTTCTTGTCTGCGCGAAGGGAAAACGCGCCTACCTGACGCAGAACCGCCTGAAATTTTACGGCTATAATAATACGAAGGTGCTCGAAGCGGGGCATACCTTTAATGAAATAGAGACAGAGGAAGAATAAACCGCAGGGTTTAAAGGGAGAGAAATCAGTTATGGTAAACGGTTCTGTTACGCCCGAAGAAGAAAAGTCGGTCAAGGCGCTTGGGTTTCTGAGAAATAAAGGGACGAATAATTTCTCCGGAAGAGTTATTACGGTAAACGGCAAGATCACCGCCGATCAGATGGTCTGCCTGTCGGAGGCGGCAAAGCGCTATGGAAACGGCGTTATCACGATGACGACGCGCCTTACCATCGAGTGTCAGGGGATACCCTTTGACAAGATAGAGGACTTCCGCGCCTATATCGCTAAGGAAGGGCTTGCGACCGGAGGGACCGGTTCTAAGGTGCGCCCTGTCGTATCCTGCAAGGGCACGACATGCCAGTACGGTCTTATCGATGCGTTCGCGCTGTCGGAGGAGATCCACAAAAGATTTTACGAGGGTTACAGAGAGGTGCGCCTGCCGCACAAGTTTAAGATCGCCGTCGGCGGCTGTCCCAACAACTGCGTTAAACCCGACCTCAACGACGTCGGCATTATAGGCCAGATGATCCCCAATTTTGACGCGGAGAGCTGTAATGGTTGCAAGAAATGCGCCGTTGAAAAAGCCTGCCCGACCGGCGCGGCTAAGATGAAGGACGGCTTGCTTGAGATAGACGCAGAGAAGTGCAACAACTGTGGCCGCTGTATCGGTAAGTGCAGCTTTGACGCGATAGAGGACGGCACCAATGGCTATAAAGTATATATCGGCGGCCGGTGGGGGAAATCCACCGCTATCGGCAGGCCGCTTGCCAAAGTATTTACCGACAAGGACGAAGCGCTGAAGGCGATAGAGCGGGCGCTGCTCCTTTTCCGTGAGCAGGGGAAGACCGGCGAGCGCTTCTCTTCCACGATCTCACGGATTGGCTTCGGCTGTGTGGAAAAGGAACTCCTTGAGGGTGACATCCTGTCAAGAAAAGATGAAATACTGGCGGCTGGCCTTCATGTGAGCGGCGGAGCCACCTGTTAAAAGATAGTCCTCATCAAAAACAGAAAGAGCGCGGCCGATGTGACAAATTGTCCGCCGCGCTCTTTCAATTGGAAGGTTTGTGCCGCAAGGTAAAAAAATAACCCGGCATTAAAGCCGGGATTTTTGTCGGTGGTGGACACATCTGGAACCGAAATCGATTGCTGAGTTTAGTGTCTATCAGTAAAAATAGTATGACCTTGAAAAATTCTTTCATACGGAAATTCTTACGGTAATGCGTTTTGCAGTAATTTGTATGCATAACGCATTGTTAGCGTTAAATAGTATGTATTTTCATCGCGGTGTGCGCGTGCATAAAGTTCTACGGCATATTTATCTAAAATGCTTTCTCCGCAAAGAGTCTAACGTTTCTCTTTCGTCCAAAAGCACTCCACCAGCTGCAAATTCCTTTTCTGCTTCGCTAATTGCAACATCTATTCGTGTGGCGTCTAACATTTTCTCGTATGCTTCGATGCTCATTATAACCAGATCCCCACCATTTTTAGTTATGAAAGTTGGCTCCAGTTTTTTTGTAACACAAATCGTATATTTCATTTATATTGCTGAACTTGAAATAGGCGCGCTATTGCCGGCCTCTTATTTCAAGTTCCCTTACGGAGTATGCTAAGGTACGCCTCATATGAAAAAGTGCGATTACGGTTCGCGTTGTTCGTCTGGACAAGGATACCAGCCTTTGTTAGTCTCTCTATTGCGGCGGCGGTTGTGTTGAAAGTGATGCCGAGCGCTTTAGCGGTGCGGCGGATGTCTATGATCGGGTTTGCCTCCAGGTATTCGAATACCCGCTTCGCGTTCTTTGAGGCGCGTCCCATTCCTGCTACCTTCGCCGCGCTTTCGTCATGCAGTCTGGTCAGTTCGCCAATAGCCGATATTGCGTCTTCGGCGGATTCCAACAATGCTTGAAGAAAGAAGCTTATCCATTGTTCATAGTTTCCCGTGCGGCGCACCTCCGTCATGCGGTCGTAATACTCTACGCGATGTTTCTTGAAGAAATAGGAAATATAGAGCGCGTGTGTGGTCAACGCCTTTTTCTCCATCAGAAAGAGGGTGATGAGCATCCGCCCAACGCGCCCGTTACCGTCAAGGAAGGGGTGTATCGTCTCGAACTGATAGTGGACAAGCGCCGCGCGGATTAAGACATTCATACCGTCTTCAGTGTTTATGTATTTCTCAAGATCTGAGATTGCCTCAGTCATGTCCTCAGGCGACGGTGGTATATACCTTGCCTCATTCAAGCCGCAGCCTGCTCCGCCTATCCAGTTCTGCGAGTGGCGGAACTCGCCGGGGCTCTTATCCTGACCGCGCACACCCTCCATGAGCACGGCGTGCGTTTCCCGTATCAGGCGGTTGCATAGAGGAAGCTCTTTCAGCCGTTTAATGGCGAACTCCGTTGCCTTTATATAGTTTATGACGTCGGCCACGTCGCGATTCGTGTTTTGGGCAAGCTCCGGGTCGAGCACATCCTCGAGCGCCGTCTGCGCCCCCTCGATTTGGGAGGAGAGGAGTGCCTCCTTGCGCACGTACATGGAGACGAAAAGCCCGATGTTTGGGATGTGTGTCGCTATTCCATCCAAAGCCGCAAGCCTGGAACTCGCGGCCACAAGGAGCTCGACTATCTCGTTGCCGAGTTCAACAGGAGGTTCTGGGGGTAACGGAGAGGGGAGAAAAGACTGATAGGCTGCCTCCCCAGAAAGGTTCGTCACATATTTTCCAGCACGCGCTTTCATTGGTCTGCTCCTTTCTCGCAACTTGAAATAACAGCCCGAATTTACCATGCTTATTTTAAGTTGTCAATGTAAAATGAAATAAGGGTATGTTTGTTATCCGAGAAATAGATTAAACGCAGACTTTTTCTTCTCCGGCGCTGATTACAACGTCTATTCGTGTGGTTCTTGGCATCAAATTAAATATTTCGTAATATTAATAACGCATTTAGGCGATTTTGTCTTGTTCTTTTTTAAGCAAAATATATAGTCCTTCAATATTTTCGCGAATACGCTCAAACGTTACATCTCTTATGTTATCAACTTCATCTTTGACACAATCACGGAAAAATGCTGATAGGGTATCAATCTTCATTTTGTCGGCGGACAAACGTAAGCGTCAAACCTCCAATACCTATCCATTTTCATAACCTTCCCGTACCATTCGGTCAGGTCCGGTGTCCTAGCCGCCCCTAGGCCGCCACTTCCGCGGCGGGCTCTTCGGCCTTACCGCCGTCACTGCCGCCTGGCTCTTTGAGCCGGCAGAAGTCGGGCAGCTCTTTGCTCCAGGGCAGCAGCGTGGGGTACTGTTCCATGGCGATGTCGGGCATGGTCTCCAGGATG
>JAEXGR010000026.1 GCA_023450745.1 Synergistota bacterium
GCCGGGTCGGAGGGAGTTTTGACCTTGGCTTTTCACTTCTTTAAGTTATGAAAACCTTAAGGTCAACGTCAAAACTCCCTCAGTCTCGGCTTCGCCGATCCAGCTCCCTCAGCGAGGGAGCCCAAAATCTTTGCCAAACCCCAGTTTATCTTCCTCCATATCGAAGGGAAAACCAGCGCTTGCGGCCTTGCCGCGGCAGCGGGGAAGTTGGCGCGAAGAAGCGCCGTCGGTTGAATATGCCGGCCGAGTGCCGGAGCCGCATATTTTTACGAAACGGTAACTTTAACGTATAATTATCGCAGTCGCCGCATACAAGATAAAAACCACGCCGCTTTCTCGCGGCGGCGCAGGCGAAGGATATATAAAGGCGGCGAACCGCGCCGCGTTCGACAAGCACACGCCCCGCGGCACGGCCGGCGGGAGTCTTTGCGGGAAAGGAGCCGGATGATGAAAAAATTGTATGGTGAGCTCAGAAAATGGGGCTGCGACGTCGACGGAGCTTTGGAACGGGTGGTCGGCGACGAAGAGCTATATCGGGACTGCCTTCAGAGCATCGCCCACGACGAGACTTTTTTTGCGCTGGGCGACGCTTTGCGCGCCGGCGACGTCGACAGGGCCTTCGACCACGCCCATACCTTGAAGGGAGTGCTCGCCAACCTTGGCCTGACGCCCCTCTATGACATTGTCGTGCGCGTCGTGGAACCGCTTCGCGCGAAGCGCGTCGACGGCGTGATGGAGGAGTACGATAAGCTGCTCGCGGCCCGCGAGCGGCTGGAAGCGATAATAAAAAGCTATGTCAACTAAATAAAATATATAGGTTGACATAGCTTTAAGAGATATGCTAAATTCTTCCGGAAGAAAACTTTCTTGCGGGAGGATTTTGTGATGTCAAAGAGCAGTCTTGATACCCGGCAGATGGTGTTGTGCGCCCTTTTTACCGCGCTTATCGCGGTAGGGGCGCGGATTAAGGTGCCTCTGCCGGTCGTTCCGTTTACGCTTCAATTTCTCTTCACCACGCTTGCGGGCCTCCTTCTCGGCGGCCGGCTCGGCGCGCTCTCCGTCGCCGTCTATCTGATCCTCGGCATCGCGGGCGCTCCCGTCTTCACCGAAGGCGGCGGCCCGGCTTACGTTTTGAAGCCCTCGTTCGGTTATCTGATCGGATTTATGATGGGGGCCTGGCTCACGGGAAAGATCGCTTCCTCCGCGTACCCGCTCGGCTTTCGGAGGGCTTTGGCCGCTTCAGCCTCCGGGCTTGCCGCCGTCTATCTCTGCGGCATGACTTACTGTTGGCTGATCTCAAATTTCGTCCTTGCGCAGCCGCTGTCCTTTGAGACGCTCTTTATCTGCTGTTTCCTGCTCGCCGTGCCTGGCGACGTCCTGCTGTGTTTTGCCGGCGCGCTGCTCGCGGCGCGCCTCTCGGAGAGGAGCCCGCTGCGTTATGCGCGTTCTTGAGGCTCTTAAACGGGACGTTCTAAGCGGACGCCTGATATCTGCGGCGGAGGCTCTGGCTCTGTGCCGCGCGCCGTTTGAGGCGTTATGCGCCGCCGCGGCGGAGATTCGCGAAAGGCGCTGCGGCGGAGGGTTCGACCTTTGCGCGATTGTGAACGCCAAGAGCGGCCGCTGTTCGGAGGACTGTAAATTTTGCGCCCAGTCAGCCTGCTACCGGACGGCGATTGGAGAATATCCGCTGCTTTCGCCGGAAGCGGTCGCGGCGGCGGCCCGCGCGGCGGAGTCCGGCGGCGCGCTGCGCTTTTCGATCGTCACCTCGGGCGGCGCGCTATCGGACGGCGAATTGGCATCGGTCTGCCGTTCTGTCGCGCTGATCAGGAGGGAGACCGGGCTTTCTCCCTGCGTCTCTCTCGGCCTGCTTAACGAGGAGCAGTTCGCGGCGCTGAAAGAGGCGGGCGCAGCGCGCGCGCATAACAATCTGGAAAGCTCCGAGCGGTTTTTTCCCCGAATTTGCACTACCCACAGTTGGCGCGAGAAGACCGCCGCGATCGCGGCGGCGCGGCGCGCGGGGCTTTCCGTATGCAGCGGGGGCATAATCGGCCTTGGCGAGACGATGGGCGACCGTATCGAGATGGCCATCGCGCTGCGCGCCCTGGAGATAAAATCCGTACCGCTGAATATCTTCAATCCGATCGCCGGCACGCCTTTGGAAAAAAACAGGCCGCTCTCTTACGAAGAGATCGTGCGCACCGTCGCGATATTCCGTTTTATCCTGCCGGATTCTTCGCTGCGCCTCGCGGGCGGGCGCGGGCTGCTTGCCGACAGGGGGCTCGCCTGTTTCAAGTCCGGGGCGAATGCCGCGATCACGGGCGATATGCTTACCACCGCCGGGATTTCGCCGCAAAACGACCGTGAGATGATCTCCCGGCTTGGCTTTGAGGTGAAAAGAGATGGCTAAGGGGCTTTTTATCACGGGTACGGGGACCGACGTCGGGAAGACCTATGTCACGGCGCTGATCGTGAAAAAGCTTCGCGAGGCGGGGTTGAACGCCGGCTATTACAAAGCCGCCCTCAGCGGCGCGGAGCGCCGGGAAGGCAGGCTGGTTCCCGGCGACGCGGAGTTCGTCTACCGGACGGCGGGGCTTGCCGGCGACCCCGCGGAGGCGGTCTCTTACATTTACGAACGCCCATATTCGCCGCACTTGGCCGCGAAGCTGGCTGGCGGCCGTTTCCGCATGGAGGCCGTCCGGGAAGATTTCAAACGACTGAGTGAAAGGTACGACCTCCTGGCTGTCGAGGGCAGCGGCGGCATCGTCTGCCCGATATCCTGCGGAGAGGGGCCGCGCGTCATGCTTGCGGATATTGTGACGGAGCTTGGCCTTCCCGCCGTCGTCGTCTCCGACTCGGGGCTGGGAGCGATAAACGCCGCCGTCCTCACCGTCAGCTACCTGCGCGCGCGGGGGATAGAGCCCCGCGCGGTAATCATGAATAACTGGGCGGCCGGCGGCGTGATCGAGGAGGATAACCGGAAAATGATCGAGGCGCTTGCCGAAGTCCCCGTCGCCGCCCTTGTCGCGCGCGGCGCGGAGGATATCGGAGTCGGGGCGTCGGCGCTGCTGAAATTATACGGAGAGGAAGATTGAGATGAACGACCTTGCGGCGCGGGACCTGAAACACATCTGGCACCCCTGCTCTCAGATGAAGGATTATGAGGAGCTTCCGCCGATAGCGATCAAGGAGGGGCGCGGCGTCTATCTGTACGGGTATGACGGGAGGGAATATCTCGACGTCGTCAGCTCATGGTGGTGCAACCTCTTAGGACACTGCCACCCCGTGATAAACGCGGCGGTGAAGGAGCAGATAGACCGTCTGGAACACGTCATCTTCGCGAATTTCACGCACGAGCCGGCGGTGCGGCTTTGCGAGGAGCTCGTCAGGGTCGTGCCGCGCGGGCTTACGAAGTTCAACTTTTCGGACAATGGGTCGGCCTCCGTGGAGTGCGCGCTTAAAATGAGTTTTCAATACCAGCGCCAAAGCGGCCATCCGGAGAAAAAGCGCTTCCTCTGCCTTTCGGGGGGATACCACGGCGAGACGATCGGGGCGCTGTCCGTCGGCGCGATGGACCTTTACGCCAAGATATACAAGCCGCTGCTCATGGACACGGTGCGTGTCGAAGCCCCGGACTGCTACCGCTGCAAATACGAAAAGGAGCGCGGAAGCTGCGGCTGCGAGTGCTTTGCCGACGCGGAGGAAAAGTTTGACCGCTTCGCGCGCGAGTGCTGCGCGATCATCGTGGAGCCGCTGCTTCAGGGCAGCGCCGGCATGAGGATATATCCGCCGTTATACCTGCAGAAGCTGCGCGCGCTCTGCCGCCGCCATGGCGTGCTTCTCATCGCCGACGAGATCGCCACCGGTTTCGGGCGCACGGGGAAGATGTTCGCCTTTGACCACGCGGGCGTGAGTCCGGATATCATGTGTATCTCCAAGGGGCTGACCGGCGGTTATCTGCCGATGGCGATCACCGTCGCCACGGACGAGATATACGACGCCTTTTACGACGATTACGGCAAAGGCCGCGCCTTTATGCACAGTCACACCTACAGCGGCAACCCGCTCGGCTGCGCCGCGGCGCTCGCCGTACAGCGCGTGCTGCGGGAGGACAATATCCTGGCGCGGGCCGCGGCGCGGGCGGAGGAGCTCGGCGCCGCGCTGCGCCGGAGCCTGTCGGGTCACCCGAACGTGGGAGAGATACGCCGTATCGGCCTCATCAGCGCGATCGAGCTTGTGCGCGACAGGAACGCCAAAGAACCCTTTCCCGCGCGTGAGCGCACGGGATACCAGATATATAAGGAGGCCCTCGAACTGGGGCTTCTGCTGCGCCCGTTGGGGGACGTGATCTACTTTAACCCGCCGCTGACGATCAGCGCGGCGGAGGCGGAAAAGGCGGTGGACCTTTGCCGGAAGGCAGTGACGCGGATATTGGGCGACTGAGCCCTTTTACTTCCGCAAAAGGCGACCGGACGCCCGGCGGCAGGATCGTTAATTTGGGTGAGGGGGCAAGATGATACGGGGCCGCCGCCGCTGGACTTTCATGCGTCTGCGCCGAAGGGAGCTTACTTTTTTATATTTATCTTATCCCCAGATGTTATAATTAACAGGCAGGAGCGGGAATGCCGAACGGGAGTAAACAAAGTATCGGCCTTTCGATAGATCCCCAAGCAGGGAGTTGACCTTTGTGCCTGAAATGTTCGGCCTGCCGCCAAAGAAGCGGTGCGGCGCGCCATTTTTGCGGATAGTTGTCGTTTTGTGCGTTCTATTGCCGGCCGTCATGTTCTCTTTCGGCCCCCGCCGGGGATATGCCGCGGCCCCGGAGCCGTACGGGAGGGGATGTACGGTGCGCGTGGGCAGCTTTACGCACGAAGAAGCCGATGGGCCTGGGGGGCGCGGCGGCTACATTTACGAATATCTTCTGGCGATCGCGCAGTTTACCGGCTGGAAGTATGAATTTATCGACGGAACGCTTGCGGAGACGCAAAAGAGGCTTGAACGCGGCGAGGCCGACCTTGTCGGCTACCTGCGCAAAGACCCGGAGCGGGAGAGGCGGCTGGCCTTCAGCACGCTCTCTTCCGGGAGCAACGTTCAGTGCCTCGCAGTGAAAAGCGGCGACGGACGTTTTTCCTACGAAGATTTCCGGTCGTTCAACGGCGCGCGCGCCGCGCTCGTCGCCGGCAACCCGAATAATGAAAAATACCTCGCTTACTGCCGGGACAATGGCTTTGCCACGAAAAACATCATGTATCCGACCTACCGGCGGGCCCGCGACGCGGTGGCGGCGGGCGAGGCGGACATTCTCTTTTCCGACAACTTCCGCATCAACGGCGGCTTTCAGATCGTCGCGAGATTCGCCCCGGAAAACTTCTATTTTGCGGTAAACAAAAACAATCAGGCGCTCCTGAAAAAACTGAACGACGCCTTGAGCGAGCTTAACTCCCTCTATCCGGGCTTCAGCTCGGACCTCTACGATAAATATTACGGCGCGGAACGCGAGACGCCCGTCGTCTTTACGAGGGAGGAGCGCGAATATATTAAAAGTTCCCCGGAGGTTATCGTCCTCTACGACGACGTCTGGCCGCCGATGGAATATTACGACGCCCAAAAGAAAAAATTTTCCGGCATCGTGCCGGATATCATCGTGCTGATATCGGAAAAGTCCGGCCTGAAATTCACCGCGGAGGGGCGCGGCGCGGCGGCGGACGACCGGGCGGAGATGATGAAGACGAGAAAAAACATCGTCAGCTCCATGACCTATGATTATGTCTGGGCCGCGAAGAACGGGGCGCATGTCACGCCGCCGTTTGCCCAGGCCTCGGTCGTCTGCGTAAAAAAGAACCGTTCTTCGTCCGTTGACAGCGTGGCGGTGCTTAACCGCAGCTATATCTCCTCCAACGCGCGCAGGTTCGCGCCCGGCGTTAAGCGCGTCGTCTGCCAGTCCATGCCGGACTGCATCGAAGCCGTCAAGGACGGCGAGGCCGGCTGCGCCTTTATAAACGCTTACGAGGCCGGTTACTACTCGTCCTTTGCCAAATACCGCGGCCTCTACTATTCGGGAGTCGCGGGAGTCACCCAGAGGCTCTCTTTCGGGGTGTCCGCCGCGTCGGACCCGCCGCTTTTCTCCATAATATCGAAGACCCTGGATAGCCTCCCCGCGAGCGCCGTCCGCGAGATAGTGCGTAAAAACACCGAAGAATTTTACCAGCCCAGATGGAGCGACGTCGTCTATACCAATCCGGCGGAGGCGGCCGCGATGGCCCTGTTTCTGGCGGCGGTCCTTTTGTCGCTCGCCCTGCTCTGCCGCATGTACAAGATAAAAAAAGAGCAGGGAGAGGCGCTGGCAAGGGCGAACGAGGCGAAGAGCAAGTTCCTCGCCTCCGTGAGCCATGAGATACGCACGCCGCTGACCACGATCATCGGCATCAACGACGAGATCGCCGAGCTTGCCGGTTCCGGGGAGATAAAGGCCGCGAGCGAGAAGATAGAAAAGGCCTCCCGGCACCTTCTTTCCCTGATCAACGACGTGCTGGACATGAGCAAGATTAACGAGGGCAAGACGGAACTGCGCTGTGAGACCTTCGACCTGGCGGAGACGGTCCGCGCCATCGGGCTGATCTACGCCGACGCGGCCTTAAGGCAGGGGCTGACTTTTCGCCTGATTCCCTTTGAGGAAAGTCTCTTCGTCAGCGCCGACGAGCTGCGCATAAAGCAGATACTGATCAATCTCATCTCAAACGCCATAAAGTACAACCGCCCCGGCGGCGTGGTGACGCTTCGCGCGGAGCTGCTTGCCGCGGACGAAACGGCGGCCCAGGTAAAGTTCTCGGTAGAGGATACCGGCATCGGCATCCGTAAGGAGAACCTCGGCGCGATATTCGCCGAGTTTGAGATGGAGGGGCGCGGCCGCAAGGCGATTCGGGGAACGGGACTGGGGCTCGCGAT
The DNA here is from genome assembly GCA_023450745.1 of Synergistota bacterium. GTDB lineage: Bacteria > Synergistota > Synergistia > Synergistales > Synergistaceae > Cloacibacillus. Next base: position 6,943 of record JAEXGR010000026.1, read on the forward strand.
CGCCTCGAAGATCGCCGCGCTGATGGGCAGCCGGATAAATGTCGAAAGCGAGCTCGACAAGGGCAGCCGGTTCTGGTTCGTCCTCCGCCTGCGGCGGGCGCCGGCGGCGACCCGCGCGTCTGAGGACGGCATCCCCGACGAGCGCGCTTTTAAAGGCAAAAAAGTGATCGTTGCCGAGGACCACCCGATCAACGCGGCGATCGTCCGCAGAATGCTGGAGAAAGACGGCGTCGAATGCCTGATGGCGGGCAACGGCAAAATAGGCGCGGATATTTTTGCGGAATCAAAGCCGGGAGAGATCGCGGCCGTGCTCATGGATATACAGATGCCCGTGATGGACGGGTACGAAGCGGCGCGCGCGATCAGAGGCATGAGGCGCGCCGACGCGGGAACCGTCCCGATAATCGCGCTGACGGCCAACGCCTTCGACGAGGACGTGAAAAAGGCGCGCGAGGCGGGCATGAACGCCCATGTAGTGAAGCCGATAGACGTATCCATGCTTCGTAAGACGCTTTATGAGTTTTTCAGGAGCGACGCACCATTACCACGGGAAGGGGGATGACAATGAAAATAGCTGAGAGACTGGACGAATTTCGCGCCTGCTTTGACGGCAGCCCGCAGCCCTTTTGCATCGTAGAGATGATCCGGGACGAGGGGGAGAACGCCGCTGATTTCAGATTTGTCTATCTGAACGGGCCGTTCGCGGCGCTGGCGGGGCGCGAGGCGGCCTCCCTGAGCGGCAAACGCTTTTATGAAGTATTTGAAGGCGCCGACCGCAAATGGCCGGACCTCTGCGGGAAAATAGCCTTTGAGGGCGGCAGCGGCGTCGCCGCCGGCTACAGTCCCGAAAGAGACAAACACCTCAGCATCCTCTGTTACCAGCTCGAAGAGGGGTATTGCGCCTGCCTTGCCTCGGACGTCACGGAGGCGCGGCGGCTGGAACGGCTCTGCAAAGAGCAGGAGCTGGCCATGCGCACGGAGCGTCAGAAAATAGAGGCCGCCCTCGAGAACACCAGCCTCTATCTCTGGGAATACGACATCCGCGAACGCCGCTGCCTCCATTACAACAACGCGGTGAAGGAGTTGGGAATTGAGAGGGTGGTGGGAAACACCCCCTATGCCACGCTCGCCAGCGGCATCATCGACGAAGATTCGGCGCGGGATTTCATCGAACTGCATAAAAAAATCGACGCGGGAGAGCCGTCCGCCTCCGCGGAGATCAAAGTGAGAGACGCGGGCGGCGTCAGATGGAAAAAATTCTCCTACAACACCGTCCGGGACGAAGCCGGCCGGCCTGTCCGGGCGGTGGGCTGCAGCGTCGATATCACGTCCCTGAAAGAGATGGAACGCCGCTTTGAAGAAGAAAAACGCTACCAGGAGGCCACCGGCGGCGAAAATTCGCTCACCAAGGCGCGGGCTAACATCACGAAAGACATCCTCGAAATCTACCGGGCCGGCCCCAACGTCGGCATCTGCCGCGAGGGAATCTCCTTTGGCACGGCGATTGCCGCCCTGGCCGGCACCGCGCTCCGTGATGAAAAGAAAAAAGAGATATTCCAGACCTTCAGCAACGAGGCGATGTCCCGCCCCATATCCCTCGAAGAGAGGCCGGCGGCGGTGGAATACCTGCGCAAGACGAACGACGGCGAGGTGATCTGGGCGCGCACCACCGCAAAGCGCTTCGTCCACCCGGAGACGCGGGATATAATGTGTTTCCTCTACACCTACGACATCAGCAGGGAAAAAAACCCCGAGATAATCACCAAAAGAATCACGGAAATCGAATACGACCGCATCGTCCTCATCGACGCCAGCACGGGGGCGATGACCGTCTACCAGTCTCTGGAAGACGGCTGCTTCGAGGCCGCGAACTACCGGGCGGAGCTGGATAAAATCCTGCGGGGGTATGTGGCGGAGGAAGAGCTTCCCGACGCTTTCCGTATGATGGAGCTGAAAAACATCTGCCGGGAGCTTGAGGAGCATGAGCTATTCAGCTGCTCCTTCAACGTCACTGAAAAAAAAGGCCGCAAAGCGCGCAAAAAATGGCAGTTCTGCTACCTTGACGAGATCAGGCGCTTAATCCTGGCGACGAAGAGCGACGTGACCGAAATATTCAACGAACAGACGCGGCAGCAGGAAATACTCAAAGAGGCGCTCGCCCAGGCGGAGCAGGCCAGCCTCGCGAAATCGGAATTCCTCTCGCGTATGAGCCATGAGATCAGAACGCCGATGAACGCGATCATCGGGATGTCTGCGATCGCCGCGCAGTGCGTGAACGACCCGGCGCAGGTCTCCGACTGCCTGGCGAAGGTCGGCATATCCGCGCGCTTCCTGCTCTCGCTGATCAACGACATCTTGGACATGAGCCGCATCGAAAGCGGCAAAGTCGTCATCAAAAAAGAGCGGATTCCCTTTGAAGAATTCATCAACGGCATCAACACCATCTGCAGCGAACAGGCCGGCGCGAAGGGCGTGGACTACGACTGCATAATGACGACCTTCACGGAAAGCGCCTACGCCGGCGACCCGATGAAACTTCAGCAGATACTGATAAACATCATCGCGAACGCGATAAAATTTACGCCGAAAGGCGGAAAAGTACAGTTCATCGTCAGCCAGGACCGGATCTCGGCGGGGAACGCCCACATGCGCTTTTCCATCAACGACACGGGGATTGGGATAAAAGAAGAATTCCTGCCGAAAATCTTCGACCCCTTTGAACAGGAGCACGCCGGCGCCGCTTCGATCTACGGCGGAACGGGGCTGGGGCTCGCCATCTCGAAGAACCTCGCGGAACTGATGGGCGGGAGCATCACGGTGCACAGCATAGAGGGGATCGGCAGCGAATTCGTCGTCTCGCTGCCGCTTGACCTCTGCGAAGAGCGCCTGGCCCCCGGCAGGCTTAAATCCTCGCTGAACCTGGCGTCGCTCTCGGCGCTCGTCGTGGACGACGAAGTGACGATCTGCGAACATACCGCGAGGATACTCGGGGACATGGGGATGCGCGCCGACTGGGTTGACAGCGGCATGAAGGCGGTCGAGCGAGTCAAACAAAAATGGGACCGGCGGGAATTCTACGACGTCATCCTCATCGACTGGAAGATGCCCGAGATGGACGGCATCGAGACGGCCAGGCGGATACGCCGCATCGTCGGCCCCGAAGTGACCATCATCATTATCACCGCCTACGATTGGGGGGCCATCGAATCGGAGGCGAAAAACGCCGGCGTCAACATGCTGATCTCAAAGCCGCTCTTCAAAAACTCCCTCACCTCGGCTTTTGAAAAAATCTACTCCGGGAACGGCGGCGGCGAAGCGCCGGCGCCGCAGGTGCGGTATGACTTCAGCGGCAGCCGCGTGCTGCTCGCCGAAGACCATTTGCTCAACGTCGAAGTGGCCAAACGCATCCTTACCAACAAAGGCCTTGAGGTGGAGGTGGCGGAAAACGGCCTGGCGGCGATAGAGGCCTTCGTCGCGAACCCCGCGTATTATTATGACCTGATACTTATGGACATCAGGATGCCGCTGATGGACGGCCTTACCGCCGCGAAATCCATCCGCCACACCAAAAAGGCCGACGCCCGCAGCATTCCGATAATCGCGATGAGCGCCAACGCCTTTGACGAGGACGTGGAAAAATCCAAATCGGCGGGCATGAACGAACACCTGGCAAAGCCGATCGACCCGAATCTGCTCTACGAAACGCTCGCCAGGTACCTGAAAACGCCGCGCTAAAGGCCGCGCCGCGAAAAGAGACTCTTTAAAGGCCGTTTGGCACATGCAAGGCCGCAGATAGACAAATATGTAAAAAACAATGCGGGCAAACTTATATTCACCCCTTTTGCGTCACCGTTATTACCGGCAAAATATATAAAAATTCCTCTGCCGATACCGGAGATAAATTGCCGATATCGGCATATAATAGAGACAGAAAAGGGGAGTGAAGGCAGTGCGATTTTTATCCGTGGCGGAAACGGCTAGAAAATGGAAGATATCCGAGCGCGCCGTGCGAAACTACTGCGCGCTCGGGCGCGTGCCCGACGCCTTTCTGACAGGCAAGACCTGGAACATTCCCGAGACGGCGGACAAGCCTTCCCGCATCCCCAAAACGCGGAAGGCGCCGGCGACGCTGCGGGCATTTTTGCTGCGGGAGAAGGCCGGCGGGCTCTCCGGAGGTATCTACCATAAAATACAGGTTGACCTGACCTATAATTCCAATCACATCGAGGGCAGCCGGCTGACTCACGACCAGACCCGCTATATCTTTGAGACAAACACCATCGGCCTCTCCGGCCGGGCGGTGAACGTGGACGATGTGGTGGAAACGGTAAACCACTTTCGCTGCATCGATATGATAATCGACCATACCGCCCGCCAGCTGAGCGAACGTTTTATCCGGCAGCTCCACGCCGTGTTGAAAGGCGGAACCGGCGACAGCCGCAAAGATTGGTTTGCCGTCGGCGAATATAAGCGGCTTCCAAATGAAGTCGGCGGGCGCGCGACGACGCCTCCGGAGGAGGTATCGGGGCAAATGCGGCAATTGCTGGACTCCTATAACAGCTTGGGAAAAAAGGACCTGGCGGCGCTTCTTGACTTTCATGTGCGTTTTGAAGCCATCCATCCGTTTCAGGACGGCAACGGGCGCGTCGGACGCCTGATCCTCTTCAAAGAATGCCTGGCGAACGATATCGTGCCGTTTATCATCGGCGAAGATCTGAAAATGTTCTACTATCGCGGAATGCGCGAATGGGGAAGAAAAAAAGGATACCTGACTGATACCTGCCTGACCGCGCAGGATCGCTTTAAAAAAACGCTGGATTACTTTCGCATTCCTTACGAAAAATAAAGCAAAGCCGCGCGCCCGGAGCCTGTGCAGACTCGGGGCGCGCGGTTCTGCGCTCCTACCATTTAAGCCCCGTAAAGAAAATCACGAGAATCGCGGCGGGGGCTACGGCCTTTACCATTATCATCCAGACGTCGAAAAGACCGAAGGCGGTCTTGCCGTCGTTCGTCGCCTCCCGCTTTACGACCTCCTTATTGAGGACCCAGCCGACAAAGAGACAGCAGAGCGTCGAACATAGCGGCATCATGATGCTGTCCGTCAGATAGCCCGCCGCGTCGATGAAATCCCGGCTGCCGATCTTGAGGCCGCCGGAGAGCGAAAGCGCGGAGGGAACGCCGGCGAGGAAGATCAGCGCCGCCGTGATGAACGTCGCCATCTTCCGGTCCATGCCGTGGTCCACGAAGTAGCCGGTGGAGCATTCCAGCAGCGAGATCGACGAGGTGAGCGCCGCGACAAAGAAAAGCAGAAAAAAGATCACCGCGAAGACCACGCCGCCGCTCATCTTTGCAAAGAGCGTCGGCACGGTGATGAAGGTGAGCCCCGGGCCCGCGGCCGGTTCCGCGCCGAAGGCGAAGACGGCGGGGAAGATCATCAGTCCCGCGAGAAAGGCGACCGCCGTGTCGATGAAGCAGATCTGTTTTACGGAAGAGAGAATATTTTCCGTCCTGGGCAGATAACTGCCGTAAATCATGATCGCGCCCGCGCCGAGCGAGAGAGAGAAGAAACCCTGCCCCAGCGCCGCAAGCCACGTCTCAGAAGTCACCTTTGAGAAATCCGGCTTGAGATAAAACTCGATTCCCGCAAACGCCCCCGGCAGCGTCACGGCGCGGAGGATGAGGACCAGCATCGCCACGAAAAGCATCGGCATCATGATCTTGCAGCTCCGCTCAATGCCGTCCTTTACGCCTAAGAGCACCACTAGAGCGGTGGCGAGCATGAAAAGCCCCTGATAAAAAATTACCTCCTGCGGATTGGAGACGAAAGTTCCGAAAATCTCCTCCGTCCTTCCCGCCGCGGCATATTCTAAGAGGTCGGTGAACGACATGAGGAAATACTTTACGATCCAGCCGCCGATGACCGAATAATAAGAGAGGATGATGAAGGTGCAGAGGATTCCGGCCAAACCGACCGGCTTCCATTTTTTACCGCCTAGTTTTTCAAACGTGTCGGCCGCGTTGAGTCTGCCCATGCGGCCGAGGAGAACCTCCGTCGTCATCGCGGTGACGCCGATGCAGGCTATTATCACGATATAGATAAAGAGAAAGGCCGCTCCGCCGTTCTTCCCCGCGATATACGGGAACTTCCACAAATTGCCGAGACCCACCGCCGAACCGGCCGCCGCCAGCACAAAGCCAATACGGCTTCCGAAGGATTCTCGCTTCTTTTCGTCGATCATCATAATGCCTCCCATTATATTTCACTGCCGCGGATTTATTGTATCACCACTGTGCAGTAAATTACAGACGGGCAAAGGGAAAATAGCCGCGCCGTCCGCAGGCGGCGCTCCATATAGTGACCGGCGCGTTTGCCAATGCCGGCCGGCCGCTACGTTTGCCCTAAGACGCGGGGTACCTTATAATGGATACCGATAGGAAAACTAATATAAAAGGAGCGCCGGGCTTTCCGCCCGCTTGGTTGGTTATGGTGAAGAACTACTGTGAATGTCAAAAAAACAAGGCGTTTACCCTTGTTGAAATACTAATCGTTGTGATCATCATCGGCATCTTGGCCGGGCTCATGATGTTAAGCGCCGGTTCTTCGACGGAGACGGCGGAGAGAACGGCGTGCCGCGGCGACCGCCGTACGATAAAGAGCGCCTACTATGTGGAGCGCGCGGAAAATAGAAAGACCTTTAAAGAATCCTTGGAAAAGGCGATGGCGCAGTTTACGAAGGTCAGAGACCTCACCGTGGCGGACGGCTCCGCGAGCTGCGGCGGCGTATGCCATGCCGGTGGGATATATTCTCTGACAGAGACAAGCGGAGACAAGCTTCTGATATCCTGTTCCGTCGCCGGACATGACGAAGAGAAGATGGACCGCACCAAAACGATTTATGAACAGATCTTAGCGGCACACAACGACATGCCAAAACAGCCGTGGCCGTCCGGCGCTGGTTTAATGGAATTGGTAAAGAACATCCTTGGCGGAGCATACGTATACGACGGCAAAGAATATTATCTTAAAGTGGACGTGAAAGGAATAACCACGCCGCTGCTCTACGCGAGCGAGAAACCCGACACTGACGGCAGCCATAGATTTGTGGCCGACTATGTCTATAACAGCGAGACGGACACGTGGTACAAATGTTCCCCATCCATCAGCACCGCCGGCATGAATGACGACCTGCAGAAGCAGATCAACGAGTCGATAAAAACCAGCGCGCCGATAACGATCTCAGGAACACCTACAAATATCACCTGGACCGAGGTGCCGGGGTTTACGCCGTTTTTGAGGTGAAGACTGGCTGCCTGGCACTGAAGTTGGAACTGATGGCGGTTTACCAATAAGCAGCATTGTAGTTTATGTACATTTTTAGTTGCGATAATATGCAAGGAAGAATATGAGGACATGGCTACAGAGACAATTCATTTTAAGGCTAAGAGCAATATAAAAGAACGCGCGATGATAACAAAATTTGCACGCGAAGGGCAGACAGTGTTGGGATAGAAGAACAACCAAACACGGAAACTTTTAAAGCGCTACGCGAGGGGAAGGCGGCCCGCAAAAATCATGAAGCAAAAACTGAAAGCCTGGAGTAATTTTCCGCCAGCGCGGAAATCAGCTTATGATGTTTGAATCAGTGAGGCAGATGCTCACGCTAAAGGAGCTGGGCGGGGCGCGTCGGGTGATTTTCGCATCATCCAGCCCCAATTTGCGGATTATATCAGATAACGAGCGGCTTAAATAAGGCACTATGTTTTATTATTATTATTATTATTATATGAGGGATAAAAATTATGGAAATAAAAAAGCGCAACTCAGGAAAAGGATTCACGCTTGTCGAATTGTTGATAGTCATAATAATAATCGGCGTGCTTGCGGGCGGATTGTACCTTGCGGTCGGCGGTTCCGATGAAAAGGCGAAGGAAGCGACTTGTCTGGGAAACCGCGAGGCTATAAAAACGGCCTGGGAGCTACATAAATTCGCAAATTCCACAAGCGAGAGCCTACAGGACTTTATTGATACGAAATTTCACGGACAGATAATGAACGAACAAGCCGTCTGTCCTTCTGGCGGAATCTATTCCGCTGTTGAAAACAACGTAAAATGTTCGGTCCACAAAACAAACTAGAGACCTTTTTATCGCCCAAAACGGCCTTAAAGTACTAAAGAAAGCCGGTGTCTTTGGGCAAAAAGGCGGGGCATTATGACATCTTGAGATTTACCGGCATGTGACATATTTCTGTCTGCTACTGGTAGGTTTTTCCGGTATCGTAGGTTCTATAAAGCCTTCTTTTATCAAAGGGGCCAATACATTCTTTCGGAAATATTCCCGATGTTTTATGCCGATATAATCTTGTATCTCTGTCCTGCTTCTGGGAACAACGCAGAATTCTAAAATGGCTTCCAACATCCTGCGCGGCACTTGCGCGGTACTTGCGCGGTACTTGCGCGGTACTTGCGCGATATCGGCATCAGAGCCGCGTCCGCTGCGGTAGAAAACTACGGCAAAACCAGATTTCAGCCGTTTGAAGTCTAGCCTTACTTTTGCTTGGTCACAAGCGGTCTTTATGCGCTTTAATCCAGTACCGAAACTTTCAACGTCTTTTGAATAGTAAAGGCAGCGTGTAATCAACGGATTCCTGCGCACGGGGCGCTCGTCTCTCTCAATAAAGTCCTCTGGGGTGTGTCCAGCGGGGAAACGTCCAGGGTTATATATCTCGATTCTGTCCTTGAATATGGCAACCTCATTTGATTGCTGCGCGCTGTAATCCTTGTGGCAGAAAGAGTTGATCAGCGCTTCTCTCAATGCGGAAATCGGGATCTCCGGAATTTCTCTTCTTTGAAGCGAGTCTTCAAACTCGATTTTCCAGCGAATGTTATTTTTGATGTAGAGTTCGGCAGCTTCAACAAGTTCAAAAATATTTCCCGTATGTCTTTGAATATCATTGAATGTCAGGCGTTCTTCCGTCGCGAAGATCGCCATTTGCAATTCAACCAGAGCGCTGTCGCAGAACAGCACTTTGCCGGCGTTTAAAAGGTAACTGCCGCAAGTCAACGACAGCTTATTGAGTACGGAAGCGGGATTCGTGTAATCGAAGTCGATCCGCTCTATCTCTCTGGCTTTACGAAGGTAAATTTTTAAGATATCCTCCTCTATGTCTTCCAGTGTGTAATCAGAAACCTTACTCTCCCACAAAACAGAGGAATCATTTTTTCGTAGGATGAACTCTTCTAACTGCTCTGGCGATAGAGGCAAATCTCTGTCTGCCACACGAATTTTTGCCTTGCCGTATGAGTAATATGGCGGATTTGTCCCTGAAAACTTCACTTCAACGCATGTCCTGCCATCCAACATCACCATGGAAATATGGGGAAAGATAGCCGGCTCTATGTGGTTTTCTATTGCCGTGCTAATATCGCGCAGCGTTTTTTCACTTATTGTCTGCCCGATGGGAACGCCGTCCGGCCTTACGCCAAAATACAGAATTCCTGCACCATGCTTATTAAGTATGGCGCAGATAGAATCCATCGCCTCCTTCATCTCACTGGTGGATTTTTTATATTCTAAAGTTTCAGACTCAAAGCCTAAGCTCATTTTTATGATTTTCCACAACAGTGGCGGCTAATGAGATGGAGTAAAACCATACCATATACCAGGCGTTCCGTTGCTGTTTAGCTGATATTGTATGCCGTTTACACCGTCGTAGATACCACTGCTATTGCCATCACCATCTGATACGTTTCCAACTCCCTTTAAAATCTGATTATAACTGGTTTCGACTTCTGCAAGATTTGTAAATCCATAATCGTCGGGAGACTTTTTGATCTTATCACGCTCACTAGTCGAGAGGATATCTGAGAGTTCATACATTTTTGCGTTGCGGGGCATTATGGCCTGCAATTCCTTTTTCGTGAATCCGGGCGCCAGCACGATATCGTAAACCTTGGTACCTTGACCGGCGGTTCCCGGCAGAGCGCGGAAGCCTATGAAGCGGTCTCTTTGCGGGGCCTTGAAGAGATTCGCTGCCGTGGTTTTGTTCACCGAAGTTGTCTGACCGTCTTGGTTGAGGTAACTGGCCTTTCTTATATCAGACATAATGCTCATGTCAACCGCTTGGAAAACTCCATTATAATAGCTGTTGTTGAAGGCCGTCGTTTTGGGTGACCTTGTAATGTACAGGTTGTTCTGGTATGACCATGTGTTGTTGTACCATAAGTTGTTGTTGTTGTTGTAATTGTAGCTACTGTATGTATACAGTTTCCCGTACTCTCCTCTGTTGACATCAGATCCCACGAAATTGCCGTACCATACCGGGTTGGATAAGAAATAACTTTCACCACAGCCAAAGGGGTCTTTTTCGTCGGTGTCCTTCATCTCATCCAGAAATTTTGCCCTGATGATGTAGTGCGGAGACGCTTTATCACTGTTTGTGTAATATTCAAGTATCGTTACCATGAAGCGTCGCCTGACTTTCCATGGCCAGCTGTTGCCATTGATGCCATTGCTGCTACTGTTGAAGAGGAATTTTTGTGTCTTCATTTGTGAGGGTTCGTAAAACGGCCCGCCGTAAGAGCTGCTGTCGCTTTTGTTGACTTCTATATTCTCCACCCCAAAAGCCCCGGGACTGCTTGTTGGCCTGTTGTTTGCTTGGCTGTCATTTCCACTGTGGTGTCCTTGGGCGAAAAGGCGGACTGGGAAGCCATTGGCGCCGGCCGTATTGTTTTTTACATATTTGTCATACTGTAGCATATACCCGGTGTCGTCATAACGGATGTTTTTCCCGCTACCAACCCTCTCTGCGGCTCCGTTCAGCAACAGCCCATAGCCCTGAGATCCAGCGTCGACAAGTGCGTCCACGATGATGGAGATGTTTGTCGGCGATGAGTATGATTTTCCCCCTTCCTTGCTTCTCGCAATCACCTCTTTGAGGAATTCCATGGATATCTTGCCCATTACAGTACTGCCGTAAGTGCCGCTTTTTCTCTGTATCTGAATGTAACTGGTTCCATCGGCATCGACCACGGTACGCGCCGTATCGGCGTTCAGCGGGAAATTATCGCTGCGCTCACCGGTTTTTTCAAAAAGAGAAAGAGCTTCTTTCATATTGTTGAAGAATGGATTGGCATAAGGGGTTTTCTTTTCAAGCACGACATATGGGGACCACCGGATGTCGCCCTCTTTTCTATCGCTCCCGTCTATTTTTGTGAGCGCAGGGAAGATCTTGCAGCGAATGACGCCAGCAACCCCCCATAGTGCGGTCCCGCTTGCCGTTTTGGCGTAAAAATTACCTGAGGTCGATATGTTTTGTGTCGTAAGCGGTGTGCCGTCTTCTTTTACCAGTTTCCAGTATCCGGTCTCTCGCTCGTCCCCCTCCGGCTTCGTGGTTTTTACATTTAGCGGCGCGTTCGTTGCTCCCGATATATACCATTCATAAGCGGAGCCATCTTTTACTGAATAGCCGGGGTCTACTGATGGGTGGATGTCGTAGACTACACGCAGAGTTATACCTTTTTCAACGTTTGTTTTATTGTCTAAGTCGGTGTTCGGGTCGTTGGCGTCCCGCAAATGTAAGTTCTCAAGGACGACGTTATAATCTATCTCTGCGGTTGACGCATAGAATTTTAATACTTCTCCGGTGTAAAACTTGGTGGCAGCATGCACGATGATTTGTGATCCGCTGCGCTCCGGTTTGTTATATAAGGGAATATCAAGCGAAACCGTGTAATCGGCATCGGCGTTTTTGTCGCTCTCAGCTTTGGCCTTGGTGGACAATGTCATATTCAGTATTGCGTTAAGGTACTTCTCACCGGAGGTGACGATATTGACAGGGACGGTAAAGTTCAGGGCCTGGACTAATTCTGATCCAACAAGAGGTCTGCTTCCCTTATTATTGCGAACAGCAATGGCCCCATCTTCATTCAGGAAGAGATAATTTATGTTGTCGCTGGTCACTGTGGCAGGGAGTTCGTTCGTTTTCAGTATTTCTATTTCTTTCGTGGTCACGATCTTGGGATATACGGTTCTTTTGAAGGAATTTATGGTGAAACGGGCGGCGTTTATTGCCCTGCTGTGTGTTTCTGAGCGGGTGTAGCTTTTCAGGGAGGTCCCCACCGTCATTGTAATCGCTCCAACCGTTATCATGATGACGATGACGCCTATTAGTATTTCTATAAGGGTAAAGCCGTTTTTTTTCATTTTAATCAGCCCCTTCGGCTACATATAGTGAATAATGGTCATTTTCTGGCTGCGTAAATTTATAAATATTAAAAGGTATGACATCTCCGCTTATAGTGAATTGCCCATTTTGCACAAAGACTGCACCTGCGTCAGCGGCTTTGTTGTCGTGCTCGGCTGAACGATGCAACAGATAAGAGTCCACGTTGTTAAATAATGTCTGCCGCATGCCAAGATGCTCTCCAGAACCGGCTATTTCCCTCAACGAAAAGGTCATGCTTCCAGCGAGGGCCAATAGTCCGATTGAGAAGATCAGGATACCGACCATGACCTCCACAAGAACGCTCCCATGTTTTCTCAGTTTACGGTACTCCATATCAATTGTTTCTCCTCTGTTATTGGTAGCGGTATTCTTGCCGTAACGGCGGTGGTCTCTTCCAAGGTAAAGTTTGCCGTTTTGGAAACCTGTGCCCGTATTACATATGCCGTGCTGTATCTCTGTACGGCTAATTTCGCATATAGTTTTACACCGCTTTCTTCTAATTTGATAGTATTTGAAGTTACCATACCGTCACCTGTGCTTAGATTAATTTCGCTATTGAATACCGACTCCGCGATTGTATTCGTGAGAGAGCGTGCCAGTATTTCCCGTCGAAAAACAGGGAAATTTTCGTTTTGCGTTGCTTCAATCCTCAGCGTGGTCCAGTTCATGGAGACAACGACAGCTGTAATTATTGACAGCACGATGAAAGCGACCAATACGGTCATTAAAATCGCGATGCCCCGATGTCGTCTTTCATATATTTTCAATGGGGCAAAAAACGTCAATTTAACCCTCTCCTGTCTCTGACATTAAAGATAATGCTATTATATATGTTTTTGCATCAAATTGACCGTAATCTATTCTTGATGTTTCCCGAAAATATGCGGCAGGCCCTCGTCTATTCTGTAGTTTCTGTAGTAGAGCGCGAGGTCGCAGAGCACCAGCGTGGTGTTCAGCGTGTAAGGGATGAGCATGTATATCGCCGTGCCGCTGACCAGCACTTTGGCGATGCCGGCTACATAGCCGGTCACTATTATCAGCATGAAGGCGAGGCTCTTGCCCTTTCTCGTGCGGCTGACCCATGACTTATATATCGAGGCCGGCCAGGCGGCGGCGAAGCAGAGCAGCATCACCGTTTCAAGAATATTGCTCCATAACATTGTCGATTACCTCTCTTAACCGCCCGAACGCCTTTCGTCAAACCGGCGGCGGCGCGGGCGCGCGTTTTCTATATTATCTCACGTTTTGCGCCGATATTGCCAAGGCAAAGACTTTAAAATGCCAGGACAGCAGCATTTACTTTTAGAAGCGGATAAAAACATCAAGCAACGCCTGTATAGGGCTGGTATTTGATTTTGAATTTACCTTGCTTCTGGTTTTTACTTCGCACATCACTAAAGACAAGCGTGCCTGTACTGTTGATGGAGGTCATAACTCCTCCGCCGGCCTGCGGCCGGAGCCTCCTCGCGAGGGAGCCGAAAACAAGGCTGGTAGCTAAGGAGCATAAACCTTGTGCTGAGCCGGCCTTTATCATTTTGCCTTCCTCTTTGAGGAAGGTGGGCCGGCGGCGATTTTCCGCCGGGTCGGAAGGAGTGTTGACCTTGACCTCGATTTTAAGCCCGCCGTATCTTGTTTCTTACCCTTTGGTTCCCACACGGTATTGAGCGGACACGACCGCCGCAGCAAGAAAAAGGCGATGCTCAAGGCAGCTCTTGACCCGCAAATTTTTCTTGTCCCACAAAAAGTAAATGCTGCCGCCCTGTTTAAAATGCGGGCGGAGATTGACGGCGGCGCTGCGCCCTTTAATAACGGTTTGGCTGAATAAAAAGTTTTCTGGACGGCGATTATTAAAGAGGCGGGATGAAAATCGGTACTTGACCCCTTGATAGAAGTGGAATAGAATATCCATTATTCCAATATATATTGTGGAAGGAGGGAATCAAGCTGAATCCGATAGTAGACTTGCCCGAGCCGCTGCTTTTAGGTCTTCACGCCCTTGGCGAGCTTGCCAAAGAACCTGACAGATGCCTTACCACGCAGCAGGTGGCGGCGGCGATCGGCACTTCGGAGCCTCACCTTTCAAAGGTGCTGCAGCGCCTCAATAAAGGCGGGCTGATCAAGTCCGTCCGCGGCCCCGGCGGCGGTTACCGGCTCAACTGCGTTCCATCCGAGACACCCCTTTATCCCATCTTTGAATTGCTTGGCGGCCCCTTTGAATCCAGAGGCTGCCGTCTTGAGGGCTGCCGCGGAAAGAAATGTTTTATCGGCGACATGATGGACGAGCTGTCGCGCGCTTTTTTCCGCTACCTCGAATCGCGCACTCTGGCCGACTTTACCTCATATTACACAAGCGGCACGGATGTGAGCATTGAAATCTCGGTCGTTACCCCGAGCTTGGGGCAGAAACATCCCAATTTCGGGCATGTTCATTAATTTTATTATGGAAGAAGGATTGTGTTCATTGAAGAGAAAAAATATGGTTGCGGCATTAATGCTGATGCTGCTGGCGCTGTCTCTCCCTGTTACCGCCTTTGCCGAGGGATTCGGCGTCTACGAATGGAGCGCGGCCGGTACGGCGATGGGCGATAACTATATGTTCGGAGAGAACGACCCCGCGGTACTCGCCTATAACCCCGCGCAGATCACCAAGCTCAACGGCAGCTATCTAAGCTTCGGCACAAGCTGGGTGAATCCGGCGACGTCGATATCGTTTAAAAAAGGGCCGCTGAACATGTATAATTCCGATGAATGGGATAACTCATACAGCCCGGCGATAATACCCTATATGTATTACGCGACCAAGGCCGGGAAAAACGCCTGGTGGGGCGTCGCCTTCTTCGCGCGTTTCGGAAACCAGATCGAATACGACGATCTTTGGCCTGGAAGATATGATACGGTCTATTCCGGCATAAAGGGCGTAACCCTTCAGCCGACGTATGCTTTTAAAGTCAACGATAAGCTTTCCGCCGCCGTGGGGCTTGACATCAATTATGTTGGGCTGCGGATGAAGAAGGATATTCCAGCAATCAACGGGACCACATATCTGGGTGATTTAAGGTCAGATATCGACGGCAATAGTACGAATATAGGATGGGTAGCCTCCTTAATGTACGATTTTACGCCGAAAACGTCAGGCGCCATCGTTTATAGGTCACGAATCAAGCACACAATGGACGCGGACGCGAACTTTAACGGCAGTTTGCTGGCCGTCGGTCCTTATAAACTGGATACGCAGGCCCATGGCACGGTCACTCTTCCAGATTCTTTATCAATCGGTCTCGGGCACAAGTTCAACGATCGGACGCGCATGGAGATCAACGCCGTCTGGACCAACTGGAGCACGTATAACGCGCTGAACCTGAGCTTTGACGATCCGATTCTCGGTAGAATCAGCGAATCCAACAATCCCAAAGATTGGGAGGCGGCCTGGCGTATCGGTATCGGTATCGAGCACAAGCTCAGCAAGAAGTGGAGCATTCTCGCCGGATATGTCTTCGACGAGAGCCCCGTGCCTGACAGGTATATGGACTTCACCGTCCCGACAGGCGACCGCCACCGCGGCAGCATCGGCTTCAAGTACCGCCCGAACGAGACGAGCGAGCTTTCCTTCGCTTACACGGCGATCTGGGCCGGCAACAGAGACGTGGAGTCGCATATCGGCAATCTTGACTACCCGTCCGCCTACATCCACGACGGTCTGACACAGGTAGTCTCCATCGGATATAACATAAAGCTGAAATAAGTTATATAAATTTCTGATAACGAAAGCGGGAGGGCCGTCAATAGATGCCCTCCCGCTTCCGTTATTGGGAGAAATTCAATCAGGTCGCTTCAAGGCGGTTTTAAACCAAGTTCAAATCTGAGGTCAAAACTCCTCCGCCGGCCTCACCGGAGCTCTGATGTACCTGCCAGCCGAGCCGCGCGAAATTAAAGATTTTGGCTCCCTGGCCGCCTCAGGAGAGGGAACCGAAACTGGGCACATCGACAGCATACTCGTGTCTGCTATACAGATAATTGCTGTGCTTTCTGCAAATAAAAGAAAACAGGTTAACGCCGTCGGCGTCAAAAATTTATCTTCGTCCTATATTCACGGTTGGCATACGCGGGTTGTTTTTGTGTGGTGAAATATTAAGATTAAAATATTTAACTAGAGGCATACACCTTTCCGATGGCATAGTTAAAAACGTTATACCTGCTTAAATTGATCGATGTATAGGTTGCTGCCCGAGTTAGAGTCGTTTTGTTTAACAGTAGCTTCACCTTTTACAAACGCACCCGTTGCCGGATTATATTGCGTGACGGTGATCTTTGAACCTTTTACAAGGTTTTCCTTTGTGAAATAAAATAGGTAGTTATTTCCGGTCTTTTTTATTTGCCAATAATAGCCGGATAGGTCTAGTCCTATTATTTTCCCAATTTGCTCTGCCATCTTTTGTCCGTAATTTACGCCGGTAGAGTCCAAATGGTCTGATGTATTCTTCTCGAAATATAAGGCTACACTCACAACACTATTTGCAAGGCCTTCATAATCGTTTTTCCCGCTGAGGAAGGCATACAGCTTTTTTGTAAGCGCGTCGGAAAAACCGTCCGAATGGAGCATGCACTCGGCAACAACGACACCTGGGTCAACCAAAGTAATGGCGCATTGGGCTTTCGCAGGGCAGACACCACTGAAGGTCTGGAAATCAAGGTCGCCTGTTCCTGAGGGCTTCATATTTGGATGTTCGCTGACTATCTTGGCAATAATCTCTTTAAATTGAAGCGATGTGTCTGATACGCTATTTATGTTATAGCTTCTTTCAATGATTTTTCTATTGTTCAGGCATGCCGTTTTCTCCGCGGTGTCAGTTGCGCTGCCGCTGGAGATCATCATCATCCCCGCGAGTATGCCGATGATTATTATTACGATCAGCAGCTCGACTAAGGTGAAGGCTTTTTTATGTTTTTGCGTCATAGACATCACCATCCATACAGATGCGGAACTGTTTTTATTATACTGCTCAATTGCGTTTTTTAACCATATTTTTATGATATGCGCTAAAAAGTGAAGGCGGCACAGGAAGGGTCTTTTGAGGGGGATAATGTTCTAATATTCTGAAATTGTCTATTTTGTAACAAAACTCTTGTCAATTTTGATTATTGATGTATGCTACGCATGTGTCACAGAAATATAACTAATTAGTTATAATTTTCTTTAATACGGGAGGAAAAACCATGGCTACGCAGGGGCATTTTGTGGATTTGGAGAGTTTTAAGCGTCTCAACGCCACCCCCATCAGGACGACTATCGAGACGGCTTTCTACGGCAATAACGTCTCCCCGGTCAAGGATCTTAAGGAGGCCTACGGGCTTGCGAAGAACAGCCCCGGAACAGTGGAACTGACAGGCATGCCCGTCCACCGGCCGGCGGAACTCGGCCTTCCCGAGGATGCGAACGTGCTGCTCTTCAACGACGGCGCGATCTTTGGGCGCTGCGCCGCGGCGCGCCGGATCGTGGGACATCCCGGGGTATCAGTGCCCGACCTGGCGACGCTTCTGCGCGAGGCCATCCATAACGCCCGTTTCCGCCGTTTTTATTCGGCGCAGGCGATCATCGGCCTGGAAGAGGACTTTATGGTCAAGGCCAATCTCATGGTACCCGAGGGATTTGAGAACAATCTTTACAGCTGGATGCTGAATTTCCAGTATCTCAACGAAGAGTACGCGGAACGTTACAAGAATTCCCGCGAACTTCCGAACGACGGAGATCTCTATGTCTATGCCGATCCCTACTGGACGCACCCCGACTATCCGCTGGGCCTCGCCTTTTTCTCACCGGAGCAGAACTGCGCCGCGATTCTGGGGATGCGCTATTTCGGCGAGTTCAAGAAGGGTACGCTGACGCTCGCCTGGGGCGCGGCGGCGCGCAACGGCTACGCCTCCTGCCACGGCGGCCTCAAGCGCTACGAGCTGAAGGACGGCAGCGGCAAGAAGTATGTTCTCGC
Organism: Synergistota bacterium; assembly: GCA_023450745.1. Lineage (GTDB taxonomy): Bacteria > Synergistota > Synergistia > Synergistales > Synergistaceae > Cloacibacillus. The sequence goes on from JAEXGR010000026.1 coordinate 25,153, forward strand.
GGTTTTCGGCCTCTCAGGCTCCGGCAAATCGACCATCACGCACGCGAAACACAAGGATAAGTACAACGTCACCGTGCTTCACGACGACGCCGTCATCATCAATGTCAAGGAGAAGTACGCGATCGCGCTCGAACCGGCCTATTTTGACAAGATGCAGGACTACCCGATCGGCTGCCCCGATAATAAGTACCTTTTGTCCCTGCAAAACTGCGGCGTAACGCGCAACGCGGAGGGAAAGCTGATGGTGGTCAGCGAGGATATCCGCAACGGCAACGGCCGCGCCGTCAAGTCCCGTTTCTGGACGCCGAACCGTATAGACAGAATCGACGAACCGCTCAACGCGATCTGCTGGCTGATGAAGGACCCGACGCTGCCGCCGGTGGTGCGGCTTACCGGTCCGTCGCTGGCCTCGGTGATGGGTTCGACGCTTGCGACGAAGCGCACTTCGGCGGAGCGCCTCGCCCCGGGAGTGGACCCCGACGCGCTGGTCATCGAGAGCTACGCGAACCCCTTCCGCACCTATCCTCTCGCGATGGACTATATACGCTTCCGCACGCTCTTTGAGGACGGCGTGGACTGCTACATCCTCAATACCGGCTCTTTCATGGACAAGAAGGTGGAGAAGAACACGACGCTTTCGATCCTGGAGGAGATCGTCGAGGGCAGGGCGGTATGGAAGTCCTTCGGCAATATCCCCGGTATGGAATATCTGGCGATTCCCGGCTTTGAGCCCGACTTCAACAATTGGAGCTATAAGCAGCAGTTCACCAACCGGATGAACGACCGCCTCCAGTTCATCAAGTCGCGCGAAACGGAAAAGGGCGGCATGGACTCGCTTCCGCCAGACGCCCTGCACGCGGTGGAGATGGTTATCGAAGCGATCAAGTAGTTTTGCATAAATCGGCGCGAATAAGCACCGTATGCGTCATAAGTTGGTCCCTGAGCGTCCTCGCCGTATGAAAAATACGGCTCCGGTACTCAGGGATCAACTTATTTAGCCTACGGCACTTCTTCGCGCCGATTTTCCTGCTATCAAGCGAAAGTGTAAACGCCGATTTATATTCGATAGGGTGAAGGATAAATCGGGAGGTAGCAAAGGTTTTAGGCTCCCTCGCCGAGGGAGCTCCCCGCGAAGCGGGGTGAGGGAGATTTGACCTTGGTTTTATGCTTTTCTCTTCTTTAAGAAGTTATGAAAACCTTAAGGCCAACGTCCAAACTCCCTCCGGCCCGGCGAAAACCCGTCGCCGGCCCACCTCCCTCCCTGAGGGAGGCTTTTAAGGCGCAAACCAAAATCGCTGAGCATCGGCAGATTGTTTTTTGTAACTAGCACGCTAAACCCTAGTTTATCCTTTAGCCCATCGAAGATAAATCGGCGTTTATAAGCAGAGAACCAAAACGCCGGTTTTGCGTTTTGTGTGATAAGTGAGATAGAAAATCTTTGATTTTCGTAATCGAACTTAATTTGTTCATCAATCGCTTAGGGTGTTCATCAGAAGTGCGAGTTGCTAAATAAAATGGGGGCTCTGATACCGGAGCCGTATCTGCATACGGCGAGGATTCGGAGCCCCCGTTTTATGACGCAAATCGTGCTTATAAACGCCGATTTACAGGCGCGGCAGCGCCTCCAGCAAAGCCCTGGTGTAGGGATGGCGCGGGGCGGCGAGCACCTCTCTCGACGCGCCGCTCTCGCAGAGCCGGCCATCCTTGAGGACGATGATCTTTTGCGCCGCGCGGGCGGCGAGCAGCAGGTCGTGGGTGACGAAGAGCAGCGACATGCCCTTGTCGGTGCGGCGGCGTAGCACTTCGATGATTTCTCCGCGCGTCGAGGCGTCCTGCATGGAGGTCGGTTCGTCGCAGAGCAGCAGCTCCGGGTCGAGCATCAGGGCGCGCGCCAGTTCGACGCGCTGACGCTGTCCGCCTGAGAGGCCGACGGCTCGCGAGGAGAGGATTCTCTCCCCCGCAAGGCCGACCTCCGCGAGCAGCGCTTCGGCGCGCGCGCAGCGCGCCTCTTTCGCCCTCTTGACGCCCGCGATGATCTCCGGCTCCATCACGGCGTCGATCACCGAGAGGCCCGGCGGTATCGCGCCGTAGGGGTCCTGCGGAACGTATCCGCAGCGGCGGCGCAGGCTGTTGAGCTCCGGCGCAGGGACGCGCGCCGTGTCTTTGCCGAAGAGTTTGACGCTGCCTGCCGTGGGGGAGATGAGCGCGATTGCCGCGCGCAGCAGGGTGCTCTTGCCGCTGCCGGATTCTCCGACGACCGCAAGCGTCTCTTTCCGCGCCAGCGCGAGGTCCAGCCCGTCAAGGGCGCGGTGGCTCTTCGCGCCGCGCGAGCGAAAATCTACGGTAAGGTTTTTGGTCTCGATTATCTTTTCCATGAGTCAGCCATCCTTATAACATCGCCGCGACGAGCGCCTTTGTGTGCGCTTCGCGCGGCGCGTCTATCAGCTGGCGCGGCGTGCCGCTCTCGATCAGCTCCCCGTCCTTCATGACGAAGAGTTCGCCGCAGACCGAGGCCGCCATCGGCAGGTCGTGGGTTACTAAAAGGACCGTGAGGTCTTTTTCCCGCCTCAGCCGCTCCAACAGCCTGAGGATCGCCGCCTGAGTGACGACGTCGAGCGCCGTCGTCGGCTCGTCGGCGAGGACGAGCCGCGGTTCGCAGGAGAGGGCGAGCGCAATTGCGGCGCGCTGTTTCTGCCCGCCCGACAGCTCGTGCGGGTAGCGCGCGGCGACGGCGGCGGGCAGTTCGACCTCCGCGAAAAGTTCGGCGATTCGCTTTTCCGCGGCCTCTGCCTTGAGGCCGAGATGCAGCGCCAGCACTTCGCGCAGGTGACGGCCGATCGTCATCACCGGCGTGAAGGAGTTGAGCGCCCCCTGCGGGATGAGGGCGATCTCGCGCTGGCGCAGGGCGGACATCTTCGCTTCGGGGATGTTGAGTATGTCCCGTCCTTTATACAGGACGCTGCCGCTTGCGGCGCTGTCTTTCGGCAGCAGGCCGAGCAGGGTCATTATGATCGTGCTCTTGCCGCTGCCCGACTCGCCGATGAGCCCGCTGAAGGAGTTCTCCGCCAGCGCGAAGGATACGCCGCGCACCGCGGGGGTGGGGCGGGCCGATTTATTGTAGGTGACGCGAAGGTCATTTATTTCAAGTATCATTTTCCGCTCAGCCTCGGGTCGATTTTTTCTTCCAGAAATTTGCCCATGTCCAGGAATATGAGGCATATCACGACGATGCCGAATCCCGGCGGCAGCAGCAGCCACCACGCGTTTTCGGTGAAGGCGCCGAAGGAGTGGGCCTCATGGAGCATGCGTCCCCAGGAGATGAGCCGCGGGTCGGAGAGGCCGAGGAAGGCGAGCCCCGCTTCGGCAAGGATCGCCCCCGGCACGCCGAGCGCGACGTTCGCGAGCAGGATCGGCGCCGTCTCGGGCACGAGGTGCCGCCAGAGGATATAGCCGCGTTTTGCGCCGAGCGCGCGCAGCGACTCCACCCAGGGGCTTTCGCGCACGGTGAGGACGAGCGCGCGCACGGAGCGTGCCGTGCCCATCCACGAGAAGATCGAAAGTATCAGCACGAGCTGCCAGAGCCCTTTGCCCCAGATGCCGGCGAGCACCATCAGAATGGGCAGCGTCGGTATCGAAAGCAGAATGTCGACCAAGCGCATGATCAGCGTGTCGCACCAGCCGCCGATATAGCCGGCGGCGAGGCCGAAGGCCATGCCGAGCAGGCTTGCGATGATCGTGGCGCTGACGCCGATGATCAGCGAGGTGCGGATGCCGTAGACGAGCATCGTGAAGACGTCGCGTCCGCGCTGGTCGGTGCCCAGCAGTCCCTGACGCTCGCCGGGCAGCGAAAGCTTAAGTTCGGCGCTCTCCGCGCCCTCGACGGTGAGGCGGTATTTGCCCCGCGCCGGAAAGAGATAGTCTACGCTGCGGCTGATGAGCGGCAGCCCCAGGGCCTGCTTGAAGATCATGTCGCGGCCGTCCTGGTTTATCCAGTAGGCCGGCGCGCCGCTCAGTTCGTCGAGGGTGTAGTCCTTTTCCGGGGTGTGCCAGATCACGCGCACGACGGCCTCCGGCTTCGCGGATATTTTGCCGGTGAGGGAAAAGATCGCCGGCGGTTCTCTGTCCCATTCAAACTCGAGCGCGCCGTCTTTTATCTCGAAGGCGCGCGTCGCCGGCAGCGTGCCGCTGCGCCACCAGAGGGGCCGGGCGAAGGGCGCGCCCGCGATCGCGTAGGGCGACCGGCTCATCATGAGCGGGGCGAAGAGGCCGGCGAGGGAGATTATTATGAAGGCGATGACGCTTTTGCGCGCGAGGATGCCTCTCATTGTGTCTTGCCCTCGATGCGCACGCGCGGGTCCACAAGGCCGTAGGCGACGTCGGCGGCCAGGTTGCAGAAGACGGTGATGAGCGCGAGCAGGTAGAAGGAGGCTCCCGCGCTGGGGTAGTCGTGCCCGGAGATCGCCTCCAGCAGGAAGGTGCCGACGCCGTGCAGCGAGAAGACCGATTCCGTGATTACCGCGCCTGAGACCAGTCCCGGCACGGACATCAGGAGGATTGTGAGGATCGGCGGCAGGATCGTGCGGAAGGCGTGCCAGACGACGCGTCCGCGCGAAAGGCCACGGGCCCGCGCCATCAGCGCGAAATCCTCGTTCAGCGCGCGCACCATGAGGTTGCGCACATAGAGCGCCCAGCCGCCGAACCCCATCAGCGAAAGGGAGATGACGGGCAGCGCCAGATGCCAGCCGTAGTCAAGAAAAATGTTGAGGGCTCCCGCGGGCGGCGGGACGGAGAGCGTGCCGCGCAGCGGGAAGAGCGGCAGCGCGCGCGCGAAGAGCATGAGCAGCACGAGCTGCACGAAGAAGCCGGGGAAGGAGGAGGTGACGGCGCTTGCGCGCAGCACGATCTTTTCCGCGAGCCTGCCGCGGTTGGTGGCGGCTTTGATTCCCAGCCAAACGCCCGTCAGGGCGGAGATCGCCATCGAGCTTGCCGTGAGGGTCAGCGTGACGGGCAGGCGTGAGAGAAGCTCGTCCCAGACCGGCTTGCGGCTCAGGAAGGAGAGCCCGAAGCTGAAGGTGAGCATCTGCTTGATATAGATAACGAACTGCTCCCACAGCGGGCGGTCCAGGCCGTAGAGGGCGCGCAGGTTTTCCTTCGCCTCCGGGGAGAACGACGGGTCTATGATCGTGCTCACCGCGTCTCCGGGCATCAGGCGGAAGAGCAGGAAATTAAGCACCAGCACCGCCGCGAGCACGACGAACGATGAAAGAAGGCGTCTTAAAAACCAGCGCCCGCTCATTTCGCGCCGCCTCCCAGCAGCCGGTAATGCGGATTTCTGCTCATCATCACGTACTCGCCGGGCTGATAGCTTTTGAGCATGAAGGGGCCGCTGCCGACCAGACCGCGCGGGCCGCCCGCGTTTTTGTCGTTGAGCGGGTCCCAGCTCTGCCAGTCCTTGATATTGTCGATGACCTTGCGCGGTATCGCGGGAATGCCGGCGACGTTGTCGAGGTACCAGTAGCTGACGCCGTTCATCACCACGCGCAGCGTGTGGTCGTCGGGGACCTCCACGCTCCTGATATTTTTTACCGCGTCGAAGAAGCGCGGAATTTTGTTTTTATGGATAAAGTCGATACTGGCCTTGACGTCGCGCGCCGTCAGCGGACTGCCGTCGTTCCAGCGGAGGCCGCGTTTGATTTTGAAGGTCAGCTCCGTGTGGCGCGCCCCGCCCTCGCCCGCCGTGCGGACCTCCCACGAGGCGGCGAGCCCCGGCATGTTTTCCAGCGTATAGGGGTTGGTCGAGAGCATCGATTCGTAAATCAGGCCGAGCACCTGCCACGAGTAGGCCGAGGAGGCGGTGAAGGGGTTGAGGTTGCGCGGCTCCTCCGGCAGCAGCATCGCGAGCGGGCGCATTCTGCCGTCCCGCGGTTCCGCGGTGAGCAGCGTCCAGATGTTGTCCGCCGTCATCTTGTCCGTGGTGAAGACGTTCTTCCATTTGGCGGAGATCGCCGCGACGGATATGCGGCTGTATATCGGCACGGAGGGCATCAGCTCAAGCAGCAGGCGCTGCGCCTCTTTAGAGGCCCTTTCGGCGGCGGCCCTGTCCGGCGCGTAGCGCAGCGCGGCGAGCGCCTTGTCCAGCCGCGCGTCCCTGATGCCCGCCATGTTGTAGCCGCCCTCGACGTCCATTTCGCTGTGATAGAAAGAATAGAGGGAGTCAGGGTTGCGCCCCATGCTCCAGGCGAGCACCGCCAGCGAATAATCCTTGCGGTCGAGCCGCGAGATCATCGTGGAAAAATCGAGGGGGTCCACCTCCGCGGGGAAGCCCACCGTTATGAGCGAGTCGGCGATCAATTCCGCGAGCTCCGCCGTCGTCGGCGCGACGCGGGCAAGCGGCGTCAGCAGCTTCATCGGGGGGAGCCTCCCGCCGTCGGGGGCGACCAGCATCCCCGCGAGGTCCCAGCTGTAACCCTTTTTCTTCAGCAGCTCCCGCGCGGCGACGGGGTCGTAAATGTCCTCCGCGCTGTTGGCCAGCGCCCACGGCGATACCGGCGGCAGCCAGGAGTTGATCGGCTCGCAGTAGCCGGAAAAAATCATGCGGACGATGCTGCTCCGGTCGATCGCCATCGCGGCGGCGCGGCGCAGGTCCTTATCCTTCCATGGCTCCGTCTGGTTGTTGAGCAGCAGAAAAAAGGCGTGCATCCCGCGCGCGAGCGACATCCGCAGGTCTTTATTCGTACTGAGGCGGTCGATGTCCGAGGGGCGCGCGATGTCGCTTACGATGTCGAGCTCTCCCGCCTCGGCGGCCATGATCTGCGCGTCGGGGTTGGCGATGATCAGCATCGCCAGCTCCTCTATCTTCGGTCCGCGGATTTTGTCGATATCTATCTTTTCCGCGGCGCAAGAAAGCGCGGAAAAGAGCAAAACCATCAATACCGCTAAAATAGCGCGAAAGCTTTTTGTATTGTTCAACGCCGTTATCGTCAGTCTCCTTCCCGTGAGCGCACGACCCGGATCTCCCGTCCCGGCAGCGGTTTGCCGGCGATGATCTTGAGCATCATCCGGCCTACCAGCACGCCGGTCTCAAAAGTCGGCTCCTCGCCTGCGCCCTCCATCGTCACCGAGTAGGCCTCCGGCGCCGTGAAGCCGAGGCAGACCGCGGGCACCCGCAGGCCGCGCGGAAAATTTTCCCCGTCGCACCAGATTAAGCCCTCGACATGCCGCCCGTCAAGCGTACTTAACTCGCGCCGCGCGCGCATCGCGTTTCCCTCCGTGGCTTTGAGCAGCAGCTCGTATTCCGAGTTCGCGAAGGCGCGGTCGACGCCGGCGAGAAAAGCTCCGAGCCACGGCCGGTTGAGGTCGCGCATCACGATGCCGATCAGGCCGCTGGTGTTCGTCGAGAGGTTCCGCGCGTTGCGGTCAAGCTTATAGTCGAGGGCGCGCACGCTCTCCATCACCTTGATCTTCGTCTTTTCCGATATCCGGTGGTCGCCGCGAAGGACGCGGCTGACCGTGGCCTTGTCCACTCCCGCGTGATTCGCGACATCCTGCATGGTAACTTTCATAGGAACACCTCTTCAAGGAACGCTGATTTGCCTCCCCGGCGATGTGGGCGCGCTTGTCATTGCAACCGGTTGAATGGATTATATCAAAGTGCAGAAGCGGTGTAAATTGTTATTTGTGGGTAATTCAGGGCGACAGCATTTACTTTTTGCGTGCCCTTAAAGCCTCCCTCGCTGAGGGAGGTGGGCCGGCGGCGGGCTTCCGCCGGGTCGGAGGGAGTGTGCCCCTTGCTCTTGCCCTTAATCATGACTAAAAGAAGAAGTAAAGCATAAAACCAAGGTCAGAACTCCCTCAGTCTCGGCTTCGCCGATCCAGCTCCCTCGCGGAGGGAGCCTTAAAACCCCTGATTCGCGCCCCTTTAAAAGCCTCCCTCGCTGAGGCGGCCAGAGAGCCAAATCAGCGTTTTTCTGATTTGTGCGATTCGGCTGGTAGTTACATCAGAGGTGGGCCGGCGGTGGGCTTCCGCCGGGTCGGAGGGAGTGTGGCCCTTGCTCTTGCCTTTAATCATAACTAAAAGAAGAAGTAAAGCATAAAACCAAGATCAGAACTCCCTCAGTCTCGGCTTCGCCGATCCAGCTCCCTCGCGGAGGGAGCCTTAAAACCCCTGATTGCTGTGCTTTGCGCCCACTTAAAGCCTCCATCGCGAAAAGGGGGCCAAAGGGCAAAGGAGCCCCATTCCGCGGGTTTTGCTTGACGTTTTGTGCCTTCCAAAAAAGTAAATGCTGTTGCCCTGTATATCGCCTGGCGTCGATTCATTTCTTTGAAATAACCCGCGGCCCCAAAGCGGTGTCTTCGCTTTGGGGCCGCGGGCTAGAATTTATTTTTACCGCCATCTGGACGAGAGCTTCGCGTACTCCGTGTCGTCTTCCGCGTGGCGCAGCGAGTGCAGGAAGCTTCTGCCGCTTTCGCCGGGAAGTTCCTGCGTAAGGCAGCGCACCCTTGTGCGCGGGACGGGATGAAGGAACTCTCCCTCGACGAAGACGGGGGCCATTTTGTCGGGCACTTCGTCCGGCACCGTGTCCAGCGCCCAGCTGAAATAGACGGCGTGGTTCGTGTGGTCGTTGACGTCCAGGTCCTGCCAGCGTACCTTCCACGGCTCTTCCAGCGTGGGCGCCGTCACCGCCGGCACCTTCACGTCGGCGGGCAGCTCCTCCGTCAGCCGCTCCATGAAAGCGCGCATCAGCTCGCACTTGTCGAGGCGTATCGGGCGTTGTTTGACGAAGTCGATGAGCACCCACCATGTATAGGCGGAGCCGAGAAACTCGCCGCGCGAATCCCAGAGCTTGAAGCTTCTCAGGGAGAAGAGGTTCCGGAAGGGTTCCGCGTAGGTCTTGATAAAGATATTGCCGCTTTCCTTCGTGGGATATTTTTCAAGGTCGACGCGGTACTTGCGCAGCACCCAGGTGATGTCGTGCTCGAGCGTCTGGCGCACGGAGAGCCCGTACTTCGAGGCGTCTACGTCGGCCATCTGCTGGAACATCTCCAGCAGCACGGAGAACTTTAAGCGTCCGCGCGGGTCGATGCCGCTGAAAGGAAGGGCGTTCTCAAGCTCAGTCATCTAAATAGTTGTCGAAGTATCCCTGAATATAGATGACCGGCGTGCCCTTGTCGCCGGAGCCCGAGGTGAGGTCGCACAGCGAACCCACGAGGTCCGTAAGCCGCCGCGGCGTCGTGCCGAGCGTCGAGTGTTCAAACCGGCCGAGCGCGTCTTTCGCGCGTATCGCCTCTTCGACCGCCTGCGCGGGGTCTTTTGCGCCGGCGTTGTCGGCGACATACTTGAACTTTATCTCTTTCGGCATTCCGTCGAGCCCCTCGGTGTAGCCGGGGGAGACCACGGGATCGGCGAGCTCCCAGATGCCGCAGACGGGGTCTTTAAAGGCGCCGTCGCCGTAGACGAGCACCTCTATCTCTTTGCCCGTGCGCCTTTTGAGCTCCGCCTGGAGTTTGCCGACAAAGGCGTCGCAGTCGCGGGGGAAGAGTTTGACGGACTCGTCGTTCGTGTAATTGGAGCCCAGCAGCCCGTAGTCTTCGTTATAGCCCGCGCCGCCGCGCGCCGGTTCGCTGCATATCTGGTCCATGGTCACGACCTTTTCCGCGCCGCCCTTTTCCAGAATATCGCGGTGTATCCGGCGGGCGTGGATGCTGGCGACGATCACCTGCTTCGCGAATTTGAGGGCCGAAAGCGGATTGTTTGAGAAGTGGACGCTGACGCGCCCGGGGTCGATGCCCTTATAAAGCTGGACATAATCGACGCCGGTAAAGGGGTGCTTGTATTCGCCGAAGACGTCGTAATATTCTTTTTCGTCAAAACACTCGCCCGAGAGTTTGGCGCTGTTGAGGTAGTAATTCATCGGTTCGACGATCTGATTGCCGACCTCGTCCGCAGGATAGGTGAGGAGGACGTGAACGTGTCCCTTTATTCCCTTCACCATGCCGCGGAGCAGCTGGTGAAAGCGGTTGCGTGAGAGTATCGGGCAGATGATCGCCACGTCGCCGGCAGGGAACTTCTTCGCGACGTCGTTGGAAATGTCCTCCAGCGTTACATAGTTGCCCTGCGAGCGGGCCACCAGCGATTCTGTGACGCCGACGATGTCGCGGTCCCGCATCGTGAATTTATCTCTCTCTGATTCCGCCGCATTGATTATGCTGTCGGAGATTATTTTTACAATGTCGGCGCCTTTGGTGACGACCGGGAGGCGTATCCCTCTTGAAACAGTTCCCACATAACGCGTCATTGGATCGTACCCCTCTGCAGAATGATTTTTACAACGTCTTATTGTATCATCTTCACCGTGGTTTGGGATAAAATAAAAATTACGCCTCTGACAAATACAAAAGGACGCCCCAACCTGTATTTTTTCTGACTATTGTTGATGTTTTGTCCCAATTTGCGATATTTTACTTTAAAAAAACAGATTGTTAGTATAAAATATTCAGTAAAGGCCGAAAGATAAGCAATTTTCTGATGGGAATGATAGAAATGCTGAAAAAGCTATTGACAGGAAATAAAAAATGCCCCATCGTCAGTCAGTCAGTCAGTCAGTCAGTCAGTCAGTCAGTCAGTCAGTCAGGTAAAATATCGGCAAGAACGACAAATATTCTGAGAGCTATATGTATATATAATGTACATAGAAAGCTCTCTTTTGTATTTTTTAACGGTCAGCTGACGCAGTAATGCCACGGAGCTTTCGCCGCCAAATGATGAGGAGGATACATATGAGCGACACTGCCCCCAAAACGGGGAATGAAACGAACGAGCAAAACTACATCGTCGGCATCGGCGCCTCCGCCGGCGGTCTGGAAGCGCTGCAGAAATTTTTATCGGCGCTGCCTCCCGACACAGGTTTTCCCTATATCATCGTTCAGCATCTATCGCCGGATTACAAGAGCCTGCTTGGCGAGATTCTGGGAAAATATACGGAGATGCCCGTCATTCAGGTGGAAGACGGGGTGGAGGTCAAGCCCAACTGCGTCTATGTGATCAAGCCGGGCAACAACATGCGCATCTCTAAAGGAAAGCTGCGGCTCTTCCCCCAGCGGGAGAAGGAGCTCAACCTTCCCATCGATATGTTCTTCCGTTCTCTGGCGGAGGAGGCGGGGACGCGCGCGATCGCCGTCGTTCTCTCCGGCACCGGCTCGGACGGCTCAAACGGCATCAAAGATATCAAAGAACGCGACGGCATGATCATCGTGCAGGACTTGGGAAGCGCGAAATTTGACGGCATGCCGCGCAGCGCCGCGCGGACCGGCTTAGTGGACGCGCAGCTGTCGCCGGAGGATATCGCGATGGAGCTGCAGCACATTTCCGCGACGGCAAGCAAACAGCCCTATCAGCCCAAGACGGAAAAACAAATTGACGACGAGCTGATGAAAAAGGTCTATGTCATCCTAAAAAAGATCAGCAACGTCAATTTCACGCACTACAAACAGACTACCATCATGCGCCGCATCGAGCGCCGCATGATGCTGACCCACAAGGAAACGCTGACTGAATATGTGAATTGGCTCTACGAATCGCCGGAGGAGGTGCGGACTCTTTCGCGAGAGGTGCTTATCGGCGTCACGAGCTTCTTCCGCGACCCCGAGTATTTCCAGTGCCTCAAGGAGAAGGCGATCAATAATATTTTGGTGCACAGCGCCGCCGACGAGCAGATACGGGTTTGGGTGGCGGGCTGCTCTACCGGCGAGGAGGCCTACTCCATCGCGATCCTCTTCTCCGAGGCCAAGGATATCCTCAAGATCAACAGAGAGGTAAAAATATTCGCCACCGATCTGGATATGGAGGCGATCAACACGGCGGCCAAGGGAGTCTTCGGCGACAACATCATCGATACCGTTTCGCCGGCGCGGCTCAGCCGCTTTTTCACGCGCAAGAACAACACCTATGTGATCAACCGCGACATCCGCAAGATGATCGTCTTTTCGCCGCACAACGTTTTTCAGGACCCGCCCTTCGGCAGGCTGGACCTCATATCCTGCCGCAACATGCTAATCTACTTTCAGCCGGTGCTGCAGAACGACCTCTTCGCGATCTTCCATCAGGCGCTTAAGGACAGAGGCTACCTCTTCCTCGGCAAGTCCGAGGCCATCGGCGCTTTTACGGACGCCTTCCCCGTAGTGGACGCGGCCGCCAAAATATTTACCCACCGCGGCGATGTGAAGATCCCCGGTACGAGGATCGTGCCCTATCTGCAGACTTCTTATATCGAAGATGACTTTGTCGACGACCGCAGCGACCGCTATCCGCGTCACGGCATCCCGGCGAACGCGCCGGCCGCCGAGCAGGACAACATCGACACCTCCATCCTGGAGCAGTTCATGCCCGCCAGCCTCGTGATCAACGATAAGAACAATATCACGCGCATTTATGGTGAGAGCGGCAACTATATCCATCTGCCCACCGGCAAGTTTACGAACAATGTCTTCGATTTGATTACGGAAGCGCTGAAGATACCGGCCTCTACGATTCTGAAAGAGGCGCGGGAGAAGAAGGACCGCGTGCAGTATAAAGACATTGCCTTTCACGGCGAGCGCGAAGACGCCGTCATTACGATGACGGCGATGCCGGTCACAAGGGTTGTCTCCGGCCATGACGGGCTTTACGCGCTCGTCTTTACCGAGGCGAACCAGCGCGGGGAAACGCCGGACGCCGTCGCCTACGATATCGACAGGGTCTCCTCCCAGCGGATCACGGATTTGGAACAGGAGCTGGGCGATGTGCAGGGGCAGCTTGCCCGCAGCGTCGCGGATCAGGAGTGCGTCAACGAGGAGCTGCAGGCCGCCAATGAAGAGCTGCTTACCGCCAACGAAGAGCTGCAAAGCTCCAACGAGGAGCTGCAGTCGGTCAACGAAGAGCTGTACACCGTCAACTCTGAATATCAGCAGAAGCTGACGGAGCTCGCGGGGCTCAACGACGACATCGCAAACTTCCTCTCCTCTTCGCTCACCGGCATCATCTTCGTGGACAACAAGCTGAATATCCGCCGCTACACCGATTATGTGATGACGGAATTTTCCGTGATGGACCACGATATCGGGCGCTCGCTCAAATTCATCTCCTACCACTTCCCGTTGGTCGATATCGCCGAGATCTGCGACAACGTCCTGAAGACGCTGATTCCCGACGAGCGCGAGATCGTGACCAGCAAGGACAAGGTATTTTTCATGCGGGTTTCGCCTTACCGTTCGACAGAGAATAAGATCCTGGGCTGCGTCATCACCCTCGTGGACGTCACAAAGCAAAAACAGGGCCAGGTGCAGCTGGAAAATACGGAAAAGAAGCTTTCCGTCGCGCAGGAGGCCGTCGAGGCCAAGAGCGGCTACCTCTTCCGCGTGATGGACGAGCTGGGAACGCCGCTGAGCACGCTGGCGGAATTGTCAAAGCGCGCGAGGACGCAGGCGGCGGATTCCGCAGAGCTTCGCGTCAGCCTGGATAAAATGGACGAGACGATCGAACGCATGGAGTCTATCGTCTCCGAGCTCTCCAAGCCGAAAGACGCCTAAAAATAAGCGCGGACGGGGAAATCTGATAAAAACAGGGTACGAAACCGTTATCCATAGTAATATTGTAGCGATATAAAACAACAGGCTCCGCTGAAATAAAGCTGGACTGGGCGATTCGCCGCGGAGGGGCGCCATAGGACGATGCGAAAGAAGATACTTATTGTTGACGACAAGCAGTTTTCAGGGCAGCCTCTGCGCGAGATGCTGGCCGGCGACTATGAGGTGCTGGAAGCCCGCGGCGGCAAGGAGGCGCTGGATATTACCGGCGACCCCTCCGTGGGGGTCTCTGCCATCCTGCTTAACGTCCTCCCGAAAGAGGCGGACGGATATGAGACGCTCGCGCGGATACGCGGCGACGCCGACGCTTCATGGGCGCCGCTTATCGCCTTTGCCGGCAAAGACGACGGCGAGGCGGAGGCAAAGGCTCTGGCTCTCGGCGCGGACGACTTTATCGTCAGGCCGTATCACGCGGCGGCCGTAAAGCAGCGGCTGAGAAACGTCATAGACCGCCTGGGAAGCGCGGAGCGCACAGGCCGGCGGCAGGCGGCGGACAAAGAGCCTCCGTGCGCCGCCGACCAGCTCAAACGGCTGAACGACGGCATCCCGGGCGGCATCGCCCTGTTAGAGGCGACATCCGGCGGCCTGCGTCTGCTCTACTGCAACGAGGGCTTTTTCGGCTTCTCTGGATACGGGCGGGAAGCATATCAAAAAATGATCGACGACGACCCTCTCTGTCTGGTGCTGCCAGAGGACAGGGCCGGTATATACGAAGCGATTGGGCGGCTGAGAGGCGGCGGGGAGATGTTTTGTACCTACCGTTGCTTCGCCGTCGACGGAAGCCTGCGTTGGTTCGACCTTAAGGGCTCGGTCGCGGAGCGGCGCGGCGACACGCTTATCATCAACGCCGTGCAGTTCGACGTTACGGAAAGAAAAAAGACGGAAGAGGAGCTGCGCGTCAGCGCCGAGCGCTTCCGCGTCGCGGCGGCTTCCGGCGACAGGGTGATCGCGCGCTATGACATCAAGAGCGGCCTTTATTACACTAATTCGAAAACGCTTTTTTCGCTGGGTTTCGGCGACACGATAGAAAATGTGCCGCACGTGTTTATCGAAAGAGGCGTAGTCTCGCCGGAGTGCGTCGAGGATTATCTCGCTTTTTACGAGAGGATGAAGAGCGGCGAAAAATCATGCAGCGCCGATATCGCCCTTGTGAGGGAAACCGGCGGGTACCGCTGGCTTCACTGCGACGCCTCCGTTATCTTTGACGGCGACGGCAGCCCCTCGCAGGCGATCATCGTCTATACGGACATTACCGAGCAGCGCGAAAAAGAGGCCGTCTACAAAAAATGGCAGCAGTCCCTGCGGCAAAAGGCGCCTGAATCATACACCCTCTTCCGCTGCAACCTGAGCAAGGACACCTCCTTTGATTCCGTGGAGGGCATGCTCCTGCAAATCCGCTTCAAGAAAGACGCCACCACCTTCAACACCAGAACGCTGGAATACGCGGCGCAGTACGTCCACCCCGAGGACCGCGATGGCTATATCGCCGCGCTCAACGCCGATACGCTGCTGGCCAATTATTATCGCGACAAAAGAAGCGAGACGATCGAATACCGGGAGTCTCTGCCGGACGGCGTGGTCCGCTGGCTGCGGCTTACCATCGAACTGGTGGAATATCCCAACTCTTCGGATGTGGAAGCGTATTTGATGTACGAGGATATCGACGCCAGCAAGGCGGCGGAGATGAAGGTGAAGGAGACGGCGGAAAACGACCCGTTGACCGGGGTCCTCAACAGGATGGCCTTCGCGCGGAAGATGGATCAGATCATCCAGAAGAGCAAAGCCTCCCAGCACATTCTGCTGATGCTGGATATCGACGGCTTTAAGCAGCTGAACGACACCTTCGGCCACGCCGCCGGCGACGACGCGCTGATCGATATCGCCAGGTCGCTGCGCACCGTGCTGCGCCATGGCGATCTGTTGGGGCGGCTGGGCGGCGACGAATTCGTCATCTGCCTGAAAGACGTTCCTTACGAAGCCGCCGTCGATAAAAAGGTGGAACAGATCTGTACGCTGGTGCGCCGGGCATACAGCGGCGAGGTGCGTATTTCGGCGAGCGTCGGCATCGCGCTCTGCCCTCGGGACGGCGATGATTTTGACTCGCTCTACCGCCGCGCGGACGCGGCGCTTTACAGCGTAAAAAAATCCGGCAAGGACAACTTCGCCTATTTTAATCATGAAATGGACAGCATTCAGCCCTTCCCGGCGGAGGCTGTCGCGGAGACGGCCGCGGAGAAAACCCCTCCGGCGGCGAAACGCCGGATGCTGATCGTTGACGACAGCGTGATCAACAGGGCGATTCTCGCCAATATTTTTAGAAACGAATTTACCGTCGAAATGGCGGAAAACGGCGCGGCGGCCCTGCTGCGGCTGCGCCGTTTCGGCGCGGGGATCTCCGTCGTCCTCATGGATCTGGTCATGCCGGAAATGGACGGCTTCGCCGTCATGGAGAAGATGCAGAGCAGCGTGGAAATGTCTTCAATTCCCGTCATCGCCGTCAGCGGCCAGGACGACCATGAGGCGAGCCTGCGCGCCATCAAATACGGCGCCGCCGATTACGTCACCCATCCCGTAGACCCGGACCTGATCCGTCTGCGCGTACGCTCCGCCGTCAGCAAGGCGGAAAACGAACGGCTGCGGGCCCAAAACGGCTACCTGATGCTGCAAAGCGGCGAAGAGGCGAAATACCGCACGGTCCTGGAGAGCACCGGCACGGTGGTCATCGAATACGACTGGGTCAACAGCGTGTTTACCTATGATCCCGCCATTTCCCTGCATATCGCCGGCAAATATGACGACCGCAGGCTGTGGCTCATCCTGATGTCCGATATGGTCGCCGACACCATGGACGTGAGGGCGATGCAGGAGTTCGTCCACCGTCTGGCCAACGACCGCGAACGCGACGGCGGCAGCATGACGGTCAGGCTGAAGACCGCTTCCGGCGAAAAACAATGGTTCCGCATGAACGTCTTCAAACGCAAGGATGAGTTTCAGCTGACTTCGAAGATGCTTCTGACCTACGTCAACGTCAACGAAGAGGTGCTGGCGAACGAAAAACTTCGTTTTCAGGCGGAGCGCGACGAACTGACCGGCCTTTACAGCCGCGCGGCGTTCTTTGAAAGGGCCGCGGAGATGATAGACGTTCACCGCCGGGGCTACTATGTCATCTGTTGTTTTGACATCAACAACTTCAAGGTCATAAACGACCAATACGGCAGCGAAATGGGCGACGCGGTGCTGAAACAGGTCGCGGATATCTTTACCCATGGATTTGAGGCCGTCGGCGGCATCGTCTGCCGCATCACGGCCGACAAATTCGCGGTGCTTTACCCCGCCAGCTTTATGGCTTCGGAAAGGCTGGCAAATATCCGCGAGGCGGCCGCCGTTCTCGACGGTTCGCTGCCGCCGATTTCGTTCAGTATCGGCCGCTATCTCGTGGACGATCCGTCCCTCTCGGTCAGCGCCATGTACGACAGGGCCGCGCTTGCCGAAGCCTCCGTCAAAGGCCGCTTCGACGCCAATATCGCCCAGTACGACGAGTCGATGCGCGAACGCCTGCTGCGGGAGCAGCGGCTCGTCAACGAGATGAAGCAGGCGCTGGCCAGCCGCCACTTCGAGGTCTGGCTTCAGCCGCAATACAATCATTCGTCGGGCGCGCTCATCGGCGCGGAGGCGTTGGTGCGCTGGCGTCACCCCGAATGGGGGCTGGTCTCGCCGGGAGAGTTTATTCCCGTTTTTGAGCGCAACGGCTTTATCTATGAGCTTGACAAATATGTGTGGGAACAAACCTGTATGATGCTGCGCGGATGGCTCGACGCGGGGCGCTCTCCGCTGCCGGTGTCGGTGAACGTCTCGCGCTACGACCTTTTTCACGAAGACCTGATAGAGACGCTCACCGGCCTCATCAGCCGTTACGGCATAGCCGTAGACTTGCTGCGCCTGGAGATCACGGAGTCGGCGTTCGCCAGCTCTACCGACCATATCATCGGCGTCGTCAAGCGCCTGATCGACTATGGCTTCACGGTGGAAATAGATGATTTCGGCAGCGGCTACTCCTCGCTGAATACGCTCAAGGACGTTCCCGCGCAAGTCCTGAAGATGGACATGCGTTTTCTGGAGAGCAGCCAAAACTCTGACCGCGGCGGCAATATTCTCGAATCCGTCGTGCGCATGGCGAAGTGGCTGGGAATGTCCGTCATCGCCGAAGGCGTGGAGGAAAAAGAACAGGCGGATTATCTGCGCTCCATCGGCTGCGATTACGTCCAGGGCTATCTCTATGCGAGGCCGATGCCGGTAGCGGAATACGAGGCGCTGTCAAAAAACATCGCCGGAACAGAGGGCCTCTCCGTGATGGAAACCGTGGAAAACCTGGACAACAATCTATTTTGGGACCCGAAATCCATGGATACGCTCATCTTCAACACCTACGTGAGCGGGGCCTGCGTCTTTGAATGGCACAACGGGAAAATAGAGATATTGCGGGCGAACGAGAAATACGCGCGGGCCATCGGCGGCGAAGCGTGCACGGTCAAGGACGCGCTGGAGCTTGTCTGGGAGGACCATATGGACCCCGCCGCGGCGCGGGCGACGCGCGGCGCCATTGAGCGCGCGATCGAAACGGGGGACGACGCCACTTACGAGGCGGTTTACTTCGGACTCTTCGGCCGCGAGGGAAAGACGTATCTGCGCACGACCTTCCGCGCCATCGCGCGCACCGGAGACCGCTATATGCTTTACGCTACCAATGAGAATATCACGGCTCAGCGCGAAGCCGAACAGAAAGAGCTGGCGGCTCACGAGCGGCTGCAGGCGATCATGGACAATGTCAGCAGCGGCATCACCGCCGTCGTCACGCGCGGCGAGGAAGTGGACTACCTTTTTGTAAATGACCGCTACTATGAGATGTTGGGCTATACCAGAGCGCAGTACGCCGCCGAGGTCCGCAGCGCCTTTGACCTCATCCACCCCGACGACCGCCGTTGGGTCTTGGAGGCCGTCGAAGGCGTCAACGCTACCGGCAGGCCGTCGGTAATGGAGTACCGCGTCATTCGCCGGGACGGGAGCGTGATCTGGGAGAGGAATTCCATTTCCGTCACCAAATTCAACGGCATAGACGCTCCGGTGCAGCTGGGCGTCGCCATCGACATCACCGCCGAGAGGCTCGCGGAGCAGCGGATACTTACGCTCAACGAAAATCTTAAAAATATGATGAACGATACGCCGGGAGGCTTTGCGCGGCTGCGCGTGCGGCCGGACGGCGTGTTGGCGGCGGAATACGTCAACGATACGCTCTGCCGTATGCGCGGGATGAGCTATGACGAAATTATGGCCGGCGACGGCAAAAACGCGACGGATACCATTCATCCGGGCGACCGGGAGCGGGTCGGCGCGGCGGTGGCGGAGATGATTGCCACCGGCGAAACGGGCAACATCCAATACAGGCTGAGGCACGGGGGCGGCAAATACATTCCCGTCAACGCCTTTGGCCGCGTATCAAAAAACGAGGCGGGGGAGACCTTCATCAACGTCTATTTCACGGAAAGTGCCTCGGCCGCGCTTTGACCGCCTTTGCCGCGGATCGTGGGAGGACGGCGAAAGAGCCCGCCTGTAAAAGGGCGGGCTCGAATTTTTTATGCTACGAGAGGAGCCGTTTACTCTGCCAGCGGCAGCACTTCTTTGGCGAAGAACGCCGCCGTCTCCTCCGGCTTTACGGAGTAGAACTTGTCGTTTACCGTCACGCAGACGCCCTCCTGGCAGCGCCCCATGCAAAAAACGCCGCCGAGGTTTATCTTATCTTTGAGCGCGTGCTCCGCGATCTGAAACTGGAGCCCCTCGACGACCTGACGTGAACCCTTTACGTGACATGCGCTTCCGATGCAGACTTTGATCTTTATCATCTTTGTATTACCTGCCTTTTATTATTCGTAGTCGACAACGTTGACCCAGTAGAGCAGAAATTCGCGCTCCTCCGGCTTGCCCTGCGCGAGCCTCTCGGCGGCGCGCAGCGGTATCCATTTCTGCACCTCCGTTTTGGATGCGCCGCTCTTTTCACAATAAAGGTCGAGGTAGCGGTCGGCCCCGTCGATCTCGCCGGCGAGCCAGAAGAGGAGGTAGGTGCGCGCCGCGTCCGCCGCGGGAACGCCCTGCGCCGCGTGAGACCAGTCGACGATGTAGTCCCGGCCATCGTCAGTGACGATGAGGTTGCTCGGCGCGAAGTCGCCGTGGCATATTTTGTCTCCGGCGGGCAGGGATTCCAGGCGCATGTGGAGCTCGTAAAGCGTTGCGGAGGGAAGCTCCGCCGCGAACAGGCTGTCGGCGAGGCGGTCCTTAAGCTTTTCCAGGCCGCGCGCTTTGGCGGCGTTTATTTTCAGCTGCGCCGCGACAAAACGCTCCAGGTATTCGGCGGCCCTTTCCGGAGCTTCGCCCATGAGGCGGTCCAGGGTTTTGCCCGCGATGAACTCGGAGACGATCGCCCATTTGCCCTCGGCGTTCGTCACCTCCAGCACCTTCGGCACGGGCAGCCCGCTCTCCTCGACCTTAGCGTGCGTCGCCGCCTCGGAGAGGATTTTCGCCTTTGAGTGGTCCCGGTCGAATAGTTTTATACATTTGTCCCCGTCGCGGAAGACGGTCTTTGATGTGCGTACCGCAATAATTTTTTCCAGCTTCATCTTCGTATCCTCCTCCTATTTTCCGTAGTAGGCTTTGAGGTACATTTCTTTGATCTCGGAAAGCAGCGGGTAACGCGGGTTCGCGCCCGTGCACTGGTCGTCGAAGGCCTGCTCCGTCATCTCGTCGAGCGTGGCTAAGAAATCCGCTTCGCCTATGCCGTAATCGCGAATCGTTTTTTTGATGCCGACGCGCTCTTTCAGCGCGTTGACGGCAGCAATGAGGCTCTCCAGCTTCTCGCCGTCGTCTTTGCCTTTGAGGCCGAGGTAATCCGCGACCTCCGCGTAGCGCGCCAGCGTATGGGGATAGGCGTACTGCGGGAAGGTTCCCATCTTCGAGGGGACCTCCTCGGCGTTGAAGCGCAGCACATATTCGATCATGAGGGCGTTTGCCACGCCGTGCGGCAGGTGGTGGAAGGCGCCGAGCTTGTGGGCCATCGAGTGGCAGACGCCGAGGAAGGCGTTGGCAAAGGCCATGCCCGCCATCGTCGCGGCGTTGGCCATTTTTTCACGCGCCACGGGGTCGTGGGGGCCGTCGTCGTAGGCGCGCGGCAGGTATTCGAAGATTGACTTGAGCGACCTCAGCGCCAGCGCGTCGGTGTATTCCGTCGCGAGCATCGCCGCGTAAGCCTCGAGCGCGTGCGTTACGGCGTCGATGCCGGAGGCGGCGGTCAGCCCCTTGGGGGCGTTCATCATCATGTCGGCGTCCACGATCGCCATATTCGGCATCAGCTCGTAGTCCGCGAGCGGATACTTGACGCCCGTCTTTTCGTCGGTGATGACGGCGAAGGGCGTCGCCTCCGAACCGGTGCCGGCGGAGGTCGGCACGGCGATGAAGCAAGCTTTTTCGCCCATCTTCGGGAAGGTGTAGGCGCGCTTTCTGATATCCATGAAGCGCATCGCCATATCCATGAAATCCGCCTCCGGGTGTTCGTAGAGGACCCACATGATCTTTCCGGCGTCCATCGCGGAGCCGCCGCCTAAGGCGATGATGCAGTCGGGGCCGAAGGCGCGCATGGCGGCCGCGCCCTCGCGCGCGCAGGCCAGCGTCGGGTCGGGGGCGACGTTGAAGAAGGTGGTGTGGGCGATGCCCATCTCGTCGAGGCGGTCGGTGATCGCCTTTGTATAGCCGTTGTTATAAAGGAAGGAGTCGGTGACGACGAAGACCCGCTTCTTGCCCATGACCTCCTTCAGTTCGCGCAGGGCCACCGGCAGGCAGCCTTTCTTGATGTATAGTTTCTGAGGCGCGCGGAACCAGAGCATATTTTCTCTCCTCTCGGCAACAGTCTTAATATTCAGCAAATGCTTCACGCCGACGTTTTCAGAGACGGAATTTCCGCCCCAAGAACCGCAGCCCAGGGTCAGCGAGGGCGTGGTCTTGAAATTGTAAACGTCGCCGATGCCGCCGTGCGAAGAGGGCGTATTTACCAGCACGCGCCCCGTCTTCATGCGGGCCTTGAAATAGTCGAGCTTTTCGCGCTCCGTTACGGCGTTGAGGTAGACGGAGGAGGTGTGGCCGAAGCCGCCGTCGGCGACGAGGCGCTCCGCCTTCGCCACCGCTTCTTTGAAGTCCGCCGCCCGGTACATCGCCAGCACGGGCGAGAGCTTTTCGTGCGCGAACTCCTCGCTGATCTCCACGCTCTCGACCTCGCCGATAAGGATTTTCGTCTGTTCGGGGACGGTCACGCCGGCGAGCGCGGCGATCTTACAGGCGCTTTGTCCTACGATATTGGCGTTGAGCGCGCCGTTGACGATGATCGTCTTGCGCACCTGCTCCGTCTCCGTCTTGTTGAGGAAGAAGCAGCCGCGGCCGGCGAATTCTTTTTTGACCTTGTCGTATATCGCGTCAAGGGCGATGACCGACTGCTCGGAGGCGCAGATCATGCCGTTGTCGAAGGTCTTGGAGTGGATGATGGAGTTTACCGCGAGCTGGATGTCGGCGCTTTCGTCGATGACGGCGGGGGTGTTGCCGGCGCCGACGCCGAGCGCCGGTTTGCCGCTCGAGTAGGCGGCCTTCACCATGCCGGGGCCGCCCGTCGCGAGGATGAGGTCCGCCTCCCTCATGACGGTGTTCGTCATTTCAAGCGAGGGCACGTCCACCCAGGCGATGATGTTCTCCGGCGCGCCGGCGGCGACCGCCGCCTCAAGCACGAGGCGCGCGGCCATGATCGTCGAGTTCTTTGCCCTCGGGTGCGGGCTGATGACGATGCCGTTGCGCGTCTTGAGCGCGAGCAGCGACTTGAAGATCGCCGTCGAAGTGGGGTTCGTCGTGGGGATGACCGCGGCGATGACGCCGACGGGCTCCGCCACCTTCTGCGTGCCGAAGGCCCTGTCTTCTTCAATGACGCCGCAGGTCTTCACGTCTTTGTAATAATTGTAGATATATTCGGAGGCGAAATGGTTCTTGATCACCTTGTCCTCCACAATGCCCATGCCGGTCTCTTCGACGGCGGCCTTCGCGAGCGGGATGCGCGCCTTGTTGGCGGCCATCGCGGCGGCGAGAAAGATCTTGTCCACCTGTTCCTGCGTGTAGAGGGCGAACTTGCGCTGCGCCTCGCGTACCTCAGCCATCCTCGCGTTAAGCGACTCAACGCTGTCGACGATTCGCTCTTTTTTTACTTTTTCCTTTGTCATTCTTAACACTCCTGTCCGGTTTTACCCAAATAGAAAGTTACGCGCTCATTTGAGAACGTGAAAAAGATCTCAAACTCAATGAGTAAATAATAAAAGCGGAGGCCCCTTTTATGAAGGTATGAAAAGAGAATATCGGTATGCATATATCGATATATTGTTATCTATATTGGATCATTACAAATAAGCCCCCGCGTTGTCAAGCAATGCTGATTTTTGCCTGGTTTTGCCTGTATTAATGTTTAGCGTATACTTTTAGCGGTGACTCTTATATCCGCCAGCCTAAGGCATTTTGCCGCCTGAAAACGAAAGCGGCAGACGGGCGGCGTAAACTATATAATGGAGGCGTCACTGGCCGCCTTTGGCGGCGGTGCAAAAAGCGCCGCCGGGTAGGTAAGACAGCTTGGGAAAAATAACCGTACGTCGCTTAAAATAAAAACAGAGGGAGTGTTTTACGATGGTGGAATTCAGCTATGTAATCAAAGACCCGGCGGGCATCCACGCGCGTCCGGCGGGGCAGCTCGTCAAAGAGGCGGCGAAATTCGCGAGCGGCATCAAAATCGCGAAGGGCGAAAAGCGCGGCGACCTCAAGCGGATATTCTCCGTCATGGGGCTGGGCGCGAAGTGCGGCGAAACGGTGACCATCAGCGTCGAGGGCCCCGACGAAGAGGCCGCGGCGCGCGCCGTGGAAGAGTTTCTCAAGGCCAATATGTGAGCGGCGGCGCGGGCCCGGACACGCGGATAAGGAGTGGGTGAAGATGATCGAGATTACCGGCGTCAGCGTATTTCCCGGAGTGGCGGTGGGGCCGCTTTGTTTCTATCAGCAGGAGCGCCGCCGCCCCGAGCGCGTGGAGGCGGCTGACCGCGAGGCCGAGCGGGCGCGTTTTGAAAAGGCGCGTCAGGAGGCGGACGGAGAGCTGGAAAGGCTCTACGAGAAGGCGGTTAAAGAGGCCGGCGAGGCAAGCGCGGCGATCTTCGACATCCACCGCATGATGCTTTCCGACCCCGACTTTGTCGATTCCGTAAGCGGCGTCATCGCCGCGCAGGGCGTGAGCGCCGAGTACGCTGTGAGCCGCGCGGCGGCGGATTTCGCGCAGATGTTTTCCTCGATGGACGACGCCTATATGAGCGGGCGGGCCGCCGACGTGGCGGATATCGCCGACCGGGTGATCGCGAAGCTCTCGCCCGGCGGCGCGAAGGGGCCGCAATTTGGCGCGCCCGCCATCCTCGCCGCGCTGGACCTTTCGCCGAGCGAGACGGTACAGCTGGAAAAGGATAAGGTGCTGGGTTTCGTCACCGCCCGCGGCTCCGAAAACTCCCACACCGCGATCCTCGCGCGCGCGATGGCGATTCCCGCGGTGGTAAACGCCGGCGAAAGGCTTCTGCCGGAATACGACGGCAGGCTCGCGGCGCTCGACGGCTTCACGGGAACGCTTTATATTGAGCCGGACGCCAAGACGCTCGCGGCGATGGACAAGAAGCGCGCGGAATATATGCAAAAGCGCGCGCGGCTTGCGGAGCTCAAGGGAGAGCCGAACGTTACGCGCGACGGCCGCCGCGTCAAGGTCTTCGCCAACGCCGGCAGCATCGCGGACCTCGCCTTTGCCCTCGAAAACGACGCCGAGGGCGTCGGTCTCTTCCGCAGCGAGTTTATCTATATGGAGGAGAGTTCTTTTCCCAGCGAGGAGCGGCAGTTCGAGATCTACAGGCAGGCCGTGGAGACGATGGGGGCGAAACAGGTCGTCATCAGGACGCTCGACATCGGCGCCGACAAGCAGGCCCCCTATTTCGGCCTGCCGCGCGAGCAGAATCCGGCGATGGGCATGAGGGCGATACGCGTCTGCCTCACGCGCCCGGAGATATTCAAAACGCAGCTGCGCGCGCTCTTTCGCGCCTCGGTCTACGGCAATCTGGCGATCATGTTTCCGATGATAACCTCGCCGCTTGAGGTGGACGAGGCGCTGGCGATCGCCGCTGAGGTAAAAGAGTCGCTGCGGCGGGAAAAGATCCCCTTCCGCGAGGATGTGAGCGCGGGCGTCATGATCGAGACCCCCGCCGCGGTGATGATGAGCGCCGAGCTCGCGGCGCGGGCAGATTTTTTCAGCGTCGGCACCAACGACCTCACGCAGTACGCGCTGGCCGCCGACAGACAGAACCAGCAGATCGCGCGCTTTTACGACCCGCGCAGCGAGGCGGTGCTGCGGATGATCAAAATCGCCGCCGACAACGCCCACGCCGCCGGCAAGTGGATCGGCGTCTGCGGCGAGATGGGGGCCGACACCGAACTGACGGAGAGGCTCCTGCGCATGGGAATCGACGAGATCTCCGTCTCCGCCGGCGCGGTGCTCTCTCTGCGGCAGAAGATTCGCTCGCTCGACCTCTCCCAATAGCGGCGGCCCCGGCCGGTCTAACGTTCAATATTAAATCGGCCGGGGCGGTTTTTGACGTCCCGGAGAATTGCCCGTTTCCCTATGGCGAGGGCGCGAAGGGGGAGATTAGATCTCTCCCAGCAGCTTGGCGCGGGTTTCGGCCGCCTCTTTCTGCCCCATTTTTTTCATCGAAAGCGGCGAGATGCCGGTGGCGATGAAGGCGACCTTTTCCGCGAGGTTCAGGACGTGGTCGGAGATTCTTGACAGGTGGCGCAGTATCCACATTGAGGCGAAGAGCTTGCCCGTCGTTATATCCTGAGGGTTTGTCGGCACGGAGTTGCGCATCAGCTCTTCGACGGCGCTGTCCCTGATTTGATGCACCTTTTTCCGGTGATCGCGCGTCGACGTCACGATGGAGGCGTCCTCTTTCACAAAGGCTGCGAGCGCCTCTTTCAGCATCTTCCTGTCGTGCTCCGCCATTTCGTTTATCTCGTCCATCATGGGGCAGTCCCTGCCGGGGTCTATCGCCGCGAGTTTTTTGAGGCGCAGCGAGACGTTTACCGCCTGGTCGCCGATGCGCTCGAGGTCCGTGATGATCTTCATGACGGCGTAGACGAAGCGGAGGTCTTCGCGCATCGGCTGGCGCATCGCGATCGAGTAGAGGCATTCCTGATCTATCTGTTCCTCCATCTCGTCGATGACGTCGTCTCCGTCGATCACGCTCTGCGCCAGCGGCAGGTCGAAGGCGCGCAGGGCTTTAAGCGCCCCTTCGAGCGCCTCGGAGGCCAGGTTTCCCATTTTGCAGACCATGTTTATCAGCCTCGCCTTGTCCGAGGCGTAAAGATACGCCTCCAGGTCCTGTTCCTTGGCTTTCTTCTTGTCGAGCAGCGCCATCTCTTATTCCTCCGTTTCGCGTGCGCAGCCGCACTCTTTTTGTTCCGGCATTCCTATGTCCTCGTCCTCGGCCATTATTTTGGCCATGCCGAGGAAGCTCTGCATCAGAGAGACCATCCTGATCGCCCGCGACACCTGCCGGTCGTAGGAGACGTCGCTCAGCTCGCGCCGGAGCTGCCCCGACATCTGGTTCATCTCTATTTCAAGGCTTTCGGTCCTGTTGATGAGCGCCTTTTCGCCGATCACGAAGGCTCTGAGGCTGGTGCGCATCATCCGGCGGGCGAGCTTCGCCCACTTTTCCCACCGCTCTTCTCCGAGCTGAGTCTCCAGCACCTTGCGCGCCTCTTCGCCGCTGAGGAAGTCTTTCAGTCCGCCGCAGAGGGTGCGGGACATGATCCTCATCACGGACATCGTGTGGCTGATCGACGAAAATTTCCGTTTCAGCTCCGGATTGTCGCCCTGTATATGGATTTTGTAGCAGTACTCCTGGCAGGCGTCGCTGAGTTCGTCGATGTTTTCAGGCAGCGCGCCGAATAATTTCTTGTTTCGCTGCTGCGGTTCGAGCAGCATTTGGAGATAGGCCTCCATGTAGTTTGCGAGCCGCGTCATTTCACGCGAGAGGAGAATCACGGAGATAAAGGGGACGGCGAGCATCCCGTCGTCCAGATATTTCGGCTGGCCGAGGTCGCCCTCGCCGCCGATGCACCTGACCGCAAGCGTGCTGAACTGTCCCGTAAACGGCAGGAAGAGGGCGATGTTGAAGAGGGCGATGAGCACCTGCCCGTATACGAGCTGGTTGGCCACGGAGACCCCGGCCCCGGACATCCGGCATTCCACCCACGGAGCCGCGGCGATAAAGAGCAGCCCGCCGATGAGCTTGTATAGGAAGGTCGCCAGCCCGAGCCGTTTGGCGCTGAGTTTGCCGCCAAGCCCCGCGAGCACCACCATCGTCGTCGAGCCGATGTGCGCGCCCAGCGCCACCGGCAGCGCCGACCCCGCCGGCAGCACGCCGGAAGCGGCGAGCGTGATTCCCAGCGCCATGATCGCCGAGCTGCTTTGGAGGAGGCCCGCCCCCATGAAGGAGGCGAAGCCCACCATCCACGCGTTCGCGGCAAAGGCGGTCACGGTGTTTCGGAATTCCGCGTTCTGAAACATCGGCGCCGTGCCCAGGCCGATCACGAGCATTCCCATGAAGATAAGCGCCAGGCAGCGTATCAGCCCCGCGCTGAGCCACACCCAACGCCTCTTTGCCTTTGAGAGGAAAAATCCGAGGGCGAAGAGCAACGGCGCGTAGTCGAAGAGGTTCAGGCTCAGCAGGAAGGAGACGAAGGTGCCGCCGAGGCTCGCCCCCATCATTACGAAGATGGAGCCGGCAAAGGAGAGCATCCCCGCGTCAACGAAGCCTACGGCGAAGGAGGTGGCGATCGTGCTGCTCTGCGTAATCGCCGAGAGCAGCACTCCGAAACAGAATGACCGGCATTTGCCGGAGGTGTAGCGTCCGATCTTGTCGCGGAACTCGCCGCCGAAGTTGCTTTTAAAGAAGGCGGAGCTTTCCTGTACTCCGAAGAGGAAGAGCGCAAGTCCACCCGCGATGTATATTAAATTATAGAGAAAGGTCAACTTATCACCCTCTTCATTTTTTGTATATTCCATCTAAAGCGGCGTCTCTTTAAAAATGACGCCGCTTTAGCGAGTTCTTTGCGACCGGGCCGCGCCGGCGTTTAGCCTATATTTTTTCTTCCCTTTTCCGTGCCGCGTTTTTTCCCTTGAGCGCCCGGAAGAGCGGCGTGCAGAGAGAAAGCGCGGAGAGTCCCAGCAGCACCGCGGAGAGCGGGCGCGTGAAGAACATCGCGGGGCCGTCCATCACGAGCGTCATTTGCAGATTCATCTCGATGAGCGTTCCCAGCACGAGCCCCAAAACGATGGGCGACGAGGGGTAGTGAAACTTGTTCAGCAGCCATCCGGCCACGCCGAAGACGACGCAGACGCCGACGTCGAAGGTCGACGAGCGTACGGCGAAGCTGCCGATGATCGAAAAGGCGAAGATCATCGGGTAGAGGATGCTCTTGGGCACCATCGTCACCTTGATCCAAACACGCGAGCCGAGCCAGCCGACGAGCAGCAGCACGAGGTTGGCGACGAAGAGGCTCGCAAAGAGCGTATAGACGATCTCCGGGTGCTTGCTGAAGAGTTCCGGCCCCGGGCGCAGTTCGTGAATCATGAGCGCGCCGATGAGCACCGCCGTGGAGGCGCTGCCCGGAATGCCCAGCGTGAGGAGCGGCACCAGGGCTCCGCCCACGGACGAGCTGTTGGAGGCTTCGGCCGCCGTGACGCCTTCGAGGCTGCCCTTGCCGAACATCTCGGGGGTCTTGCTGAGCCGTTTTTCGACGTCATAGGCGATGAACGAAGCGATTGTGCCGCCGGCGCCGGGGAAGATTCCGATGATGGTGCCCAAGACGCCGGAGCGGATCATGCCCCATTTCAGGCTTAGGTATGTCTTCATGGTCGGCCACGAGGAGAGCCCGTCGTCGGAGACGCTGTCAAAGGCCTTGAAGTTGCCCTCTTCAATGTTGGCAAACACTTCGCTCAGGGCAAAGAGCCCGATGAGCGCGGGGATAAAGGAGAAGCCGTCGTAGAGCCTGATGACGTCGAAGGTATATCGTGAGACGCCGCTTACGTGGTCAAGCCCCACCGTGTTGAGCAGCAGGCCGAGAAGCACCGCGATGAGCGCTTCGAGCCATTTGCCGCCGCCGAGCGAGGCGACCGTCGTCAGCCCGAGGACGGCCAGCGCGAAGTACTCCGCGGGCCAGAACTTCAGCGCGAAGTTCGCCAGCGGCGCGGAGAAGCAGATCAGGATGATGATGCCGACGAAGCCGCCGACGACCGAGGCGACGAGCGAGACGCCCAGCGCGTCGCCGGCGCGCCCGCTCTTGGCGAGCGGATAACCGTCGAAGGCCGTGACGACGGCGGAGGGCGTGCCCGGCGTATTTATCGTGACCGCGGTGATCGAGCCGCCGTAGTTTGAGGCGAGATATATCGCGCAAAGCATTACCAGCCCCATCGTCGGACTCATGCCGAAGGTGAAGGGAAGCAGTATCGCGACCGCCATCGAGGGCGATACTCCGGGCATGGCGCCGCCGAGGATGCCGACGATCACGCCGGCCACGATCGCGGCCAAGGGCCCGAACCCGGCGAGATT
Organism: Synergistota bacterium; assembly: GCA_023450745.1. Classification (GTDB taxonomy): domain Bacteria; phylum Synergistota; class Synergistia; order Synergistales; family Synergistaceae; genus Cloacibacillus. The sequence continues at coordinate 54,531 of JAEXGR010000026.1, forward strand.
GCGAAGCCCCGCTAAAAGGGCGCTCAACATTTCCATAACCGTCACGCTCCCTTACTTAAAGAGACTGCCGACCGGCAGCCCGAGCAGCAAAAGCTTGTTGAATACCAGCCAGGTGACGGCGATCCACACGCAGACGGTTCCCGCCATCAGCGGAACGCGGCGCTCTCCCATGAGGAGCATGAGCGCGGTGATCATCGCGCCGGTGCAGATGAAAAAACCCAGCCTGTCGAACAGGGCGATCGCGGCGAAGACGACGGCGACGGTCAGGGCGACTTTGCCGAGGCGTCCGTACTTGACCGGCTGATAATCTTTTTGATTCCATATCTTTATAAACTGCAGCGCCGAACAAACGAACAGCGAGCCGCCCCAGAGAAGGGGAACGAGCCGCGGGTCGCTTTCCGCCTCCGCCGCGCCCTCGAAGCCGAATGAAAGAAGGATAAACGCGGCCGAGAATTCGATAATTAAAAATGCCGCCAGCAGTGAATCAAGCCTGTCGGACTTGCCCATCGCCGCGGATACGCGGGCGGCGAAGGCGGCGGTCAGGCCGCAAGCTATACAGAGTATCAGCGCTCCTGCCGGCTTTCCGAGGTAGAGCGCGGCTTCCTGTATCATAAAATCACTCTCTTTCGTCTCTCCGCCCCTTTTTGAAACACAAGGGGCGGAGCATAGATCGTCGGTTCCCGATTACTTTTTGGTAAAGTGCTGCGCGGTCTCGATGTCGCCCTTGACCTGCTTGTTGAACTTGTCGCGGCCCCAGTCGCAGACCTCGATTCCGTCGCGAACGAGGAAACTGCGCCACTCGGGGTCCTTCGCGACCTTCCGGTTCAGCTCTTCCCACCACTTGTAGGCCTCTTCGGGCGCGCCCTTTTTGATGGCGAAGCCACGCCACATTATTTCGTTGTCCAGCCCCTTATACCCAAGCTCCTTGAAGGTGGGGACGTCGGGCAGCTGCGGCAGGCGCTTCACGGCGGAGACGGCCACGATCTTGTATCCCTTGCGGCCCTGCGTGTCCGCCGGGTTTCCGACGTAGGCGGCGTTCTGTCCCGAGAGGGTGCCCATCATCGCTTCGGGGCCGCTCTTGTAGGGCAGCCACTTGGCCTTCATGCCGGCCGTTTCCCACACCTTCTGCGCGAAAAGGTGGTCGTTGCCGCCGGTGGCGGGGCCGCCCCATATCTGTTTGCCGCCCTGTTTTTTCGCCTCTTCGACGAGCTTGGCGAAGGTCGTATAGCCGCCGTTCTCGGAGGTGATGATGCATTCCGGGTCTCTCATCAGCATCGCGACCCATTCAAAGCCCCACACCATTTCATCGACGCTCTTCTTGGCGGAGACGACCTTGTCCACGACCGACGTCGTCGCGGCAAAGACGGTGTAGCCGTCGGCGGGCTGCTCGAGCACGGCGCCGATCGCCACAAGCCCGCCGGCGCCGGCGGTGTTTTCGACCACGAACGTGGCGTCGGTATATTTTTTCGCGATGGAGACGAACTTCCGGCTCGTGACGTCCATCAGTCCGCCGGGGGCCACGTAGTTGACGATCTTTATCGGTTTGTCAGGATATGCCGCGAGAGCCGGGACGGTAGAAGCCGCGATGACTGCCGCCGTTACCAGTGAAGTGATCAAACTTTTACGCATTGCAAAATTCCTCCTTTGTTTGTGTTGGCGCTTATGCCTGGCCTTTAAAGAGTTTATAAAGCAGCCCGTGACGGAGTCCTCTGTCGCTGACCGTGAATTCTGAGACGCCGCAGAGCTCCATGATCGCCTCGATGATGCAGGCGCCGGCGAGGATGACGTCGGCGCGCTTCGGCTGGAGCCCCACGATCTCTTTGCGCTCGTCGAGCGTCTTCGCGGCGTAGCTGGCGACCTGGGCGCGCACGTCCGCGAGCGTCAGCTTCGAGCCCTGGATCACGTCGGGGTCGTAGACTTTCATCTGGTGCTTCACGGAGGCGATGCTTGTGACGTTGCCGCCCATGCCGACGAGGAACTTGGCTCCGGCGCTCACGCCGCCCTCCGCGAGCTCCCGGCGCACCTGGGCGCGCGCTTCGGCGAGTTTTTCCGGGGCGACCGGCATCTCTGCGAGATAGCTCTCCGTGATTCGGATTCCTCCGATATTGAGGCTGAATTTACGTTTCATGACCCCGGCTTCTCCGAAGACGAATTCGGTGCTGCCGCCGCCGGTGTCGAACGAGACGAGGTTGGCCTCCGCGGCGCCGGGAATGCCGGAGACCACCGCGATATACGAAAGCTGCGCCTCTTCTTCGCCGGGGATGACGCGCGGGTCGATTCCCGTGAGCTCCCTGACTCTCGCCCTGAATTCGCCGCTGTTTTTTGCCGTGCGCAGGGCCATCGTCCCCACGATCACTATTTCGTCCGCCGCCGCGCCGCGCGCCTCGCGCACGAATTCGTCCACGGCCTGCGCGTTTCTCTCGAGCGCCTCGGGGGAGATGGTCCCCGTGTCTTTTAGGCCTTCGCCGAGCTTCGCGATGTTGTTCGCGTCCTTCAGAACGGTGAACGAGCCGTCGCGCGCGGCGCTTTCGGCCAGACAGAATTTGATGGAGTTGGTGCCGATGTCGATGACCGCCTTTTTCATTATTTGATCATCCCCACTGATTTCTTCATCGCCTGGATGTAATTGACGTTGGGCGCCCCTTCAAGTCCGAGCTTTTTGACGACGGAGATGACGAGCTCCGGGTCCTCGTGCTCTACGCAGATCGTGCGCCACGGCCGGCCGTTGAAGGAGGTCTCCGCGATCTCGGCCGTCGTTCCCTCTATCTTGTAGATGTCGCGGCTCTTTTTCACTTCGACGAGTTCGAGGTCGGCGCACGGACGGATCACTTCGTCGAGGAACTGTTCGTACGTGTATTCCGCGCGTTTGAACTCCGGCGCTTCCGCCTTGAATATCTTAAAGAGGCCGGCAAGCGTCTCCGCCGCAATGGGGAAGCCCGTCTTCAGCACCGGCATCCATTGTTCGAGCTTGTCGCCGTTTACGTTCTGCAGCGACTTGACGTCGACGACGTCAAAGCGGATCTTGATGTTCTCGTCGCTCTTCTTTGAGAGGATATAAAGCTCCTCCGTCTTTTTGCTGCCGTCCATTCCCAACGCGCGAACCGCCTCCTCGCATTTGCCGAACGAGCCGGTTCCAAAGGTTCTCCATTCCCAGCGTGCGATGATTCCCATGCATAAAAACCCCTTTCGTTTTCGTTGCTTCACAAAATAAAAAATGCGGAACAAGCCACCATCAACCGGCGTTGTTCCGCATCGCAATATAAAAAAATACAGAACAACTCTCCTGCTGAAAGTTATTCTGTATTGTGCATATCCCGCTTACTGCTGTGAATGATATAACTAGCGGTTCGATATGTCAATTAGATTTTTAAAAAGTGTTTCAAAAGCGTTACATAGTTTGCCGTTGCTTTACCGTCAAGGCGGCAGCCGCGGACGAAGTATTCCACCTGTTCCGGCTTTTCGCTCTCGACGCAGAGCGTCCACTTTGTGCGTCCCGCGAAAGAGGCCGTCCCGGCCTCGATTATCGTATCTTCGATCATGTAGATGTCGCGCTCCTTCACGACCTCTATCATGGCGAGAGGCCCTCCCGCGGGAAATGATTCGCGGCCCAGGGCGCGGGGAAACGGCGTGCCGATGAAGCCGGTTATCGTGGTGGCGTCAGCGGCGTCCGGCGGAAACGGCGATTTGAAAGCCGGCCGCCACAGCTCCGTCCCAAAGGGCGAAACGCCGACGCGGATCTTGACGTCGAGGACGCCGGCGCGTATTTTGAGGTTGGCCTCCGTAAGCCTCGAGAGGACATATAAATCCGTGCCCCGCTTGCGGTTGGCGCGGCGCAGCTTTTGAAAAACAGGCGCTATGGAAAGAAAGGGGGCGTCTGAGAATATCCGCCATTCCCACCGGGATGCCGCCGTCCCCATTTCCGCTATGCGATCGCCTTCGCCACTATCCGCCGCGCCTCTTCGTTGATCGCGGCAAGATGCTCTTCGCTCTTAAAGCTCTCGGCGTAGATCTTATAGATGTCCTCCGTGCCGGAGGGGCGGGCGGCGAACCAGCCGTTTCCCGTCGCGACCTTGAGTCCGTCGATCGGCGCGCCGTTGCCGGGGGCGGCGGTGAGCTTCGCCGTGATCTTTTCGCCCGCCAGCGTCTTTGCCGTGACGTCGGCGGGAGAGAGCTTTTTGAGCTTCCCTTTCTCTTCGCGCGAGGCGGGGGCGTCTTTGCGCGAATAGTGCGGCGTGCCGAAGCGCGCCGTCATCGCGCGGTAGTGCTCGGAAGGGGATTTGCCGGTGACCGCCGTGATCTCCGCCGCGAGCAGGCTCATGATGAAGCCGTCCTTGTCGGTGCTCCAGGCCGTTCCGTCCTTGCGCAGGAAGGAGGCGCCGGCGCTCTCCTCGCCGCCGAAGGCGAGCTCGCCCGCAAGCAGCCCGTCGACGAACCATTTGAAGCCGACGGGGACCTCGTAGAGCCTGCGGCCAAGGGCTGATGCCACGCGGTCGATCATCGAGCTGGAGACGAGCGTCTTGCCCGCCATCGACGCTGCGCGCCACAGCGGGCGGTGCGTGAAGAGGTACTCGATCGCGACGGCGAGGTAGGCGTTCGGCTGCATGAGGCCGTCCTTTGTGACGATGCCGTGGCGGTCGTAATCGGGGTCGTTTCCGAACGCGATATCGTATTTATCCTTGAGCGCGACGAGCTTTGCCATCGCCCACGGCGAGGAGCAGTCCATGCGCACCTTGCCGTCATGGTCGAGCGGCATGAAGGAGAAGGTCGGATCGACGGCTTTGTTTGTAACCTCAATGTCCAGGCCGTACCGTTCCGCGATCGGTTCCCAGAAGAAGATTCCCGAGCCGCCGAGCGGGTCGGCGCCTATCTTCAGGCCGGAGGCCGCGATCGCCGCCATATCGATGATCTCGCCGAGCTCCGACGTATATTGCGAGACATAATCGATGAAGCGCACGTTGGCGCGCGAGAGCGCCTCTTTAAAACCGACGCGTTTTACGCCGTTCAGTTTGTTTTCGATCAGTTCGTTGGCGCGCGCTTCGATCAGCTTCGTGATCTCCGTCCCCGCGGGGCCGCCGCTTGGGGGATTATATTTGAAACCGCCGTCCTGAGGGGGGTTGTGCGACGGCGTGATGACGACGCCGTCGGCCACGGGGGCGTCCTTCTGTCTGTTCCAGCCGAGTATCGCGTGCGAGATCACCGGGGTCGGCGTGTAGGTGAAATTTTTCTGCAGGCGCAGCTCGACGCCGCCCGCCGCGAAGACCTCGACCGCCGTGCGCAGCGCCGCCTCCGAGAGCGCGTGGGTGTCCATCCCCATGAAGAGAGGCCCCGTGATCCGCCGCGTTTGCCGGTATTCGCAGATCGCCTGCGCGATGGCCGCGATATGGTCGTCGTTGAAGCTGTCCTTTACCGAGGAGCCGCGGTGGCCGGAGGTGCCAAAGGATACTCGCTGTCCCTTGTCGGTCATATCCGGGCGCTCGGTATAGTAGGCTGTCATCAGCCTGGGAATATTTATTTCTGGACGTTCAGCCATAGCTGTTCCCCTCCTCTTGATATTAAGAAGCCGTGTTTTCACCCGTTATTATATAACATCGGCGAAGACACGGCTCTGGTGTATTGGAGGGTGTTTTATTGAAAAGACGCTTTTATGAGTGGATATGTTCCACCATTTTCACGAAAAGCTCGACGGCGGGAGCGAGCACGCCCTCGTCAAAATCAAAGGCCTTGTCGTGAAAGCTGGCGGTGAAGTCGGCGCCGAGGCCGATATAACTGCCGACGCCGCCGTTTTTCTGGACGCGGCGCAGCATCTCCGAGGCGTCGTCGCTGCCGCCGACGCTGCCGACGTCATGGAACTCCGTAAACCAGGGGATCGTTCTCGCGCATTGCATGGCGATCTCTATCGCCTTATCGTCCGAGGCGCCCGAAGAGGATTTCCCGATCAGGACGACCTCGCATGCCACCTCATAGGCCTCCGCCGCTCCTTTGACGACGGCGAGCATCTTTTTTTCGCCATATTCGGCGACGGTGTCGTTCTCCCCGCGCACCTCGACCTCCATGTAGGCGTCCGCCGCTATCGTGTTGCGCGAGCTCCCCGCGTGCATGACGCCGACGTTTTGATGGAACTCGCCCTGGCAGTGCGGCGGGATCGTGTGTATACCCAGCGCCGCGACGCAGGAGGCGAGCAGCGCGTTTTTGCCGTCGTTGGGATTGCCGCAGGGGTGCGCGGCCTTGCCTTTATAGATGACGTTGTACCTGCGGCTGTCGAGGAAATCCTTCGCGCCGCCGATGATGCCATGCGAGGGCAGCGGACGGCCGTCCAGCTGCGTGAGGCCGACGTGGCCGGCGAAGAAGTAGTCGACGTCGTCCAGGCAGCCGCGTTCTACGATGCCGCGCGCGCCGCCGCCGCCCTCCTCCGCGGGCTGAAAGATCAGCTTGATCCGGCCGCGCAGAGAATCCTTTATCTTTATCAGCTCCTCCGCGACGACCATTCCGATGGCGGTATGGCCGTCGTGGCCGCAGGCGTGGCACGAGCCTTCGTTTATCGAGACGTAACCTTCTTTTACCGGCCTGTGATCGGGGGAATCCGTCTCGGAAAAGGGGAGCGCGTCAATGTCGAAGCGGAAGGCCGTTACCGGCCCTTCTCTGCCGGTGTCGATGATTCCCATCACGCCGGGCAGCCCGCACATTTTTTCCACCAGCGCCGGCTCCGCGCCCTGCGCGACGGCGCGCCGCTTCTCCTCGGCGATCTTTTCTTCCGAGGGGTACTGGAACTGCATTCCTTTTACGGAAAGGTCCTCGCCCATAACGACGGGAATGCCGAGCGTCATCAGGTGTCTTGTCACGATCGAGGCGGTGCGGTATTCTTTCCACATCGATTCGGCGTGTCTGTGAAAATCCCGGCGCAGCTCTATCAGTCTCTTTTCCATCTCTTCCATCTTTTCATCTCCTGTGCTTATCCATTATACCCGCGGCATGGAGCGCCCATGCCGCGGAATTTTCGCCGGCCGCCGCGCTTACATATATATATTGGCGCCGGGGCCGAGCGGCAGGTCGAACGCATACCAGAATACGAGTAGCGCGATGAATCCGAGCATATAGGCGACGCTGAAGGGGATGGAGAGTGAAATCAGCGTGCCCACGCCGACCTTCTGGTTCTCGTTCGTGCGGTAGGCCTCCAACATGCCGAGTATTACCGGGACATAATAGTCGATGGGGGAGATGATGTTCGTGCAGGTGTCGCCGATCCTGTAGATGAGCTGCGTCATCGCGGGGGAAATGTTGACCATCGCGAGCATCGGGACGAAGACGGGGCCGAGGATCAGCCACTTTGCCACGCCCGAAGTGATGAAGATGTTCACGCAGGTGCAGATCAGGATGAAGAGCAGGAAGAGCGGGATTCCGGAGATATCGGCCGCCTTAAGGACCTCCGCGCCCTTGACCGCGAGCACCGTCGGCAGCTGGCTTTCGTTGAAAAGCTCGATGAAGAAGGCCGCAGGCAGCGCCACGACGAGGAAGCTGAGGATGCCCTTGAGCGACTCCTGCATCATTCCCGGGATGTCGTTGATCGATTTTATCGTCTTGGCCGCGTAACCGTAGGAGATGCCGATCGTGCAGAAGAAGAAAAAGAGCAGCGCCACGACGTTGTTGAGCAGCGGCGAGCGAGGCACGAAGCCGCCGTCGGCGTTGCGGAGGAATGAACCCGCGGGCAGCGCCATCGCCACGAGGGCGACGATGAAGATGAGCGCCGCCGTGCCCGCCACACGCAGGCCTCTTGTCTCCTCGGCGGACAGCTGGTGCTTCGCGAGCTCAGAAGTGTCGATTTCGTCGATCCTGCCGCCGTGAAGATGCGGGATGAGGAAGTATTTGCAGACGATGACCGTGCATATCGTCAGCACCACCGTGCCGGCGATGAGGAAGTACCAGTTCATCAGCGGAGATATCGGATAGTTGATGTTATTGCCGGTGCAGATCGACTCCGTGATCCCCGCCAGCAGCGCGTCGGTGCCCGCGATGAAGAAGTTGGCCGTATAGCCGCCGTTGGCCGCCGCGTAACCGGCGATGATGCCGACCCAGGGGTTCATGCCGATCGACTTGAGCATCGCCGCCGCCACCAGCGGCGTAAAGACGACGCCCGCGTCCGAGGCTAAGTTGGCGTTGATGCCGACGAAAGCCACGATGGCGATGATCCACTGTACGGGCGCGCCCAGGATCATCTTTCTCATCGCCGCCGTGATGAAGCCCGACTTTTCCGCCAGACCGATGGCCATCATCATGATCAGCACGATGCCGATGGGATAGAAGCCGCCGTACACCCCCGCGAAATTGCCGAAGTACTTGTTGAGGATCTCAATGCTCAGAAGACTTTTGACGGCGACGGTCTTCATCGCCGGCGCGACGGTGGGGTCTTTGGACGCCGCGAGGTAGGTGACCGAGAAATTGGTTGCTGCGAGGATCGCGGAGAGCCCGACGACGAACACGATCAGGAAGGTGAAGATCCAAAACGGATGCGGGAGCTTGTTGCCCACCCGTTCGACGCCGCTGATAAAGCGTTCCATAAGACTCTTTTTGGTACCAGACATACAGTATTGCCTCCTTACAAATTATCGCCGGAAGATATCAGTCCGGCATTTTAATGAATATAACGGTGCCGCACATATTGGGCCTGCCCGCTTTTGCCGATAGGCCCGTAATGTACAAATATAGGTTATCTGAATATAGGATGTATGTGCTATAACGGAAATTGTGAAAGACGATTAACGTTTTTTACTAACGCTTTGTCGCGGGCCGCGGTCTTTCGCCGGCGAGGCGGCGGCCGCAAGGCGGCGTTTGCCCGCGTGAGAAGCCGCGCCTCCGCCTGTGATGATGAAGGCGCGGATAAGTCTTTAAAGCGCGGCGTCGTGTAGTGCAAAGCATGACAATTTTCTTAGCGTTTTTCCCTATTGAGGCAGAAGGACCTTTTCGTGTACCTTTTCACATAAAGATTGGCCGCAGCAAATTTATAAAATATTGAGGGAGGAAGAACATGAGACTAGAAATTGGCAAGTTTAAAGTCAAAGATATCGTCTTTGGCGATAAAACGGCTTATTGCAACGGCGTTCTCACGGTGGACCGGGAGGATGCGCTGAAGGTCGTCCGCGAAGACAAACATATTACGGACGCGGAGCTGAAGGTCGTCCATCCCGGCGACATGGTCAGGCTGTGCCCCGTAAAGGATTCGATAGAGTTCCGCTGCAAAGTGGAGGGCGGCGAGGGGGCCTATCCCGGAGTGACCTCTCCGCTCGGCCAGGCCGGAATGGGCCGGACGCATGTCCTTGACGGCGTAACGCTTCTTTCGGTGGGCAAACATTGGGGCGGTTTCCAGGACGGTCTGATCGATATGGGCGGCCCCTACCAGCACTACACGATCTGGGGCGATATGCCGAACCTGGTTCTCATCGCCGACACTGACGAGCTTGACGAACAGCGCGAACAGCAGAAGAAGAACCACGCGATCCGCTGGGCGGGGCTGCGCCTTGCCGAGCATCTCGCGCAGTGCGTGCGCGGGATGGAACCGGAGGAGCTGGACGTTTACGAGCTGCCGCCGCTTGCGGAGCGCGGCGAAGAGGTGAAAAAACTTCCCGGCGTCGTCTATGTGCTCCAGCCGCAGACCCAGATGGAGGCTCTTGGCTACAACACGCTCGTATATGGCTGGGACGGCAACAGAATGCTCCCCACCTTTATGCACCCCAATGAATTTCTTGACGGCTGCCTCGTTTCCGGCAGCTTCATGCCCAGCTCGTCGAAGATTTCGACTTATGAGTTCTCGACAAACCCGATGATCAAACGCCTCTATGCCCAGCATGGCAAGACGATCAACTTCCTCGGCGTCATCCTCTCCACGCTGAACCCGAAGATGGAAGAGAAACAGCGCTGCGTACAGATCGCGGGGCAGATCGCCGTCGCCGTCGGCGCGAAGGGCGCCGTCGTCGCCGAAGAGGGCTACGGCAACCCAGACGTCGACTATACGGCGATGCTTGTCGAGCTTGAGAGGCTCGGCATCAAAACAATCGGCCTCTCTGACGAGGCCACCGGCAGAGACGGCGCTTCGCAGCCGCTCGTGTCGATGAATCCCGCCACCGACGCGCTTGTCACGACCGGAAACGTCTCCCAGTTCTACGAGATGCCCGCGCTTGAGGTCATCGGGGAACTCGAGGCGCTCGCGCGCGACGGCAACTCCGGCGGCTGGGAAGGCTGCATCAATCCGGACGGCAGCTGTGTGATGGAAAACAACGGCATGTTCTGCGCGAACCACATCAGCGGCTATTCACGCAGAAGCTGCGCTGATTTCTAAGGGAGGCTAAATAGATGAAAGCCATACATTACATAAACCAGTTCTTTGGACAGGTCGGCGGCGAGGACGCGGCGGACAGCAAGCCGATCTTCCACGACGGCCTCATCGGCTGCTCGCTGATGCTCAATCAGATGATGCCGAACGTCGAAGTGACGAACACCTTCGTCTGCGGCGACAACTACATCACGAACCATACGGACGAGGCGCTCGCGGAGATATTCGCCTGGCTCGACACCAAACAGTTCGACATCTTTTTCGCCGGTCCCGCGTTCATGGCTGGCCGTTACGGCGTGGGCTGCGGCCTCGTCTGCAAGGCGGTCGCGGAGCGCTACAATGTTCCCGTCATTACCTCGATGAACGAGGAAAACCCCGGCGTCGCCGAGTATAAGGGCGACTGCGTGATCTTCCGGGGCGGACGCAAGGCGACCTTCATGAAGGACGACCTGACACTAATGGCCAAGTACGCCGAAAAGATCGCCAAGGGCGAAACGCTGCTTCCCGCCGCCGAAGAGGGATATTTCCCGCGCGGCATTCGCAGCGAGATTCCCGCTCCCGGCGGCGTGATGGCGGCGGACCGCGTCATCGACATGCTGCTCAAGAAACTGGGCGGCGAGCCGTTCCAGACGGAGCTTGTCATTCCGAAGACCGACAAGATCCCGCCCGCGCCCGCGGTGAAGGACCTCAGCAAGTGCACGATCGCGCTCGTCTCCTCCAGCGGCGTCGTGCCCTCGGACAACCCCGACCGCATACAGAGCGCCTCCGCCCAGAAGTGGGGCAAATACAACATCGCCGGCAAAGACTGCCTGCCGGCCGGCGAGTACAAGACGATTCACGCCGGCTTTGACCCGGAGGCGATGTGCGCCGTTCCCGACCGCGGCATCCCCGTCGACGCGATGCGCGCCTATGAGAAAGAGGGCAAATTCGCGAAGCTCCACGACTACTTCTACGTGACGGTCGGCACCGGCACGACGCAGAACTACGCGGCGAAGTTTGGCAAGGAAATCGCCGCCGAGCTGAAACAGGCGAAGGTTGACGCCGTGGTCCTCACCGCTACCTGAGGCACCTGTACTCGTTGCGGTGCAACGATGGCCAAAGAAATAGAACGCGCCGGTTTCCCCGTAGTCGTCATGTGCAACCTGATCGACGTCGCGAAGACGGTCGGTTCAAACAGAATCGTCCCGACAGTTTCGGTCCCCTATCCCCTCGGCGATCCCACCCTCTCCAAAGATGAAGAATGGGCGCTCCGCTATCACAGGGTCGGCGTAGCGCTTGATTCGCTCGCCAAAGAAATAGAAGCCCCTGAGGTATTTAAAGTAAGCATCTAATATAAATAACAGCCGGAAGAAGGGCGAAGCGTTATCGTTCCGCTTTTCTTCCGGCCTGACTGTTGCGAAAGGAAATCTTCCCGCTATGACTGAAAATAATAGCTCGTCCAAGAGCAATACCGTCTATATCGTTTCGATCGCCATCACCCTGGCGGTCGTCCTTTGGGGATTAGTTTCGCCGCAAAGTTTCGGCGATTTCGCAAAAGCCCTCAACGGCGGCCTCACAAAATATTATGGCTGGGGCTACATGCTGACGATGAATATATTCGTCATTTTCTGCATCGCCATTGCCTGCAGCCGTTTCGGCAGCGTCAGGCTGGGCCCGGAGGAGTCACGTCCGGAATACAGCAACATGTCATGGTTCGCGATGCTTTTTTCCGCCGGCATGGGCGTGGGACTAGTCTTCTACGGGGCGGCGGAGCCGCTCTTCCACTTCGGTTCGACCCCCTTCGGCGCCGAGCCCGGCTCCGTGCAGGCGGCGAGAGACGCGATGCAGATATCGTTCTTCCATTGGGGGCTGCATCCGTGGGCGGGGTATTCCGTCATCGCGATGCCGCTCGCCTATTATCAGTTCCGTCATAATACTCCGGGATTGATCAGTTCCATCTTCATTCCGCTCGTCGGCGAGGAAAAGGTCCGCGGAGCCTTCGGGAAAACCGTCGATGTTCTCGCGATATTCGCCACGCTGGCGGGGATTACGACGTCGCTGGGGCTGGGCACGCTGCAGCTTAACAGCGGCCTGAACGCCATCTTCAATATCCCCAAAGAGACCTTGATTCAGGTGATCATCATCGCCTTTCTCGCGGTGCTTTATACCGGCTCGGCGGCGCTGGGCATAGAGAAAGGGATCAAAATAGTGGCGGACTTCAACCTCTGGATCTGCCTGCTGCTGATGGCGTCGCTCTTTGTCGTCGGACCGACGCTTCCCATCGTAAACTCCCTTATGACCGGTATCGGCGACTTCCTCAGCGGCCTTGTCAGCGAGAGCTTTACCCTCGCGCCCTATGGCGGCGAGTATCAGTCTTTCCTTGACAGCTGGACCCTCTACTATTGGGCCTGGTGGATTGCCTGGGCGCCCTTTGTCGGCTCTTTTGTGGCGAGAATATCCCGCGGCCGTACCGTCAGAGAGTTTGTCGCCGGCGTGCTTGTCGTACCGGCTCTCGGCAGCTTCACTTGGTTTGCCATCTTCGGCACCTCGGCGCTGCACCTTGAACTCGTCGATAAGATCGCCGTCTCCGCAAACGTCCTCAAGGACGTCTCGGTGGGGATCTTCGAGATGTACAGCCATTATCCGCTGGGGCAGCTGATGTCGGCCGTCATGCTTGTGCTGATCGTCACCTTCTTCGTCACCTCGGCGAACTCGGCCACCTTCGTGCTTGCCATGTACTCCACCGGCGGCGACCTTAACCCGCCTAAAAACAAGATGGTCGTCTGGGGCGTCCTTATGGGCGCGCTTGCCGTGGTCCTGCTTCTCACCGGCGGCCTCCAGAACCTTCAGACCATTTCGCTGGCGGCGGCGATGCCCTTCTCTCTGATCATGCTGTGCGCCTGCTGGTCGTTCGTCAAGGCGCTGATAAAGGGAGAAAAAGGGTAGGCTGAGATGGAAAACGCGCTGCTTCTGTTTGAAGATAAATATCCCTGCTGGGACGAGGAGACCTTTACGCTGGTCGGAGAGGACCCGGCGGCCCTCAGCAGACTGGCGGACGGCGGCCTGCTTGAGACGGCGGGCGGCGGATATATCTTGACGCCCAAAGGCGACGCGGAACGGCTGGAATACGCGCAAGAGCAGTACCTTCCCGCCTATCCGATCAAGCCCTTCGATCCCGCCGGGGCGCTTTGGAACAACAGGCTTTACCTTCTCATGGAGCGCGCCTTTATCGGACAGTTTGGGGTAAAAGAATACTCGGTAAACGAGAGCCTGCCGGTCTTTCCCAAACTTTCCCGTAACGAGCTGTGGAAAGAGGAGAAGGGGCGCGTGCGGTATCTGTGGCCCGAGCACCCGCTGGTGAAAAATTTTCTGGAACGTTTCCCCCAATGGGGCGTCGCCGCGAGGCAGAGCGCCGTTCCCGGAGACGCCGCCATGTGGAAGTGGGCGGGGGAAAGCGGCGCGGAATTTTGTATCCAGCGCTTTAACCTGATCCTCAGAAGCCGTTATGATTTTGAGCTGTACCGCAAAACGCCTCACCTGCCGGAGGATATCTTCTACATGAAGGACGCCGACCGCCTCTTCTTCCTGCGGACCTCGGACAAAAGTCCCGAGGAGATATACGACGCCATCGGTTATCTGCACCTTTTCATGCTGGGGCAGCGCCGCGTCTATATCCCCGGATACGCCGATATCGACTCGCATGAACAGGAAAACTGGACGATGCTCGTGCTGGCGGCCGATACGGAGGAGGAGCTGGCCGCGGTCTATCAGCGCTATGTTCTTGACGGTAAAAACCTGATCGAACCGGCAAACCCGCTCTTTATCATCGGCACCAGCGTCGAACGCCTGCGCCGGCAGAGCGAGCCGGAGGCTACCGTGTATGACTGGTTCTGCGATAAGAGCCTGCACATTGTCAGGCCGGACGCTTGAGGTCCGAAAAAGACAGAGGCGCTGAGCAAGCAAAGCGGCGGCCGTCAAAGGCATGCGCGGCGAGTATTCCCCAAAGCCCCCGGATTAACTGATCCAGCCCTTCGTTCCAGCCGCCGCTGTCGTCGGATAGCGGCGGCCTTTGCTTTTTTTCTCCCGGGCAAGATAAATGCCGGTCTTTTATTTGAGGTATAATAAAAAAATAATATTGACGGACGGTAGAGATATGGTAAAAAATAATTTTTTTGAGGAAATTTTCTTTGAGCAGACATTCAACCCGATCGCGCTCTACAAAATAGAACCGGATATCGGAGAACGCGGGGCAGATGCGGTTCGCTATATAGATGTCAACAGCGCCTATGAAGAAGTAAACCGAGTCCGCCGCGAAGACGTTGTGGGAAAGACCTTCCGCGAGGTATGGCCGTCCGTTGAGTCGTGCTGGTCGGAGATCATCGAACGCTGCGCGACGGAGAAGCGCGCCGTTCGCTGCGAGAGCGAAAGCGCCTACATCGGCAAATATCTGGAAGCGATCGCCTTTCCGTTGGCGAGCGACAAGGTGACCACGATCTTTCTTGACCGGACGGAGCTGAAAAAATCAGAGGAACAACTTAAAGAAAAACAAAAGAAGCTCCTCGAATACCGCTCACGGCTGCGCGAGCTCGCCACCAAACTGACGATCAGCGAAGAGGCGACGCGCCGCGAAATAGCGACCGACCTGCATGACAGCATCGGCCATTCCCTGCTCTCGCTGCTGCTTGACCTGCGCAAACTGAAAGAAAACTATGAGCGTCCTAAAGAGGCGGAAGAGATCCTGGAAAATTCTATCGGCTCCGTAGAGCGCATGATCGTGGAGAGCCGGCAGCTCATCTTTGAGCTGAGCCCGCCGATACTTCTCGAGGTGGGGATTACGCCGGCCCTTGAGGCGCTCGCGGACAATTTGTTGACGCCGAGGGGGATAAAATGGAACGTATCCACCAGAGGAGACTTGAAGGAGTATTCCGCCGACGACGCCGTGTGCATAATCCTCTACCGCATGTCCCGCGAGCTGCTGGTAAACGTCATCAAGCACGCGAGGGCCTCGTCCGTGCACATCAGCGTCAACAGAGGCCCAAGCAAGATACAGGTGGTGATCGAGGACGACGGGGTCGGCATGAGAAAAAACTTCAAGCCGGGGCATGCCAATAAATCCGGCCTCGGGCTGTTCAGTATACATGAGCGCCTCCTGCATATCGGCGGGGACCTGCAGATAGTCTCCAATAAATCCGGCACGACCATATCGCTGCTCGCGCCGCTTAAGCTGAAGAGCGGCGGCGCGGGAGAGAAAGGAGAGTTGTCCCTGTGATAAGAATATTTCTTGCCGACGATCACGAACTCTTTCGCGAAGGCTTGAAAAGCCTCCTGAGCCGCGAGAGCGACATTGAAGTCTCCGGCTCGGCCGCCGACGGCGCGGAGGCCGTCGAGGCGGTGCTTCGCCTTAAGCCCGACGTCGTCCTGATGGATGTGACGATGCCCAATATGAACGGGATCGCCGCGACGGGAAAAATCTGCGAGTCGCTGCCGGGGATTGCCGTAATCGTCATCTCCATGCACAGCGACCGAAGGTTCATCGCCGAAAGCCTGAAGGCCGGGGCGAGGGGCTATGTCCTGAAAGAAAGTTCGCCGGAATTTGTGCTGGACGCCATCCGCACGGTGAACCGCGGCGATATCTACCTCGCTCCAAAGGCCTGTACGGTGCTTGTCGGGGACTACCTGCGGCTGCTGGCCAACGACGACACTCACAGCGCCAATCCGCTTTCAGAACGCGAAATGGAGGTCCTGCAGCTCCTCGTCAAAGGGCGCAACGGCAAGCAGATTGCCGACACCCTCTCCATCAGCAAGAACACCGTCGACACCCATCGCCGCCGTATCATGGATAAACTCGGCTGCGAGAGCATGGCCGAGCTCACGAAGTATGCGATCCGCGAGGGGTTCCTCACTCTGGCAGATTGAAGTCTGAAAGGTTTGCCTGCGCAAACGGAGGACGGCGTCGGCCGGTGAACGCATCCGGCACTAGCCGCCCTCTATAGAGGTCTGTGAGGTTTGCTTACGCAAACAGAGGACGGCGTCGAAATAGTTTATAATAGCGGCAGAAAAACGGAAGGTGCGTGTTGACGATGCCGGTATTGATCGGAATAGGGGCCCTGGCAGTTTTAGCGGGCATATATATCGTGATGTCGCTGTCCAGATTCCGCGAAAGCGCGGGCGCGATGGAGCAGGCGACGAGGGAGCTGCTCACGCGGCTGCAAAAGATGGAGGCGCGGCTCGACGATACGGAGGAGCGGCTGAATGCCGGCATCAGCGCGATGCGCAAAGAACAGCGCGAAGCGGCGGCCGAAGCGCGGGCCGAACAGGCGCGCGGAATTGATTCCTTTGGCGACGCGCAGGCCAAACGCATTAAAGAGATCGGCGACCTCCAGCGAGAGAGTTTTCAAAGTTTCTCCGCGCAGCTTGCGAGCCTGGGGGAGACCCAGGCGACGCGCATCAAAGAGATCGGCGGGCGGCAGGCCGAAAGTCTCGCGGTCTTCTCGAACCAGCTGACGAACATCAGCCGCCTTAACGAGGAAAAGCTCGAAGCGGTGCGCGCCGTGGTGGAAGAACGGCTGCGCGAGCTGCACAAAAGCAACGAAGAAAAACTGGAAAAAATGCGCGCCACCGTCGACGAGCAGCTCCATTCGACGCTTGAAAAGCGGCTTGGCGAGGCCTTCACCAACGTCTCCGAGCGCCTGGAACAGGTACACAAAGGCCTCGGGGAGATGCGCGCCCTTACCTCAGACGTTGGCGACCTAAAAAAGGTGCTGACAAACGTCAAGGTGCGCGGCACCTGGGGAGAGATGCAGCTGCGGACGCTGCTCGAACAGCTTCTCACGAGGGAACAATACGCTGAAAACGTCGCTACTCGCCCCAATCAGAGCGAGCGCGTGGAATTTGCCGTAATCCTGCCTGGCGCCGACGACGAGAACGGCAAGGTCTGGCTGCCGATAGATTCAAAGTTTCCTCTGGAGGACTATCAGCGCCTCATCTCCGCCTCGGAGAACGGCGACGTCCCGCAGATAGCGGAACAGCAGAAGGCGCTGCGCCTTCGCGTACTCGAAGAGGCGAAGGCGATACGCGACAAGTACGTCGAGCCGCCCTTCACCACAGATTTCGGCATCCTCTATCTGCCGGTCGAAGGGCTCTACGCCGAGGTGCTGCGCATCGACGGCCTCTGCGAACAGCTCGCGCGCGATTTTCGCGTCGTTCCCGCGGGGCCGACCACCATCTGCGCGCTGCTCAACAGCCTGCAAATGGGCTTCCGCACCCTCGCGATCGAAAAACGTTCAAGCGAGGTCTGGGTGCTCCTCGGCAAGGTGAAGACCGAATTTGAAAAGTTCGGCGGCGTCCTTGAGCGGACCAGAAAAAAGATCGACGACGCCGGAAAAGAACTTGACAGGGCCGGCACCCGTACCAGAATGATAAATCGCGCGTTGAAAAACGTCCAGCAGCTCCCGGTCTTGCGCGAAGATGATGTTGTCCAAACGGAGGACGGGGAAGAAGAATGAAGCTTCCTGCGATTCGTAGATAGCCTTTGCTTTTTTGAAAACCAGCCGTCCGCCATGACGTTGAAGGCGGACGGCTGTCTTTTTTTGATATTTCGCGGCCCGTCTGACGGCGGCGCCGGGGTGGCCGAGAAAATCCGGCGTCTTACGGTCTTGTGTACCTGCCGATGAAGAGGATCGCGCCCGTCGTGTTGTCCCTGATGAGGTAAATGAAGGGCCGCTCGGCGCGGAAGACCACCGCGTCGTTGTCGGGGGCGGGCAGCGAGGCGCGCATCATGATGACCGCCGTCGCGGCCGCGGCCTCCGTGCCCTCTTCCGCTACCTCGACGAAGGTCTTATGGATGATGTTGCTTATATAGATGTCGTCAAGTCCGGTCATCCCGGAGAAGTCGGCGGAGTTCGGGTTGAAAGCCGAGGGCATGCCCATCTTCGCCAGGGTCTGCGCCAGGTCGTAATCGTTCTCTTGCTTGAACTTCGGCAGGTATATCTTGACCTTCTGCGGGGTCATCGCGGCGGTCCATTTTATCAGCTGTTCGGCGCTCAGCGATTTTTCCAGCGTTTCGATATCGGATTTTTTGTCGGGAAGCAGCACCAGCATTGAAAAATGCCCGCCTTTGTACGGCAGCTCCACGATCTCCGCATCGCTGAGTTTGGCGTAGTCGATCTTTTCTCCCGTGCGGCTCATCGTGAGGACCTTGACGGACCTCTCGGGGCTGGTCCAGAAGGGGCGCGGCACGGTGTTGACCGCCTGGAACTCCTCACGCCACGATGATTTGAAATATACGGCGTTCGTCAGCACCATCAGCGTCTCTTTGCTCAGCACGCCGGGGCCGATGATGTCCTTTATCCGCTGCTGGGTCTGTTTCTCCACCCATTTATTTATCGTTTTGCGCGCCGTCTCGGGGCTGCTTTTGTAGTTGAGGGGAATGAGCCCCGCGTTGTAATAATCGCGGACCGTCTGCGCGTACTCGGGCAGGATCTTCTCCTGCTTCGCCGGCCAGACGGCGTTTGCCGTGTTTACCTGGGCGACGTCCTGCGGGACCGAGTTTATCTCGTTGATGAGGGCGCCCATATTCTTGTGGATGTCCGGCGAGAGCGAGAGCACCCTCTCCATCTGCTGTTCCGTGACGCCGCGCGCGCCGGCGTAGGTCATCGCGAGCGCCGAGGTGACGCTGTAGGGCGAGATGAAGAGATTGCGGCGGCCATGCTCCGCCGCCACCTGCCTGTAGAGGTCGAAGGTGAATTTATTGACGGAGAGGGCCGCCTTTGCCGACAGCGTCTGCGGGTTTGGCGTAAAGCCCTCGTTTGTCTCTACCGCCGTGAGCCCCGCCCGTATCGCCGCCATCTCGATATCGTTGCGGATGATGTTATAGTCGTAGCCCGCCTCTTTGAAGTATGGACGGTACGCGTTCGCGAGCTGGCGCAGGCTGGAAAGCTCCGCGTCTCCGAGCTTCGTGATGTCGTTCTCCGCGTGTTTGAGGGCGATGACTACCAGCGCCACCACCTGCTCGGGGGTGAAAGCGCTCTTGCCGGGCACTACCTGTTCGCCGATCAGCCCTTTAGCCGAAAGGTTGCTCAGCGAATGATACGTCCAGTGAAAGGGCGGGATCAGGTTCGATATATCGGCCATAGCGGTACCGGGCGCGAGAAGGGCCGCGATGAGTACCAGCGTGATGATTGTCCGCTTCATGAAATTACCTCCTGTAATTGGCTGCATTTCTGCTCCAATCACAGATTATAGCTTAAAACGGCATCATGCGCCCCATGCTTTTACGCGATTGGAGGATAAATTTGGGCCGCGTAGTGATAAAATTATTTAGTCTTGACAAAAATTACGAAGCTCAGGAGCGTGAGACCAGATGAATGAACTCAGAGTTGACCGTGAGAAGTGTACCAGGTGCGGAACGTGTCTGCGTATCTGCCCCGCGGGAATAATAAAATTTGGCGACGACGGCTATCCCGAAATGTCGGATAAGCACAGCAGCCGCTGTATCCAGTGCGCCCAGTGTGTGCTCTTCTGTCCGGCGTACGCGGATATCCTCTCATTCATGGATCCCAAAAAGATAGTAAATACGGCTGAGATTGCGATGCCCGGCGCGGAGGAGGCGGAAAACCTGCTTAAAACACGCCGCAGCATCCGTAAATTTAAGGCGGAACGCCTCTCCCGCGAGACTTTTGAACGAATCTTCGAGACGGTGCGGCAGGCGCCGACGGCGGTCAATTATCAGCCGGTGCGCTGGGTCGTCTCTGAGGAGCCGGCAAAGACCAAAGAGATCACCAATCTCATCCTTTGCTGGTTCCGCGAAGAGATATTCAAAAATCCGACCGACCCTTCGGCGCTGCTTGGCGCGGCGATGATCGCGAAGGCCAAGGCGGGAGAGGACGCGCTGCTGCGCGGCGCGCCGCACGCCGTGGTGGCGGTCGTTCCGAAAGAGCACCGCTGGCCTGAAGACGGGGCGATCGCCCTTACATATCTTGAGCTTGCGGCCCACGGCCTGGGGATCGGCTGCTGCTGGGGCGGCTACCTGACGATGGCGATCCGCAATTTCGCGCCGCTGCGTGAGTACCTCGGAATCAGCGAGGACGAGCACGTGTGCGGGGCCCAGATGATCGGCTGGCCTCAGCTGCGGCCCCTGCGCCAGTATCCTCCGCGCCGGGAAGCGAAGATACATTGGCTGTAGGCGTAACGCGCCCGCTCACGATCGGCATTCTGGCCCACGTTGACGGGGGAAAGACGACGCTCACGGAGCAGATGCTCTTCAAGGCGGGGGCGGTGCGTTCGCTCGGGCGTGTGGACGAGGGGAGCGCGCACACCGATTTCATGGATTTTGAACGGCGGCGCGGCATCTCCGTCCGCGCCGCCTCCGCTCTGCTTATGTGGCAGGGGCGGAAGATATATATCATCGACACCCCCGGACACAGCGATTTTTCCGCCGAGGTGCAGCGCGCCGTCCGCGCGATGGACCTTGCCGTGATCGTGGTCTCCGCCGTCGAGGGCGTCCAGTCGCAGACGGAGCTTATCTGGCGTTCCATTGACAAGATGGGAATCCCGGCGCTCTTTTTCATCAACAAGACGGACCGTCTGGGGGCCGACGCCGACTCAGCGACGGCGGAGATCAAGGAGCTGACGGGGCGCGCGCCGCGCGTGCTGGACCTCGGAGACAGAGAGCTGATGGCCGAGACGCTCGCCGAATACGACGACGTGGCGCTTGAGAAATATTTCGACGCGGGCGCGGACGCTTTTTGCGACGAAGAGCTTGACGCGCTGCTGCGGGATTCCTTCTACTCGCGGAAGCTCACTCCCGTTCTTCGCGGGGCCGCGCTTAAGGGCGAAGGCGTGGAGCCGCTGCTTGACCTTCTGGCGCGGCTGGCGAAAGAGCCGGCGGACGAAGGGCCGCTCTCCGGCGTCGTCTTCAAGGTAGAGCACACCCCCGCCCTGGGGCGCGTGGCGCATGTGCGCCTCTTCTCCGGCACGCTGAAAAACCGTGACAGCGTGCGCAACGTCAGCGCGGATCGCGATGAGAAGGTGACGCAGATACGCGAGGTGCTCGGCGTGAAGGAGAAAGACACGGGCATCCTCCGCGCGGGCGAGGTTGGGGCCGTCTATGGCCTGGCGGGGACCGCAAGCGGCGACATCATCGGCGACCCCTCCTATGTTCCTCCCCTTGCGGAGATCGCAGCGCCGGTACTGCGCGTGCGGATCACGCCCGCCGAGCCTCAGCAGTATCCGGCGCTGCTGGCCGCCCTCGCGGAACTCGCCGCCGAGGACCCTTTGTTGGACGTGATCTGGGAAAAGGAGTCCCGCGAGCTGCTCGTGCGCGTCACTGGGCTGATTCAGATAGAAATATTGCAGACGCTGCTCACCGAGAGGTTCGGCCTTGAGGCCGCGATCGGCGAGCCGATGGTCATATATAAAGAGCGCCCGCGGAAACGCGCGCGCGGCTATGTCGAATACACCATGCCCAAGCCCTGCTGGGCGGTGATGGACTTCGAGATTGAGCCGTTGCCTCTGGGCGCGGGCGTCGTCTTCGAAAGCATTGTGCCCAACGACAAGATATATACGCGCTATCAGGCGCAGGTGCGCCAGACCATTCCCGAGGCGCTCCGGCAGGGCCCCAAGGGCTGGGAGGTTACGGATATCAGGATCAGGCTCGTCGGCGGGGAGCACCACACGGTGCATACGCATCCTCTTGACTTCATGCTCGCAACGCCGATGGGGATCATGGACGGGCTTGTCGCAAGCGATACGGAGCTTTTGGAGCCGATGCAGAAATTTCGCCTCACCTTCCCGGAAGAGGCGAGCGGCCGGCTGATCGGCGAGGTTATCGCGATGCGCGGCGTTTTTGACAGCCCCGTGGTCCGCAAGGGCAATTTTATGATGGAAGGGCTGCTGCCGCTGGCGTCGAGCATGGACTTTCCGCTGCGCATCGCTTCGCTCACGGGCGGGCGCGGAACGCTCTCCACGGCCAATGCCGGTTACGCCCCCTGCCCGCCGGGCGAGGGCTTCGAAGTGCCCTACCGCGGAGTATCGCCGCTGGACCGGGCGAAGTATATTCTGTACAAACGCGGGGCCTTAGGCGCTTAGAGAGGAGAATGACCGATGGAAGAAAGGTATACGCTGGCCGCGAAGATCAGGGTGCGCTACAGCGAGACGGACCAGATGAAGATCGTTTACAACGCCAACTACCTCGACTGGTTCGAGGTGACGCGCACCGAGCTTTGCCGCGGCTGGGGGAAGGCTTACACCGAGTGGGAAAAAGAGGGGCTGATGCTTCCCGTCGTCGAGGCCTATTGCCGCTACAAGCACCCGGCCCGCTATGACGATGAAATAGAGCTCTGGGGGTGCGTCTCCGAGCTCAAGGTCCACAGCGTAAAATTCGCGTATCGCGTCGTGCGCGCCGCGGACGGCAAGCTGCTTACGGAGGGATGGACGAAACACGGCTGTACGGACCCCGACGGCAAGCTGTACAAGCGGGAGCATCCGTTCTATCGGTGGGTCCTCTCGGCGCTCGAAAACACAAAAGGGAGCGGTGCGTAAAAAAAGAGGCTTTACGCTCGCGGAGCTGCTTTCGGTGCTGCTGATCATCGGGAGCGCCGCCGGCATCGCCGTGCTGGCCGTTCAGGATTCCCCGGCAAGGGAACGGCGCATAATTTTAAATGAAGCGAAAGATTTTTGCTCCTGGATAAAGCACCGGATGGCCTTAGCGGCGAGGGAAAGCGTTGAATTCAATGTCAAAATTACTGACGATGTATTTCATAATTTTGAAGTAACTATAGAGTGGTTGGGAGGCAGCAAACGCTTACAGCACGAGGTCTATTCCTTTGAAGACGCGGCGCTGGCTTACGAGGGCGTGAGCGAATTAATTTTTTCCGGTCGCTGGTTTACGCTGACCCCAGCGGCCACTTTTATAGTAAAATCAAGGAAGCGGCCGGAGATCAGGTTTTTTATAACGATAGCCGGCACCGGCTATGTCGATATTAAAGATAAATTATAGGAGCGGGTCTGTCGTGGATAAAAAATCTTGGCATAACGAAATAGATTTTCATTGCAGCTTTGGCATCTGGCCCTTTAAAAAGAGCCTTGATATAACGCCCGCCGGTTTTTTGTACTGCGGAGAACTATTTCCCCTCAAGACGATAACGCGGCTCCGCTGGGGCGTGGATCAGAGACGGGGCGGCCCCTTTCCGAAGGTGAGGTATCTCGCGACCTTCGGGACCGAGACCCGCGAATTTACGATTAAGACGAAGCAGAAAGATTTTTACGAGCACCTCACCCAGCGTTTCTGGCGCGCTGTGGGAAAAAGGCTGATGGCGGAGCTGCTTGACGGCCTGCGGAAGGGAAAGAGCTTTCAGTTCGGCGACTTTTCCGTCGCCGACGAGGGGATCACCGTGACGCAGAAAGGGCTGTTCAAGGGCTCGCAGTCGGAGTTTTATGACTGGAAGCGGCTCAAGTGGGGGATCGTGAACGGGAACCTCGTCTTCACGCCGTCGGAGGCCACCGACAGGCTGCTTACGAGCGCCTCCTTCCTCTGGGTGGACAACACGCATATTCTGAGCGTCGCCTTGGCCCTGCTTCAGGAACGTCCCGATAAAAAGCTTCTCAGCGCGATCGTCGGCTGAATCATGACTGAGAGAGTAAGAAAAATCCCCGTTCCGGAAGGGATCACGATAGAGCCGGACAGCGCCGCCGGCTGCGGCCGCTTTTCGTGCGTCAAAGATTCGCCGTATTTCAAAGCGCCGGATTTTTATTCCCTGCAAAGCAACGACAAGGGGCTTACGATCATCAGCCGCTATCCGACCTACCAGCAGACTAAGGGTTACAGCTGCGGCCCCTGCGCCGCGCTTTCCGTGCTCTGGCATTTCGGCGTCACCTCCTACGACGAGACGGCGTTGGTAAAACTTTGCGGAACGCTCACCGAGCTCAACGAAAGAAGAGAGGGCGGCACTCCCACGAGCGGGCTCTGTGGATTTTTCAAAAGCATTGGGTGGCACGTCGAATCCAGCTTTTACGCGCCGGAAAAGAACCAGATCATCTTCAAAACGCCCGGGGAATTTAAAGATTACGTGATCGAAAAACTGCGGCGGGGCATCCCCGTCATGGTCGAAAATATCTGCCTCGGCGCCCACTGGCGCGTCATCATCGGATACGACACGATGGGGACGGAGCCCACGACCGACGACGTGCTCATCTTTATGGACAGCTCCGACGTGCGCGACCACTGTCAGGACGGCTATACCGTGGAGAACATGGAAGAATTTTTCGACACCTGGCGCGACGCGGGCGCGCTGCCGCAGGACCAGCGCGTTCAGCAGTATGTGGCGGCCTGGCCGCCTGCGGACGAAAATAAGAAATAGGCACGTATTGCCAGCCCGTTTACATTGGACGGAATTTAGTCCCTGACCGGCGCTGCGGCCGGACGAATGATTTTTTGCGCGTGGGCGCGCGTTTATAAAAAGCAGGGAGGGTTCCCGCATAAATGAAGGAACTCTCCCTGCCTTTTTGTCGTCTTGGCTTAATTACAGCTGTACTTTGCTGTACTCGTCGCGCATACCTTTGACGGCCGCCGCGAGCGCTTCGGGATCGAGAACCATTTCCATCATGGAAATCTGCTCTTCCCACTGCGCCGGGTCGCACTCTGAGCGAATGGCCTCATCGAATACGTGATATACGGGAAGTC